>JBGSVZ010000058.1:0-14166 GCA_041752695.1 Terrimicrobiaceae bacterium
TCTCCGCCTCACCCAGCGCACCGTCAAATTCTTGCGCTGGTTGCGCGCCTCGCTCACCCGCGAGGCTCCCTGGCTCACTCTTATCGCTTCCCTTAGGCATTCTTATGCTTCCATTTAGCTTCTTCTTTCAACACCGTTGCCCGGAAGGTAAAGCTGTCAGCCCCCGTGAAGCCGTGCGCGGGTGTGTAGGTGACTGCGCCTGTGGTGGGGTTGAACGCAGAGAGCAAGCCACGCGCAGGGGGCGTGACAAGCTGATAGGTCAGGATGCCTCCCGACGAAGCGGAGCCTGAGAGCGCGAGGCTGGAAGCAGTGTTCGCGTTCACATGAGGTGACATGGCCGTGGCCACCGGCGGGGCGGTATCGGCGAGAATTTCCACGTCGTCGATGTTCCATCCCGACATCGGCCGCGCGCCGACTTTGAGGATGCGGTAGGTCCAGCGCAGATAGACGGTGGGCTGGTTGTCGGCGATGGCGGAGATGTTGTAATGCTGTTTGCTCCAGGCGTTCTCGAAGATCTCGAATCCATTACCCCACACGCGGGTGTAGGTCGTGCCATTGGTCGAGACCTCGATCGTGAGCTGCACATACGGTGGCGCGTCCGAATTGAGCCAGCGTTGGAATTGCAGCACGCAGTTCGTTTTGCCGGTAAAATTCAGCGGGCCGGAGGTGAGGTGCAAGGTGGCACCGAGTGTGGTGGAGTGATTGCCGCTGAGATTCACGCCGTAGACTTTCGTGCCGGTTGCACCGCTCGTGGGATCAGGGAATCCATAGGCGCCACCGCCACCACCGCCCAGCGGCGTGCCAAAAGCCCAGGCACCGTTCTTGGTCCAGCCCGGATCCGTGTCCATCGGGAAATAGAACACGCGCTGCGCGGGCAGGACATCGAGCGCGATGCTGCGCGGCTGGGTGGCATTGCTGGCGGTGTTGGTAAAGTCGAGCGTGTCGGTGTAGCTGGCGACGGCGAGCGCGTTGGCCAGCGCGTTGATGCTGACGGTTACAATCGTAGATGCGCCGACCGCGAGTGATCCCGTTGACGGCGTGACATCGAACCATGTCTGCGTGTGCCCTCCCGTCCAGTCCAGCGTCGTGGTGCCTGTGTTGGTCAGGGTGTAAGTACGCGAGTGGGGCGTGAAGCTACCGCCCTGTGGACCGTTCGAGGTGAATCCCTCGGTCTCGGCGACATGCAGATCGTCGCCATTGTCGAAAGCTTCCACGATACCGAATGTCACCGAACTGTCGGGCGACGTGGCGCTAAAGCCCATGCCGCGTTTCGCAAAGCCAGCCCACAGCTCATTGTGATTGGTTCCGCCGTTGTTCACCAAGTCCGCCTGGATGATGGCATCGCGGGCCTGCAGAAAGTTTGGCTCCGGCGGGCACAGCTTCATGCCGTCAGTCACGAGTTGCAGCGCCAGTTCATTGCCGATGGCAAAGCCGTGACGTTTGATCAGATTCGCGCGCACCTCCCACAGCGCCGAACACCAGACTTCGCCGATGTTATGCACCTCGCTCGGATTCAACTGCGCGTTGGTGGTGAAGATCGAGCTGCGCGGAATGCTCATGTCCACGGACGTCTGCGCGACCTGCGACAAGGTCAGCGGATTTTTGGTCATGTCCGTCGAGTAGGGATAACGACGCGTGCCGAAGTAGTAGCTCTGCGGCAGGCCGCTCATCAGATGCGCCGCATAGGCACCGAAGGCATAGCAGCCGTTGACGTCATCGTTGGCGCTGCTCAGGAGTGCGAGCGCGTAGAAGTCCGACCAGCCTTCGCCCATTCCGCTGGTTTGCAACGACCCGATGCCCGTGCCTCCTCCGACCAGCCGGTAGCTCATCCCGTGCGCATATTCGTGCAGAACGATCTCCGCATCCAGCGAACCATCGCGATCCGGCGTGGGGCCGTTCCAAAGGTACATCTGCATGCGCGGAGGGTAGCCATCGGGCAGCGTGGTCATATTGGCGTTGTTGAAGCCGCTGCCGTCCTGGGCATCCGCCTGCAGCTCATCGCCCTCGAGACCGCCACGCCCGAAGTTGCTGTTTTGAAAATTCCCCGCCGCTTCATCGAACCCCTGTTGATAAAGGCGATCGTGCATCCAGTTGCACCAGTAGAAGACCTGCACGGTGGCGGCGTCGCTATACGTGCCCGGCGCTAGCGCGAGATCCTGCGGGAAATCGAACACGCGCTCGGGCGAACCCTGCGGGCGTGGCAAGTCGGCCCCGTTATCGGAGTTCAGATCGGTGTGCGCAGCCACGTTGTTGCCCCACGTTTCATAAAAGCCATCGGGAATCCAGCCGTCGGGTGAAGCGGTGGCGTCCAGCGCAACAAGCGTCACAAGGGACCGCTCCACCACGGACGGCTGGGCCGTCTGCGGCGTGCTGTATCCGGGAGAAAGCGGCGACGGGCTATCGCTCGTGAATACCCGGAAGCTCGCACTGCTGCTATAAACCGTGAGGCAGCGCCGCACCTGCACAACCCCGGTCTGCGCATCCACGAGGGCGCGGAAGGTTTCGCCCCGGCTCTTCGGCGTCAGCAGTACATCCCAGCACAAGCGCAGCGACCTGCCGTTCATCGGCAGCCAGATCAGCTTCACCTCGGCCCTGCCCGCGAGCACCGCAGCGCGGAGCTTCTGCCGCTGATCCACTCCAATCGGCGCGCCTTTCGCAGTGATCTCCGCTTCAGACAGCGTGAGTTCCAGAGACTGAGCCGCGCAGATCAACGCTTCCGTCCCCGTGATTGCTGGCACCATCGGCCCTTTGGCCTTTGCAGGGTCCGCGATGAATCGGCTCGTGATATTTACAAGCTCGCCGCGCTTCGTCACATGCACCTGAATCATCGCCTCAAACACGGGAATCCCCGCCACCTGCTGCTCCCACACTGTCGTATGCAGGCCATTGTGTTTCGCCACGTAGTCCCGCTTCACCACCGCACCAGTGAGGGCGGTCGCATCGTGACCGAACACATCGCGATACTCATTGAGAAATGCCTTGGTGACACGGTAAGGATCACCCGCCGGGATGGCATTCAGCAACGCCTTGGGAATCGTCGAACCATCGCCATTCGGCCCCGTCAGCAAACCCTCTCGCCTCGAGATAAAGCCGGGTCTTCCGAGCACCCGATCCAGCTCCACCCTCACGCCGGCCAAGCGGCCTTTCAACCGGCTCGAGCCTCCGGCATAAGCGGGTGCCAGCACAGCCGGCGCGGCGGCGCGGGTATCGATGTCCGGCGGCGAGTTGTGCTCGTGCTGAAAGCCGAAGGCCTGCCAGGCGGTCAGTAACAAAAGACCAAGCCACGTCGGGCAATAGGTGGCTGGACGCATCATGGTCGGATGAGCCGGAAGAACAGCCTGCCCGCGGGGCTGGGGATGGAAATTTGGTTCTGCGCGCCGTCCGTGGTGATCGACAACTCGGAGTCCACCCAGCTCGCGGGGTTGAGGTCCGGGCTTTCCTGCAGGATCCAATCTGTGGCAGAGGCCGGCCAAGTCATAGCTAATGATCCGGACGTTCCGCCGTCGATGCCAAGGATGGGAAGGAAGTTCGCGACGAGCGTGCGGTCTGCGGCGGCCGGAAAAGAATAGCTGCTGCTGACGCTGACGACGGCGCCCCCCTCGGTCCAGTTGGCGAACTGATAACCGGCGGCGGGCGTTGCCACAACAGTTACGTTTCCTCCCGTGCCATAACCACCGCCGCCTGCGATTGTCCCACCCGGGGCATAGGAGGCCTCGGTGGTCACGGTGAAGCCTGGTGCGAAATTGGCCAGAAGAGTGCGGTTCGCGTTCGCGGTGATGTCAAGAGTCGTCGTGGTGCCGACCGGGATGCCGTCCTCCGTCCAATTGACAAAATAAAAACCCTCATTGGGCATGGCGGTGACGAAAACGACGGTGCCGGAATTGAAGGCGCCATCACCTTCTGTCGTCCCGCCTGCCGCTGGAGCGGCATTCGTCGAGACAACAAAGACAGGAACCGACGTAAAGTTTGCCACAAACGCATGATCATTGAGGGCTTCGAACGTGGCAGGATTGTTCGAACCCGCCGGTGCACCGTCAAGGATCCATGATTCGAAGGCGAAGCCCGTCGCAGGCGTCGCGGTAAGGGTCACGGTTGCGCCATTCCCGACTACTCCTCCGCCGGTGACGCTGCCGCCCTCGGTTGGCATGGAGTTTGCCGTAATAGTCCGGTTGGTCGCGACAAAAATTGCCTTGAGCGCAGTGTGGGTTGTGAGCGCGAAGGTGTAGTTCGCATCGGTGCTCACGACCATCGTGCCCATCCTCCAACTCTCAAAGGCATAGCCGACCGCCGGGCTGGCATTCGCGGTGACATTTGTCCCATTCGCAAAGGTTCCGCCGCCCGTTGTGGTGCCGCCCGCGACCGGGAACGTGGAAAGGGAAAGTAAAGGGAACGCTGGCTCAAAGACCGCCGTGAGTGTGGTGCCGTAACAGACGAGGTGATTGAGAACCGGGTTGGTGCTGACGATGTTTGGGGGGCCATTCAGGTCACCGAGGCCAGCTCCTTGCCTCCAGTGAACAAATCGATAACCGTTCGCCGGCGTGGCGGTGAGTGTGATGGGAGTGCCTCCGTTGTAGCTCTTGCCAGCAAGCCCGGCGGTTCCCCCCAGAACGACGGTCCCGGACGAAGCGGGCGAGACCACGCCGTTGATGAAGAAGCTATTATAAGGATAGGAAAAATTAGCGACGAGATTGCGGTCCTCGGTGGAGGGGAATTGGAAGAGGCCACCGCCAACGTAGGGGAGGTTCACCAGGATTCCATTTTCCGTCCAACCGACAAACGAGACACCATCGGCGGCGGAGATATCAAGGTCCACGATCTCGCCCGCATTGTAGGTGCCGGCCCCGCCAACGTTGCCATTAACGGCGGGGTTCGCAACAGCGTTGATCACGTAGGGTCCCGTGTTCGGTCCCGAGAAATTTGCGGTCAGTGCTTTGTTCCCATCGGCGGCAAACGAGTAGGTTGCGTTCGTGCTCACGATGACGCCGGCTTCCGTCCAATTCAAAAAGGTGCGCCCGCTGGCAGGCGTGGCCGTCACTGTTACATTTGCACCCGGCGCAAACGTGCCGCCACCGGTCACCGAGCCCCCCAAGGACGGAGACCTTTCCAGAGTGACGCTGACAGGAACGGTCGCCGCATTCAGGACAGAGAATGCGACATCCCCTGTCGTGTTGATGTATCGGTAGTTCCCGGTGATGGCCGGCACCTGGGCGAAGTGCGTCCCATTGCCCCCGGTGCCAGCACTCCACTGCCAGTTGGGCATTTCATTCTGCACCGCGAAGACCTGAAGCCAGTAGGTTTGCCCGGCCGTCATGGCAAATCCCGCGGGCAGAGTGAACCTGTAGTTGTAAACACCGGGTGTCCCTGTGGGTGTTTCATCGGCACTGCCAGTGACCTGCCAGGTGGTGCCGCCCGGGAATGCTGATGTATTGATGCTGATCTCAAAGCTCGCGGGCACGGAGCCAGTCCGAGTGCCCTGCCACTGGATTTCGCGGACGATTTGATTGGTCGTAGAACTGAAGCTGTCCCACACGAACTCGTCGAATCCGCTCCCATCCACTCCATAGCGGGCAGACAGCCAGCCGCCCCCCGAAGCGCTCGGCGACTGACTGGCGATGGTCCCGGCGTGGACTGGGACCGCAAGGAGGAGAACGGCGAGGAAACGAAAGCAAGGATTCATGGTTGGGAGAGTCGGAAAAAGCGATGCCCAGCGGGATTCGTGACAGGGACCGTGTTTTGGCCTCCGTTGGAAATTACGGGTAGCGCTGAATTCGAAAAACTACCGGTCCGGAGGTCGGGGCTTTCTTGCAGGACCCAGCCGACGGCGGACGAAGGCCAGGAAAGGAGCATGGTATCCGGCGCCTCGGTGCTAATGTTTACGATGGGCAGGAAGTTTGCCACCAGGGAGCGGTTTGTGGTTGCGGTGAAGGTGAGGCTGGTGTCGCTGCCAACGACGATCCCGCCTTCGGTCCAGTTCTTGAACTCATATCCCGCCGCGGGTGTGGCGACCAGCAGGCCGGTGTTTCCGGCAGCAAAACCGCCAGAGCCGCTCACGGTGCCACCGGGCGCGAAAGATGAAGTGGCGGCAACGGTAAATCCAACGGCAAAGTTCGCCAGCAGACTGCGCGGGGCGAGAAGGCTAAGTGAGTAGCTGGGCGACGTGCTGACGATGTTCCCGCCTTCCGTCCAGTTCAGGAACACATAGCCAGTCTTCGGCGTAGCGGTGGCTGTCACCCGAGTTCCGATCACGTAGGTGTTTGCTCCCGTGACTGTGCCCATGGTATTCGATGAGCTGGCCAGCGCGAGTTGGTAAGCCGGTTGAAAGTTGGCGACCAGCACACGGTTCGCCGTCGCCGCGAACGCCAGTTGTGGGGCTTGGTCCACGATGTTTCCGTCCTCGGTCCAATTCACAAATGCAAAGCCGGCATTTGGCAGGGCGGCAAGGTTCACGATGGCATCGAGGGCGAAGGTGCCCGCCCCGGCAACCGTCCCACCCAGTGCGGAGGACGATGTCGCACTGATGGCATGAGTGGTGGGCACATCGGACGAGAGCGTGATCGCGAGATCGCCCGAGCCGCTGTAGTAGCTGTTTCCGACCCGGCGGTAGTGTGCGTTGTTTCCCCCGGAGCCCGTGGCATGGCCCCAAGTGAGCGGATAGACAAACTGGGAGGCCTCAATCTGAATCCAGTAACTGGTGCCCGCAGAGGCGAGGAACGATGTCGGCAGCGTCACCGAATAGTCATACATCTGCACACCTCCCGCGAGGCCAGCCGCCGACTCGCTCGCATTTCCGGTGAGGGTGTATTTTTTCAGCACGGGATTCGCCAGATCCGGGTAGAAACCATTGGCACTGGAACCGTATATTTTGACAACAAACTCAACGACGGGATTGGCCGCCTGATTGTTTCCGATATAGCCACCGCGCCAGCGCAGGTGAGAGATCCCGACCGTCGTGGCGGGCGTAAACTTCTCGAACCGATACTCCATCCCGTCCACATTTCCGTCCGGCGCGAGATACGACGAGAGGAGGATCGAGCCGGAAGGTGTGGCGGGCTGGGAAAAGACAACGCCGAGGTTGGTCGCCGAGGGTGTAAAGTTAGCCACCAAGTCACGGTCCGCCGCAGCCGGGAACGTGTAGACTGCACTTGTGCTGACTGGCACGCCGTTTTCCGTCCAGTTGACAAACGAATAGTTTGCCGAAGCGGCGGCTTCCACTGTGACATCACGGCCATTCACGAAACTTCCGTCTCCGTTGGTCGTGCCGCCCGTGAGCGGCCATGCGGACGTCGCGATGGCCGAGCCCGCGGAAAAGTTGGCTGTCAAGGTGCGGTTCCCCGCGACGGTGAACGTGTAGCTCGGATTGGCGCTGACGACCGACCCGTTTTCCGTCCAATTTACGAAGGCGTAGCCCGCGTTTGGCAGGGCTAATAGCGGAGCTGAGGAGTTCTCCGGATAGAGACCCTCGTTGTCGATCGTGCCGCCATTCGGCGGCGACGTCCCGGCTACGATCGAATAGACCGGTCCGTCGGAGGTCACCATACCGAAGGCCGCATCGCCCGGAGCGACCTGAAAATAGTAGTCCGCCTGACCGGAGATGCGCCGAAAATGCGAACCGTTGTCCGTGCCCGCCGCCAACCCCCAATACGGAAGCCCATTCACAAACTCCGCCTCGATCTGCACCCAGTAGAGCTTCCCTGCCTGGGCCTGAAATACCGTCGGCAGCACGAACCGATAGTCAGAGATCGGCACCCCGCCAAAAACTCCAACCGGAGTCTCCCCGACATTGCCCCCCGTATCGTAGGCAACCAAGGTCGCGGGAGTGGCCGGATATTGGGCGCCAAGATGCGGCTGGGAAAGCCCCGGGGTGGACTCATAAATGGACACCCGGAAATTCACCAGGTCGCCACCCCAGTAACTCATTTGGGGATCGTATCCGCCCCGCCAGCGGATTTCTGTGATGGCCTGCGCCGTCGGCACACTGAATGAATCCCAAACAAACTGGTCGTAGTCCGACCCGTTCGGCTGGTAACGCGACGACATCCTCAACGCCCCGGTGTTGTCATGCGGTTGATCAAACACCATCCCGGCATGGGCGGCCATCGCCGAGAGGATAAGGGCATACAGGGGCTTCATGATCGGCAGGAGTATGCGGAAGGCAAATGACAGGGTTCTCTGAGATTTATGACACGCATGTCATCTTCCCGGCGGAATCCTGTCATTCGCATGGCCTTTCTTCGCGGCATGTGTCAGACTCTACTGCTTCCTCCTTCCTCCACGGTCCACGACATGAGAGTCCTTCTCGCCGAAGACGAAAAAAAAGTTGCCAACCACATCCGCAATGCCCTGCGGCAGGAAGGCCACGCCGTGGATGCAGTGCACGACGGAAATGATGCGCTGAGCCTTGCGGCTACGACGCCCTACGATGCCATTGTTCTCGACGTGATGATGCCAGGGCGTGACGGCCTGAGTGTGCTTCGGATATTGCGGGAACGACACATCACTTCGCCGGTCATGCTACTGACCGCGAGAGGCGAGGTGTCGGAACGGGTTGAGGGGCTGCGGCTCGGAGCCGACGACTATCTTTCGAAGCCCTTCGCCATCGAAGAACTGGTGGCCCGGATCGAATCGCTCGGGCGGCGCGGAGGGGGCCAGGGACTGACCCTGCTGAGGGTTCATGACCTCACCGTGAATCTGATGACGCGCACCGCTGAGCGCGCGGGAAACCCCATCCAACTTCACGGACGGGAGTTTGCCCTGCTGGAATATCTCATGCAATGGCCGGGGAGAGTAATGACTCGCGCACAGATCACCGAGCGGGTCTGGGACTATCATTTCGACACCGGCACCAATGTCGTGGACGTCTATATCCAGCGTCTCCGGCGAAAGATCGACGACGGATTTGAGGTGAAACTGATTCAGACCGTTCGCGGTGTCGGCTACGCGCTGCGCCCACCGGAATGAGGGCGCTCACCCTGGAAAAGCGGGTGATGGCCTGGACGGCGGCACTCGTCACGATAGCACTACTGGTGTGTGGCGGGGGCGGTGGAGTCTTCCTCTACATTCGGGCCGTGGAGGACCTCGACGATCAGGCCCGCAGTCTAGCCAATCAATTTTTCCAACAGGTGCGGGAACACGGGGGGGAGCTTTTCAACTGGAACGACCGCCACGAGGTGCAGGAGTGGTTGCCAGGCCCCATGCAGGACCAAATGGTCGAACTGTATCACGACGGGGGGCTCTACATAAGGTCTGCCAAATTGGAGGACACTCCTCTTCCGGCCGGCCCCACACCCCGCTTTGTGAAAATGCCACAGGGTCTGATGAGAGTGGCATCTTTCAGCGATGCGGGCACCCAGATGCACGTGGCGATTCCGGCCGACCGGATCATCTGGCTCCTGCGCGGTTTTGCGACCATCTTTGCCGTCGGTTTTCCCACCATGCTGGTCGTGGTGGTTGTCGGAGGCAGGTGGATCGCGAGTCAGGCCCTTCGACCTGTGCAACGCATAGCGGACGAAGCGGAGGGCATCACGTCGCAACACCTCTCGCGCCGTGTGCCTGTGCCTCCCGCGGATGATGAGATTCGCCGTCTCGCGCTTGTTCTCAACGCGACCCTGGACCGTCTGGAAGCAAGCTTCCAGCAGGCTGTGCGTTTCAGTGCAGATGCCTCCCACGAACTGAAGACTCCGTTAACCGTGCTTCACGGAGATATCGAGGCCCTGCTTAAGTCTTCCACTCTCTCCGACTCGGATCGGGCCGGTGTTGCGGAAATTTTGGAAACCGCCAAACGCCTGAACGCCATCACGAAGAGTCTCTTGCTGCTTGCGTTAACCGACTCTGGACAACTAAAGCTGGACCTTCAACCGGTAGATCTAGCCCGCGTCCTCGACGATTGCGTTTATGACGCGCACATCATGGCCGATGCCCGTGGGCTGACCCTGAAGGCAGAAATTCCCGATAAGGCCCACGTCCTCGGCGAAGAGGTTCGCCTGACCCAGATCGTCAGTAACCTTCTTGATAACGCCGTGAAATACAACCGGCCGGGCGGAGAAGTCCAGGTGTTGCTTCGGCCCGACGCTGGGGTGTGGATCCTCGAAGTCTCAAACACCGGTGAGGGCATCCTGCCGGAACATGCTTCGAGGATTTTCGAACGGTTCCATCGCGGCTCCCACGATGCCAACTTCAGTGGGCACGGATTGGGCTTAAGTCTTTGCTCCGAACTCGCCCGTGCGCACGGTGCGACCGTCGCATTGGTGCGCTCCGACACGGAAGGAACGGTTTTTCGTTTCACCATAACCCGCGATCCCTGCGGCCGTTCCGAGAATCGTTCTTCCGCAAATTGACTTCCCCCAGGGTCAGCCTCGACCCCTCGTGGTCGCAGGACCGGTCAGAAAAGGTTCGTTACGTTACTGGCAGGGGCACCGGATTTCATCTGATCATAAATCCAGGCGTAGGTTTGCTCCAAGCCGGTGCGGAGCGGAATGCCGGGTTCCCAATTGAGGAGATTCCGAATGAGGGTGTTGTCGCTGCTCCGGCCGCGCACTCCTTTGGGAGCGTCAAGGTTGTAGGTACGCTTCAGCTTCAGGCCCGCGATCTCTTCGACGAGATCCACCAGCTGGTTGATCGATACCATCTCGGAGCTTCCCAAGTTGATGGGATCCGTGATGGCGCTGTTTAAAAGAGCCTGGGTTCCCTGCACGCAATCGGCGATGTACATGAAGCTGCGGGTTTGCTGTCCATCCCCCCAGATCTCGATCTCGTGAGTTCCGCCGAGTTTTGCCGCGATCACCTTCCGGCAAATCGCCGCAGGGGCCTTCTCGCGGCCACCGTCGAAGGTGCCGTGGGGGCCGTAAACGTTGTGGTAGCGGGCCACGCGGGTTTCGACGCCGAAATCTTCCCGGAAATGCCGGCACATGCGTTCGCTGAAAAGCTTCTCCCAACCGTATCCGTCCTCAGGTTCCGCAGGATAGGCGTCGCCTTCCGCCAGCCCGGGGTTTTCCGGATCGTTTTGTTTGCTCCCGGCGTAAACGCAGGCCGACGAAGCAAAGAAATACCGCGAAACCCCGCTCTGGCGCGCCGCGATGAGCAGATGGGTGTTGATCAGGACGCTGAGCATGCAGAGGCCCTTGTTGTTCTCAATGAAACCCATGCCCCCCATGTCGGCGGCGAGGTTGTAGACGATCTCGCTGCCATCCACCGCGCGGGAGCAGGCCTCCCGCTCTTCCAGGTCGAGGGTGAGATTTTCCGCTTCCGGGAAAAGTTGGTACCACTGCCACTGGGGTTTTTTGTCCACGGCTCGCACCTCGTGGCCAAGTTCCAGAAGAGTTTTCACGAGGTGGCCGCCGATGAATCCACCGGCTCCAGCGACAAGAATTTTGCAAGACGACATAAAAAGGTGCGAAGGAGAGTTTAAGAACGTATCCCACGAGGCAACGGAGGCAACCGAAGAAAATTTCTGTTGAGTTTTCCGGAATTTCACCGGAAGTGACTCGGCATGTCCCAAGTCCGGTTGTCCATCATCACCACCACGTTCAACGCCGAGCCATTTATCGGAGCCTGCATCGACAATGTGGTGGAACAGAACTGTGAGGGCGTTGAACACATCATCTTCGATAGCGCCTCGACAGATCGGACCGCGGCAATCATCGAGCGACGGGCCGCAGTGTATCCCCATATCCGCTGGGTTTCGGAGCCCGATCGCGGCCAGACCCATGCCATGAACAAAGGAATCGCCGCTGCCAAGGCTCCGATCGTCGCGTTTTTGAACGCCGACGACTACTACAAACCGGGGGTGTTGAACCATGTGCTCGAGATTTTTCGCACCCTCAAGGAACCGTCGTTCGTGGTCGGAAACTGCGATATCATGGTGCGCAGCGGGAAGATCATCCGGCAGAGTCGTCCGGTTGGATTAACGTTCGAAGGCATGATGGCGGGGGAGGTCCTGCCACCGCTCAACCCGGTGTCCTATTTCTATCACAAGTCGCTCCACGATCTCGCGGGATTGTATGATGAAGATGAGCATGCCTTTATGGACATGGACATGCTCGTGCGTCTCCTCGAGGTCGCGTCGATTCATTATTTTGACGAATCCTGGGGGGTGTTTCGGATGCATCCCGGCTCGAAAACCGGTAAACGCAACAAGAGCCGCGATCAGCTGGACGCCATTGATGAGGTCTTGCGGAACCGCATCGAGCGCCTGCCTCAGGACGTCCAAAAAGCCATTTGGAAACGACGCGAACTGGCGAAAATCCGGCAGTTTGCGAACTAGGGAAGCCACCCCGGTGCCGGATTGAATCCAGTAACGGCATCGTAGGCCCCGGGCGGATATCGGGTGTTTTTTTGGACGGACCGTCATCAAATCTTGTGATGCCGGAGGCCTTCTCCTAACACTACCAGATGCGCTTTTGGAAATGTTCATCGGGTGCTGTCCTCTGCGCGACGGCGATGTTCCTGTCAGGTTGCGCCTGGTTGCCCGCCTACATGAAGGCGAAATCGGCGATCAATGCGCGCTATGCCGAGAAGGAGGAGAAAATTGAACGGCAATACGCTCTCGGCCAGATGAGTGATGCGACCTACGAGCGGCGCTACGAGGAGCTCTACCGCCAGTGGGACGAGGAATTGACCGTCGCCAAAGCCCGCGCACAGGGCCTGAAGGTGGCATCCTCCCGCGGCTCAACGAGCAAACGCCGCTCATCGGGCAGCCGCCCCGCCCCTACCTCCACCCAGGAGTCCTCGCGTTTTGACACCTATACGGCCGAGTATGTGGGGGAAAACTCGGGGTCACCCAGCTCAGCAGGATCAAGCTCCCCCGCGACGCCCCCGCAGTAACGGGCGGCCCGCAGGAAGTGCGATGCAGAGGGACGCGGGAGGGACCGCCAGCTTCCTTTGAATCCACACCGCCCACCCTGGCCGCCGGCCATTACTTTCCCAAGTTGAGGTCTCGACCTTGTCGAATTACTATTCGAAATGACGCGAGTTTCCGTTCTCCTGCTGGTTCTCTATTTCGCCATGGACTCTCTGGCCATATCGCCCCATCGCCTTCTGGTGATTTCGGCCCCGTCGCAGAATGACATCTCCTATCAGCGGCAGGCCGCCGAGTTGGTTACGGCCTGGTCCGGATTGGTAGAACGCGATTTTATGGTGCGGACAAAGTTTCAGGCCGGCGCCTTTTCCATCGTTCTCATCGGCAAGGATGGCGAAGAAAAACTTCGTCGGGAATCGCCCCTCACCACATCGGAGTTGTTTTCGCTGGTTGACGCCATGCCCATGCGCCGCGCCGAAATGGGAAGAAAACCCTGAAACACCAAAAAGACGCGGCCGCAGGCCGCGTCTTTCCAGATCGTGAAGCATTGGGAATCAGGGCATGATCACGGCGTCAATCACGTGAATCACGCCATTCGATGTCTCGATATCTGTTTTGACCACATTGGCCTTGTCGATCATCACCTTGCCATCCGCCACCGTAATCTTAGCCTCTTCACCGTTGACGGTTTTAACGTTCATGGCTTTGACATCAGCCGCCATGACCTTACCCGGCACGACATGGTAGGTGAGGATCGCGACGAGCTTTTCTTTGTTTTCAGGCTTCAACAAAGTTTCGACTGTTCCGGCGGGGAGTTTGGCGAAAGCCTCATCCGTCGGGGCGAAAACCGTGAAGGGACCAGGCCCCTTTAGTGTTTCAACCAAACCGGCGGCCTGCACTGCCGCGACCAATGTTTTGAAGGAGCCGGCCGCCACCGCGGTATCCACGATATCTTTGGTTTCCGCCTTGGCGGCGTGGAGCGTAGGGATCAGGAGCAACGTAACAGCGAGAACGCGAAGGGTATTTTTCATAAGAGTATTAGTATTTTGTGTCTTTGGATTATTCCCAGACATCTTACCTTACGCCAGCCACCATCCCTTGGATTCTGGAAACTTAAACTTTCTTACGGCGATTGAGGACACAACCGGACGAAGACTCGTTCTCTTGCCCGAAAGTATTCCGTCGACTCATCTTCGGAATCCGCTTGCGGTGCCCCAAATCAAGGAGCGACCCTAAGGAAGCGCTGATTAATTCACCGAAGCCGGTCGGCATGACCGGAGTGAGGAATTTTCGAAAAAATGGCTACAAGGATCCGGTGCGTGGTGACCGAATCTTCGATAATTGCAGCGATGTGGTATAGCGCCGGGGTTCTC
>JBGSVZ010000059.1:0-9870 GCA_041752695.1 Terrimicrobiaceae bacterium
TGCCGCCGCTTCTCCGGCGGAGTTTGCACCCGACCAGCCTCGTCCACTTTTAAGATTTGCGTAGATTCGTTCATAGATGTCAGAACGGAATCTATGACGGTTATTCCCTCATCGGACAGAGGCGGTCCGTGTGACGCTTACTTTTGTCTGCCGTAGTGGGATTTGTTTTCGCGCTTTTCTCGTTTGCGCTATACGGTCTTATTACAAATGTGTCTTTGTATGATTTCATACCGTCCGTGCTATTTGGAGCGATGATCTTTGCTGTTCTGGGCTTTCTTTTCGGCCCAAGCGTCCTCACATTTCTTGGTTCTTTTGGTTAACGGTGCAAAGAATAGAAAGCGAACAGACCGATGGACTTAACCCCGGGCAATGCCGCACTTTCGGTGGTGAGCACGGATGCCTCTACCCGTTCAGGCACAGAGGCTGCGAAGACGAAGAGCAGCCTCAGTGCCTTCACTCCCGCCGCTTTGATGGCAGTCGCCATTCCGCCCGTGGCAAGTCATCGGGGACGTTCGCGAATAATATGGACCCTCGCCAACTCGTAACCGCGCTGGAAACTCCGTTTTCAGATTACAGGGAGGACGCATCCGCGCGTGATGTCATCCTCGTTGGGCTACGGTGGCGTTCTGAGTATTGGACTCAACTTGCAGTTGGGTGGTTGCTTAATGGAGCAGGAATTGATCAGGAAATCGCAGATGAATTAGATCGGGTCTCGACCGACAAATCGATGCCTCAGCGACTACGCCAAGATGCATTCACTGTTGCTGCACGGTGGAAACATCAAAAACAAAAATGAAGCGAACAGACCGATGGACTTAACCACGGGCAATGCCGCACTTTTGGTGGTGAGCACGGCTGACGTTACCCGTTCAGGCACAGAGGCTGCGAAGACGAAGAGCAGCCTCAGTGCCTTCACTTCCGCCGGTTTGATTGCAGCCGCCGTTCCGCCCGTGGCAAGTCATCGGGGACGTTCGCTAATAATATGAATCCTTGCATTCCAGCCGTTTTGCTTGTCGGACTGCTTATCTCTGTTTCAGGCGCCGCTGAAGTGCAAGATGGTGACATCATTTTTCATCGGTCACAGTCCCGGCAATCTCAGGCCATTGCCGCAGCGACAAAATCAGACTACACTCATGTAGGGATAATTTTCCTCTCCGACGGAAAGCCGTTTGTTTATGAGGCCATTCAGCCAGTGGTTCGAACGCCACTGGACCAATGGATTAAGCGCGGAGCCCGCGAGCATTACGTGATTAAGCGCCTGAAGGATCGTTCCGAGATCAACTTTTCCAAAGTAAGAAAGGAAGCCCAACAATTTATAGGAAGAGACTACGATTGGCTTTTTGGCTGGTCGGACGAGAAGATATATTGTTCCGAACTTGTCTGGAAAGCATACAAGAGAGCGGCAGACATTGAGGTCGGGTCGCTGAGGAAGCTCAAAGACTTCGATTTGAACTCGAAGATTGTCCGTCAGACGATGAAGGAGAGATATGGGGCGAACGTTCCATTGGACATGGATGTGATCGCCCCTTCCGACATATTCGATTCTCCGAAGCTCATCACCGTCCCATGAAAATCAAAGCGAACAGACCGATGGAGCAAATCCCCGTCCCTGCGGGACTTCTGTCATGCTTCCTGCTGATCCCGCTCCGCGGGCAGGAAGCACGCCAGAAGCAAGCGGGGATTCCTCATCGGGGACGTTCGGCCAACCAAGAACATGCCTCCTATCTCGATTGAACTAGTGCCAAGAACCCCTGCTGCTCTTGAGGAAGAGTGTATCGCCGTTAAGGAACGGTTTTCGACACTGGAGATTGTTAATATCCCGGACATTTTGCGGTTGCCGCTTCGGAGTTGGGAGGCATGCCGAATCGCACAGAAGTATTTTCGACGTGTGATTCCACACTTTCGGGCGATAGATTTCTGCATATCAAGGCCGGGCGATATAGAGCAAGCGATGGCAGGCTTCGACGAACTCCTGATTGTCTCGGGTGACCCGCCGAGGGATTTCTCTCGCATCACCTATCCCACGACCAGCGCTGAGTTGATCGCCTTCGTGAAGCAGCGATTCCCTCACATTAGGGTTTATGCAGCCGTGGATCCTTATCGCAGTGGACCTCGTGCCGAGTTGGAATATCTGAAGCGTAAGATCGACGCTGGAGCAGATGCTTTCTTCACTCAGCCATTCTTCAGTTTGCACCTGTTGGATGCCTATGCCAGCATGCTATCGCCGCACGAAGTTTTCTGGGGTATTTCGCCAGTTCTGTCAGACAAGAGCCGAAGCTACTGGGAGGCGACGAACCAAGCGATCTTTGCGGCGGATTATCAGCATACGATGGAGTTTAATCAGAGCTTTGCTCGGGCATTTTTGAGTCGGCTCACCGGAGACCGCTCTCATGTGTATTTCATGCCTGTCCGCACCAATGCTGTCACTTATCTCGAAGGGATACTCGAAGCTCACTAAGAGATGACCGCTTCCGTCCGCTATCCACGAACAAGGCCGAACAAGGCGCTGCTGGCAACAGATGGGGCGTCGGAGTTTTCACTGATTCGAAAGCTCCAGACCCGCCCCATCTGTGCCAGAGCTTAGTCGTTCGGCAACAATAAGCTCATCCCGCTATGACCACCGTTAAGAAAATTAGTCCGATGCTCGCAGTTGCAGACATGGACGAGACCGTCTCGTTCTACACGACGGTTTTGGGATTCAGCGTTCCGATGACTTCCCCAGAATATTCAATCATTGAGCGAGACGGCTCCACAATATTTCTCATGAAGGCTGACAACGATGAGGTGGTGCGGTGCGTCCGTGGCCACACAGAGATATATATCGAGGTTGATGATATTCAGGCGCTTTGGCAGCATGTCGCGACCTACAAGCAACAATACAAGATAAGAGATCTGTTTGATCAGCCCTATGGGATGACCGAGTTCCATATCGGTGATCCCAACGATTGCCTGGTTTTCGTTGGCCAACAGACACAAGAAAAATAATCCGAACAGACCGATGGACTTAACCACGGGCAATGCCGCACTTTCGATGGTAAGCACGGCTGCCGCTACCCGTTCAGGCACAGAGGCTGCGAAGCCGAAGAGCAGCCTCAGTGCCTTCACTCCCGCCGCTGTGAAGACAACCTCCGTTCCGCCCGTGGCAAGTCATCGGGGACGTTCGAGAATAAAATATCCGCTTTGAATACGCATCGCGATTTAATCAATCGGAGACTCCGAAGGCATCCATGGATCATCCCGTTTGGGCCGATCTTTGCAGCTTTGTTGATTGCCGCGCTCCTAATTCGGCTGGAGCTATTCTGGTTGGCCGTCGCCCTCTCCATACCGATCGCAGCATGGGGAATATATGCATTGTCGAGGCTTGGCGTTTGTCCGCAGTGTGGAGCTCAGCTCTTTTCTCTTTTGGGTTACCACAGCAAGATAATGATCAATAAATCGATATTACCGGACAAGGTCCGCTATTGCCCCGTTTGCGGTCTGGATTTCGATACCCATTCCGGTAAGAATGAAGAATAAATCGAACAGACCGATGGAGCAAATCCCCGTCCCTTCGGGACTTCTGTCATGCTTCCTGCTGATCCCGCTGCGCGGGCAGGAAGCACGCCAGAAGCGAGCGGGGATTCCTCATCGGGGACGTTCGCAATAAAAATAATAAATCCCCCTTAACCGCCTCTATTTACAAATTAATTAGTTATTAAAGGGCTTCCTTGAAATTCTATTCAGATTCTTATTGACTTTGCTCTACTTCCCTACTACTATAGCCTACATAACGAAAAGTGCGTAGCGTGACGGATCATGCACCTTTGACCGGGTATCTCAGTGTTAGCCGCACCGGGGTTCCCTAGAAGGAGATTGGAAGTTCAAATCTTTCCGTAGCTCTCGTATCTCTTTTTTACAATGGTCATTTATGATAAAAAGTCAATGAAGAAAATAATATGAATACAGAAGAACGACTAGAACAAATCGAAACTAGATTGAAGATTTTACAGGCGACATTGGACGCTGCGATAAGGATGATAGCGACTCATTCTCCCCTAGAAGCCCAATCGCTTTTAGCTGTTTTAGAACGTGATCGGAGTAAGATTCTCGCTGACGCGCCCCAATAAAATTAAAAATAAATGCGAACAGACCAGTCCACCCAATCCCGCCCCGGCGCAACTTTTGGTTTTCACCCCCGATTTTGGCGGGATGGGTGACTGGGGACGTTAGCTGAAGAATATGACCCCTTGGATGATCGCTGGCATAGTTGTTACGATCCTTATCGGATCGCTCTTCGTCGGAGGGGATGCGTCGGCCAAACGAAAGTTGAAGCAACTATTTGCCGGACGAGAACCGAAGACAGAAGATCAGTTTTATGAGCGCTTTTTCGTGAATTCTGGAGTCCCGCAAAGTGTTGTGCTGAAGGTAAGAGAGATATTTCAAGAGCAGATTCCCTTTGATCTGGCGTTGCTTGAGGCGGATGACGACCTTTCAGGTGATTTCAATGTGATTTGGAATCTGGATTCGATGGCAGACGTTGAGATTGTGATCGCTCTCGAAAAGACATTTGATATCAAGATTACAGATGAGGAAGCGACTGCGATGAAGACGTTTCGCGCCGTTGTTGATGCCGTATGGCAAAAGCTAGAAGAAAAACAAAAATGCTAACGAGCCGATCGACCAAATCACCATCCCTTCGGGACTTCTGTCATGCCTCTTGCTGATCCGCTTCGCGGGCAGGAGCCACGCCAGAAGCAAGCGGTGATTGGTCATCGGGGACGTTAGCCAAAGAAATATCCTGACTATGATTACCGAACTTCAAGCCGCGTTCGCCGCCACCAAGACTGCCCTCGGAATTGCCGCCAGTATTCAGACGCTCTCGACGGACACTCGGATCAATGAAGCTGTTATTGAGATACAGCGAGGCATTCTTGAAGCTCAGGGTTCCGTCATGGAGGCAAACGAGCGCATAAGCGAACTCGCCGCAGAAAAAGCAAAAATACAAGAAGAACTGATACAGCTTCAGGATTGGTCAACGGTGTTGAAGGTAGCTGCTAAGTGACAACGCTTATTCATAACGTTAAGGGGCCAGCAGCCCCGCCACGACCCTGGTTTTTCGGATATCGAAAAACCATTCCTTTGATGGGAAGGCAAAAAAGAACGGCATTTCTGCAAAAAAGAATTGACATCTGGGTGGTGAAGTGGGCGAAAATTTTTATGGCTAATACTTCCATAATTTCTTCTTCGCCTCTCGTCCCTACGGCCCGCCTCCTGGCCGGTCTGCTCGACGGGGGGAGTCCGGTGGCCGAGCGTTTTCTCGACCCTCTGGCTCAGATCATTCCCAAACTTTGCACCACGCGGGCCTGCTCGGAACTGCCGGATGAAGACTGGCTGGCTCTTGGGGTTTTGCGAGTGCTTTACGATGCGCCGAGCGGACGCGGTTTTCTGCAGCAGGTTGGCCCGAGTTTGCCGACCTGTCCGGATTACAACCATTTCTTTGCCACTCTGCGCAGTGAGCGTCGGCTTAAAGTTTGCCAGGAGGCGGTGAGATTGGTCACCGCCAGTCTCAAAGCGCGGCTGCCCGACGATTTGGCGGAAGTGAAGGAACTCGACGGCTTTGCTGTCTATGCCACCGACGGCCACTGGCACGGCGCGGCTGCTCATGACCGGCCTCCCTTCCCCGAGAGCGCAAAGTCGGCTTGCGGGCACTTTTACGCTCTCGATCTGCGCCGCGGCCCGCTCCATCATCTCACGATGGCCGACCAGGTGGAGCGTGAACACGAACACGACATGCGCGCCCTCAAACGTCAGTCCCTCGACGCCCTGCGCCTGGGGGCCGCCAAGGGACGCAAAGTGCTTCACGTCTATGACAAGGCCGGCATCGACTTCCGGGCCTGGGACTGGTGGAAACGCATTGGTGGCATCTATTTTCTCTCCCAAGAGAAGGAAAACATGGCCCTGGTCCCGCTCAAGGATCTCCCGTGGGACCCCCTCGACACGCGGAATTCCGGGGTCAAAAGCGACCAGCAATGCCAAAGCTCCTCCGGGGTTCCTGTGCGCCGGGTGACCTTCGAGGATCCCGTCACCGGGACCATGCGTGTCTTCATCACCAGCGAAATGAAGCTGCCTCCCGGCATTCTCGCCGAACTGGCCCGCCGCCGCTGGAACATTGAGAAAGTCTTCGATGAACTCAAAAACAAGCTCGGAGAGACCAAAGCCTGGGCCACCACCGCGACCGCCAAAACTATGCAGGCCAATTTTATCTGCCTGGCTCATCAACTTCTCCTGGTTTTCGAGCACATGCTGGAATCCGACCACGGCATCCGCCCCGAACTCGAACTCAAGCGCCGCGCCGGGCGCATTGCCGCGGAGAAGGACTTTGCCACCAAAAACAACCGGGCTTTTCCTTCTCTGCGAGAGTGCGCTCTCCGCCTCACCCAGCGCACCGTCAAATTCTTGCGCTGGTTGCGCGCCTCGCTCACCCGCGAGGCTCCCTGGCTCACTCTTATCGCTTCCCTTAGGCATTCTTATGCTTCCATTTAGCTTCTTCTTTCAACACCGTTGTGACCACGGGTAGACCCGGCCTTATAGCTGAGGAACGTCTCTCGAGGCGTGCCAAAGTTTGTCCGCAGAATGGCCCCGAACCCATAAAAGCTCTGGGATGACCAGTCCATTTCCTGCATGTCGATCTTGGGGAGCCCGAGATCTTGGGAGAGCATGAGTTGAAACTTCGAGCGTTTCGTACCGACCCCTGACTTGCTGAGATACCGCCAGGTGGACATCATTTCCGCCGCAAACTTCGGATCCTTCTCACGATAGAATCTGCCTAAGTCCCCTAAATAATCCGTCATGCCGGCATCCCATCGGTGCGTGTCACCAATGGGTGCCTCGTGCCTACGACCGAGGCGCGAGTCCACCGGGGTGAGCAATTTGCGGTGCCAGACCCCGGTTCCGCGATAGGAAGGGTTGGACGCGACCAGATTGCCATAGCCAAGATTCTCAAAAGCCACGGCAGCGGGAAGCATCAGATCCATCGCGTAGGCCGCGTAGCCCGGACACTCCACCCCGACTCCATCCGGAGGCAGCATGACTTCGCTGGAATCTGCGTCGTAGTTTAATCGTGCAAATTCGACCCACTCCTTCGCGTGTGGGTGGTCATACATTCCCCCACCCAGATAAAGGGCCGACATGTATTTGTCCGTGTGGAAATTGGGATTACCGGGCATCCACCCATTGCGCCAACCCATCCAAGCATCGGGGTCGCAAATAATATAGGCCATGGCGGCCTGATTTCCACCTCCCACGGGAGTCCCGTTGGCAAAGAGGTCCACCCGACGCATCTCCGCGATGCTGCGGACGGTTCGTTGGGTGGGATTGAGGAAATCGTCCTGGTACCGGCGCTCACGCCAGAGGCTGGAATCGGGCGCGCGTACCTCCTTGCTGGTTCCATCGACAATGAGGCGAAGGATGTCTGCGTCGTCGCCGGAAACAGAGCTTTTCGCAGCCTTAACTTTCTCGGCGAGCGTTTTTCTCTCCGTCTCCGCGGCCGTGATGGAGGCGGGGTCGGCTTTGGCGTCTTTCATGCGGGTGATCTCTTCTTCCTTTGCCTTGAGTTCGGCGTCGAGCTTTCTGGACTCGTCCTCTTTCGGTTTCATCTCCTCCATCGCTTCGCGGATTGTCCGAGTCTCCACGGTATCCTTGCCGGCTTTGAAATCGTTGCGGAGTTGCTCTACTCGCGCCCGCGTCACAATCAGGTTCGGACCAGCCTTCGCAGGGTCTCTGGACCATTCGAGGATGTATCGGTTGATGAGTGCAACGAGCGTCCAATCGGTGTGACGGCGCACCAGGGAATTGATGCGACCAGTGTCGTCAAACATCTGCCGGGGCCCCACGCAAATGGCGAAAGCCCGCTGACCATAGCGCATGCCGGGCACATAACCACCCCGCGCATTGTCAGCCTGGACCATCGGCATACGCCAATTGCCCGAGTCCCCATTCTCCGCGCGGCAGACAATAGTTTGCGCAAAGGGGCCGACCCATTTGCTGGGGAACGTGGCGACGACGCCGATGGCGGGCGCTTCCGTGGGGTACTTTCCCGACGGGTCCTCATTCTTCTTCGTCTCGTTGTTCCAAGGCGGAGTTTTTCCGCCCGTCGTCAAAAAAAACTCCTGCGAGCCGCCGGGGCCCTGGTTCCAGAGGGGCCGGAGCATGGTGAAAGGTCGCCCCTTTTGCTCGGGACGCATCGTAGCGGGCAGGAACTGCAGGTCGGTGTTGCCGCCAAATTTGTCCCACTCAAACCAACGCAACCACATGGCGGTGTCCAGGGGCATGCCCTCCTTACCGCCAAGGGCAACATACTCCTGGCTAAATCCCCACGGCTTGATCGCGGGGTCACGGGGAAAATCGTAGCGTTGTGCGACATCGATCCAAGGATCCTCAGCCACAAAACGCACCAGAGCCTCGTAGTGATTATCACGCATCGGAAGCTTTTCCCGGGGGATGGAGTTCGGGGCGTAGCGGAATGATTGTTTGCCAACCGTCAGAGGAACCGCCTCAACGAACTTCCCTTTAAGTTCGGCCGGTTGCTCAGACTCGAGCGTGATCTTGAGATCGATGTGGACAGGTCCCTGCGAAACGATCTCTGTCTTGGAACTTTTCATCAAGGGCGGTCCTTGAAACTCGGAACGACCGTCCCATTTTTCCGTTCCTTTTACGCGCATTCCACCGATCCAATGAGGGATCTTTTCAAGTGGCGTTGGTTCGGCGAAAACTCCGGGGTACTTTCGCACCTTGAACTCATAGATTCCGTTGTCGATGATGTAGAAGCCCCCCTCCTCCCTTAAACTAAGCGGTGACGCGACCTTCCCCGGCTGGAAGAGAGCCTTGACCCGTTTGATATTGCGTTCGCCGTCCTTGGGAATGACGTTTCCCTGATCGTCTTTCATCGCAATGGTGGCGACGGTCCAAAGACGGACGACGTCTTTTCCATCGACTGTGAGGCGCTCCTCTTGGGTCGGCCTGGTTACCCCTTGGATCGTGCAGGTCATCGGCCCCTTGATTTCGGAGGGACTAAAGTCGAAATAGACGTGTTCGAGGGGCCAGGTCTCGTTGAGGGAATTCGGGATAACTCTCTCAATCTGTTGGGCCCCTAGGAAGGAGGGGAAACCACAAGCTGCCCAGAGGAGGGCCGGTCCGAGCAGGGACTTCATTATGTTTGGGAACTTACGGCGAAATCAAGGTTTGGGGGGAATTGGCAGGATGGAGTTCGCCGCCATACTCAACCATCCGGCGTTCCATGAGTGGCCCATCCCGGGAAAAACTACATAAGTATAAGGAATTTTACTTTCCTGAAGGGCATGATGAATCGCCTCTACTCCGCCATAACTCAGTTTTCCCGCCAACAAGGTGATCCGCCGCGAGTCGCCCAGCAACGGCTTAACCACTTCCTCGGTCTTTAGCAGACGAAGGAGGTTAAAATTTTTGTCGAAATTCTCGAGCGGCCCGTAGCTGAGGGTCATCCCCCAGGTCAGGAAGATCTTCTCAGAAGGGGTGGGATCAGCGCAGTCATAGACGGCGGCTTTGGCAAAAACCTCCGGGTTCCGCAGGAGCAAACCGAACGCTCCGTAGCCGGATTTGCTGAACCCGATCAGGTAGCGTCCGGATTTTTCGGCGAGGGTCGGAAATTCCTTTTCGATGAATGGAATCACGACATCCAAAACATAGCCCTGCTGCCGGATCCAACGTTTCGAGGCGTCTTGCGGTTTCGGCATATCTCCGAACCAAGGTTCGAGATCATAGGCCGGGGCCACGACGATTACTCCATAGCGGTTCGACCAACGGTGTTGAAAGAAGAAGCTAAATGGAAGCATAAGAATGCCTAAGGGAAGCGAT
>JBGSVZ010000060.1:0-12905 GCA_041752695.1 Terrimicrobiaceae bacterium
GCCCAAGCCTGCGCCGAAGGCCTCGCCAACGCCAGAGGCCAGCCCTGCGCCGCGGGCCACGCCGCCCTCCGGAGATGATTCCGACAACATTCTTGAACCAGGACGCCCGGGGTCCGGCCGGGAAAAACCCCGCGCGACGCCGGAGCCGAAGGCCACCCCGGAGGCCACCCCCAGCGCTTCTCCTGAGCCCTCCGCGACGCCGGCGCCCACACCGACGGGAAAAACTCCGGACGGCAACCGCCTGGATGCGCCCATCGTGATTGAAAAATCGGGCCTGCAGGAAGACCAGGGTTTCGAACCCGCCCCAAAAAGTACGGGAGGCTGGTTCAAACGTTGGCGGTATCTGCCGCCTTCGGTGCGGAAGGCCATCGACAAGGCGCCGGTGAAAAAAGGCCGTTGGAAATACATCATCGTGCACAACAGTGGAACCCGGCAGGGCAATGCCCGCATTTTCGACACCTATCATCGTCGCACGCGCAAGATGTCGAACGGGATGGCCTACCACTTCGTGATCGGGAACGGTTCGTCCTCGGGCGACGGCGAAATCGAGATTGGCGCGCGCTGGACAAAACAAATCAATGGCGGCCATGTGGCCAGCGACTACCTCAACAACATTGCCATCGGGGTGTGTTTTGTCGGGGACTTCAACCGCGACCGCCCGACTAAGGCGCAGATGGCGGCCCTCGACGAACTTGCCCAATACCTCCGTGGTCGCGTGGGCAAAATCAAGGGCAAGCCGGCCATCGTGGTGCCCCACAAAAAGATCAACCCTAAGCCGACGGATTGTCCGGGGGACCGGTTCCCGTATTCGTGGCTGAAAGATCGATTTGGCTGAGATGAAAATCGGGGTGACGGGAGCATCAGGATTTATCGGCGCCCGCGTTTGCGCGCTGGCGGCGGAACGCGGCCATGAGTGTGTTCGTTTCTCGCGTCAGCCTCGCGACGGGGCGCGGCTTTTCGATGCGAAAACACCGCCGGATTTTGCCGGTCTGGACGCGGTGATTCATCTGGCCGGGGAGTCCATCCTCGGGCTCTGGACGGCAGAAAAAAAGCGCCGGATCATGGAGAGCCGGGTGGAGGGGACGCGTCGGGTGGTGGAAGCCATGGCGGAGTCTCCGGAGGGACCCCGTGTGTTGATCGGGGCGTCCGCGGTGGGATTTTACGGCGACACGGGCGAGAACCAGGTCGATGAGAATTCCTCCGTCGGGGCGGGATTTTTGGCCGAAACCTGTCAGCGGTGGGAGGCTGAAACCCAGCGTGCGGAGGCGAGTGGCGTGCGGGTGGCACGGGTGCGGATTGGGTTTGTCCTGGGTCGCGGGGGAGCGATGAAAATGATCGGCCCGCTTTTCCGTCTCGGTCTGGGGGGGAATCTGGGGAACGGCCGACAGTGGATGAGCGGCGTGCATGTGGATGATGTGGCGGGAATGTTTCTCTGGGCGGCGGAGAACGCCGCCGTTTCCGGTCCGGTGAATGCCGTGATGCCCGAGCCTTTTCGCAATGCCCAATTTACCCGGGACGTGGCGAAGTCCCTGCACCGTCCGGCGTTTCTGCCCGCACCGGCCCTGGCCATCCGCCTGGCCCTCGGCGAACTCTCCCACGTGATGCTCGATAGCTGCCGCGTGGTTCCCCGCCGCGCGCTGGACGGAGGCTACGTTTTCCGGTTTGCCACCCTGCCTGCCGCGCTGCAAGATGTCCTTAAGAGATGAAGGGCATCTGACATCTTCCTTCCGACAGCTTACTTCTTCGACCATGTCCGTTCCACAAAACACTATCGCGCTCATTTACGACTACGATCAGACGCTCTCGCCGACCTACATGCAGGAGGAGGCGCTCTTCCCGGTCTTCGGCATCAATTCCGAGCAGTTCTGGAAGCGCTGCGGCGAGCTGGTGAAAGATCAAGGTTACGACAACGAACTCGCCTACATGAAGGTGATGCTCGACTACCTCGAGATGGATCGCCCGACCAACACCGAACTCCGCAAACTGGGCGAGCGGCTGAATTTTTACAAAGGCCTGCCGGAGATGTTTGAAGATTTCAAAACCGGCCTCCTTTCCCCCGAGCACGAGGCGTATGGGATCACGGTGGAACATTACATCGTTTCGTCGGGACTGAAAATTCTGCTCGAAGGCAGCCGGCTGGCTCCCTACGTGAAGGCGATTTTTGGCTGCGAATTTGCCGAGGATTCCCAGGGCCGGATCACTTTCCCGCGCCGCGTGATCAGCCACACGCAAAAGACGCAGTTCCTTTTCCGGATCAACAAAGGAATGCTCGATATGAGCGAAGACGTGAATGATCACATGGCGTCCGATCTGCGGCCCATCCCTTTCACCAATATGGTCTATGTCGGCGACGGCCCCACCGACGTGCCGTGTTTCACCGTGATGCGGCGCAATGGCGGCCAGGCCATCGCTGTGTACAACGCCGAGGATCCGACGCGCACGAGTTTCAAAAAGTGTTATCAACTCAGCGTCCATGCTGACCGGGTGAAAAACATCGCACCGTCGGATTTTCGTGCCGGCAGCCACCTTCGCCTGCTCCTGGAGGAAATGGTTCAGGAGGTGGCTGATGCCATCGTCCAACGCCGTCGCGACGATCTCGAAGCCGGCACGGTGAAGGCGCCGAAGTACTGAGTGTAACGCCCGGGTCTTTTACAGGAGGAACCGGAGGGGCCTGGCGCCCCGCGATTGAACTGTGCGCTCACTGGCCGGGCGGAGAGCTAGTTATTTCCGTCTCCGCACGGGCCTCGAAAGCGAATCCCTGGCCGGAAGGGTGCGACCCAGTCGGGCACTGCGGGCGGCGAGATCGAGGACGTGGATGGGGCGGCGGGCCCATTCGCCGGTAATGACGAGCGGTTCGCCTTTGGTGAGGTGGGCGGCAATGTTGTCGTAGAAACGCTGGGATTCGGACGGGTAATGTGGACCACGTTCGAGGGTGGTGACGCCATTCTCGATGCGGTGCAGGGTGTATTCGCCAAAATCGATCACGTAGTTTCCCTTGGTGCCGTGGATCTCCAGGAAGCCGGGGCGTGGGTTGGCATCGAGGTGGGTGATGCTGAGGTTCAACCAGGCGCCGTTTTTGAAACGCAGGATCGCCGCGCCCTCGTCCTCGTTGGCGTCGTTCTTCCAGGCAGTCTCCGGGGCCCAGAATCCCTCGCTGGAAAACCCGGTGACTTCGGTGACCTCGGAGTCGATCAGCTGAAAGGCGTATTCCAAAAGATGCACGCCCCAATCGTAGAGGATGCCGCCGGAGATTGAGCGGCTGGTGCGCCACCAATCGCCCGGTTTGCCGCGCCGGCCCATGCGGGCGTCGATCCGGAAAACGTCGCCGATGAGCCCTTCGTGTTTGATTTTTTCCACCGCACGCAGGATCCAGCCGTCCCAGTGCCGGTTGTGGTAGGTCGAGGCCATGAGGCCGCGGGACCTTGCGGCGTCGATGATGGCGTCGCATTCGGCCGTGGTGATGGCGAGGGGTTTTTCGCACACGACGTGTTTGCCCGCTTTGAGACATAACAGGGCGAGCTTCGCGTGGGTGTTGTGCGGGGTGATGATGGTCACCAGATTGGCGGAGGACTTTTTCAGCATCTCCGTCACGGACGAATACGTTTCGATGCCGGGAAAATCCTCCGTCGCCACTTTGAGGCGCTCGGGATCAATTTCTGCGACGGCGGTGGGGGTCATGCCCGCGGCGGTCATTTCCTTCAAGTGGGCCCGGCCCATGTTGAAGGCGCCGCCGTAGCCAACCACGGCGGCCTTGAGGTCCTGCGAAGCGGGAAGTTTTTTCATCTTACAAATCTCCGGCTGCCCAGCGGATTCCGCGGATGATCATTTCGAGTGCGGCGGGAAATTCGTCGAACTCCTTGGGGTCGTGTCCGAGCGAGGAGTAAAAGACACGGCCCTGGCCCCAGGTTTTGGTCCAGGCAATGGGCATCACGCAGCGGCGGCCCTCGTAGGTGTAGAGCGAGTCGGCCAGCACCGCGTTGGCGGGATCCACCAGCATGTAATATTGCTCGGAGTGATAGGGGAACTCCAACGGCAGGCCCTCGGTGATCGGGCTCTGGAGCGAAGTCAGCCGGACGGTGTAGTCGCCGACATGCGGGTGCGAAACAAAATGGCCGCCGACCATCCACTCGTAATTGGTATTTCCGCGGAAAGCGTCCCCGGTGCCGCCGTGTGCTCCGGCCAGCGCGACGCCGCCGTGGACCGCGGTGGTGAGGTTTTTGGTCTGCTCGGTGGTGAGCGATCCCATCGTCCAATAGGGGATGATGACGTCGTAGCCGCGCAGCACGTCGGCGTCGTCCAGGCAGGTGAGGGTGTCGGACAGTTCCGCCTTGATGGCGTGACGGGCGAGTTCGGTTTCGAAGCGGCGGGCGATGGTTTCCGGCTGGTGGCCGTCCCATCCGCCCCAAAAGAGGAGGGCGCGTTTCATGAGAGAAATTGCCACTTTAGAGGTGGACGAATGCTTTTACCATAGAGAGATTTGTCAAAGATATGGAGGAATTTGTCAGTCACTGGGGCGCATCCGTGCGGCGGTTTCCGTCTCTCTTTGCCCTTCAGACGCTGGGTTATTTGCCTGCCAAAACGAACTGGGTGCGGACGGCGTTCTCGACCTGCAATTTTTCCTTCATCATCACGGGCCGCGGCCGTTACCTGCGCTCCGGGTTATGGTGGACGGTGGAAGCGCCGGCGGTGATCTGTCAGTGGCCGGGAGACTATCTGGAATATGGACCGACGGGCGCGGAGGGCACCTGGGAGGAATTGTTTTTGATCTTCCGACCGGAAGCGATGGAGGACTTCCGGCGTTGCGGGTTCGTCGAGGAAGACCGGCCGTGTTGGAAAATTGCGCAGGAAGAACGGTGGCGCGAAGGGCTGGCGGAGTTTTTGATTCTGGCGCGGAAACAAGCGGGAGGCCAAGCGGACCGGGTGGATCGTTTCAGCGAGAAGCTCATCCTGGAAAGTTTGTTGAGTGTCCCGCCCGAAGACGGGGAGTCACGGGAGTTGGGAGTGGTCCTGCGCATCCAGCAAACCCTAAGATCGGACCTGGCGCGGACGCCGGATTTTGCGACAGAGGCCCGGCGGCACGGCCTGTCGGACTCGACCTTCCGCCGCCGCTGGAGACAGACGGGAGAGCCGCCCCCGGCGCAATTTCTCGCGAGGCTGCGGTTGCAGGAAGCCTGTCGGCGATTGGTGGAAACGGACTTCTCAGTGGGAGAAATCGCCGCGGCGGTGGGTTTTGAGGATGCCTTGTATTTTTCGCGGAAATTCCGCGACCAGACCGGCATGTCCGCGACCCAATACCGCAGGGCCTATCGGGCGTGAGCCTCTTCACCGCCACTCGTGTTTCGGATATTGGCGGGAAAGCTGTTGCTTGAGTTTCGGATACGACTCGGCCCAGAAGGTTTTCAGGCTTCGGGTCACCTGGACCGGGCGGTGGTTGGGTGCGAGGACCTGGATGGTGACGGGCACGCGGCCCATGGCGATTTTGAGATCCTCTTCCACGCCATAAAGATCCTGGATGCGCGCGCCGAGGACGGGTCCCTGGTCGGTGCCGTAGGTGATCTTGGCGCGGCGTCCGCCGGGGAGTTCGAAGCGTTCGGGCGCGTGGCGGTCCACGAGGTGTTGCTGGGCGGGTTCGAGGAGCGAGCGGGCGAGGGGAAGGATGGGGCGGTCCTTGATTTCGCGGTAGCTGGTCGCGCCCTCGCAGGCGAGATGGACAATGTATTCGCGCTCCTCCGGGCCGAGGGCGGGCAGGCCCTGATCGGGTAGCACGCGGGCGAGGAAATTGACGCGTTCGATCCACTGTTCGGTGGCATCGTCCCAGGCGGTGAGTTTGAGGTCGCCGTCGCGCACGACCTGCGCGAGGCAGATGGTGGCCTCGGCGGAGGGGGTGGCGTCGCGGTCCTGGGATTCGATCACGAGGTCGCGAAAAACTTTCTCCCGGCGCACGACGACGCGGTTTTGGGTGTTGTCGAAAACGCAGGTGGCCTTCTCCAGGAAATCGTCCGGGAACATCTCGCGCAGCCACGCTTCCTCGATTTCGGTGGCCTGGGAGAGGAGGACCTGGGCGTCGCCTCCGCGGCCTTCGATTTCGGTGATTTCGGCGCAGACGATCAGGCGGCTGTTTTGCGCAACGCTGGAGCGGGCGAGCTGGCCGCGGCGGCCGTGCACGATGTCGCAAACCAGAGTGCCCCCGCTGCGACGGCGGGCGACCTGATCGGCAAAACCGGCGAGGACGCAGCGCGCGATGGATTCCTCGCGGGAGGAGTCGGATTGGATGTCGAGTTTTTCCCCGCGGGCAATGTCGAGGAACTGCTCGAAAAGTTTTTTCACCTGGCGGGCGGCCTCGGAATGGATGGCAAGCGGACGCAGGGCTTCAAGGCGAAAATCCTGCTGGCGGGCGTATTCAAAGACCCGCATCAGCACGAGAAAATCCGAGATGCCGTCGCCGAAAATCTCCGCCCGTTCTTCCTCGACGCGTTTGTCGGTGCGGAGCAGGAGGCCCCGCGATTGGGTGAGGGCGGCGATGAGGGCGGCGGACCGTACGCAGCCAAGTTCCTCGGCGGCAAGGAACATGCGGGCGTAACGCGGATGCACGGGAAAGCTCAACATCCGGCGGCCCATGGCGGAGATGCGGCCGGATTGCGCGTCCACCGCGCCGAGGTCGCGCAGGAGTTGTTCGGCGCGGACGAGGGATTTTTCTTCCGGCGGATCCATCCAGCGGAACGTTGCGAGGTCGTCCACGCCCGCGGCCTTGAGCGAGAGAACGGTTTCGGCCATGTCGAGGCGGCGGATTTCCGGCTGTTCGTTGGAGGGACGTTGGGCGTGGTCGCGATCGGTCCAAAGCCGCAGGCAGACCCCCGGTGCGGTGCGGCCTGCCCGGCCCGCCCGCTGATCCGCAGAGGCGCGGCTGATTTTTTCGATGAGCAGAGTGTTGATGCCGCGGTTGGGGTCGTAGCGGGCCACGCGGGCGAGGCCGGCATCCACCACCATGGTCACGCCGTCAATGGTGAGCGACGTTTCCGCGACGTTGGTGGAAACGATGATCTTGCGTTGCGACGAAGTGCGGGAAACCGCTTTGTCCTGTTCGGCGGCAGGCAATTCGCCATGCAGAGGCAGCACGACAAATCCTCCGCGCACGCGGGCGCTGACTTCGCGGATCGTGCGTTGGATTTCGTAGGAGCCCGGCATGAAAACAAGGATGTCGCCGTCGGTGCGGTCGAGGTTTTCCGTGATGGCCTGCGTGGCGAGTTCCCAGGGAGGATCGTCGCGGGGGTCGCGCGGAAGGTGTTCGATCTCCACGGGAAAAACCCTGCCTTGGGAGGTCAGGGTCTCGCAGGGAGCGAGGTAGCGCCCGAGTTGTGCGCCGTCCAGCGTGGCCGACATCACGACAATCTTTAGGTCGGGTCGGGTGCTTTCCTGGAGGTTCAGGGCGCGCGCCAGACTGATGTCTCCGTAAAGGTGGCGTTCGTGAAATTCGTCAAAGATCAGAGTGGAAACGCCGCGGAGTTGCGGGTCGGCCAGCATTTGGCGCAGGAGAATGCCTTCGGTGACAAAAAGAATCCGGGTGTCGCGGGAGGACACGTTGTCGAGACGGATCTGGTAGCCGACCTCGCTGCCAAGATTAACGCCACGTTCCTCGGCTACCCGTTTGGCCAGCATGCGGGCGGCGAGGCGGCGGGGCTGGAGGATGATGCAGCGGCCGTCGCCCAGCGCTCCCCCGTCGAGAAGGACCTGCGGAGTCTGGGTGGATTTTCCCGAGCCGGTCGGTGCCTGAAGGATCAGGCGTCCCCCTGACCGTAGGGTCGTGACGATTTCTTCGTCGAGTTCGTAAATGGGAAGGGATTCGTTCGCGGGACGGCTCATGGGATCCCCCAGCTCATACTCGTCCTTGGCGACGTTCTCACCGATTTTCTTTGGGGAAGTCTCTCGGCGATGGATCTCCAGCGATGAGGTCGATCGAATGCACGCCGCAGGGACCGGTGGACGATCTGCCCGCTCTTCTTGACGTCTCCCTCTTTTGAGTGCCGGTCACCCTAGTGCGTTCATCCGGCCGCGAAAGTCGCTCGCCAAACCCCCGAAGAATGGTATTAGCTGCATGCATGACACGGATGAGTTGGTTGCTTGTTGCCGCCCTGCCCGTCATCGCCTCCAGCGGACTCCGGGCCGCGGAAACGCCGATGACGCCTGAGCAGATTGGCGGCGTTGTGAGGGTCGAATCCCTGACCATTCCCATGCCGGGAGAGTTTTTTGCCGCTATCGGAAAACCCAGCCGTCCTGCGTGGAAGTCCCTCGTTCGGGTGGGCACGCCGGAAGCAAGTTCCAGCCGGGCGCAGATCGCCCTCGCCTTGGGGACCTTGGTGGCTGACGGTTATATTGCGGTCGAGGCGCAGGACAGCCTTGGGGTGAAAAACATCGGCAAGGAGATCATCGCCCTCGCGAAAAAGCTCAACGTGAGCCAAAGCGTGCTGGGCCGGGGGAGCAGCCTCAACGATTTTGCGGAGAACAATGACTGGAACGCCCTGCGGGAGGAACTCGAAGCCACCCAAAATGAGGTGAAGCTGGATATGGAGGAGCAGAAAGACCAGAGCCTCATCACCTTGGTGAGCCTGGGGGCCTGGCTACGAGGCACCGATATCGTTAGTGGCCTGGTGGCGGCAGGGTATACTCCGGAGGCCGCCCGTCTCTTACGTCAGCCAGCCATTGTGGAATACCTTCTGGCGGAAGTGGCCAAACTTCCCAAGGCGATGCAGGAGGACGTGTTGATCGTCAAGGTTCGTGCCGCTCTGGAGAAGGCGCTCACTTGCGTGAAAGAAGTGACCCCCACCGAACAGAATGTGAAGAATTTGCACCAAACCATGTCTGCCGCCGTGGCCGATATTGCGAAAGGCTCCAAGGAATCATGATTCGTTTAATTTGCCTGCTCAGTCTGGCTGCAACCCTCTCGGTGTTCGCCCAGCAGCCCACCGCGACTCCGCCCGAAACCGATGTGAGCGCCCGGAGCAAGGCGCTGGAACTGGCCGGTGCCTTTAGCAACGATGGGTATAAAATTCGGGATGGCTATTGGGCCGGGGAGATCGAACCGAGCCGCCCTCAGTTTCTCGAAGTGAATCTTTTTACCGGAAACGAGTATTGGTTTTCCGCTGCCGCGACCCCTCCCGCCCGCAAGATTGCGGTGAGTGTTTTCGACGAAAGCGGCAAGCCGGTGGACTATCAAACGTACGAGGATGGCCCGGTGGCCGCGGCGGGATTTGCGCCTGGGACCAGCGGACGGTATTTTGTGAAATTGTCCGCGGTGGAAGGCGAAAAGTCGCAGTTCTGCCTTTTGTACTCTTACAAATAATGAAACGCTGACGAGGGAAAGTCATGCCTACCGCACCCACCACCGAAAAACTGGGCAGCCCCCAGGTTCATCAATTTTCCGTTTTCCTGCAAAACAAGGTTGGAGCCCTGCTGGAAGTCGTCAAACTTCTCACCGAGCACAATGTCGCCGTGCTGGCCTTGAGCATCCAAGATTCCTCGGAATCTTCGATGTGCCGGATGATCGTCAGCGACCCCGATCGCGTGAGCAACCTCTTCCACGAGCACGACATCCCCTTTAGCCAGTGTGAGGTTCTGGTGGTCGAGCTCCGCGAGAGCGCCTCCGATCTGGCCCGGGTCCTTTCCGCGCTACTGATGGCCGAGGTGAATATCTTTTTTAGTTACCCCCTTCTCATCCGCCCCCGGGGCCGCGCCGTCCTGGCCATGCACGTGGATGATAACGATTGCTCGAGCTCCGTCTTGCGCGGAGACGGCTTTAATATTCTGACCCAAGCCGACCTGTCCCGTTGATAAATCTTATGAAAACCCTGTTCCTCTCCGCTCTCTCGTTGGCCGTCGTGGCCACGGCCCACGCCGATCTCACCATCACCCAAAAGCTGGTCGAAGACCAGGCGGGCAAGGCCACGGAGACAACCCTGACGATGAAGGTGAAGGGCGAAAAAATGCGGATGGATGGCATCCCGATGATGTCCAACATCGTGGACCTGAAGTCCGGAGATGTGACCACGCTGCTTCACCAGCAGAAGGCCGTCGCCACTATTCCCGGCGCGACCGTTAAGAAGATGCAGGAGGAGCGCGCGCAGCAGATCCCCAAGATGGACGCGCCCAAAGCGACCGGAAACAAGGAGACGATCAGCGGCTTCGCCTGTGAAGAATATGAAGCCTCCCTCGGAGGGGCGAAGTTCAAGCTCTGGCTGACGAAAGATTTGCCGGCGGTGGAAAAGCTGATGAAGGAAATGGCACAGACCTCCGCCGCGGCCGACCCGTTGCAGGGCATGTTGAAAGATCAGAACATCAGCGGGTTTCCCATGCGGACCGTAATGTTCATGCCCGGCAAGGGCAAGATGACGATGACAGTGGTGGCCCTTTCGGAAGATCCGATTGCCGAGGCCGACTTTGCCGTTCCCTCCGAGTACAAGCCGATGGTCCTTCCGACCATGCCGGTAGCCAAATAGGCCTAAGCGGATCCTGAGTGCCGGGCTTGAGCTTGGCAATCCCGGGTTGCCGTCGCGGGGGATTTGAGTACTTTAGGCGGGATGAAAAAGCGCCTCCCTGCCCTTGCGCTGAGCCTGTTGGTGGCAGGGCGGGTGTGGGCGCTGGAGGGGAATTCTCAAAAACTCGCGGACCGGTATCTTTCGATTCTGGAAGGAAATCCGGCGCAAACGACGGCGCTGGAGCGTTTGTGGGTCATTTACAACGAGGCCGGTGAGGGGGAGGGGCTTCGCGAAATGGCGCGTCAGAAAGCGGCGGCTCATCCTGTTCTGGCGGCGGCTCTGCTGGAGAAAGCGGGTCGGGCGTCTGAGGCGGAGACGATCCTGACGACCGCGGCGGGAAAAGGGGACGCTGCCGCGGCCGGTCTCCTGGCGACTCGCTTGGCCGCGAAGGGGGACGCGGCGGGAGCGGCCGACGTTCTGGAAAAAGCGGTGGAGGCCGACCCTTCACCTGCGCTGTGGATTCAGCTCGGCGTCTGCCGGCAAAAGGCGGGTAATGCTGCTGGGGCCCGGGAGGCCTGGGAGCAGGCGGTGGCCTTGAGCCCGCAGGATCTCGGCTTACGCCGCAAGCTCGCCCAGGCCGGTGTCACTTCTGGAGATCGGGAGTCGGCGGTGATCCACCTCAAGGTTGTTGCCGAGCACGGCCTTCCGTCCGAGCGATTCGAAGCCTGGCAGGAGATCTCGCGCCTGCAGGAATCGTCGGGTTTGCTGGTCGAGGCAATCTTCGCGCAGGAATCGCTTCTCACGCTGCTGGGTCCCGGTCATTGGCAACTGCCAGCGGCGCGGCTCCGTCTGTTGGAACTTCATCGTCAGGCCGGCACGTTGGATGCGGTCGAAAAGGGTCTGCGTCAATCGGTCGAAGACCGGCCCCGCGATGTTCAGGCGGCCCTGCGGCTGGCGGAGTATTTTGCCTTTGCCGGCCGGGAAGCGGATCAGCTCGTCTGGTTGCGCAAGGCGGCGGAATTGTCCCCCGCCGACACGGCCCTCGCTCTCACGGTGGCCGGGCGTGAACTCGCCGCGGGCAATCCCGGCGCGGCCGCGGCTATCTATGATCGCGTGCTGGCGGCGCGCCCGGGAGATGCGGACGTTCTCTTTCTGCGGGCTGAGGTCGCGGCCCTTTCCGGTGACGAAGCCGGAGCGGAGAGGCGCGTGGAGGAATTTCTGGCGGCGCATCCCGGCGAGGAAACCGCGGAGGGTCGGGCGCAGGAATTTTACCGTCGGATGAAACTCTTTGCCCCCATGGAGCGACGTCTGGCGGCACGACAGTCTGCCGCCCGCGGCGATGAGGCGGCGACGCTCGAACTTGCGCAGTTTTACCTCGGGGAAAATCGTTTCCTGGAAGCCGCTTCCGCGCTCGATCGTCAGGATTTCGCCGGACGCTCACCTGGGGAAGTCGCCGCGACCGCGTTCCGGTTTTCGCAAATTCTCCGCCAGGCCCGGATGGACGACGCGGCCCTCGTCTGGGCGAAAAGGGCCTCTGAGCACGATTCCGCGAATCCTGATTTTGCCCTGCACCTCGCTGAGCTGTTGGCGGCGCGAAACGACTCCGGCGCCGCCCGGCAGGTGTTGGAAACAGCGTGCGCGGCCGCCAGCGGAATGCCCCGCGAGGATTTGGATCGCCGTCTGCATTTGCTGGTTCAGACCGGCGGGAAAAGCGCGCCCGAAGTAGGCGGTGGCGGCCGGGAGATGGCCGGCAAGTTGGACGAACTCCGGGAAATGACGCGCCGCCCGGACGCCGGGGAAACGATCTGGCTGCGGCTGGCGCGCTGGCTGCGTTGGAATGGGGACCCGGCTGGCTCTTTGGCAGTTTTGCGGGAGGCCGGGCAAAAGTACAGCGACTCCCGCCCTGTGGGAGAGGCCCTGGCCACGGCTTTGGGGGAAACGGGAGACGCCGCGGGTGCCATCGAGGTGCTGGAAGCCCTGGCGGCCCGATTTCCCGACAAGGCTCTCGGATACCGCCGCCGGATCGGGCTCCTGGAACTGGACCGGGGAAACACAGAGGTCGGGTTGCAGATTTTTGTGTCCCTCGCGGCCGGGCGTTCCGGTGAATGGCAGACGGTCGCGGATCTGGCCACGGCCGAGCAGGTTGCCGGCAATTGGTTTAAGGCCTTGGAAACTTGGGAGCGCGCTTACGGGATGGCTCCGGCGGAGGCCCGTCCGGGAATCCGGCAGCCGTTCTTAAATGCCGCGATCCGACTCCAACTACACGAGCGGGCCCTGGATTTTCTCAATGCCGCCGCCGTGCAGGAAAAAAATGCGGACGCCCGGGAGGACGTGCTGCGGATGGTTGTAGGCGGCAGCGCGGGCGGGCAGATAGTCCATCGTGCCGGCGTATCCGGCATCCAGCCACTGGTGAAAGCGGTTCACGCCGTCGGGAGC
>JBGSVZ010000061.1:0-23939 GCA_041752695.1 Terrimicrobiaceae bacterium
GCGCCACTCGGGCTTTGAACTCCGGCTCGTGTCTTCTGCGTTTTCCTTTCATCGGCTTTTTCCTTGTATCCCTCCCTCCCGATTCCCGCAAAATCTATAGCTTAACCACTGGTCCGATTTTTGGGGTCCACCTCACTTCGGTCTTTCCAGCTCCAATCCCTCGGTGAAAACCTCATTGATTCCAAGGCTCTGATAAGAAGCAGGGCGGTCCTTCGGGTCGAAATCGATCTTGAAAACCAATACCTGTAGAGCATTGAAAGGAATCCGATGCTGAAAGACTGGCAAATTTTTCGACAGAGTCCCGAAAGCGATACCCGCAGCTTGGTCGTCCATGCTGATCAGTGACTCGCCCACGCCCGCACCGGAATATTTGATACAAGAGGATTCTGCGGTGGCCTTGCCCGAATCAGCCCGGGCGCTTTCCGGGGAATTGTAGAGTCGGATCGCGGAGCCGCCCGCTCGACCAGTCCAATAACGCACACCGGATTTCAACGGAGGCGGCAGACTTGCGCGCGGAGGGGTCCAGAAGATTACCGGAACCAGTTCCGCCAGAATCGGGCCACGGAGCTCCCCATTTCCAGGTCCTGACGTCACGAAGGCCGTGCTGTTTTTCACCACGCCGTTTTTGATCGGCTCCACCAGTCGCGCTGACAGCGTGTTCCCCCCGCTGTCCGGAGCGAGCACCTCTGCGAAGAAACTCCAGCGCCGCGAATCCGCGACACGTTCGGGAGCCCAAAAAAGAAACGACCCACTCCCATTATCCGTGAATGCGATGGGGTTCGTCCGTTTCCGGGCATCGTCGCGGGTGGCATGCAGGGCGATGTTCTTTCCGTCGATCTTGCTGGCAAAGTAGCCCGTCCCCTCTTTCAGCGGTGAGGGAAGTCGTCCGTCGCCATAAGTTTTCACCTGAATAAGATCACCATCCGCAAAGCGATTGGCCGCCCGGGCATCAGTTGCGTGAAAAATCTGGCCTTTCTCCATCTGAATATCCTTGGGATCGGCCATGAACTTGAGGACCTGCCGCTCCTGATACGAACGGACGCGAACCACAAAAATCTGATACACGACCCGCTTGCCGCCCACGTGCTGACGGGCCTCCGCGCGTTTCTCGGAAGGGCCTTGAAAAAAGGTCGGTCCATAGGCGCTATAACTGCCAATCCAGTTCTCTCGGACCAGCGCCCCGGCTGTCCGCGCGAAAGTCCGCCCCTCCGCATCCTTGTCCACTTCCAACATCATGTGACGGTTTTTGAGACTTCGCGCGAACGCGTCAAATCCCGTGCCGGAAAGATCGGCGAACTGAAATAGCTGAGGTTTGGAGAAAAGCGTGTGCTGGCCGGTTCCGCCATCGCGAAACACCACACTGCCCACGCCCTGCACGACATTCTGCGCTGGAAAAACCCGCTCGCCAGGGACACCGCCCGGTTGAATCGCGGCATCCGCGTCCATCGCGGCGGGAAAAACGCGATAGCCGCCTTCTGCAGCAGGAACGATGTAATACGGCTTGTCCGGCAAAAGGGGGGCCGGCAACTTTCCGGTCGAGGAAAAATAAACCGGCGCGCCATACCCAAGTCCCTTAGGGTAGGTCGGCGAATCGAAACCCAGATCCGCAAGGTTCAAACGGTCGGTTCCAACTTCGATCGCGGAGCCCGTAAAGCTTTCCTCGAGTCCGGGCAGGATTCCATTTTTTTCGCTATCCGTAGCATAGTGGACGTAGACGGAAGGCAGGTCGGGAAACGTTTCCGCCCGAAGAAGAGAAGACCCGGCAGCAAGGGTCGAGATGCAAAATATTTTGAGAAGATCAGTCATTCGGGGAATACGTTGGGGGCGAAGTTTCAATAAACCATTAGTCCGGCGGCTGCTCCCTGGGCACACCGCCCCAACATATTACATTTCCAACCACGTTTTCCCTCCCTTCGCGTCCCTTGAATTCGAAGGCAGAGCAATTTCATAGACTTGGCAATGCCCGCTCCGATTCGACGTAAACACCACGCCTCCCCCATCCGGTCGGGCCAGCGGATGAGCATGGGCATCCTGATCGTCATAGCTCGTGTCATGTCGGCAAAGGTCCTCCAGGTGCCACTCTGAATTCGGGATACGCGGCTCCAGCAGGGAAATCATCCCATCAACCCGATCCACCACCATCCCGCCTCCATCCGGCAGACTGGTGGCATGATGGCACTCCACCCCGTCGAGGGGGATTTCGTGCAGCAAGGTTCCCTCCCAGGTGCGGGCGGCGACAAAGGCCCGGCCCATGCGCTGGCCGTGATAGACAATGCTTTTGCCATCCGGAGCCCAGTTTTCATGGGAACGCCACTCCCCACCCTCTTCCCGCGCAAGAGGACGGCAGGAACCGCCCGGCTCAAGACACCAAATGCGGTCGGGCAACGGAATGCCTTTCAAATGCCCTTCCAGATTGAACAACAACCGACCGGTTCCGCCCGGATCAAATTGCACATGGGTCACCCAGAAGGGCATCTCAGCCGCGGTCCGCGTGGTGCCGGTTTCCGCGTCGATGAAATAGAGGCGGGTCTGCAGTCCCCTCTCCCTCATCCGCGTCGGGACGTGGTTGAGCTGTTCCCACTGGGTCGCCTCGTTGCCGAAAGCCCTGGGGTCCGTGCAGGGAACACAGAACGTTTTCCCGTCGGGCGAAATGTGGGTGTAAGCCCCCCACCAACCCGATGGCAGCCTGCAGAGACGCTTCTCCTCCGGATCAGGATCGTCGAGATCAACGCGGAAAACCTGATCGTCACGAATGAAAAAGAGCCGGTTCCGAATGGGGTCCAGACTCGGGGAGGCTTTGCTTAACCCGCGGATTCCTCCTCCGGGATAAACATAGCTTCGCAGCAGACCGTCCCGATTCTTGCTCAGGCGGCGGATGCCGCCGTCACCGCGGTCAATCGCGTAAATGTTCGGATGCCCATCCCGTTCCGACAAGAAGACCAGCCAGCGATTGTCCGCCGTTACGCTGTGGCTGGTGAAATAGAGGTGATGGTTTTTGCACGCGGCCAGGGTCCACTGAATGACCTCAACCCCGGTCTTCGCGTCAAGATACGTCAGGCGCTCGGAGGGCAGAATATCATTCATCGCGGGATCCGAAGTCATCGGCCCGCGGCACTCTCGAGCGGTTCGCTGTCGGTGCGAAACGGCGTGGCGGGAAAACCGGCTCCATTGACCAGATCCGCCGAAACAGGGTTGATCGCCCAGGCATAACGGACGGCCACCGGCTCCTTCACCTCCGGGCTTTGAACAACCACGCTGTCGCCGTCGATCACCGCGTCACCCCACACCCACCGGCCATCGGCACCGGCGATGGCAAACCCTTTCAGAGCCCCCCCACCCTGTGCAGCCAGGCCGCCATCAGCATGGGAGAATTTCACCACCACCCGGCCATTCTCCACTTTGCTTTCCGCAGGAAGAGGGCCTGAGGCGACCATGTCCTTTTTTCCATAGACGGTCGCAAGAGCCCAATGGGCCAGACGTCTTCCCGCCTCCTGCTTGTTGAGCGGATGGTTGGATTTTTCCTCACCGGTTCCCAGCGTGACAGCCATTCCAGTATTAGGGAGTTCCAGGGACTTCAAAACGCCTTCCCTCACGAGCACGCGCCCATGCGTTTGCATCGGCTCCGTCTGCGGCGGGCCGAATTCCGGAAGTTGAATGGAAATGAAGGCAAAGTCATACCCCCAGCGTGACCGCCAATCGTTGATCATCGTCTTCAACTGGCTGCCATAGAGGTTCGCGTTCTTCGTGTACGAATTGGCCTCGCCCTGATACCAAATCACGCCCTGAATCGCAAAAGGGACCAGGGGAAGGATGCGATCTTCAAAAAGGTATCCGGGCGCTTTTTTCTGAGCGGCGACCGCCTGTTTTCCCTCCACTTCCAGAGCCTGCTGGCGGTCGCTCTCCGCCTGCTTGGAATCCTCTCCCGGGCCTGCTTGCGCCGGCTCTCCGACGAAGAGCGGGGCCAGCTCGGGAGCCGCCTTCTGCGCTTCCAGGCTGGTCCACAGCTCTATTGGCGTGCCACCGGAGGAAACATTAAGCAACCCGACCGGGGATCCGGTTTTCTGATGAATTTCCCGGCCGAAATAATATGCCGCGGCCGAAAAAGCCCCTGCCGTCTGGGGCGAGCACACGATCCATTTTTTGTTCGGCTGAAACATGCGGACCTTCGGCCAATCGGCGACTGCAGCCTCAGCCACCGCATCCTTGGCCTTCGAAACCGGCAACGCCATGTTGGATTGTCCGGAACACAACCAAACCTCCCCGGCCAGAGCGTCGCTAATTGTGAAATCCGTGCCGTCACTGCCTGCGACCGCGGTCTTGATCTGCACGCCGGTGCGCACTTCCACTTTTTCTCCGGGCGAGGCCTTACCCCACACCGGGACCCGACGCCCCGCCTGCAAAACCATGTGGTCCGAGAAGATTGGCGGCAGCTGAACGGCGGCCGGGGAGGACACGCATCCCAACCCGAAAAAAAGAAAAACCACCGGCAATACCGGCATTCGGGAAGGGAAGAAACATGAACAAGGTTCCATTGAATAATATCCCCCCCTTGGGGTCACTCCAGACGAAAGGCGTTCAGTTCCATCGGACCGGATTCCAGAACAAACTCCAAATTACTCCCGGAGTCCGTCGTCCTCACGAATTCATTCGTGACCAGATTCTTCAGCTTTGCCCCCGCCTTGCCGGGAATCGCAATGGTCAGTTTCTTTCCTTCATACCCTTTGAAGGCGACCCCGAGATAGGTTCCCTTATCCGATGGATACAGGCGCACCTTCAAATCCGGATCTCCCTGGTCCAGGACCGTTCCTTCAATCGCCGGAAGGGCAAGGAACGCCTGGGCAAAGCGGCGGTGGGCATCCGCATATCCCCGGCCATAGGTGTAGACCGTGTAATTCAACGTGCGGGCGTCCCCGTGAAAATAGCCCAACAGCTCCAGCGCCATGCTGAAGGCCGGTCCACCCGGAGTGATCATATTGCCCTCGTATTTCGGGTTGATGGTTCGGGCATTGACTTCGTCGTAGGAGACGACGTTGCTCACCGCCAAGCCGTCCTTCGTCTGAAAATAATTCAAATACTCCGGCTTGTCGGCATAACAAAGGTAATTGGCCGGGGCAAAGATCTGAATGCCTGCGGTATCCCGGTAGAGCTCCGGACGAATCCCATAATCCGCCCGATTAATTCCCTTACTCGGCTCGCCGAAATTGCCTGTTCTCACTGTCTCGATATAATCTGCGGCGGTGAGTTTTTTTCGCTCAGCCCGCTCCGCCTCGTAGGCGGCCCGCCCGCCTTCGGGAGCCGGTTTCATCACCTTGGCCTTGAAAGCCCACATCGTGGTGTCGGGCAGGATGAGACCGAATTTGTCACCGTCCCAGTTATAATAATATAGCTCCATGCCGGGGCGGTAGCTTTGCAGAAGGGCGGAAAGTTTTTTATGGAAATCGGCGCGCTTCTGATGCCACCAGTCATCGTATTTGGCCCGGCCCTCGCCAGTCGCCCAGGCGACCTTCTGGGCCAGTCCGCCGGCAGGCAGCGGAGTGTGGGTTTCTTTGGAGAACAGCTCCAGATCGGTCTCGCCGTAGCTGATGGGCAGACGATCGCAACGGATGCGCCACAGCACGCCCGTTAATTGCGGATTATCCTTCACATAAGGTTTGATGAAATGGTCCATCAATTTTTTAAGGTCGTCCCAGGTTGCCGGGTGCAGCAAATTACTGGACCATTGGGAAAACCGATTGGGCTTGGCCAGCTTGCCATCCACACCAATCGCCTTGGCTGCCTCCGGCAGGTCCTGCGAACCACCCCATTCGAAGCGGGGAATATAGTCGAGACCCCACTTTTTCGTTGCTTCGAAAAAAAGCTGGTGCTGGGTTTTCCGTCCCGGAATGGGAGAGGAAGCAGGCAGCCCATCGGCGGGATCATACCGTCTCGTGACCCAATAATTCTGCTCATCAACAAGGACCGAATTATAGCCATCGAGCGGTTCGCTAAAATTCATGAAATGCCATTTGATGATGACAGGCGAAACGGCGGTGTAGCCCATCAGCTTGGCATATTTCACGATGTCCTCGGGATTGCCATCCGGTTGACGCTCCCAGTCCAGGGCGAGAACACGACTCGGGAGGCCCTCCGGCCGCTGGATCACCGGGGCGTCCTTTTCTGGATTGATTTCGTAAAGCTTCATCTTTCCAACAGCGGGGCCCGCCTCCCACATGGTGTAAAATCCGCCGTCTTCCCGTTTGTTCATGAAATACACCCAGAACCCATGCTCCGCCGAGGCCGTGCCGGTACCTCCGGTACCGACGGTTTCATCGTCAAGCGGAACGACGACATCGTACGAGCTCCATTTTTTGGCGATCGGCCAGTTTTCGTATACGTCGTCCGGCGCAACGCCGCTCTTCCACCCCACATCCATGAAATTCTGTCCGACTTGAATTTCTATCGGCGCGAACCGCGGTTTGTCTTCCGGATATTCCATGCGCAGCAGATAGGTGGACCGGGGGTTGAGCTTCCCGCGTCCGATGCGATAGGCAAACCAACCGTATTCGCTTTCCTTCGCTTTTCGGCCAAGGATATCCGTCACCTTCACGTCCACATCTGATCCGGCGGGCATGCGTTCCTGTTCTTTCTCGTAACCGCTCTGCATATACGGATGCGGATCCTCGAAAACAGGAGTGGAAAGATCGATTTCATCGATCAACTTCAGTTTCCCATAAGGAGTATCTTCGAATTTTTCCTCGAGGGCGGGAAGCGTCAGCCCGTCCCGTTTGGCGAAGGAGGGGCGGTCGAACGCACGGGTTCCGGCGTAAAGAACAGTTCCCGCCGCATCCTCAAGGACCAACTGGGCCCAAAAACGCCCGCGAAGGTAAACCGTCCGCGACGTCTCCGCATCCACCGGGACAACCGCCTGGGCGGGGCCTTCCGTGGCGGGCGTAAGAGGAACCGCTCCGGAAGTGATGGCCGCACCGGTGGAGTCCACCAACCGATAGTTCATCCGCACGCCTGCCGACTGGGCCAGTTCTGCGGGGAAAGGAAACACGACTTCAAAAGCCCGTCCCTGCTGCATGTTCGAGAAATCAAACAAGTCGGCTGCGACGGCTTCTCCGCCCGGTTCCCGCAACTTGACCAGATAGGGATCGAGTTCCGCGACCAGCGGACCCTTGACCAGACCGCTCTTGTTTCCAATAAAGGTTATATTGCCGCCCCAGATGCGCAGAGCGATGCTGTTGTTTTCGCCGTAGCGGATAAATCTTGAGGGGACAATATAAGTGCGCGTATTCCAGTTATTGTATTTGTATTCGCCGCTGAATCCGCCAATCCGTTCGCCGTTGAACCAGATGTCGTCGTCCGACTTGATTTCGCACAGGGTGATCTTGAGAGGGACGCCCTGAAACTCCTTGGGCACAAAGATCTGCTGGCGATACCAGCCATAGCCATGGTGCTCGACTCCCTGCGCCTGCCAGTCCAGGCCGGATTTGAGCACCTTCCAGCCTGAGTCGTCAAAGGAGGACTCGAACCACTTTTCCTGAAGTCCCTTTTCGCCGGGATCCGCGGCAAACTTCCAATCGCCATCGATTTTGATCTTAAGCTGATGGGACGCCCAGGCCGCGTCGGAGAACGGTGCGTTTGTGATGCGAATGTCCTTAATCCGGACCTCCGTGCTTTTTTCCGCGGAGATGACCCGGAACCCCAGCCCGGAAACTTTGTCAAAGGATTTGAGATTAAAGTCCGCGATGGGCAAAACAACCTGTTCCCAAGCATCAGGCTTCACGCCAAACTTAGTCGAGAAGGACCCAGCCGATTTGCCTCTTTGTAACAAATGGAAGGACATTTGCGCCGGCTTGTTGCTCTGACAGAGAAAGGTGACGAAGGAGGCCTTGTTACGGGCCCAGAGAGTTCCGTTCGCGGGACCGTCTCCCGGGAGCGGCAGCCGGAGCGTGGTTTTTTCGGGCTCCAAAAATTCTGTATTGATGCGCAGCACATCCTGATCCCCTGCCCGCTCAAACGAAAAAACCTTTCCCTCCGTGTCCGGCCGGGGGTTTTCCAGACTCCAGAGCGGAGCCAGCTCCGTACCGAGAAAATTCGCTTCGGACTTAGCCACCGCGACGGCTTTGACCGCCTTGGGGGAAGCAGAAACCCCTTCGCCGAACGGCGTCAGGGTTTGGGCCAATGCTCCGGTGCAAAGGGTGAGTGACAAGAGGAAAGAAAATGCCTTCATGAAAATATCTGCGTTTTGGTCGCTTATTCGACGGTTCTAATCTTCGAAACCGCGGCCTCGCCGGGATCCAGGGCGGTGCCCCCCTTGCCGATGCCAATCCAGAATTTTCTGATGGGATAATGAATGACGCCATCGGCTGAGCCGCCGAAGCTTTTCGGCGGAGTGGCCTTCAGGTCGAGGGACAGGGTCTGCCACTGGCCCGGGTTTTCGTAGAGCACATTGTATTGATGGGTTTGTTTTTCCGCATCCTCGAGCCGCACAACAATTTTGAGGTTCCGGTGCGCACGCACGTCAAAATCCAAGCTGGACGCTCCCGCTGCAATTTCAACGCGGGTCCCTGCAATCACATATGCTCCCCCGCCAGTGAAATCGTAATTCACAACCAAGGCGTCGCGTCCATCCACCGTCTCAAATCGCCGGTCTCCTTTGGCTCCGGGAAACTCGTATCCGGGATTCCATGCCCACTTGGGGCCACCCAGAATGTCGAGCGGGGTTTCGGCGGCAGGCAATTGTGGCAAAACGGCGGCAAGGAACCCAACCCATATCAGCTTCGGGCAAATGCAGCGGCGGATCATTTGAAGTGTTCTCAAAGGACGGAAAAGTCGGTTCATGGGGGATGAAAACCTTGGGCGGCAATTGGCGTCAGCCTGCGGCAATCGCAGGATCGCCAATGTGCCGAAGTTTCGCGTCGTTCCCGGCCACGGGTGAAGGCAGCCACTCCTCCAGCCGGAGGAGGGAGTCGACTTTCACCGGGAGGCCGGTGCGAAACGACTCGTTGGCCGCGATCCCGGTGAGGATGGAACGCGCGCCATCGATGTGATTTGCCGCCCTGTGGAGCGGATCCGGAAACGGTTTTCCTCCGAAAATCTCATCCAGCATGATCGGGTCACCGCCCCCGTGCCCGCCCTCGCTTTTGGGAATCTCCACAAACTCGGGTTTACCAAAGAGAGGCATTAGCATGAGTTGCTCCGAGCTGGAAACACCTTCGCTGAGAGACCCCGTTCCGGCATTGATGTAAGAGGCTTCCTGGTGATTGACTTCGATCCGGCCTTTGGTGCCATTGAAGGCAATCCGGTAGCCCTCCCATGGCGCATAGGAATAAAGGCTGTAGCTCATCTGCGCCCCGGATTTGTAGCGCACCAGCACATTCATGGTATCCTCGATTGTGATACCCTCGGAAAATACACTCTGGTCCCGACGGTATCCATCTTCGTGCTCGGCATCGAGGTACAATTGGCGCAGGTTTTCGGACTTGCGCAGATCAAGAGCGAAAGGATCATTGAGGGCTGCGGGCGTGTCCTCCGTTCCACGATCGTAAAACGCGGTGACTCCCCGGTCGGCGGCATTTTGACGTCCATAAAAACCGAGATTTCCAAAAGCGAAAACGGTCTCCGGCGAGGAATCCAGCCACCAATTGACCAAATCAAAATGGTGGGTGGATTTATGTACCATGAGGCCGCCGGAATTTCGTTTGTCCCGATGCCAGCGACGGTAGTAGTCGGCCCCATGATTGGTGTCGAGGAGCCACTCGAAATGTACGGATTTCACCTCTCCAATCGCTCCCGCCAGGAGCAATTCCTTCACCTTGCTGCGAATGGGCGCGTAACGATAATTGAAAGTCACCGTCAGTTTGCGCCCGGTTCGTTCGACGGTCTCAAGGATCTGCTCACATTTTTCGACATCGGTCGTGAGCGGTTTTTCGGTAACAACATCGCACCCAAGCTCCATGGCCCGGACGATGTATTCGTGGTGCGTCCGATCGATGGACGAAACGATAACAACATCCGGACGTTGCTCACGAATCATCGTGTCGAAATCCAGCGCCGGATACGTCGCCACTGGTGAAGCACCGGATTTTTCGGCAATCTCCCGGTTGTAAAAACTCATCCGCGTCTGGTTCGTATCGCAAAACCCCACCAACTCGCTCCGATCACGATACTTCGTGGAAAGGGCCTGGATGAACATCCAGGACCGCCCCCCCGTTCCGACCACGGCGTAGCGGGTGCGACAATGATCGTTGAACCCGGAGGAGAGGGGGAAATTCTGAGTGTCCATTCCAGTCACGAAAATCCCACCAAACCGGCTTTCCTGCCATAGGAGAAACGCTCAAAGACTTGATATTTTCGCCCGTTGCACCAGATTGGCCCTGTGTTCCTCTTTTACCGAAACCAAGGTGAGCGCCGCTACGGAGAACTCCCGATTCAGCCCTACCCCAGGGGCCAGTGGGAGTTTCAGTTCTTCGTGGAAGGACAGTGTGATCTGCTTATCCAGCAGAAAGGTGTGCAAAGAACCGAGCGGCTCTACTCCCCGGTCCTTGTCCTCACAGGCCCGGACTGCGTCCATGGTTGGGGAGGAAAACGGGGGGACAGGTGCCGGAATATTATTTTCCATTTCGATGAGGCCGAATATTCCGTCCGTTCCATCGTCGGAGTGGGCGGTTATCGCAAAGTGCCATTTCAAGCGTCGGAAATTCCCGCGTTGCAAAAACTTTATGATCGGTGCGGCGAGGCCAGAAAGCGTTTGGGAACAACCCCGCTGGATGTTCAAAAGCGAGCAGGTTTTCTCGAGCCGCTCATCTATCAGATAGTCGCCGCCGAGCTTACCCTCTTCTTCCTGAAGCACGTTCCAAAAACAGAATGGGGAGCACCCCAAAATTATGGAGCCTCCAAAGTCAAGGAAGCCATGGCCTGGTATGAGGCCAATCTCTCCACGGCACCAAATATCTCCGATGTTGCCCGGGCCATCCATTTATCCCCAACCCATCTGCGTCGTCTGTTCCACAAAATCCGCGGGATCTCCCCGCAAAACGCTTTTACTCATGTGCAGTTCGAAAGAGCCAAATGGCTGATGAAGGCCCCCGACATGACTCTAGAGCAGGTCGGAGAGAGCGCCGGCTTCGGCAGCGCCAGCGCTTTCTCCCGCGCCTTCAAGAGCGAGTTTGGGATATCCCCCCGGGAGTTCCGGGAAAATAATCGCGTAAAATCGCCCTGACGACGGACAGGCGCAGGGTTTACGCGAGAAAATTCCCCTTTGCCGCAGCGCAGGAATTCCGCACGATCACAAATATGCAGCTCGATTTCGATCTTCACGGAAAGCCCGCCTCCGCGCCGGAGCCGAAGATTCACACCGTGGCGGAAATCACCCGACGGGTGCGCGATTTGATAGAACGCGGCGTCGGCGAAGTCTGGGTGGAGGGCGAGATTTCCAACCTTCGTCGTCAGGCTTCGGGCCACCAGTATTTCACCCTCAAGGATGCTTCGAGCCAGCTCACCTGCGTGCTTTTTGCCAGCGCGGCGGTCGGGCTGCGCGGAATGAAACTGGCCGACGGCCAGAACGTGCAGGTCTACGGGAATGTGACCGTTTACGAGGCGCGCGGGCAGTATCAGATGATCGTTCGGGTCGTGCAAAATCGCGGCGAGGGAGCTTTACAGGCGCGTTTTGAAGCCCTTAAGCGCCAGTTGGCGAGTGAGGGGCTTTTCGATTCTTCACGCAAACGGCCGCTGCCGAAATTTCCCCGGCGGGTCGGACTGGTCACTTCGCCCACCGGCGCGGCCATCCGGGATTTTCTCAACGTGCTGCACCGTCGTCACCCCGGCATCGAAGTGGTGATCAATCCTGTGCGCGTCCAGGGCAAGGGAGCTGCCGCGGAAATCGCCCGCGCCGTGCGGGAATTTGGTGAGATGGAAAAATACGGCCTGCCCGCCGTGGATGTGATCGTTCTCACCCGCGGCGGCGGCAGCATCGAAGATCTTTGGGAATTTAACGACGAAGTGGTCGCGCGGGCCATCGCCGCCTCCCCGCTTCCCGTGCTCAGCGCCATCGGTCACGAAATTGATTTCACCATTTCCGATTTCGTCGCCGACCTCCGCGCCGCCACTCCCAGCGCCGCCGCCGAGATCCTCGCGGCCGACCGTCTCGTGGTGCTGGGACGCTTGCAGCAGGACGCCACCCGCCTTACGGGGGCCTGTCGCAATCGGCTGGATCTTTTGGCCGCCAGGATCACCGCGCTCCGTCAGTCCCCCCTTTTCCGGGAACCCTCCCGCCGGCTTCTCGAACTGCGCCAACTCCTCGACCATCAGGCGGACTCCCTGGAACGCCACGCTTCGCTCACGGTCGAGCGGCGCCGTCACGTTCTGGGCGAACTGCAGTCCCGCCTCACCGCACGTTCCCCCGCCCAGGCCATCCGCGAAACCCGGCAGGCTGGCGCCATTTTTCACCGCCAAATGGAGGAAATCCTCACCCGGGACATCACCGCCCGCCGCAGCCGACTTGAGCGGGCGAGTGGGGTTTTGGAGGCTTTAAATCCCTCCGCCACCCTCGCCCGGGGGTACACCATCACGCTCGACGAAGCCGGGCTTCCGCTCACTTCCGCAAAAAAAGTTCTCATCGGCGGCTCGTTACGCACCCGTTTCCACGATGGCGAGGTGGAATCCACTTCCGCGAAACATTTGACGCCCGCCCCGGGTCAGATAAAAAAGAAGGCCACGTGAGCATGACTTTTGCCGATCTCGAAAAAATCTATCGTCGTCCGTTTTTTGACCTTCTGGAAGAGGGCCGGCGGGCCCATCAGGAAAACTGGCCGGAAAACGAAATGCAGCTTTGCACCCTCCTGAGCGTAAAAACCGGCGGGTGCAGTGAGGACTGTGGTTATTGCGCGCAGAGCTCCCGGTACAAGACCGGCGTGCAGCGCGAAAGTTTGCTGACTGCCGCCGAGGTCCTCCCCCATGCGCACGAGGCCCGGGCCAATGGATCCACCCGGTTCTGCATGGGCGCCGCGTGGAAAGGCGTACGGGATGGCGATCAGAAATTTGAGCAGATGCTCGAGACCATCCGCGAAGTCGGCAAGCTCGGCATGGAGGTCTGCGTCACGCTTGGCCAACTCTCCGACACCGAGGCCCACAAGCTTAAGGAAGCCGGCGTCACCGCCTACAATCACAACATTGACACCTCGCCGGAGCACTACGCGAATATCGTCACTTCGCATACCTTTCAAGATCGTCTCAACACCATCGGTGCCGTGCAGCGGGCCGGCATGAGTGTCTGCTGCGGCGGCATTATTGGCATGGGTGAAACCGAAGACGACCGCCTCCGCATGCTCGAAGTGCTTTGCGGATTTAACCCCCCGCCCGAGAGTGTCCCGATCAATTGCCTCATGCCCATGCCAGGCACCCCTCTGGAAGATTGCGAACCGGTGGATATTTTCGAGCTGGTCCGCCTCATCGCCACCACCCGCATCGCGCTGCCCAAGGCCAAGGTGCGCCTCTCGGCGGGCCGCACGCGGCTCTCGCGGGAAGCCCAGGCCATGTGTTATTTTGCCGGGGCCAACTCCATTTTCTACGGGGAAAAACTGCTCACTGCGGCCAACCCCTCGTCTAATGCCGACTTGGACCTCCTGCGCACGCTCGACCTTCAGCCGCAGGCCCCCTACTCCGACGTCCCCCAGCCCGCCTCCGTATGAAAATTGCCATCGGATCCGACCACGCCGGCTACGCTTATCGGCTGAAAATCATCGACCACCTGAACGCCCTCGGACACGAAGTGACCGACCACGGCACGTTCAGCCCCGAATCCACCGACTATCCGCTCTGGATCATCCCGACGGCGGAGGCCGTGGCCCGCGGCGAAGCGGAGCGCGGCATCGTTCTAGGCGGCTCGGGAAACGGCGAAGCCATCGCCGCCAACAAGGTGAAAGGTGTCCGCTGCTCGCTCTGCTGGAGTGAAGAAACCGCCATCCTCGGCCGCAAACACAACAACGCCAACGTTCTCTCCATCGGAGAGCGCATGATCCCGCTCGATCTTGCCTTGCGCATTGTGGACCTCTGGCTGGCGACTCCGTTCGAAGGCGGCCGCCACGAAAACCGCATCGCGGAACTTGCCCGCTACGAGGCCGGGCAGCCGATGGCGTAATCGTGCCTGCTCCCGACTGGCTGCTGGCCAGACCCTTCGCCCACCGAGGCCTCTTTAACGACCAAAGGCCGGAGAATTCGCTCGCCGCCATTGAGGCCGCAGTCACCGCCGGATTTCCCGTGGAAATCGACGTCCAGGTGTCCTCCGATGGCCGGGCCGTAGTCTTCCACGACTGGAATCTCAAGCGTCTGACGGGTCTCGACGCCAAAGTGAAGGATGTCACCGCGGCGGAAATCTCCGCGCTCAAGCTGCTGGGAACCGATCAACACATTCCCCTCCTCGCGGAAACGCTGGAGGTCATAAACGGTCGCACGCCGGCGTTGATCGAAATCAAAAACCGCCGCTACCCCACCCGGTTGGAACCCGTGGTCGGCCAGATCCTTGCCGCCTATCGGGGCCCTTTTGCCATCCAATCTTTCAACCCCTACACCCTGGGCTGGTTCCGATTGCGTCATCCCGAGATTCCCCGCGGACAGATTTCCTGCACCTTCGACACCGACGATATGGCCGGCTGGAAAAAGAAAATCCTCGCCAACTACGGGATGAATTGGATGAGCGGACCCCAGTTTATTTCCCATCATTGGAAACAACTGCCGGCCCTGGCCCCGAATTTTCTCCGCAACACCCTCAAACTTCCCCTCCTGGCATGGGTCGCGCGCAGCGAGGAAGAAATGGCGGCCGCCCTCAAAGTGGGCGACAACGTGGTCTTCGAACAATTTGTACCGAAACTGTCCGGCAGGCTCGAAGAGCGCGTCTGATCCTGCGGATTTTTCGATAAAACGGAGGGATATGCGCTTTCGCACCCCGGGTGCCGAGAGCCCGGCACCCTCCAAGAATGCCATTCTTAGACACGCCTAGGGCGTCCTCAATCCCGACGCCGGGCTCTTACGGATTTTCGCCGTAAGATCCTTCGACCCGGTCGGCGACATCCCGGTAGCCGTAGTCGATCTCGTAGATCTGCTTCATGCACTCGATGGACTTGTCCTTCTGGCCCATCTTCTCGTAGACGAGGCCAAGGTTATACACGATGTCCTTCTTCGTGCTGTCCATCTGCTGCAGCTCGCTCGCCGCGGCGGAAAGCGTACTGGCAGCCAGATCAAACATGCCCCGCTCGGTGTAACATTTGCCCAGCAGGTTCATCGCGCGCAGGCGCACGTTGGGGTTATTGCGTGCTTTTTGCAGCTCGGAGATGGCGTCCTTGTAACTTCCGAGATTGACGAGGATCTCCCCAAACTCGAAGCGCAATTGCAGGTCGGTCGGGTTGCGTTCGACCCGCTTTTTCGCCTCATCAATCAGGATGTCGGCCCGGTCCTTTTTGATCCCCTCAAGTTGCTCGATGTATTGTTTGGTTTCCTCGGCATCGGGATTGGCGGCGATGTATTGCTCAAACCCGGCGATTGACGTGTCGAACTGTTTTAGGCGTAGATCGGAAACCTTGCGCACCAGGGCAACGTCCGCGCTGCCGGAAAGGTCGGCGGCGTATTTGTACCAACTCACCGCACTCTCGAGATCTTCCTTCTGTTCGTAAAGTTCCGCCATCTTGCGGGCGTGATCGACGTTCTGCGGCTCCTGTTCGTATTTCGCGTAGAGCTCGGCCAGAAGGTTGTCGATCATGTCCTCACTGCGATGCACCCGTCCTTGCTGCTCCAGGGAAACTGCCTGTTCCTTGTCGCGAATGAGGTCGCGATAGGTCGTCTCCTCCTTCTCCCAACCCCCGCGCTGCATTGATGCAGCGGCGGCGGCGTCCTTTCCACCTTTCACAGCGGCAAGGTCGTTGGGCGTGATGTCCAGGATCTTGCCATACACATCCACCGCCTTCATGGGCAGCTTGCAGGTGAGATAGAGCTTGGCCAGCTCATGCATGGTCTTGGTGTCCTTGGGATTGCCCTCAATAATCGTCTCCAGGGCAAAGACCGCGACCTCAGGCATTTCCGCACCAAGGGCGGCTTCCTTCAGAAGCTGATTCGCCTGCGGGTTGTGCGGCTCATTTTCGAGAATCTTTTCCACTGCGTCCATCGCGGCGGCAGGGTCTTTTTTCACCAGGCTCTGCACCTTCATCGTCGAAAAGGACGCACTTGAAATTCCGCCGAGAATGCCCTTTTTCCCCACGGATTTCGCCACCGCGGCCTTGCGCGCCAACTGACGGGCCAGGAGAAAGTCGGGGTAGGTTTTCAAAACCACCTGGAGGAGCTGGATCGCATAGCCATAGTTGCGAAGCTCCATCGCACTCATGGCCTTGAGCCACATTGCGCGGTGGCTCTCTGGGAGGTCTTTTTCGGATTTTACTGCCATAATTAAAGCTTTAGCACAAAACGCCGGCGGCGTCAGTTCGGGTCGGCGGGAAACGGTGTGGCGAGCGGGGCATCAATCCCCTCCCCAATCGGTCGGGCCTGCAATTGTTCCCAAGCGCTGGGTGGCCCCTTCGGTTTGGGAGGGCTGGGCGGCGCGGAGACCGGGATGGGCGTGGCTGCCACGGCCGGAGCGGGCGCGGCTGGTGGTGCGGATGGCACGGAGGGAGCCGGGGCAGGCTCAGGAGTCTCGGGGGCGCCATTCTTCAAGGAGACGAGAAAGGTTTCGAAATGATCCAATTCCACCGGAGCGCCGGCGACAAATCCAGCGGGACCGTGCTCATAGAGCACCACAAACCCAAAGGTGAAACACGCGAGCAGCACCGCCCGCACCACAAAAGTCAGGAGCCCAATCATGAAAGAAATCCCGGATGGATGGAAAAGCCCCCACGCAGCGTTCCTCCTGCACGAACGAACTGAATGCCCGCCTTTTGCTCAAAAGGCACGGGGGGATTGCTGTCCGGCAGCCCCCAGCAGGGTTCAACACAGAAAAATGGGCTCATATCGCTCCAAAGAGTAAGGAATGGAACTTCCGAAAAGTCGAGCAAGACACGCCGCCCGGACTCAAAATCTTCCAGCGTGAAAACCCGCTCCGGCACCCCCGCGAGCTCCAACAGGTAGGAATCGGGCAGCTTTTCCCGGGAGAACGGCATATCCCCACCCGGAAAAGCGATTTTTTCCATTTCCCCGTTCAGGAAATTTCCCGGGGCATAATGCCGCACATAATCCCCCGCCGGCATGGTCAGCTTGGCGGTCAACGGGGACGTCACCGCGAAGCCCGGATGCAAACCGAAACTCAAATGCGCATCCTGCGAAGGCTCTTCATTGGTGAACAGAAAATCCACCCGCACTCCCCCATCCGCGAGTGCGTAGGTTAATTCCAACCCCACCTTCAGCGGATAAGCCTCGGGAGGCACCCGGGAGGCGGGCACGCGATAAATCAGGCTGGCCCCGCGCACTTCAGGCGGATCGAAGACAAAATGGCGAATGAACCCGTGATTACCCCCGCGGATCACCGTACCCCGGTAGACGGACTGTTCGTGCCACAGCCGATGGAGGAAATACCCCATGACCGTTGCATGATTCCCCCACCCGGCAGACGGAGGCGACGTTTCACCGTCCCGATACAAAAACCCCTGCCAGGAGCCCGCCGCGTCGAGCTTGGCGAGACTGGTCAGTTCCGCTCCGGTCCGATTCACCGCGATCCGCAGACCCTCGCTTTCCAAAAGATCGAGGGTTACCCCCCCATTTTCGCTCACTTTGTAAACTGGCACGGCGGAAGAAAAACAAACATTCCGCCGCGGATCAAACCCGCGCTGAAGTTTTTCCTTAAAATCCGCGCCTCGAAAGTAGCAGCGCCACGGAGAGGAGGATGACTGCCGCCGGGAGCAAAGGCCAGCGAGGCTTGATCAGGGAGACAACCGACAAAACTAGAGCGGCGACGACGAGAAAGAGAAAAACGTTCATGCGCGCTTTATCGCGCACGGCCATCGAAACGGCCTCCGCGATTTTGGGGAGGGCGACCTGACCGAAGAAAAATACCGTCAGGCCGTCGCTTCTTTGCTTATCCTTCCAGCATGGCCCACGACGAAAAAAGCCTCCGGCGCATGCGCTCGCTCCGCATCAAGCCGGACGATTTGGAAGAATCTTTCTCGCGTTCGTCCGGTCCGGGCGGCCAGCACGTCAACAAGGTGAGCACCGCTTGCACCATCCGCCACCTGCCCACGGGAACTGCGGTGACGGCGTCGGACAGCCGCTCGCAATCGATGAATCGCCAACTTGCGTTGGAGCGATTGCTGGACGTTTTTGAAAAACAGCGGACGGAAAAGCGCCTGCAGCACCTAGCGGAAATCTCCAAGGCCCGACGGCAGAAAGCAAAACGTTCGCAGGGCACGAAACGGAAACTGGTGGAGGGCAAACGTAAACGCGGCGAGACCAAGAAGCTGCGCGGGCGCGTCGAAACGTGAAGTTGTCCCGGCGGTTCCGTCTGCGGTTCAATCTTGCGCCGCCCATTGGCCGCCATCCTCGCGAAGCTCAGGCAGGAGAATCGCCTCGTCGCCAGCGTCCACGCCATCGGACCGCTCAGGGGTCGCTGATCCCCCACGTGTGGGGGTAGACGGGCAGGCTGCAACTGGTGTAAACTTCCTTCCGTGAAAATTCCGTCCCTGCCCGTCGGCGATTCCAAGCCAGGATCCCCATGAATCCTTCGTTTCGCCCGATCCTCGGCGCGGCGCTCTTCGGAGCGTCGGCCCTGACGGGCCTGGCCGCGACATTCGACTTCACGGCCACCTCCGGGGCCTGGGAGAACTCCGCGAACTGGTCGCCCGTTGGACTTCCGGGCTCCGGCGATTTCGCGCGTATCTCCGACAACGACGGGGCTATCCTGACCAGCGCAAGGACGGTCGCGACCGTCCAGGTGAGCAACGTCGGCTCCCTCGAGATCAGTGGCGGCGGCAGCCTCTCCGCTTCCTACGTCCTCGTGTTTGGCTCGATCCTCAACAACCGCAGCCTGTTCCTCTCCGGCGGCAGCCTCTCCGTGCAGGGGAGCCCCGGCATCCTCGCCGTCCCCGGCCGCATGGACGCCACTGCCGGCTCGTCGGTTGACGCCCGCCGGATGGAGCTTACCGGCTCCGACGTGGACCTCCGCATCAGCGACTCCCAACTCACGGTCGATGATCTCTTCGTCGACGCGCTCACGGCCCCCAATCTTCCCGCCGGGAAGATGCAGTTCACCGACTCCACGGTCACCACCCGCCAGAGCGAGTTCATCTACGGCGTCGTCAACCTCACCCGCTCCACCTGGAACAGCAACGGGACGATGGTCCTCGGCAACGCGCCGCTCACCTTGTCGTCCGACAGCACGATGAACCTCAGCGCGCTGAGCCTCCGTCCCATGAGCACCGTGTCCGTCAACGTCAATTCGGGGTCCCGTCTTCGCATCGACGCCCTCTCCACGGGCCCGCTCGTCGGCGGGTCCTTCACCCTCACGGATGGCACGCTGGCCAACGGGGGGAACATCGTCAACGTCCTGCCGGTCACCGTCGCCGGCGCCTCGACCATCGATTCCGGGCTTGGGGTCTTTACCCAACTCGGCTCCCTCTCCGGCACCACGCTCACCAAAACCGGCGAAGGCTCCCTCAACCTCGGCGCCACCGCGAATTCCCTCACCACCGTGCGCATCGCCGAAGGCGTCCTGCAGGTCGGCAGCGGAGCCGTGCTAACCCCCGGCACTATGATCCTCGGCTCCGAGGGCGGCCGGCACGGCATCTTCCGGCTCTCCGCCGGCGGCACCCTGCGCATGCAGGGCCTCGACACCCTCGCGCTCGGCGATGGCACCGGGGAATTGAACCTGAACGGGGGTTTCCTCGACATCACCGGCGCCTTCCGCACCTCCGTTCCGATCACCCTCTCCGGCGTGTCCCTCATCGACACCCGGGACACGACGGCCACCCTCAACGGCGTCCTCAGCGGTGCCGGCGAACTCCAGAAAACCGGCGACGGCACCCTCTTCCTCACCGCCAACAACACCCACACCGGCGGCACCACGATGTATGCCGGCACGATCGAGTTCGGCGCCGGCGGCCTCGGCACCGGCCGCGTCCGCCCCCTTGGGGGCACCCTGCGCTGGGCCGCGGGAAACACCGAGGACATCTCGAACCGCCTCGAAATCAGCAGCGCCGGCGGCACCCTCGACCTCCAGGCCAACGACGTGACGTTCGCCTCCGCGATCGCGACTTCCGGCCCCCTCACGAAAGCGGGCTCCGGCACCCTCCAGCTCACCGCCAACGCCTCCGTCGCGGCGCTGCGGATCGCCGGTGGCTCCGTGCACGTCGGCAGCGGCGGGGCGCTAACGACGGGGGAGCTGATCCTCGGAAGTCAAACCGGCGCTTCGGGAAATTTTCGCCTGGGTTCCGGCGGTGCGCTCAACGTCGGTGGCTCCGATGGCATCCGCCTCGGCCCCGGCGGCGGCTCGTTCCAACTCGCGGGCGGACTCCTCAAGGTGACAAACAGCAGCCTCACCACATCCGTGGACATGGTGCTTTCGAGCAGTTCACTCATCGACACCAGCGGCGTCACGGCCACGCTCTCCGGCGTCCTGTCCGGGGACGGCACCCTTTCCAAAACCGGGGCGGGCACCCTGCTCCTCACCAGCAACAACATCTACACTGGCGGCACGGTCCTCTACGCCGGCACCCTGCAAGTGGACGGCGCCGTCGGCAACGTCAGCGTCCAGCCGGGCGCTCAGCTCACCGGAAACGGACGGACCGAATTCATCACCCTCGAATCCGGTGCCATCCTGGCGCCTGGCGATGGCATCGGCACCCTGTCAGGAAGCGGACTCGCCTGGCACGCCGGGGCAGAGCTTCGGTTCGAACTGGGCCCCGATTCGTCCGACCGGCTTCTTGTCGACGGCGCCTTCGAGAATCGTGGTTCCGGCTCGTATGTCTTCGATTTTGTCGATGCGGACTGGGAGGCCGAAACGACCTACACGCTCGTTCGATTTCTTTCCACGGACTTTACTGTAGGGGACTTCTCCTACCGCAACAGCGACGGCTTCGCCGGAACCTTTGCGCTCAGCGGCGACCGTCTCACTTTCTATGTCTCCGCCGTGCCCGAGCCGAGCACCACGGCCCTCGCCATCGCCGGGATCGCGTTACTGGGATCGATGGGCCGCCGCCGATTCCGCAGCGAGCAATGGGAGGAACGGAAAAACGCCAGCAGCGGCAGGCGGAAATCTCCAAAGACCGGCGGCAAAAAGCCGAGCGATCGCGGGGCACAAAGCGCAAACTCGTGGAAGGCAAACGCCAGCAGCGGCGAGACGAAAAAGCTGCGCGGCCGCATCGCACTGTAGCGCCCCAAATCCTGAAACCCGTATTCGGAGGCAACGAACAAGAATTTGTGGACATATTTGAACGTTTCTGGCGTTTCTTCCTCCATGTCCGAAACCCCCGAAATCCAGCCCGAAGGCCCCTCTCGGCGGCGTTTTCTGGGCAACACACTCCGCAGTCTCGCCCTCGCCCCTTTTGCCAACGCCCTGCCTGCCGCCGCGCAAGGGAACGCTGCTCCTGCGGCACCCGGCGCATCGAAAGAAATCTTGATCCTCGGCGCGGGCATGTCGGGACTCACCGCCGCGCTGTCGCTGCACCGCGCTGGGCACACCGTGAAGGTGATCGAATACCAAAAACGCGTGGGCGGGAGGCTGCTCTCGGTGCCGCTCAAAGGCGGACAATTCACCGAGGCGGGTGGCGGGCACTTCCGCTCGAACATGCCGTATGTGCTCAGTTACATCCGGCACTTCGGCCTGCCGCTGCTCTGCATGAACGACGGGCTGCCCCGCTACCTGTATGACGGCAAGACGGCGGAGTCCGCAAATCTCGCGAACTGGCCCTGGGATCTCAAACCGGAGGAACGTAATGTGACCGTGTCCTCGCTGCTGAATCATTATCTTTTTGTCAACGGCCTGGATACCGACACGGTGCTGGCGGCGGGCTGGCCCGATCCGGCGACGCGCCATCGGCTGGACAGTCTCACCGTGGGGGATCTCATTCGCAAAGCGGGCGGCTCGGAGGCGTTCCTCAAAGTGCTCGATGCCCACGGGGGCACCTTCACAAGCGGCTCTCCCGCCCTGGGAGCGATCCCCGACTTGGCCTACCATTTTGGCGACCAAAATCTTTTCCGCATTCGCGGAGGCAACGACCGGCTGCCCCAGGCAATGGCTAAGGTGTTGGGCGACCGGATCGTCCTGGACGCCCCGGTGATCTCCATCAACCAATCGGGAGCGAAGGTTGTGGTCACGGTCAAGGACGGGCGGGAATTCACCGGCGACGCGATCATTTCAACCATCCCCTTTACCGTGCTGCAAGACGTGACGGTGACCCCGGCTTGGACGCCGCGGAAGAAGACTATGTTTGAGCAAATGGAGTGGGACAAAACGGTGAAGGTGATCGTTCAGACCAAGACCCCCGCGTGGCTCTCGCAGCGCGTGCATGGCTGGCCGATGGCCGGTTCCGATCAGGCCTGGGAGCGGGTGGTGGACATCACCGGGAACGAATCGGGCGGCTACGGAAACGTGTTTTTCTACCTCAACGGAACGAACGCGGAGCGTTTGCTCGCCCGACCGCGGGAGACGCGGGCTCAGGAGGTGGTGGATCTTTTCATGAAGGACATGCCCGGCCTCTTCGACGAAGTCGTAACCGTGCAGGACTTCGCCTGGTCCGAACAACCCTGGATTCGCGCATCTTTCGGTGGTCCGCCCTTGGGTGGAGCCTGGATGATCGACGAGTGGACGAAACCGGAGGGCCGTATTCACTTCGCCGGAGATTTCACCACGATGAAATCCGGCTGGGTGGAAGGCGCGATCGAGTCCGGCCTGCGAGCCGCACGTCAGATCGACCCGACCGCAAAACCCGAGGCGGAACCAAGCCTGCGCCAGGAAATCACGGCCTGAAGAAACTCTTCCGGTCAGCCATGCACTATTGGCCTTCGCCACGACATTTGACGAACACTCGGTAATCGATGCAGCCAAACTCCAATTCGCCGTCCAGGGTGAATTGGGCCAGCACGTCAACAAAGTCTCGACCGCCTGCACGATTCGACATGTGCCAACCGGGATTTCGGTGACCGCCTCGGACAGTCGGTCGCAATTTCAGAACCGACAACTCGCGCTGGAGCGATTGCTGGAGGTTTTCGAAAAGCAGCGGGAGGAGAAACGTCAGCAGCGACTGGCGGAAATTTCCAAGACGCGGAGGCAGAAGGCGAAGCGCTCCCGTGGCACCAAGCGCAAGCTGGTCGAAGGCAAACGCAAACGCGGCGAGACAAAAAAACTGCGCGGTCGTGTTGCGGGGTAACTTCCTTCCGCATGTTCTCCCAAGGGCCTGCCCCTGGCCGACACGTTCCTTACCCTCCCAGCCAGAGGGACATTAGAGCAGCCCGGCCATTGACGCCGAATTTTTCGTAGATGGCTTTGATGTATTTGTGAGTCGTGGCGGTGTTCTGGCCGAGTGAGAGGGCGATTTCCTTTTCGGTAAGGCCGGTGAGCAGCTTTTGCACGATGCGCCGGGAGACCGGGCTGAGGGGGGAGTCGCCAATGAGGAGGCCGCGGCTCAGAAAAAGCCGACGATGAAATTCCCGCACCCCGCGCAGAGCGGCGGAGACCAGGCCGTTATCGCGCTTGGAAAAGTGTGGGGAAGATCCCGTGCGATCGATGAGGAAGACGGATTCCGTGTCGGCGTTCAGCGGAAAACTCACCCAAATGCGGTCGCTGATGCCGAGCTCGGTGTAGTGGAGCTTGTAGTGCTCGCTCCGGCGGAACTCGCCAAAGGGAATCCAGCCGTCACGCATCCGGTGGGCGCGGAATGAGGTGGACCCCATTTTCCGACCAAAAGAGCGGTAAAATAGGTTATGCGAGGTTCGCTTGGAAAGGTGTTGTTATTGGTTGTGGTGATCTGTGGATTCTCATTGCGTCCAAA
>JBGSVZ010000062.1:0-117455 GCA_041752695.1 Terrimicrobiaceae bacterium
CCACGGCGACGACCAGGACCGCATAAACTGCCAGCACCGACAGCCCGATTCCGGCAAACCGCGCGCGGCGCTGTCGGCCGGCCCGCAACTCCCGAATCGCCGGCGGAGGCAGATCCGCGGCGCTGGTCGGGAGGATGGGGAACGGCGGGTCGCTGGAATATTCGAGAGGAATCCCCAGTCCCGACACCAGAATTTCGCGCACGGCCTCCGGGAATTCGCCGTAGAGCCGGACCAGTTGCGGCTCCCGCACCAACACCCCTTCCGCCCGCAGGCGCAGGAGGGTTCGTTTGATCGCTCCGCAGAGGCCCGGGCCAGGGGGGCCGCCTGTGGAGAAAAAGACACAATGGTCGCCGCGGAACATGGCGAAACACAGGACGCCCGATTCCTGCCAGAGCACCACATCCGCCCCCGCCGGCAGCCACGTGCGGGCGTTGGCTTCGAAGCGTCCGGCCCCGCGGAAGAGGGGGGATTCGATTTCGCCGGACGCCATCGCCAGCACCAATGAGCGGGTTTCCCCGGTTTCGATGGGCAGGCAATGCACTTCCATACCTCGGCGCAATATGTTGCGCGCGCTGAGTTCCAATTCGGCGAGTTCCCGCAGATTGCCCGAGGCTGGCAGCCAAAGCGGGATCGCCACGAGATCGTGGGTCGGGAGGGCGGCGGTGAGGCGCGGGGCGGCGGAAACCGCCGAGGCCGGAGGATCCTGCTGGCAGGTCGGCGGGCCGCCGGGGCGGAATTTCCACAGCTCCCACCCGGAGGCCCCCGGGCGCAGGAGGGACCATGGCCGAAAATTCACACTCATGGCGTCACTGTTCCTCCCAGTTCAAGAGAGTTGAGCCCGTCTGGCCTTCGACGATGACGGCGATCTGGTAGGACGCTCCCTCGGCCCATCCGGTGCTCTCCACTCGGCGGGCTCCGTTTCCCAGGGAAAAGAAGGCCTCCAATTGTTTCGCCTGGTTTGCGTTGGCGTTCAGCACGGCGACAACATCGGCCATCTCGGCGAATTTTTCGTCATCCTCGGTGCCTTTAATGCCGTCCGGTCCGGCGCGGAGTTTCAGAAAACCTTCCGCCTGGCCCTCAGTCAGCCCGCCCACCGCCTCAAGCACGGGACTCGAGGCATGGAGGATGCCGATTTTGCCATCGTGCCAGACCGTGAAGAAATCCCGCCAGCCTTCCCGCTCCGCCAGGATGTTCTGGAGGCCAATCACGGCGGACAATTCGTCCACCGAGTTGAACGGTTCGTTGGGCGGAAATCCCGCCAGTCCCAGGGCCTCGTATTGGCCGCGCTCGGCCCCGTTGAGCAGGACAAAATCGTCCGCGTCGGTCCAGTCCGTCATGCCATCGATGGCCTTGTCCTGGTCGCTTTTTTCCACCTGCCAATACCCGAGGAGATTTTGAAATCCTTCGCGCTGATTGGTTTTCAGCCAGTAGTTGGGATTGATGCGGGCCGACTCATCGGAAATGCGCACTTCGTGGCCGTTTTTTTCCGCATTGCCGGTGCGCAGGAGAGGATCGCCCGGGAGGACGGCGGGGTTCATGCCGAGGGCAATTCCGGTAAGGGCATTCTGGCGGGCGGCAAAGCGGCGTTCGGCGAGGCTTTGATCATCCAGCCAATGACTGACCACTCCCAGAAGAAGCAGGGAGAGTCCGGCGAGAAAGGCCACGCTCCACAGGACCAGCGGGAGGGCGAACGCGTCCCTTCTCATGTGCCGGCCTCCGGAGTGGGGGCATTTTCCACGGGTGGGCGCGACGAAGCTCCCGCCAGCGGGGGAATCCAGAAGATCGCTTCCACGGGTGGTCCGGCAAGTTCTCGGCATTCAAAGGTCAATCTAGCCAATTCCGGGCGACCTTGGGCAGGTTCCCACTCATCCGTCCAGATTCCATTGGCAAAAAACGACCATTTCACGCGCTCCACCCCGGGGAAAAGAGGCGTCCAGGGAATGTTCTCGAGGTCCTGCGGGGTGCCCTCATTTTTCGGCAGCACGCGGAGGGCAAAGGTGCGGGAGCCGTCAGCCTGGGGGAGGGCGGCCAAAACGAGGGACCCGCCACCGAGGCTCGCCACCCCGAACGCCCCCGAAGTGCGTTCCAGAACCATCTCGACCATGGGGGTCGTTCCCCCCGTTTTTTCAAAACGCAGGTACACCACCCCTTTCGCCTCGAGGCCGAGAAACGTGTCGCGCGTGACCCGAAGAAAGGCGTCCAGGCGCTGGGAAATTCGCTGTTCTTCGCGCGTGATCTTTGTCGCTTCCAGGGCGGAAGTGGTGATCAAAAAAATGGCACCGGAAAGCAGCATCAGAATCCCCAGAGCCAGCACGACTTCGAAAAGGGTGAAGGCCCGGAGGTCTCGGGAGGCGGGCGCGATCATGGTCCTTGCCCGGTGCGTGCAGGAGATGGCGTTGTCCGTCACGGCTGACGAATCTCCAGAAAAGGTTGGGGGTGGTAGATCACCAGGGAAATTTTCTCGGCGTCCTCTTTCGGGGCCGCCCTGGACGTGGCGGCGATGGTCAGTTCAAACAGGTTGGCCAGATCCTGACCCTGCGCGTTCTTGGCCACAAACGGGACGAGGGTTTCGGTGAAATCGACTCCGTCCTGGTCTTTGCTTTTGAGCTGGCGCGTCTCACCGGGCTTGGGCGGCACGGCGAGGCAGTAGGCGAGGCGGGACTCGAGTTGGGCGCGCAGAAAAACCCGGTCGCGGGCGACAATGGCGACGTCGATGGTGCCTTTGAGCGCCTGGGCGATGCCCAGCGCCGCGAGGACAAAAACCGCCAGAGCCACAATGACTTCGAAGAGCGTGAAGGCACGTTTTCTCCCGGCAGGATGGTCGTTGCCGGTCGGCCGGAACGGACGCATGGTCCGGCCGGGGGAAGATGTTCGACACCAGCTATTCATCGAGGGTCTGGGCGGTGAGGGGATCAAAGCGCAACTCCACCGATTGCTGGCCATCCGTCAAACGGACAGTGATCGGTTCGCAGATTCCGGCGCTGTTAAATTCCCAGATCTCCCCTTCCCGCGGTTTGCGGAAGCGGGAATCGGTCAGGCGTCGCACTTCCAGTGTCCAATTGGGAGGCAGAGGGGCTCCCGGGGTGATGCCGCGGGATGACAGCTCCGCGACTTTGCGCTGGCCCAATTGCACCGCTTCCCCGCGAACGGTGAGCGCCGCTTCCTCGATGGCGGAGGTGGCGTTGTCGGCTTCCGAGTGGGCAAAAGCCGAATTGAGCAGCGGGGCGGCGGCCGCGGCGATGATGGCAAAGAGGGCCAGAGCCATCAGAACCTCCAGCAGGGTGAAAGCAGCAGCTGGAAGACGGAAATGAGAGCCACGGATTTCACGGAAACCACGGATAATGAGGATGTGAGGAGGCTCAAGCAACCACCTCGCCGGGTGAGTCTTTTGGGGCTGGCACATGATCCGCAAGGCACTTGCTTCCAGAAGGTTATCCGCTTGGCCGGAAACAGGCGAATCGCAACTCCTTTTCATGCCAAATCTTATCCGTGCGAATCCGTGCAATCCGTGGCCAACTTTCGGCCGGATCTGCGGTCAGCGGCCGATATCGTCTTCGCTTTCCACGCCATCCGGTCCCAGCGAAAAAAGATCGTAGCCGTTTTTCTTATATTTGCCGGGGTTCTGGTACCGATATTCCTGACCCCAGGGATCGAGGGGGACTTCCTCCATCAACTGTCGCCATTTGCGGGGTTTCGGATCGGTGGCGGGAGGCTCGACCAACGCCTTGAGCCCCTGCTCGGTCGTTGGCTTGCGCAGATTTTGCATATCGTAGGCCCGGATCTGGATCGAAATGGCGCTGATGTCGCTATCCACCCGCTGCTCCTTGGCGATGTCGATGTTGCCCACCAGCATGTAAATGGCCGAGCCGACCAGCACCGCGATGATGCCCAGCACGAGCATGATCTCGAAGAGGGTGTAGGCGGCTTGATGCCGAAGGCGGCGGTGGGTAAACGCGGGATGGGAAGTCATAAGACTAAGGGCGGGTCGTGATCACCACCGGCAGGGACGGCTCGCTGGGCGGCTCGATGAGAACCTGCGGCTCGAGGAAATCAATTTCAAGTTCTCCTTTTTCTTTTTCCTCCCGCGGCATCACCAGTTCGTCTTCCGGGGCGGGGAGGAGTTCTCCCGACGCGGGAAGCGCTGGGTCTTCGTCCGGGTAGACCGACGCCTGGGCTGGGGGGCCGAAACGAAGGTGAAGGCCCGAATTGCGCAGGTAAACCGGCTTGCCGGGATCGTCCGCGGTGCGGATCACCCTCAGCACGAGGCGGTTTTCCCCGTTTTGCCAATATTTGGCCGGAAGAAACAACGTTCCCGTCCGCCATCCGGCCACCACCAGGCGGCCGGACTCGTCCTCGGTCACCGCCGGATCATCGAGGGCAAAGGATGCCATGTTCAGCGAGCCGATTCTGGCTTCGTTCAGGGTGACTTCGACTGTGCCTTCCAGGTCCAGGCCCAGGAGTTCCATGCGGAGCATCACCCCAAGAATTTTGCCCTCCACCGGCACCACAAACTCGAGCTCGCCGGGAATTTCCTCAATGGCCGCCGCCAGTTCGGCTTCCACCACGCCCCCATTGCGCACATCCCCGGTGAGAGGCGGGCTGCGGCGTCCGTCCACCTCATCCGCCAGCATGACCCGTAGGGATTCGTCCACCAAGGCCGGGTCGGTGCGCGCCCCGATGAGGGCCACCAAGCTCTCCCGGGCAGGCCGCAGGGTGACCCCCGTGAGCGCGGGAAAGCGCCCAAAATACGTCACGATCACCGACCCTCCGTTGCGGGTTAATTCCTGGGGGAGCAGGAGGGTGTTGGCATTCAGGCCCAGAACCCGGTCATCAAGCGCCTCTCCCAACCCTTCCGAAATCGTAACGATGCTGCCGTCGGCCCGCCGCCATTCCACGGAGGGCCCGCCGTCGCCGTTGTCCTCGAACACGACCGAGAGCGCAAACCGGGACACCGAAGGCTGGGTCGAAAGAGCCGGGACCGGAATCTCCACGGAAGCCGATTCCGGATCGATCGCCGCGTCCCTGGGCACCCAATCGGGAACAAACGCCACGTCGGAAGGATCCTGCGGGCGCAGCACGAACGGCACAAATTCCCGCGCCACAGGCATGGAAGGATCGAAGGTCTGCCCCTGGGACGCCTGGGGCCACAGGAGAATCACACCAAGGAAGAAAGAAACAGGAGCTGGAATCCGCATGAGATCAGGGCAGGGTACGTTTTTCTTTACGGGATGGCGCGGAAATGAACAAGCCTGAGTCCAAAATCATAAACGAGGAGGCAGAGCGGAAATGAGAAGATCCTGGGAATCATCGGTGGCAAAAACAAAAAGCCGCAGGCGAACCTGCGGCTTTTTGGAAACGAAACCAAATTGAGTTAGACCACCCGCCGACGGCGGAAAGCCATCGCCGTGGTGAGGGCACCGGTGATCAGAGCCCAAGTGGCGGGTTCGGGGACGGCTGATAAAGTTGATACGCTTACATTAATTGGCTGAGCCGATCCGCCCGAAACCAAGCTCCACCCCGAAATGCTTGCGAAATTAAACCCTGGATCAACGGCTGCAAAGTTTTGTTGAATGGTCGCACCTCCGACGAAATCACTCCAGAAGAAGATCGCACTGGCCGCAAGAAACTGATCATCTTCGATGATAACATTGAAGGAGCCCGCGGGGGCCGTGGTGGCATTTGCAGTTAGAGAGAATCCGGTCGCCCCAGATATGTCCAGAGAGACAGGAGACCCGAAGATTAAATCACCGAATCCCTCGGTCCCCGAAATCGTGCTTGTTCCTGGAGTGTAAGTCCACGACCCCCCATTGGATGCGCTGTTTCCAAAATTGGTGAGAATTTGGGCATTTGAGCTCGCAACAGATATGGCAAGCAGGGCGAACACTAGGATTTTTTTCATAATAGACGGCTTCGAATTGGTTTGTGCAGTTATTGAGCAGCGAGGCTATAGGGCATCGCCCTTTCCCACACCTGAGGCGAACCGGTTCCGAACCGAGTCACCATCACCGCAGACCCCGCAGGAATCACTTGGGAATTAAGAGTCCCCCCCGAACCAACACGTTTCCAAGACGAAGAGGCAACTTCATAATATGCGGAGAAAATTGCCCCTGTGGAGTGCTTAAAAACCACCCGGTCAGTGGTGGCGAGCGTGACGCCAACATCCCCAAGTTTTCTCCATCCTGTGAGTGATTGGAATCCTAGGGTCGAAAGAGTCATATCCACGGGAAAGTACGTTGATACGATGGAGCTCCCGTTTACCGCTAGGATCCGTTTAAGCGATGTGTCCGGAATGGTTCCAACGAAACTCAGAACCAATGAAGACTGGGCGATTCGATAATAAAAAATTCCAGAGGAAGGAGCAATCGGGAGGGTGTTTTGATTTGCACCAGAGCCAACGCGTTTCCAGCTAGAAGCGGTCGTGTCGTAATAGTAGGAAAGCATCGCGCCGGTCGTATCATTGACGAGAACTTTGTCCGTCTGTTGTGCGTTGAATGCAGTAAGCGTTCCTCCTGTGACTCCATCATCGGGTGTCCCAAACAAAGTCAGGAGGGTTTCACCCTTGACGATTTCGTACGAATCACCAGACGCTCCTACGACTATTCCTAGCGTGGTCAGATCTACTCCTTGATTGGCGACGGTCAAATCAGTCGCCGTATTTGAGGTAATCCTCAAAAGATGACCTGACGCATTTCCAGACTTTATCCTCACGAAATATGGCGAACCGAGCTGGGCGAGAGCTCCGGCAGACCAAGCTCCATTTGCGTTAGTGATTGTGGAGGCTGAAACGCCTGTGATTTTTCCGAGATTCTGTCCAGTAATCTCTGCTGGCCCGTAGAGCGGAGCAGAGATTGGAGTTATTGCGTGAGACGTGCCATTTTGGCTGGCTTGAATTGTCACAGACACAACCCCAACCGGAACGGTCGCAGCAGTCTGTGCAAATCCGCAAGATCCGCCTCCAATCAGTAGGAGGGACGTTGCCAAGGCGGGGACAATATTTTTCATGTTATGAGGGAGTGCCTAACGGTGCAAACTGGACGAAAGGGAGTCCATTGGCAAGTGATTTTGCCCAAATTTTGCCCATTCGAGAGGTCGCCGTGGGGGTCACGTGGGGGTCAGTCCCATAATTCCTAACATTTTCCCAGGAAAAGGGGCGATCGGCGAGGGAATGGATCTGCGTGGGTCTGCCGCTTGAAAATGTTCAAATAGTCCAGCCCGGCCGGATGAGATTCAGGGAGTTACGGGAATGGTGAGTAAAGAGGTGCGACGGGGGAGTGCGTTTCCCGGGGTATGTAGGGAGTCTGCCCGACCGAGGGGTCAGTCCCATATTTTCTAACATTTTCCCAGAGTGGCGGCCACCTGTCCTCCCCGGGGCAGCAGGTGACGTTCCCTGGAGAAGAGGCAAGGCATTTGGTCAGCGGGGTGCGGCTTGGGAATGGTCAAAATCGGGCATCGTCCCGGCCGGCAGGGAAGGTTTCAGGGAGCCAAGAAAATGCAGTCTGAAGGGCTGTGATCAGGATGCGTTTTTCGGTGCAGCTCCGGCGAGACTGCCCCGTGGAGCGACTTTTCGGCCTTTCCATCGCAGCCCTTCAAGCCGCCTTCCTTCCTGGGCAAAGTCCTGGGCCTTCGACCCAGGCTTTGGGATGACGAGCCTTCGGCCCATTCGAATGCCTCCCCCACTTTTCATCCTGGGTCCTGCCATCTCACGGGGTTGTCACCTTGACACGCAGGAAGCGCCGGCCGGCAGGGGCGGTCGTGTCGGTCACGGTGACCGTGCGGAGGCCGGTGCCGGGATCGGCTACGGTGCTAAGCGCGACATTTTGCGCGTCGAGCAGGGGGGCAGCGGGGGTTCCGCCCACGCTTCTGGCGATATCGGTCCACGCGACGAGATTGGAGGAGGCCTGCACGGCATAGGAAATGTCCGTGCGGGTGGCGTCGCAGGGGAAGGAGATTTGCAGGGAATTCGCGCTCTGGCCCGGGACGATCCCCGTGCTGTCGGGCGATTTCGGGTTTTTGCGGAAGGCGTATTCCAGCAGATTTGGGACGCCATCGCGGTCGAAATCTGCGGTCGGGGCCGTTTGTCCGGTCAGGATGTCCGCGGCGGAAAACTCGGTGGCCTGCCACGTTGCATACGGAAGCACGGGTGCCGCTTGGGCGGTGACGACTTTGAGCGGGCCGTCGCCGAACCATCGCGTTCCGACGTTGGGCCGGATGCGCAGGTAATAGGAGGTTCCCACGGCGAGCGGTGTTCCGACGGTGGTGGCATCGAGGGTGAAAGCGGTGGCGTTTCCGGCCAGGGTGGTGGTTGTGGTGGTTACTAATTGGGTGGCGGGGGAAATGGTCACGTCGTCGATAAAAACGCCGGTGCTCGTGCTGGTTCCCAGAAAAGCCGAGTTGTTGTGTCGAAAGACAAAACGGACCTGAACCGGCTTGCCGGCGTAGTCTGCGAGGCTGACAGAACGGGCGATAAAAGCCGGATCCCAACCCGTGCTGGAGCCATTGCCATTGCCGTTTCGTCCCCAGACTTCGGTCCAGGTGGACCCGCTATCCTCGCTGACCTCCGCGCTGAGCCGGCTGGCGGTCGTCACGAAGCGGGAGAGATCGTGAAACGTGAGCTGGCTGCTGGCGGACGGGACGATCTCGCGGGAAACCTCGAAGCTTTGTTCGCCGGCGGCGAAGCTCGGAAAAGTCAGGTGGAAGGCCTGGGCTCCCGTCCGTTTCACAGCCGTCTGGGCGAGCGAATAGTCGGAGGCGGTGCGGTCGATGATGGTGGCGAGGGATTCCGCGCCCTCGACCCAGGCGGAGGCATTTCCCGTGCTGACGCGGAGTTGGTATTGGTCGGCTTGGGTGATGGAATTAAAGGTGTAGGCCTGACCGGTCACGGAAGGCGCGGAGGTGCCGGAGATCGCCACGGACTGGCCGAGCACGCCGGGGTTGAAGGACGTCACGGAATACGCATAGGAAGCGGGAACCCCCGTCCCGCTGATGCCAGAAAGCGTGACACCAAACGAAACGTCCTGCAGACCGGAAACTTGCAGCACCGAGGGCACCCAGACGATGGTGTTTTCTCCGTAGCCGTTGTCGGTTCGCGAGATGACCGTTACCGGGATCGACGTGCCGCTTCGGGTCATGGTGACGGACGCCGCCGCGAAATTTGCCCCAGGGTAGCTGAGCGACCAGCGAGCCGGGACGAGATCCTGCGCGACAAACCCCTGGTTCGGCCAGGCGACAAATGCCTGGGGCGCGCTGGTTTTAAAATTGCCAATCACCCAGATGGCGTTGGAGGAGGGGTTTGCGCCATTGGGGGGAATGTCCCCGGTGGCCATCTCCTGCGCCCGCGAGTACATGAGCCATCTCCGGTGGCCGACGATGATGTTGTTGGATCCATCGTCGCGCATGTAGGCGTCCACTGCCGCGGGACCAAAGTTTCCGAGGGCAATGTTGGAGGCTCCCGCCGCTTCCGCGCCATTAGCGGAGTAAAACGTCCAGTTGGCTGGTGGGAAATGATTCAGCGCCGAGTTGGCGGAAAACATCAGGGCCGCCTCCTGGCATTTGGCACTCTTAGTATTATTGAAAAAAACATCGGCGGGGAGTCCGCTGACCGTGCGGTAATAGTTGATGCGCCGCCGCACGTCGTCCTTGAAAGTGGCGCTGGTCGTACCTGCCGCTCCGGTTGCCAGATTGCCGGTCCAGGAAATATTTCCCGCGAAACCACCCGAGGCCGGGTAGATCGTATTGTGAAACGCCAGAACATCGATCCTGCTGGTCGCATCGACCGAGAACCCCTGCACGGCATTGGGGGTTGCGGTTCCGGGGGTCCACGCCTGCGCCCTTGGGCTAAGAAGTGCGAGGAGGCCAAAGCCCAAGACAGGGAAAATGACTCGACCACCGCGAAAGAGACGTGCGCCGCTCATGAGATTAGGGGGGGGCGGCTTAGGGAAGGCGTGGGGCTTCGCCGAGCTGGGGGGGGTGAGGGGTGGGGGCGACGGCGGGGGTGGCTGTGATTTCAGCCGCTGGGGACGGAGCTGGGACCGTTGCCCCGCGGCCGCCATCCTTTGCATCGCAGCCGAGAACCACTAAGGTGCACAAAGTCAGGAGACGGAGCGGATCGGCGACCTTCCCGCGTCGTCTCTCGCAGAATCCGGGAGGATGATTCATGGGTTGACCATGCCATCCTCTGACTGTGAGTCAAGCCGGGCGCATGACGTCAACGTGCCATGGCGTGGGAAACTTAGGCGCTGGAGTCCAGCCTTTAGGCTGCCGGGGAAGGCGCACGCTGAAGCGTGAACTCCAACGCTTCGCCAAGCACGGGCGCTTTCCCTTGACTTTGGTCGAAGCTGGCTTACTGGGTTCCCTGTGGCAAACCTCGCTTCCCCCCTGTGAAGCCTCTCCGGGCTTCTTCTTTTTTCCGATGCCGAAAAGTGGGACGAAGTTGTGCAACTGGTGGAGTTGTTTTGGGGGGATTAGTCTTTTTGATGCCTCTGTGGATGGGGGCGGTGGATTTGGACAGCTCGGGGATGAGCGATGTGTGGGAGAATGTTTACGAAACCGATGGCCTCGAGGCTGGGGGTGACCCGGATGGGGACCTGCAATCGAATGGGGAAGAGGCCAGGGCAGGAACGGATCCGCGGGACGCGCAGTCGCGGTTTTTGGTTTCGGAAGTGTCTGTGGCGGGAACGGATGTGGTGGTGAAATGGGTGGCCCAACCGGGGAAGTCCTACCGGCTGCTTTCCACTGCAGATCTGGCGGCGGGCCCGTGGCTTCCGGTGACGGAATTTCAGCTGGCGGAGACGGTGAGCGGGGAAGTCACGCTGGCGGGAGGAGCGGCGGACAACCGGTTTTATCGGGTGGAGGTGAGGGACGTGGATACCGACGGAGATGGAGTCTCCGATTGGGAAGAACGGCGGCTTCCCGGATTCGACCCGACGAGCGCGGAGAGCGCGCAACCCGGAACTTCGGATCTGGCGGTGCTGACCGGTATGCTGAGCGGGACATCGACGACGGTGACCGTGAGCGCCGTTGGGCCTGCCGCCGTGGAAAAAGAGGCGGTCGAAGGGATTTTCCGGATCTCCCGCACCGGCGGTCTGGCGGGAGTGACCGCGCATTTCACCTTTGCGGGGAACGCGGAACCGCAGAAGGGCTCTGCCTCGGCAGCTGACTATTCCTTGCACGACGCGGCGGGAAACCCGGTGGCGGGTTCTGTGGTCATTCCCTTCGGTGTGTCGTTCGTAGATGTTCGGGTGACACCGCTGGTGGATGGGTTGGTGGAGACTCCGGAAACACTGACGCTGAAGCTTTCCGCCGATCCGGCCTATGCCGTGGGGGCGACGGGCGGGGCGGCGGTGGTGATCAAGGACGCGGCAAACACGGCGGCCAACGAGCGGATTTTTTTGGCGTATCTGGTGCCTACCGGGGCCGGCACCTCGGCGACCGGACTTTCGACCGTCCGCCTCCAGGGCGACAACGCGACGGGATTTGTCAATCTGGCTTTCAGCGGCCTGACCAGCCCGCAGACCACGGCTTTTCTGGATCTGGAGAACAATGGCACGGGACTTTATGTGAAAGGTCTGCCGATCGGACAAGTGACCGACAACCTCTGGACGGTCAAGGCGGCGGCGTATCTCACCACGGACCAGGCCATGGTTGACGCGCTGTTTGCGGGCAACGTTTCGGCGGTGGTGAATACCACGGGATTTCTCGAGGGGGAGATTCGTGGGAATTTCCAGCAGTCCTCGGGATCCACCGAGCCGCCCGTGCCGGGGGAACCACCGCAGATCGAGGTTCTGGCGGGCGAGTCGCTCCGCCGGGATGTGGCGAGGTTTCTCACCCAGGCGACCTTTGGGCCCACGGAGGCCGAGATCAACGCGCTCGCGGCGACCATTGAGACGGAACACGCGGGGGACCGGATCGCAGGATATGGCGCGTGGATTGATGCGCAGTTTGCGCTGGATCCGACAAGTTTGGAAGCCTACACGCGGGCGGCGGATGGGCAGGAGTGGGCCTTGCGCGGGACGGATCCCATCAACTACACGACCACCACCGGCGAGCCGGGTTCTTCGAACCGTCGCCGGGCTTGGTGGATGGCCGTGGTGGGTGGGCAGGACCAGCTGCGTCAGCGTGTGGGTTTTGCCTTAAGTGAAATCTTTGTCGTTTCGGAAAAAAACAGCGTCGTGGCAGACCGCCATTATGGAGCAGCTCGTTATTACGACCAACTGGTGGCGGGGGCGGACGGCAATTTTCGCACCCTGCTGGAGGGCATTAGCAAGAGCCCGATGATGGGTACCTATCTCAGTCATCTGAAAAATCAAAAAGCGATTTACGATCCGGTGACGGGCGCAGTGTTGGTGAGTCCCGATGAAAATTTTGCGCGGGAGATCATGCAACTTTTTTCCATCGGGCTGGTGGGTTTGCACATGGACGGCAGTTTGCGGCTGGGAGCGGGCGGCGTGCCGGTTCCCACTTACTCGAATGCCGACATCATGGACCTGGCGAGGGTTCTGACGGGATGGAGTTTTAGCAAACGCCATGGGAGCAAGACGGATGGCTACCCGGAACAGGATAATCCCAGTTTCACCCAAAGCAGCGGGCCGAGGTATTTCCAGGCATCGTGGGTGAATCCGATGAAAAATTTCGCGACTTATCACGACACCGGGGCGAAGGTCGTTCTCGGCCAGTCCATTCCTGCCGGCCTCGACGGCGAAGCCGACCTGGACGCAGCGCTCGATATTCTGTGTGCCCACGAAAATGTGGCGCCGTTCATTAGCCGGTTGCTGATTCAGCGGCTCGTCACTTCCACGCCGAGCGCGGGTTATATCCACCGGGTGGCGCAAAAGTTTGCCAACGATGGCTTGGGAAGTCGGGGGAATCTTGGTGCGGTGGTTCGGGCGATCCTCCTCGACCCGGAGGCTCGCAACCTTGGGGTGGCGGAATACGTCGGCTATGGCAAACAAAAGGAGCCAATTGTCCGGTATGTGCAGCTCCTCCGGGCATTGGGGGCCTTCTCCCAGTTGCCCTTGGCGGACCTTTCCGCGTTTGGCTACCCCGCCACGCAGCTTGATAACTTCGCCCCAGGGGCGACGCGCATGCGCTTTTCCAATACGGACACGGCTTTCAGTCAGTCACCGCTGGCGTCGCCGACGGTCTTTAATTATTTCCTCCCCGGCTACAGCCCCGGCGGGGCCATCACGCAGGCGGGGCTCGTGGCGCCGGAAATGCAGATCACCAACGAAACCCAAATCGTTCAGGCGGTGAACACCAACCGCACCATCCTGAATAACACTGGCGGCCAAGGGGGATCGTCCCTGCCCGGGGCCACCGTGACGACGCTAGACGATGTGAGGATCGACCGTCTGCCCTGGGAGGCGTTTTACAATGCGGAGATTGCGCGCGGCCAGACGCCCACGCAGGCTGTGACCACCCTGGTGGACCGTCTGGACACCCTCCTGATGGCCGGCCGATTTAAGGAGGCTTATGCGTCCGCCCCGCTGCCGAATCCCCGAGCCAGTGTGATCGATGCTGGGGTGAAGGCCACGACCACGACGGACCGCGTGGTCAATATTTTTTACCTTATGGGCAACGCCCCCGAATTTCTCCACCAGAAATAGTCCGATGAAAAAATCCAACGACCGTGACCTGCTGCTCAGTCGGCGCGCCTTTCTTCGCCAGTCCACCTGCGCTGCTCTGGGGGTCACGGGTTTGGTCAACACCCTGGCGCACCTCACACTCACCCGGGCCGCATTGGCTCAGGGCATTCCAGGCGACGATTACAAAGCGCTTGTCGTCTTGTTTCTCTACGGAGGCAACGATTCCAACAACCTGCTTATCCCAAGGCTCGGGCATTTTGCGTATCAGGACTACAAGACCCATCGCGGGGTCTTAGGGATTCTGGATCCTAATGATCCCGCTTATGTGGCGGGCCGCCCCGCTTCCATCGCGCTGGCCGGCGACGGAGCCGGTTACGGAGTGCACCCGTCTTTGCAGCCGCTGGCCGATCTTTTTAACTCCGGCGAACTCGCCTTTGTCGCCAACACCGGCACGCTGGCCTTTCCCCTGAACCGGACGCAATACCTCTCCAATTCCGTTCCGCTCCCGTTGCAACTTTTTTCGCATTCGGATCAACAGATCGAATGGCAAAGTTCCGTGGCAGACAAACCGTTTCAGTCCGGCTGGGGTGGCCGCGTCGCGGATCTTCTCAAGCAGGAGGGATACGCCGGGAGCAAGGTCTCTCTTTCCATCACGATCTCGGGCATCAACAGCCTTCAGGTCGGCTCGGATGTTGTCCAATACACCGTCAGTCCGACCGGAGCGGTCACCTTGGGCGGATTCGGCACAAACTATTCCTCGGCCAAAAATGCCGACGGCACCTATCGCAACACCAGCACCGGCCACCGGCTGAAGGCGTTTGATGAAATCACCGCGCACACCCACCAGCATTTGTTGGAGGAAGGATATAACGAAGTGATGCGGCGAGCCCGGGCCAGCGAAGCCATTGTTGGCACCGCGTTCACCGCCGCCGCCCAATCCGGCGTGGACCTTGATGCCATCTTTCAGCCGGCCAATACCTCACTGGGCAACCAACTGAAAACCGTGGCCAAGCTCATCGCGGGCCGGACCAGTCTGGACAACCGCCGGCAGATCTTTTTCTGCAGTGTGGGGGGCTACGATACGCACTCGGACCAAATCGCCTCCCAAGCCAATCTGATGGCTGAACTGGGCAACTCGGCCAAAGCCTTTTCCGACGCCCTCGTCGCTCTGGGGGTCAATGACAAAGTGCTCACCATTAGCCACTCGGATTTCACCCGGACCTTCACGCCCAATGGCACCGACATCCTCACCGCAGGCTCCGACCATGGCTGGGGCGGACATCACATCGTGATGGGCGGACCGGTCAATGGCGGCAAAATCTATGGTACCTTTCCCAGCCTCAAAGTGGGGATGGATCAGGACGCGGGGACGAATCGGGGTCGCTGGATTCCCACGACGTCCGTGGACCAATACGCCTCGGTCGCCGCCCGCTGGCTGGGCGTGGAGAGCAGCGCGCTGTCGGCAATATTTCCAAACCTTCACCGGTTTGACGATCCGTTCGGAGCCACGGCCAATCTGGGATATGTCAGTCTGGGCTGATCGCCGGGTCCTTCTAGCCGCGACAGCCGTCCTGGTCCTTTGTGTCTCAGGGACAATGCTCCTGCTGCGGGACGATCCCGCCGAGACTGCGCCCGCGGTTTCAAAGGTTCCGCTTGGCCCGGGGTCAGATCGCCAATTGCCCGCCACGCAGGCAACGTCGGTAACGCGGACCGCGGTGGCCCCGCCCATCCTGACACCCGACCGGGCCCAACCCGCCGAGGTCGCGCCCGATGGTGTCCGGCTCCTCCCGGGGGGGCGCGAGTTGGTGATTGAGCTCAACAACCGGAATCAACCCCCGGAGCGCGACCTGGAAATCCTGGATGGGGTGCTCTCGGAATACCGTCGGGTTTTCGGACAGAACCCTCCGGGCGGCCTCAATGCGGAAATCACGGCCGCTCTTCTGGGGGCTAATGACCGTGGTCTCGCGGTCATTCCCTCCGGACTGCCTGCCGTGAATTCTGCGGGCGAACTGGTGGACCGTTGGGACACTCCGTATTTTTTCCACCCCGTCTCGCGAACCATTATGGAAGTGCTCTCCGCCGGGCCCGATGGGCGGCTCTGGACGTCTGATGATGTGGGGAAAATCCATCCGGCTAGCCGGGAAGTGAGCGAGGAGTTTTAGCCCCCGGCTTTCGATTCCGCGGGTCTGATCTTCCAGCCCCACGGGCGGAGTTTCCGCCTAAGCGGTGGCACTCTGCTCGAAAAAATCCCGAAACACCTGGGCATAAACCTCACGTTTCATCGGCGCGATCCAATCGAGTTGGTAGGAAGCCGGCGGCAGCCAGCGGGCGGCGCGAAACTCGTGGGTCCCATCGAAACGAATCGTGGCGTGCGCATTGGTGAGTTCGGCGAGGAAATAGTGCTGTTCCTGACCATCGAAGCCATTTTTCTGCCTGCCATTGGCAAAGAGGTATCGATAGGGCCCGCGGCTGGAAAGGACACGGTAATCGCGGGGCAGGAGACCGAGTTCTTCGTCCACCTCGCGGGCGAGGGCGGCGGAGAGGGATTCGCCGGGTTTTACCCCGCCCTGGGGGAATTGCCAGCAACCCGCCCAGTCACTGCGTTCGCAGACCAGGATTTCCCCGGAGGTATTGCGCAGAATAAATGCGACATTCGGTCGGTAGGAAGGCATCGTTCCTCTATGGAACAAAAGCCCGCGCCGACGCCAGCGCCGTTTTGGGAAAACCTCCTTTCCGCATGGAAATAGACCGGACCCTCCTGCTGCGTGGGGTGGCGGCGTTTCTGGCAATCGCGGGCATTTGGACTGCGTTCGAGGTCGCGCCCGGCCGACGCCTGGTGCGCTGTCAGGAACGTTTGCTGGAGGCTGCGGGAAACCGGAACTGGGAGACCGTGCGCACCTTTCTGGCGGAAGAATACCGGGACCACTGGGGAAACGACCGCGACCAGGCCATCACCCAGGCATCCGAGGCGCTGCGAAATTTTCTGACCCTGGAGATCACCAGCGAGTCCACCACGGTGCAGCGCGAGGGCCGGGAGGCGACAATTTCCGCCCGTCTGCGGCTGGCCGGACGGGGAAATGCCATCGGCGAGGAAATTCTTTCGCGGGCGAATTCCCTGGAATCCCACTTCCAGTTTGCGTGGAAGCGGAAAAGCTGGAAGCCTTGGGACTGGAAACTCGTTTTTATCAGTCAGCCCGAACTCGACACCACGTGGACGCCATGAAAAAAATCCTCCTCATCGCCCTCCTGGCCTCCGCCCCGGCGGTGCTGGCTCAGGAACCATCGCCCTCTCCCTCGCCCACCCGGCTGCAGCGGGGCGTGTGGCAGGCTGATCTCCCCGGCGGGAAATACATTGTCCGTCTTTCGGCCATCACAGCGGTCAGCCTTCACGAATACGTGGTGGACAATGCCGCGCGAGTCACCGAGGTGAACATTGGAACGTCCGGCAGCGAGATGGTGCGATTTTATGTGATCGAACCCAATGTGCCGAAGGCACCCGGTGGAGTCGGTCAGTCCGTCATCGACAAGGCGGAAGAGAAAGCCAACGAGCTTCTCAATCGCACGCGCATGGACGAAACTTGGCAGAAGGTGATGAAAAATTACCCGACCACCACGCACGCCCATACCATTGAATACCGGCTCCCTTCCCGCGATGTGATCGATAAACTTTTCGAGAGCATCCAGGATTCTTGGCTCAACCAACGGGCCTCCGTATTCAAACCTTGAACTGCCGGCCCGGAACGCCCATCGTCCCGCCTCTTCCGCCGGCTGATCCTTTGCGACCTACACACAAACCCACTCACGAATGCGGCGTTTTCGCCGCTTTTGGCCATCCCGATGCCGCAATGCTCGCGTATTACGGCCTCTTTGCCCTGCAACACCGCGGACAGGAGAGCGCCGGCATTGTTTCGGCCAAGGGCTCGGACAGTCCGTTCACTCTGCACAAGGGCATGGGCCTGGTCGCGCAGGTTTTTAATCCGGATTCCCTGGCAACCCTGGAGGGCACGCGCGCCATCGGCCACGTGCGTTACTCCACCACGGGATCCAGCACGGCCAAAAACGCCCAGCCTTTTGTCGTCGACACGGGCCGCGGGCAGATCGCCATCGCCCACAACGGCAACCTGGTCAATGCCGTCCAGCTCCGTGAGGAACTCGAAGCCAAGGGGTCGATTTTCCAGACCACGGTGGACAGCGAGATCATCCTCCACCTACTGGCCCAGCCCACCGGAAACGGCGGGGCGCTTTCGGCCCTGCGTCGCATCGAGGGAGCTTTTTCCATCGTCATCATGGGCGAACGCGAGATCATTGGTTTTCGCGATCCCAATGGGTTCCGTCCCCTCTGCCTCGGGAAAAAAGACGGCGCCTACGTGCTGGCCTCCGAGAGTTGCGCGTTTGACCTCATTCAGGCGCAGTATATCCGCGAGATCGCGCCCGGCGAAGTTGTCATCATCGACAACTCCGGTATCCGCTCGGAGTTCCCCTTCCGCGCTGCCCGCAGCGCGTTTTGTATTTTCGAGTATGTCTATTTTGCCCGTCCCGACAGCAACCTGGATGGCGGCAACAACGTGAGCAAGGTTCGCGTGGAAATGGGTCGGGAACTGGCCCGCGAACACCCCGTCGAGGCCGACCTGGTCGTTCCTGTGCCCGACTCCGGCATTTACGCCGCTCTCGGCTTTTCCGAAGAACTCGGTATTCCGTATTACCCCGCTTTTGTGCGGAATCACTACATCGGCCGCACCTTCATCCAGCCCACCCAGCGCATCCGCGATTTTAATGTTCGGGTGAAACTCAACCTCGTCGGCGAGGCCGTAAAGGGCAAGCGCGTCGTGGTGGTGGACGACTCCATCGTGCGGGGCACCACCGCTCGATCCCGGGTGGTCAATCTCCGCGAAGCCGGAGCGAAAGAAGTCCACATGCGGATCAGCTGCCCGCCGCACAAGCACGCCTGCTTTTACGGCATTGATTTCCCGGATCCCGAGAAACTTCTCGCCAACCAGTGCACGATGGAGGAGATCCGCAAATACCTGGGGGCCGACTCCATCGGTTACCTCGACATCGACGGCATGGTGCGCGCCACCGGCCGTCCGGAAAGCGGCTTCTGCACCGCCTGCTTCAGCGGCGTCTACCCGGTGCCCTACGACATCACATTCGACAAACTCGTCATGGAAAAACGGGCCTCGCGCAGCCGCCTTCTTGAGAAAGAAGAGCCCCGTCTCCTCTGACGTTCCGAGCTTCCCTCTCCCACCTTCGAACTCCGAAACCCGACCATGAAACAAGTGAAAGTAAAGGCCTACGCCCGCGCCGGCGTGGATGTTGATCTCGGCAACAGCGTCAAACGCACCATCCAGTCCATCGTCCGCTCCACCCACGGCCCTCAGGTCCTCGGGAAAATCGGCGGATTTGGCGGACTTTTCCGCGCCGATTTTAAGGGCATGAAGGAACCCGTGCTGGTCTCCAGCGTGGACGGCGTCGGCACCAAACTGAAAATTGCCTTCGCCACTGACAAACACGATACCATCGGACAGGACCTGGTGAATCACTGCATCGACGACATCGCCGTCCTCGGAGCCCAGCCCCTCTTTTTCCTCGATTATCTGGCGTCCGCCTCGCTCGATCCGAAGGTGTTCAAACACATCCTCACGGGTTTCGCCAAAGCCTGCAAAGCGGGTGGATGCGCACTCATTGGCGGCGAAACCGCCCAGATGCCCGGCATGTACCAGGAGGGCGAATACGACCTCGCCGGCACCATCGTCGGCGTGGTGGACCGCCCCAAAATGCTGGATGGCACGAAAGTGCGTCCCGGTGATGTGATCATCGGTCTTGCCTCCAGTGGCCTCCACACCAACGGCTACTCGCTGGCCCGCAATGTCCTCTTCGGCAAGATGGGCCTGAAAGTTTCCTCCCGTCTGCCCGAACTCCGCCTGCCCCTCGGCGACGAGCTCTTGCGCGTGCACAAAAACTACCAACCGCTCATGGCTTCCCTGCCCGCAGGCCTGCTCCATGGGGCCGCCCATATCACCGGCGGGGGTTTGGTGGACAACCTGCCCCGCGTGCTGCCCGCTGGCACTCAGGCGAACATCCGTCGCGATTCCTGGACCGTGCCGCCCCTCTTCCGCATCATCGAATCGGGCGGCCGGATCGACTCCGACGAAATGTACCAGGTGTTTAACATGGGGATTGGCATGACCCTCATCGTGCCGGAAAAGCGCGCCGCCGAAGCCCTCAAGCTCACCAAGGGCCGCGCCATCGGGGAGATCGTCAAGGGTTCGGGCAAGGTCGTGTTGGTCTAAGCATTCCGCCTGCCATGGCCCGCATGATTCAAGTCATCCTGCGGACCTTCTGGGCCGTCGCGCTGGTTGTTTTTGCCGCTAGCGCGCTCTATCCGGTCGGGACGACGACTTCGCGGGCGGCCGGGGTTTTGTCGTTCGCTTTTCTGTGGGGCGGTCTCCTGGTCTTCCTCTGGAAACACCACGTTTGGCGTTGGCTGGTGATCGGCGTCACCGCGGCCGTGGCGGTTTTTCTCCTGCTGCCGGGGCGCCCCACCTCCCCCGAAACCCTGCGCGAAAAATACACAAACTGTCTCCGTCGTTACGAGGGGGTGCGGTACGTCTGGGGTGGGGAAAGCGCGCTGGGAATTGATTGTTCGGGCCTTGTGCGGAGAGGGCTGATGGACGCGCTGTTTTTGGAGGGCCTCCGCTCCTTCAACCCCGGCCTCGTGCGAAGTGCGATTTCGCTTTGGTGGAACGACACCACTGCCCGCGTGCTTGGCGATAATGGCCATGCCTCCCCGACGCTTGCCATCTCGGAAACGCCCGAGATCAATATCCTCGACCACGCTCCTCTCGTTCCCGGCGACCTTGCCGTTACGGCCACGGGCCTCCACGTCCTCGCTTATCTGGGCGACCAAATCTGGATTGAAGCCGACCCTGGTCTGGAGCGGGTGGTGTTGGCCCAAGCGCCGTCCCAAGAAAATCCCTGGCTCGCCATGCCTGTGAAGATTGTCCGTTGGAAAGTCCTTCAACCCTGACTGGCCGCATCAGCAGCGGGCATAGCCAGGGCGGCCTACACCACAAACTTCCCGGGGTTCAGAAGGTCTTTCGGATCGAGCGCGAGCTTGATGGTCCGATGCAGGGCGCGGTTTTCTGCGGAGAGGGCCAGTGGCCACCAGCGTTTTTTGGCGAGACCAATGCCGTGCTCTCCCGTGATGGCACCGCCCCAGGCAATCACCTGGGAAAACAGTTCGTCCAGCGCAGCATCCGCGCGGGCGTGGATGGCGGGGTCCTGGTATTCGCCGACCATGATGTTGGTGTGAATATTGCCGTCGCCGGCGTGGCCGAAACAGGCGATGGGAAACCCGGAGCGTTTTTGCAGGCCTTGGGCAAAAGCCACCAGATCCACCAGCCGTCCCCGCGGGACAACGATGTCCTCGTTCAGTTTTTTCAAGCCGGTCGCTTTCAGGGATGCGGAGAAAGCGCGGCGGAGATCCCATAATTTTTCGCAAGCCGCCTCGGTGGTCGCCGTTTCTACGGCGGTGGCGTGACTGGCCAGCAAGAGGCGCTTCAGTTCGCGCACCTCGCCGCGCACGCTGGCGGGCTGGCCGTCGATTTCGATCAGAAGGTGGGCGCCGCCCGGGGGGAATTTTGCGCCGGGTTTAAATTCGCGGGCGGCCTCCAAAGTGAAGGTGTCGGCCACTTCCACGGCGGCAGGAAGGAAGCCATGAGCAAAAACCTGCTGAATAGCCTGGGCCGCCGCACGCATGGTGCGGAACCCAGCCGAGAGCGCCGCGCGGGCCGGTGGCAGGGGCAGGAGCCGCAAGGTCGCTTCCGTCACCACACCCAACAATCCCTCCGAGCCGGTGAACAAACCCACCAGGTCGAATCCGGTTTTGTTTTTATGCGTCCGACCGCCGCAGCGCACGATGTCGCCATTGGCCAGCACGACTTCGAGCCCGAGCACATAGTTGCGGGTCACCCCATACTTGAGGCACTTCGGGCCGCCGGCGTTTGTGGCGATATTGCCCCCGATGCTGCAATCCTTCAGGCTGGCGGGGTCCGGTGGGTAGAAGAGGCTTTTGGCGCGGGCCGCGGCCTGGAGGTCGCCCGTGATCACTCCCGGCTCGACCACCGCCACAAAATCCGTAGCGCTGATTTCTTTAATGCGCTTCAGCCGGCCCATCGCCAGCACGATACCGCCCTTCGATGGCACGCACCCGCCCACATAGCCGTAGCCCGCGCCTCGGGTGGTGACCGGAAGACCATGGGCGGCGGCAATCTTCATTACGTGAGAAACCGCCCCGGCATCAGCCGGAAAGACCGCAAGATCAGGCTGGTGGGCAGCGAACCACCGGTCCCCTGCCAGGGCCGAAAGCTGGGAAGGCTCGGTGACCACGGCACCGGCACCCAGGCGGCGTTTTAATTGCGTGGCGGCGGCCCGGACGGGTGTGGACGAAGTCATGGGGTCATCTTACCGCAGGAAAAATCCACAAGTCACTTCCCATGGCGTCCCTGGCATTGCCTTTTTCCTGCGGGGAAATCACCTTTCCGCAATCATGAAATCCATCGTCGTCCTCGACGCTCACACGCTCAGCCCTCTCCAGCCCGGCGAGCATTCGCCGTTTCATCCGAATTGGGACGCATTGGCGGCGTTGGGGGCCCTGCAGCTTTTCCCGCGTTCCCGGCCCGACGAAGTTGTTTCCCGCGCCCAGAACGCCCAGATTCTTCTCACCAACAAGGCGGTCGTGAGCGCCGACCACATCAACGCGTTGCCCCAACTCGAATACATCGGCGTGATGGCCACGGGCTACAACGTGGTGGATCTCGCCGCGGCCCGCGCCCGGGGCATTCCTGTGACCAACATCCCCGGCTATGGCACGGCGTCCGTCGCCCAGCATGTCTTTGCCCTGCTGCTCGAGCTGGCGGCCCGTACGGGCGCGAGCGACGCCGCGGTGAAGAATGGCGACTGGGCCCGCTGCCCCGATTTCTGTTTCACGGTCGCCCCGTTTTTTGAAATGGCCGGAAAGACCCTCGGTATTGTCGGCTTCGGCACGATCGGCCACGCCGTCGCACGGATCGGTGCCGCCCTCGGCATGCGCATCATCGCCCATTCGCGCTCGCCGAAGCCCTGCGATGTCCCGGTCGAATGGGTTTCCCGGGAGGAACTTTTTGCCCGATCGGACGTCCTTACTCTCCACTGCCCGCTCACGGAAGACACTCGGAATTTCATCAACGCCGACAGCCTGGCGAAGATGAAACGGTCCGCCTACCTGATCAATACCGGCCGGGGTCCGTTGATCGACGAGGACGCTCTGGCGATGGCTTTAAAAAACGGCACCATCGCAGGCTTCGGAGGCGATGTGCTCAGTTCTGAACCCCCGACCTGCGGTAACCCCCTGCTCGGCGCGCCAAATACCGTCATCACCCCTCACATCGCGTGGGCCAGTGTGGAGGCACGCGGACGACTGATGACGATCCTCTCAGAAAACGTGCGAGCTTTCCTCGGCGGGGCGCCCGTCAACATGGTGAGCTGAGATAACACGGGACCCTCCGGAGCTGTAGCCCGCACCGCCGGGGCGGACCTGTTTGCTCCCGTCCCAGCGGGACGGCCTACAGAACTAACCCTGCGCTGGCAGGGGCGCGACGCTCTTCCGCATTTCCTGAAGCGACGCCATCAAAAGTCGAAGCGAGGCCGGCACCGCTTTGTACTTCTTTCCGGTTTTTTTCACCTGCCCGTTGGCGACCAGCATTTGCAGCTTGTCGTAGGCGCGGAGCCGCAGCATTTCCTCGCCTCCACTGGCGGCGTTGCGTGCTTTCAGTCCGCTGTGCAGCAGAAGAAACAACGCCTTGAATTCATGCGATTTGTGATCGGAAAGCACCGTCACCAGCTCCTCGGTGATGTTGTCAGGACCGCGACGGGAGAAGCTGCTGAAATTTAATTTCATATCCCACTCTCTCACAGTTCCAGGGATTGTCGCGAAATGATTGGCCGGAAGACAAATTAGACCCGCCGATCCCCGCGTTTCCTCTGTGTTCGCTCCGCTCCTTGTGGTTGGATGCTTCCTTGCCCATGAAACCTCTCCTCACCCTCGCCACCGCCCGGACCCCCGGCGGTGCCGAATTGACTCTCCACTCGAAGGATACGCATTTTTTCCTCCGGGTGAACCGTGAGCCGCTCATGGCAACGAACGCCCCGGAGTCCGAAAAGGTGATGGCCCAAATCGCGTGCGAACCTCTCGGCAACCGCCCGGGAGTCCGCATTCTCATCGGCGGCCTCGGCTTCGGGTTCACCCTCGGGCGCGCGCTCGAGCTGCTTGGCCCCGACGCCACCGTCCAAGTCGCGGAACTCCTGCCCGAAGTCGTCGCCTGGAATCGCGAGTTTCTCGGCCACCTCAACGGCCCGCTCCTCGACGACCCGCGTGTGCACATCACGATTGGTGATGTTTTCACCGTCATGGCCAAAGCCCGCCCGTCAGCCTACGACACCATCCTCCTTGATGTGGACAACGGCCCGAGTCCCATGGTGCAGAAAAACAACGCCCGCCTCTACAATGCCCGCGGCCTCTCCGCCGTTTTGCGTATTCTCAAACCGGGCGGCCGGGTCACCTTCTGGTCCGCCAGCCCTGACCGCGCTTTCGCCGAGCGCCTCACCGACGCCGGCTTTATCGTCGATGTCGTCCCCGCCAAGGCCTACGAACAGGCCAAACGCCACGCCCACACGATTTTTGTGGCGGACGCGCCCGCCGCGTAGGTTTTCGGCCGGGGTCGGCTAAACGATTTCCTCCCGGTCCACCTCGCCCCGAATGGCCGGAGGCAGGGTGTGAACCCGGCCGATAATAATGACGGCGTCGCCCTCGTGGAGTTTCTCCTCCATAAACCCCGAGCGGAGAACGCTGCCGTCCGCGCGCTGCAAGGCGATGACCAGCAGATGGCCTTCCGAGAGGTTCTGCAGTTCGAGAATGGTCCTGCCGACCAGATGGGTGTGTTTGTGCAGACGCAGCTCATCGATCTCCACGCCAAGGTTTTTGAGCTCCTCACTGATCAGGCCTCGGTTGTCTCCGAGAAATTTCATCGTCGCCGGACGCGTGATGCTGTGCGCAATCCTTGTGCCTCCGATGCTTGCCGGGAGCACCACTTCGTCCGCGCCGGCCTGGCGTAGTTTTTTTTCCGTCGAAGGCTGCTCGCCTCGCGCAATGATGCGCAAATGCCGGTTGAGATTGCGGGCGGTCAGCGTAATAAAGACGTTCAGGGTGTCCTGCGGGAGCACGGTGGCCAGGACGATCGCGCGTTCGATATGGGCCCGCTGCAGGGTCTCTTCCTCCGTCGCGCTGCCTCGGACAAAGAGATGCCCGCGTTCCTCCGCCAGAGCCAGTCGCTCGTCATCGAGATCCACCACCACAAAGGGGAATTTCGACACACTGAGCTCTTGCGCGAGGATCTGCCCGATCCGGCCGTATCCGCAGATGATGGCGTGCTGACTGATCCCATCGACCTGTTTGCTTTTTTTCAGTTCTCCAATCGCTCTCATAATTTCTCCTTCCGTGACAAATCGAATGACCTCGCCAATGACAAACACCACCGCGCTGGTTCCCCCCACGATGACCAGCATCGTGAAGACTTTTCCCCATACCGTTTCAATGGGTCGGACCTCGCCAAACCCCACTCCAAACATGGTGATGACGACCATGTAGACAGAATCAATCAGATTCCACCCGTAGGCCAGATAACCGGCAACCGAGACGGAAAAGACGGCCGTCAGGTAGAGCAGGCTTCGCTGAAACTTATGAAAAATTCCGCCCTTTACCGGAGCGGACATAACCAATTGGTGGACATCCCTGCGCGGGAACCTGAATAAGTTTCGCGCCTTTGGCGAGAAAAAGCACCCGCTTATCCTATTGCTGGGTGAGATTAAAAGGGGGGACGATCTGCGAGATGGCTGAAGGCCTGTTATTCCAAAGCCCGGGTCGAAGGCCCGGGGCTTTGGCCGGAAAAAAAGGCGGCCTGAAGGGCTGCGATAGGATGACTGCCCCTCCCATGCCTCAATCGCGGCCCTTCAGGCCGCTCGAGATTGACCATCGTGAACCCAGCCCTGCGGACTGGGCTCTGATACTTCCGCACTTTTGGTGCTGCTCTTGAACCTCACCCACTTTTAAGCACGCCCCTGTGGCTCGACGGCTCGCCTCGAAAAACCCGCAGTCGCTTCAGGCTGCCAGCTCTTCGCCTTGGGAGGCGATGAGTTCGGCGAACGGGGATGAACGTCTTTTCATCCCGGGCTGGATGGCCGGCAAAATTTCCTCGAGGCTTTCCGCCACCACAAAATCACCCGGAACGCACATGCTGCCCAGCAGGGCTATGAGCGGATCCCAGAAATTCACCCCGCTGGCCGTGGGACGATTGAAAATCACTACCGGTTTCTCCTCCATCAGGTGATGCCTCTGGTGTTTAAAGATCATCAACGCGAGGAGTTCCTGCACGGTTCCCGCACCCCCGGGGCAAATCACAAACGCATCGGAGTTTTCGATCATCACCTCCATGCGGGTGTAAATATCCGGCCGCAGCCAGAACGTGGAAAGGCCCTCCGGCAGGCCTTCCAGTTCGATGATGTGCGGAACGTTCGATCCCGCGGCCCAGCCTCCGGCCTCCACCGAACCTCTCACCACCGCTCCCATGATGCCCGACCGGCCGGCGCCCGACACGCAGCCGATTTTGTTTTCCGCCAGCATCCGGCCCAGCGCCTCGCCATCGGCCAGGTATTGAGGATCCTCCAATGAGGCCGAGCAAAAGACGCAGGCATTGCCAATGTAGTCGGCGGGCACGGGAGCCTCAATCACCTCGGGCTGACTCCCGCCAATTTTATGACGTCCGGCATCGGGAATGCCCTGCGATTTGGCTAGTGCCAGGGTTTCCACCACGGCCTCGGGAGTGTCCACCGCGAGCAGAAAATCTTCATGATTTTGCTGCACGGTCCCCATGGCCCGCAGATGCGCCAGCACGTCAAAGAGCGGATTCCAGGACAAATCCTGATTCAAAATGATGGTGGGTTTGCCCCGCAAGTTTCGGTCGAGGGTTTGAAATCCCACAAAAATCGAAACGGCCTTGAACATGTCTTCGAGCGTCGCTCCGGGCGTAAAGACAAACGCATCCGACTCGATGATTTTCTTTTCGATATTCGAGAGAGTGATCCGCTGGTCTCCGTTCGAATTGTAAATGTCCCACCCCCCGGCGAAGAGGAGATAAAGAAGTTTGGCGCGGGAAGCGCGATTGGGGTCCTCGGAACCGAGGACGGTTCCGGAAAGTCTGATTTTTGCCATACAACCTATTATCTGAAAGAAAGAGCTATAGCATCAAACGTGCCGAAATGCACGGAGAGGTGACACGAATTGCACGAATTACCACGAAAGTTCGACGGACGATCTATTCGTAAAATTCGTAAAAATTCGTGTCTCGTTCTTCTGTCAGCGAGGATCGGTGACGCGTCCGAGGAAAAGGCACGCCCCGCTTGGGCGGTGCTGGATGGCAAAAAGAAATGGCCGGTCCACCCGGACTTCGACGGGTTCAGGTTTTTCCACCGGCATGCTCATCGCGCGCATCATGACAACCGCCGTGGCCGCGGCCGCTTCGGTGCCCTTTTCGTCAATCTCGACGACGGTTTTGTGGAAAACATTCGAGATGTAGAGGTAGTCGTTGGGCCGGCGGGGCGCGATGCCATCGAAGTTCGCGCTGCCCGGGGGAAGATTAAACGCGCTTTTCATGCCCAGAGCCTTGAGCGTGTCGCCCAGGGCGAAGAGCGGGGGCTCGAGTTTGAATTTGGGTAAAAACAATCGCACCTGCCCGGACGGAAGCATCGCGGCCTCGGCCAGCAGGGCTGGTGTGAGGGATTTCTCCAAGGCGGGCAGGCCGGCGGCAGTGTCGGGCAGAAGAATCAGAAACTGCAAATCTCCGCCCGAATACGGCAGCGATACCGCGGTGTAGCCCTCCCGCTTCTGGTATCCGAAGGAATCCTCGCGGGTCATGGTGGACACGTCCGCTTTTTTGCCATCCGCCAGATGAAACGGCTGGGGAACGGTCGCGCCTTTCGCAAAGGCCTCGGCCCACGGGGCCTTTAAATAAAGGGCATTAACCAGCACCAGCCCGGTTTCTTCCGTGATGGCGTTTTCAGGAATGAGATCGCGGATGCGGTCCTTCGTTTGTGTCTCCACCCAGGCGTTGATGATGTCGCGGGATTCTTTTGGTGCGTTCTCAAAATCCAACGGCTCGAGGGGGGCCCCGAAACTTTCCTTCACCAGGGTCAAATACGCCGGACGAAAATCGTAGCCCTTCTGGCCGAAAAGCCGGTTGGCCACGCTCAACGTGATTTCCTCGGGGACGGAGGTGATTTGTTTTTGCAAAGCCGCGAAGGCCGGGACGGCATCCTTGGGCAGATGCAGCACGGAAGCCATCTGATCCCGCGTGTCGCCCTCGGCACCGGCGTAGGTCATGACCAGCGCGGTCTGGATGGAAAACGGCGAGAGGGCCGAGTTCTCCCCCGGCCGGGCGGCTCGTTCCAACAACTCGATGCCAAGGGTGTTGATTGCCGTGGCGGCGGGGTCGGCGGCCACGAGCGGCGTGACGAGAGAAAGCAGGGGGAGGAGGAATTTTTTCATAATCTTTTCAGACGAGTCGGCCGGTCGCAGCATCACCGTCCCGGTACGTCATCCAGCGGCGGTAGGGTTGGTATTTATTGGATTCGGTGGCGGGCTGGCAGCGTTTCTCCAGGGCGGCCATTTCGGCCGCGGGCATGGCGGAAAACGTGGCGGCGATCGCGGCGTTTTCGCGGAGCTGCTCGACGGATTGGATGCCGCTGATGAGCGTCGCCACGGGGTGGGAAAGCGTGTAGGTGAGGGCCTCGCGCAAGGTCACGATCCCATCGCGAAATGGCGCGCCGTTTCCTCCCAATGACTTCATGGCGAGGGGCGCGATCTGGCGTTTCCGCAAGTCCGGCAGCACCTGACGAACAAAGGCGTCGGAGTTGGCTTCGATGGCCGACACCGGCAACTGACAGGCGTCGAATGCATACCCGCCCTTTAACATCGCGAGATGGACCTCGGGTTCGGTGTGCCCAGTAAATCCCACGAAACGCACCTTGCCCTGCTGCCGCGCTTCGTCGAGCGCTTCCAACACCCCGCCAGGCGCGTAGGCGCTTTTCACCTGATCTTGACTGGCCACGGCATGCACCTGCCAGAGATCCAGATGATCGGTGCCGAGGCGTTTGAGGGATTCCTCCAGCATCCGCATGGCTACTTTTTTGCCCCGGCCATGCGTGCAGACCTTCGTCATCAGAAAAATGCGGTCGCGTTTGCCCGCGATGCAGCGGCCCATCAGTTCCTCCGACCGACCATCGTGATAGTCCCACGCGTTGTCGAAAAAGGTCACCCCCAGATCCAGAGCCACATCAACGATCTTCTGCGCCTCGGCGTCGTCAGCCAGTCGCAGCGCGTGACCCCCAAGCCCGAGGCTGGAAATTTTCACGTCGTGCCGACCGAATTTCCGTTGTGGGACGGGCTCATTCGTCGCAGCCAGGGCCCCTCTCCGACTGAGCAATGCGGCCGCACCCGCCAGTCCGACGGTCTTGAGAAACGCGCGGCGTTCCGTGGAAAAAATGTCCGACATGGCGAACTCTTACACCGCTTCCGCTCCGACGGCAAAGCCGCAGATTTTCCAGCCCCTGCGGCGGGGCTAGCGGCCGTTCTTTGCGGCTTGGGTGACTTTCTCCATGGCCTTGGTGATGCAGGCGGTCGCCGCGTCAAGGCGGGCGGCGTTGAGCTCCGCCACCGCGAGATCAATTTGCTCGATAGCCACATCCGATGCGCTGCCCTTGTTCTTTTTCGCCGTGTCGAGATGGACCTTCGCGGCTTGCAGGTTGGCGGACGCAGTGGCGAGATGCCGCGCGGAATCGCCAGCGTGGCTCTTCTCGATCTGCTTGAGCGCGACCGTGAGCGATTCGTAGGCGGCGGAAATCTTCGGCTGCTTGGGCCAGATGGGCCGGTCAGCAAAGGCGCCACTGGCGAAGACGAGCAGGGTGACGATCGTGAGGATTATGGTGTGGTGTTTCATGGTGTGGTGGGTTGGGTGGATTTTTCTGTAGCCACCTCGCTGGCGGGTTTGTTGTCGATGGTGCGGGTGCCCGTCAGGCCGGGGGTCTTGAGCTTGGGATATTTTGCCTCAAGTTCTTCGACGGGAAGAGCGGTGATCTCGATTTTGAGCCAGGTTTCTCCGGAGTCGTTTTCCCTTATCGTGTTGTTCGCGTAATATTTGTAAGTGAGCACATAGCTATTTATGTGCCCTTGGGGATCCTGGCGTGTCTCGATGTCCGGTTGCAGACTGGGAAACTTATCCATGGCGAAGAGGAAGCCGCCATTGAAGTTCACGCGCATCAGGTAGGAGTCGGGGTTGTCTTCATTCTCATCCCCGTTATGCCATATCGGATTTCCCTCCATGATCTGGACGCCACTTCCATTGCCGTCCTTAGGCTTGGCAGCATACTCCTGCACGATGGCTTCGGCATATTTTTCCCCATTGAATTTCATCATAAGAGCGGGGTTGGACGTCCATCGAACGACGAGGCCAAGGTCACTCCGGGTCGGCGTGTAGATGAATTTCCTCAGGCCATAATCATCGGGCGGGACGCGAGTTTCCTTCAGCATGGGTTCGCCGGGGGCGAGCGGCGGCTCGGCGGCTTTTTTCTGCGAGTCGTTCTTTTCCTGCGGGGCGGGGTCATCAATCCACATGGCGACTTCACCAGTGGTCTCGCCGGGGCCGCGCAGAGCGGGGTATTTTGCTTTCAACTCCTGATGCGAGACCGCGAGGACTTCAAATTCGAAAAACGGTTCGCTCGCGGTTCCGATCTTTCGCTTGAAGATGTATTTGATCCCCTCGGAGGAATGCGTGACGTCCACGTCGTCGAAGGGGATTCGGTCGGCAAAAAAGAGATCTTCGTTCTCGTACTCTTTGAAAATGCCCGATACCAGCCGGACCGTGGTATCTCCGTCCGTTTTGTCCCGGTGCCAAACCGGGACGCCCTGCGTGAGAATGAGGACGTTTTCTCCCTCGTCTTTTAAGGGAGGCACCTGCACCCACTCCCAAAGCGTGTTGAAATCATATCCCTCCGCTCGTTCTTCCCCGGTCATGAGGTCTGCGGCGCAACGGAGGCGAACGAGGAGCCCGGAATCAGGCCGCGCCGGGATAAAGATCCGCGTGAAAAGGCCACTTGCCTTATCCGTGAAAACGAACCGGCGCAGGCTGGGAGTGGCATCGCTGGATTTCTCAACGGCCTCGGCGGGGACTCCGCCCGGCAGGGTGGTCTGTGCTTCCGGGGATTCAGGGCGGGAGTTTTTGAAAACCCATGCGACCATCAAACATGTGAAGGCAATCCCGGCGACGAGCGCGGCAGGAACCAGCCAGCGCCGGACTCCAGGCTTGGGCACGGCTGCGACGCCGGAACGGATGCTGTCCACATCCGTCTTCATCTCGCTGGCCTGCTGGTAGCGGAGGTCGGGTTCGAGCTGGAGGGCCTTGAGGACAACTTCGTCGATCCGCACATCGACCTGCACTTTGCGGGACGGGGGAGCCCACGCGCCGCGGGGAAGCTGGCCGGTGAGCATTTCGTAGAGCATGACACCAAGGGCGTAGATGTCGGCGCGCAGGTCGGTCTGTCCCTGCCGTTGTTCGGGAGCCATGTAGTCGGGCGTGCCGAGGGCGACGTTGGAGAGCGTGATGTTGCCGTGGTCCTCGCGGTCGGGCCGGGCGAGGCCGAAGTCCGCGAGCTTCACGCGGCCATCCTTGGTGATGAGGATGTTGGCGGGTTTGATGTCGCGATGGATCACGCCCTGGCAATGGGCGGCGTGGAGCGCTTCGCAAATCTGCGTGATAAGTTCGAGAGCCTGACCGGGCTCGAGTCCCGGGCCTTGCAGGATGCGCTGCAAGTCGGTGCCTTCGACGTATTCCATCACGAAATAAAGATGCCCGTCGGTGGTCTGGCCGAAGTCGTAAATGGAGACGATGCCGGGATGTTGCAGGCTGGCGAGGGTTTTCGCCTCGCGCTCGAAACGGGTGACAAATTGCTCGTCGGCGGTCAACTCGGCGGGCAGCAATTTGATGGCCACCGGTCGGGCGAGCTTTTCCTGAAATCCCTTGTAAACCGCGCCCATGCCGCCCCGGCCGAGCAGACTCTCGATGTGATATTGGGGCAGGAGGCGGGCCAGTTCCTCCGGAGTGGGGGGAGTCCAGTGGTGGACGGGACCGGAGGGATGAACGGTATTGAGGCCGCGGGCGAGAAGCTCACCGGGATCGAGGCCATGAAGCTCGGGCGCGGCGGGATTGGTCGGATCGGGTTGGTCCATGTAAGGGCCTTTCACCCCTTATTTAAGGAATTCCCCCCGGCGGGTTGCAGCCGCAGGAAATTTTTTTGAAAAATCTTTCCGCTCACACACATCCCAGGAGTTCGGCCAGTTCGCCTTTGATTTCCTCAGGCGTGGGATTTTCGAGAGTGAGGGCGACCTGCTCAAAGAGAAGTTTGCGCCAGCGTTCGCGCAGGCGGAAGACCTTGTTCTTCAGCGTGCCGATGGGAGTGGCCAGGGTGAGGGAGATTTCTTCATAACGCCGCTCGGGTTCCGCGCCGAATCCCAGGAAGGGCCGCAAGGCCTCGAACAAGGCGGACTGGCCGCCGGCGGCGTATTCCGCGGCGAGAAGCCGAAGGGAGTCGTCCAGCACCGTCAACGCCCACCGGCGCTGAAACAAGCGGTCCGGAGCGAGGGAATCCACCTGCTCCAGCGCGTACCGTTCCTCCGCCTCCGCGGGATCAAAACGAACCAGAACGGCTGCCCCGCGTTTCTGCGCCATGGCACGGTCCCGTTCGTCCGCCTGAAAATTTCGCGCACACGCGAGGAGAAACGTGCGCAGTCGACCCTTGTCAGGATTGGCGGCAGCGAGAATCTCATGGGTCAGCAACCTAGCGAAAAATCCCTGGGTGAGATCCTCCGCATCCTGCGCATTCTTCGAGGAACAGCGGAAATAGGCATAAAGTGGATACCAGTAAGACTCGCACAAAGTGGCCATGGCCTGCCGCCCCGCCAGATCGTCGCCCTCGACCGCACGCCGGACGACACTCCAACTGGTCGTCTGAAAAGAATGCCCATGTAGGGATGTTGTCATGGTTGTAAACGGGCCACGACGGATGCCCATGGGCGGGCACCGATACACAAAAGGAACGCTGCTGGCAAAGAACGAAAAATGCCGCTGATCTTGCCGTCCGTCACCAGACGACGGATTTTATCGGAGCTGCCGCCGGCAGTCGTCGAAAGACCGGGGCGAACGATTCTCCGGACCAAATATATTGGACCCGCAATTTTCCTCCACTCGTCGTATAATTTAGAAGTGGACTTGCTTACCCTCCAGCAACTCGGTGTTTCCCTCGGCCTCGGCCTCCTCCTTGGGCTCGAACGCGAACGCAAGGAACGTTCCATCGCGGGCATCCGCACCTTTCCTTTCATCGCCCTGTTCGGCACGGTCTGCGCCCAAGTCGGACAGAGCTTCGGAGGGTGGATCGTCGCGGGCGGACTGCTTTCCCTTGCCGCCGTGGTGATTTTTGCCAACCACGTCAAAACGAAGGCCGGGGCCGTCGATCCCGGCATGACGACCGAAATTGCCGCGCTGCTGCTTTATGTCGTCGGAGCTCTCATCGTCGTCGGCAGCATGAGCGCAGCCATCGTGATTGGGGGCGTGATGGCGCTCATTCTGCACCTCAAACAACCCATGCACGGTTTTGCCGCCGCCGTGGGCGAACGGGACATGCGGGCGATCATGCAATTTGTTGTGCTTACGCTCATCATTCTGCCCGTGCTGCCGAACCGCGACTTCGGACCTTATGCGGTTTGGAATCCCTTCAAAATCTGGCTCATGGTGGTGCTCATTGTTGGCATCAGCCTCGGTGGCTACGTGGCCTACAAACTGTTCGGATCCAAAGCAGGTACGCTCCTTGGCGGAGTGATCGGCGGGCTGATTTCCAGCACCGCTACTACCGTCAGCTACGCGCGCCGCTGCGCCGCAAAAGCCGCCCTCGCTCCACTAGCCGCGCTTGTCATCATGATCGCGTCCAGCCTGTCGCTCGCCCGCGTCATTGTGGAAATCGCCGCCGTCGCGCCAGGATCGCTCGCCGAGATGGCCCCTCCCATTGCGGTCTTGCTCGGGATCTGCATCCTCATTTCCGGAGCCCTGTATTTTCTCGCCCCGAAAGATGCCGGTGAGATGCCCGAGCAAAAAAATCCCGCCGAGATGAAATCCGCCTTCGTTTTCACCGCGCTTTATGCTGGTGTCTTGCTGGCCGTGGCGGCGGCCAAAGACCATTTCGGATCGGCCGGCCTTTACGCGGTGGCCGTGATTTCGGGACTCACCGACATGGACGCGATCACCCTTTCCACCGCGCATCTCGCAGAGGCCGGAGGCGTGGACAAAAACACCGCTTGGCGCGCCATCGTCATCGCGGCCATGGCGAACTTTGTTTTTAAGTTTGGCGTCGTCGCCGCGCTCGGTCGGGGAGCCCTGAGTTCGCGCATCGCCGTCGCCTTCGGGCTCGCCATTGTCAGCGGCGGGCTGTTGATCTGGCTTTGGCCTTAGTTGGGAGGTCGGAAGTCGGAAGTCGGAAGTCGGAAGTCGGAGTTCGGAGGTCGGAGTTCGGAGTTCGGATTTCGGAGTTCGGAGTTCGGTGTTCGGTGTTCGGTGTTCGGTGTTGAGCATTGGCGGTTAAGAGGGAAAACTTCCCTCCCTTGCCATCCACCGCCCCATCGCCCGCCGACGGCCTGTCCGGCTTGATCGAACGCGTCACTTTCCACAGTGAAGAGACGGGGTTTGCCGTCCTGCGCGTGAAAGTAAAAGGCCACCGCGATCTGGTCACCGTCATCGGCTCCATTCCCTCTGTCACCGCCGGCGAATGGCTGACCGCCGAGGGCCGCTGGGTGCGCGACAAAGATCACGGGCTGCAGCTCAAGGCGGACTTTCTGAAGTGCAGCGAACCCACCTCAATCGAGGGCATCGAAAAATATCTCGGCAGTGGCCTGATCAAGGGGATCGGGCCGGTCTATGCGAAAAAACTCGTCGCGCGTTTTGGTGAGAAGGTTTTTGAAGTCATCGAAACCACCTCCGCGCAGCTTGAGCAGATTGATGGCATCGGGCCCGGACGCCGCCGCAAGATCAAGGAGGCCTGGGCCGAACAGCGTGTGATTCGGGAGATCATGATTTTCCTTCACTCGCACGGCGTGGGAACCAGCCGCGCCACGCGCATTTACAAGACGTACGGCGAAGCCGCCATCGAGACGGTCCGGTCGAATCCGTACCTCCTCGCGCAGGATATCACCGGAATTGGTTTCAAAACCGCCGATCAGGTCGCGCAAAAGCTTGGCATCCCCGCCGATTCTCTCATCCGCGCCCGCGCCGGTCTCCGTCATATTCTGCTCGAAGCCACCGGCGCCGGTCACTGCGCGCTGCCCCGCGAAACCCTGCTGGAACAAACCGCCAAGACCCTCGAGGTGGGCGATCTCATCGTTACGGAAGCCCTGGCGCGGCTCATCTTTGATGCCGAGGCCGTCGAAGACGTCATCACGGGCGAGCCCCTCATTTTCCTGCCCGCCCTGCGCGATGCTGAGGCGGGCATTGCCACACGGATGGCGCGCCTGGCCGCGTCTCCCCCAAACTACCCCGCCATCGACATCGCCAAAGCCATCGCCTGGTGCGAAACCAAGACCGGCACGGTCCTTGCGGCATCCCAGCGCGCGGCGATAGCCGAGGCCATTTCCCACCGGGTGTTGGTGATCACCGGAGGGCCCGGGGTGGGCAAAACCACCCTGGTCAATTCCCTGCTCGTTATCCTGCGCGCGAAAAGACTTTCCTGCCTGCTTTGCGCCCCCACCGGTCGCGCCGCCAAACGCCTCACCGAGACCACTGGCCTCGAAGCCAAAACGATCCACCGCCTGCTGGAATTTCAGTCCGGTGGCGGATTCGTCCGCGGACCGGACCGCCCGCTCGAGTGCGACCTTCTGGTGGTTGACGAGACCTCCATGGTGGACGTGCCGCTTTTTCACAAGCTCCTCGCGGCGCTCCCAACCCACGCCCACCTGCTGCTAGTGGGGGACGTGGATCAGCTTCCCTCCGTCGGTCCGGGTGCCGTGCTGGCTGATCTCATCGCCTGCGTGCCCGTCGTGCGTCTGACGGAAATTTTCCGCCAGGCGGCCTCCAGTCGCATCATCGTCAATGCCCACCGCGTCAACCAGGGACAGATGCCGGAAGACTCGCCGGGCGACTCCGATTTTTATTTTGTCGAGCGCGACTCCCCGGAAGCCGCCCAAAACACCCTCGTCCAGTTGGTGCGCGAACGCATTCCCGCCAAGCTCTCCTGCGACCCCCTTCGCGACATTCAGGTACTCTGTCCCATGAACCGCGGCACCCTCGGTGCGCGCACCCTGAATGCCCTCCTGCAGAATGCCCTCAACCCGCTCCGCCCCGGGGAGATGGCGGTGGAAAAATTCGGCTGGCAGTTCCGCCTGCGGGATAAGGTGATCCAAACGCAAAACAACTATGACCGCGAGGTCTTCAACGGTGACATCGGCCAGATCACCGCCCTGGACCATGCCGAGCGTGAAGCCGTCGTCCGCTTCGAGGGACGCGACGTCGTGTATGATTTCGGGGAGCTCGACGAAATCTCCCTCGCCTACGCCATCACGATCCACAAATCCCAGGGCTCCGAATTTCCCGTCGTCGTCCTGCCCGTGTCGATGCAACATTTCCTCCTTCTCCAGCGCAACCTCGTCTATACGGGCCTCACTCGCGGAAAGAAGATGGTTGTCATCGTAGGCGAAAAAAAAGCCCTCGGCCTCGCCGTTCGGAATGGTCAGACCAACACCCGCCACTCCGGCCTTCTTGCCCGCCTGCGCCTCGCCGGGTCCCGGCTGTCTCAGCCGGGGTCGGGCACCTGATTTCCCAGCTTACGCCCGCAAAAAATTCCTTCCCCGGGCAAGGGATATCAACTTGCCAAGCCCCGATCACTCCCCTACTTTCTCCCTCTCGTTTCGCTCGGTTAGCTCAGTGGTAGAGCATCGCCTTCACACGGCGGGGGTCGTAGGTTCGAAACCTACACCGAGCAATTTTTCTTACCGTCGGCGTTTACGCGAACTGCCGAAGGACATTCCCTTGTGCGTCCGCACTCCCTTGGCGCCCTTGAGGGCGGCCGTGACCAGATCCTCATTGAAGATGGCGGAATAGACGTAGGGGAAATCCTCGAGCTTCATCCGTGGCACTTTTTGCGCGATGAAACGTTCGATATCCTTCACGTGAGGCAGTTCCTCGGCGGTCATGATGGTGAAGGCGTCGCCGACATTCTGGGCCCGGCCGGTGCGGCCGATGCGGTGGACATAATCCTCGGGATGCTGCGGCACGTCGTAGTTGATCACGTGACTCACCCCGGCGATGTCGATACCGCGCGCGGCGATGTCCGTTGCGACCATGACCTCGTAGCGGCCGGCTTTGAAACCTTCCAGCGCTTCGACGCGCTCGCTCTGGGTCCGGTTGGAATGCAGGACGGCCACGGAGTGGTTTTCCTTTTTCAGCTGACGGGAGATCCGGTCCGCTCCGTCCTTGGTGCGGCTGAAAATGAGGACACTGTCAAAATTCGTGCGGGCGAGCAGGGCGATGAGGAGGTCAAATTTCTGATCGGCTGCCACGGGGTAAAGCGCGTGATTGACCGTATCCGCCGGCGATTGGCGCGCGCCGATTTCGATTTTTTCCGGGTCCTTCAAGCACCAGGAGGCCAGGCGGCCGATTTCCTCGGGGACAGTGGCGGAGAAGAGCAGCGTCTGGCGCTTGGTGGGGCATTTTTCGACAATGCGCCGCACGTCAGGGAGGAATCCCATGTCGAGCATGCGATCCACTTCATCGAGCACAAGAACTTCCAACGCTGTCAGATCGACTCCGCCTTGTTCCATCAAATCGAGCAGGCGTCCGGGGGTGGCAGCGATCACATCGCAGCCGGCGGCCAGCATCTCCTTTTGTTTGCCGTAGCCGACGCCGCCATAAATCAGGGCCGTTTCCAGATGCATGAAGCGGGAAAAATCGCGAAAGGCCGTTTCCACCTGCATGGCGAGTTCGCGGGTGGGCTCGAGGATGAGGCAGCGGGGCTGTTGTTTGGGCGAGTCCAGGCGCGACAGGATAGGCAGGCCGAAGGCGGCGGTTTTCCCTGTGCCGGTCTGGGCCGAGGCGATCAAATCCCGACCCGCCAAAATGACGGGAATGGCCCGAAGCTGAATGGGTGAGGGATCGAGATACCCCATGCGCTGAACTCCATGCACGACGGCATCCGATAATCCCAAGTCTTGAAACGACATATACGGAGGTGTGATTATCAGATTTTTCCCATCCACGCCCACATATTTCGTCAGGCGTCGCCTTCCGCCGCCCTCGCACGAATGGCACCGTCCGCGGAAATCCGCCCGCTCCTCTTCCCCTCACGAGCCTGAAAGTGCCGCATGGCTTCGGCCACTCCGTCGGCCCAGCGGGACCTGGCGACATAACCGCCGGAGGCCCGAACGGCGTCTTTCACCAGCGCGATGGCGTTGGAAGGGCACGCGGTCATGGCCGCCGCCAATCCATCCAGCATCGAGAGGTCATTGTAGTGGTCCCCGGCGGCCAGCACGTCTTCCCGCGCCACGCCTTCCAGTCGGCACAGCTCTTCCAAAGCCGCACCCTTGTGGTAGTCGCGGTGGCAAAAACGCAGATAGATCGTGTTGCGCTGAAACGTAAACTCCGGGTGGTGGGCGGCCGCCCGCTCGATCTCTCCCGCCACCCGCTCCATCACCTCTTCCGTCGTGGTGATCAGTCCCGCGGGCAGGTCGTTTTCGTAGAGAAGGGAAAAGTGGGGAATTTCCTCCGCCAGTTCGTGCACGAAAGAAAAAATTTTGTCCGCTTCCTGGAAAAGTTCCGTGTGCCGCTGACGGCAGGTTTCATTCCAGGGACCATGCGCGACCCATCCGATTCCCTCTCCCCGGCGGAAGACATCGCGTTCATTGGTCAGCAAAAAATCCGGGGAGACTGGTGGACGGAAATGTTCGAGCCCCTGCAGGGTGTGTTCCAGGCTGCGGCCGGTATTAATCGCCCAGAGCCCGCCCCGGCCCGCATGGTCGTCCAGCGCGGCGGCAAAGGACGCGGAACACCGGCCTTCCGTTCCCGGCTCGATCAGAGTGCCGTCAAAATCGGTGCTGATCAATCTCATGAGCGGCGAAATCTACACCGAATCATTCGTCCGGCAATTTTTCTGTGCCGGTGCGCGTCCCCAGCGTAAGCTGTCATGATGAAATCCGCCTACGAACTCGCCATGAGCCGGCTCGAAAAACAAGCACCCACCCGCGAACTCGCCGAGGACAAAAAGGCCCTCATCGCCGAGGTGGATTCCGAGATCACGGCGAAGATCGCCGAGAAAAAAGTCTTTTTGGAAGGGGAGATCAAAAAGTCCGCCGGCGACCCACTGGCCCAGGACGAACTGCGCCGCCAGCTCGCTTCGGAAATCGCCCGCCTGGAGGAAAAACGAGAGCAGAAGAAGCAGAAGATCCGCGACGGCGAATAGAGCGAACTCCGAACTGGGAACGAGGATCGGGGAGGGGAAAGCGGCTTTCCGCCTGCCTCGGGATCGTTCGGCGAGAGCAATTTTGATGCGCCGGTTGAGCGCGGCGGGCCTTTGACCCGCTCCATGGGCCTACGCTGGTTCGGCGACGAGGTCGTAGACTTGCGAGCCGGTCACCCGTGCGTTGATAAATTCCCCCACGGGAGAATTGCGGGTGAGGACGACCCGGCAGTCGACGTCGGGCGCATCGTGTTCGCTGCGGGCGATGCGGGGTTGTTCGACCAGAACGCGAACGATTTTTCCCTGCTGGGCGGCGGCAATTTCCGATGCGATGCGCTGCTGGAGTTTCATCGCCTCGCGGTGGCGGCGGTTTTTGATTTTGTCGGGCACCTGGGCCTCCATTTTCGCCGCACGCGATCCCTCTTCCTGCGAGTAAGCAAAGATCCCGAGCCGTTCAAAACGCACGGTTTCCAAAAACTCCAGCAAAGAGGAAAAGTGTTCTTCGGTTTCTCCGGGAAATCCGACAATGAACGTCGTGCGAATGGCCAGGCCGGGGATACCGGCGCGGAGCCTGGCGATCAGATTTTCGATGTGTTCGCGGGACGTCTCCCGGCGCATGGTCGCCAGCATGTCGCCGTGGATGTGCTGGAGGGGCATATCCACGTATTTGGCCACTTTGGGATTCCGTGCAATGGCCGCAATCAACTCGTCGCTCCAGTGCGCGGGGTGGGTGTAGAGCAGGCGGATCCAGAAGTCGCCTTCGATCTGCCCAAGATCATCGAGCAGGCTCACCAACGTGGGACCACGGGTCGAGTCAATCGGCTGGCGCGGCCCTGCCTTTTGCTCCCAGAGGTCCATGCCGAAGTAGGTGGTGTCCTGACTGATCAGGTTGATCTCCTTCACGCCGTCGGAAACGAGATGGCGCACTTCCGCGGCCACGGATCCAATCGTGCGGCTGCGATGGCGTCCGCGCATCTGCGGAATCACACAAAAGCTGCAGGGGTGATTGCAGCCCTCCGCGATTTTTACGTACGTCGTGTGCCGCGGGGTCAGGCGGAAGCGCGGGGTGTCGTAGTCGGGGATGTATTTCGAGCGCGGAGAAATGAGGGAAAACGGCGTAGGGTCTTTCTTGGCCAGCACTTCGTGGAAAATTTCGCCCGCGGCCGTGATCTGGTCGAGGCCGATGAAGGCGTCCACTTCGGGCAGTTCGCGAGCCAGTTCGTCGCGGTAGCGCTGGGCCAGACAGCCGCTGACGATGAGTTTCTGCTCCGGCCGCCGCCTCGCTTCGAGAATGGCGTCGATCGATTCCTGTTTGGCGGAATCGATGAAACCACAGGTATTCACGACGATCACGTCCGCCTCGTCGGCGTCCGCGGTCACTTCAAATCCCCGCGTGGCGGCACCACCGAGCATGATCTCGGCGTCGACCAGATTTTTCGCGCAGCCGAGGCTGATCATTCCGACCTTGGGAGGCCGGGCTTTGGCAACTAGACTCATTACGACCGCGGGTTACTGGACCCGGCCGTCCGGGTCAAGCCCGCCGCCAACAAAAAATGCCGCCCGCTCGTCCGGGGTGGCGGCCGGAGTTGCCAGATTGGCGGAGACTGGCGCAAAGACTTCCAAGGTGTTTTCGGAGAGGGATTCGTTCAAAATGGCCACATCCTCTGCCACCAGGGCGGGGGCCGGAGGCGGCGGGGCGGGAACGGCTTCCGCCGGTTTGATTTCGGCGCTTTCCGCCGGCTGACCGAGACCGAGGCTGTCGAGTTTGCGAATGGTCAATACGAGCTGCAGGGCCAGAAAACCGATCACCAACACGGCGGTGGCGGCAATTAACGCAGGGAATAGGCGACGGCGGGGTTTGATCCGGCGAGCGGCCGGAACGGTGACGCTGTCCACGCCCAATTCGTCCAGATATTGATACCCCCCTGCGCCGCACTCGCCGCTTTCCGGCAGGTCGGCTTTGATGTCCGCCATGGCCACTCCGAGGTATTTGGCGTAGTCGCGGAGAAACATCCGGGCGTAACTCGGATGGGGACAATGGGAATAATCGTCCGCCTCCAATTCCCGCAGCCGTTGCGCACGGATCCGGGTGTCGTGCGCCGCCTTTTCCAGGGGCAATCCCCGCTTCTCCCGGGCGGCGGCCAGCCGCTGCCCCAAAGTCTTTCCATCTTCCTGATTTACAATGCTTTCAATGCGAGCCATGGCTGCAAAAATTCCTGGTGTTTGTTTGTCGTCCCGAAACAAAGTTGCGTAATTGCGGGGCCCGGCAGACCGGGGGGTGTTGCATGCCGCACTACGTTCATCTTGATTGTTGTTCATTCCGCCTTTTCTTCGAAAACACAAGGGAAAAACCCTGGCGTTGAGGGGAATTGCGCGATTTCTTCCGATCGCAACTGGTTATGGGCCTTCCGGTCCCGCAAGCGGGTCTATTTGGGGACCGGCGGGGGATACATCTCGGTGATGAGATGGGTGTTTTCGTCGGTGACAACGTGGCGCTTGAGTTTGAAGGTGGCGGTGAGTTCGGTGCCGACCTCAAATGGCTTGGAAAGAAACCGGAAGTCGGCGATTCGCTCGAAACTTTTGAAGCCATTTTCCGCGCTCACGATCCGGCGGATTTCGGCGTCGAGCAATTCCCGAGCCTTGGGATTGGCGGCAAGTTCCATGGTGTTGGCGGCCTGGACGCCCGCGGCGCGGAAACCGTCCATCGCGGGAACAATGAGGGCACCGAGATGTTTCTGGTCCTGGCCGACCACCATGCAGTGGTCGATGAGCGGCGAATGCACCAGGCAGCTTTCGATCGGGGTGGGTTCGACGTTTTCCCCGTTGAGCAGCACGATGGTATCCTTCGAACGGCCCAGAATCTTCAGACAATCGTTGAAGGTCACCATCCCAATATCCCCGGTGTTGAACCACCCGTCCCGCAGCACGCGCGAGGTGGTCTCGGGATCTTTGTAATATCCGCGCATGATCTGGGGGCCGCGCGCGTGGATCTCGCCCCGCCGTCCGCGGCCTTTGTCGCGCCGGGAGTGGTCGGGATAGAGCACCTGGCCGGTATTCAAATCGACGATGCGGATCTGGGTTTCCGGGTAAAGCGGACCGACGGTCCCGATGACCAGATTTTTCCAGGTGCGAACGGCCAGCACGGGAGAGGTTTCCGTGAGCCCATATCCTTCCAGCACCGGGATGCCGATGAAGTTGAAAAACTCATCCACGTGGGGCTGCAGCGCGCCGCCGCCGGAGATCGTGCCGCGGAAATCCCCGCAGCCAACGGCTTCGCGGAGTTTTGTAAGAACGATGACATCGAGGATGCGGTGGGGGATGAAAAACAAGATCCACCTCGCCAGATGCGCGACGCCGCGGGACACATTTTCCGCCAGGCCTCGGCCTACGAGGTCGAGTTCCTGGCCGACGAAAAACCGCTCGGCGCGTTTCACGTGCGAGGTGCTGGCGCGGGCGGCGCGAAAGAGGGCGCGGCGGAACGGCGATGCCTTTTCGATGCGATCCATCAGCTTCTGGTAGAGATTCTCCCAGAGCCTCGGTGCGGAGGCCATCATGGTCGGACGAACCGTCTTCAGGTCCTCGCCGATATGGCGGATGCTGGTGTAATAACAACAGGCTCCCATGCCGATCGCCACCATTTCGAAGACCCGTTCGTAGCTGTGCCAGACCGGCAGGATGGAAAGCGTGCGATCGCCCGGTAGAAGATCGAAGGGCAGGTTGCGAATCTGCGAAGCCATATTGGCGTGGGTGAGTTGCACGCCCTTGGGGGTTCCTGTGGTACCCGAGGTATAGATGATGGTGAAAAGATCGTCAGGTTTCACGCCATCGGCACGTTCCTCCGCCCGGCGGTCGCCTTCCGCCCGCCGCTTCGCCCCAAGAGCGATCACCTCGTCCAGCTTCCGCACGCCTGCCGGGGCCGTCGCCTTCGGATCCATCAGGATGATCGTTTCCACGCGTGGCACGTCAGCGCGAACGCTGTCGAATTTGGCCAGCATCGCGGCATTTTCCAGAAACACAAAACGCACGTCCGCGTGGTTGAGAATGTAGGTGATTTCCGCGCCGGTAACGTCCGTTCCGCGCGGCACGTCGGCGCATCCGGCAAGCTGCACGCCGGCGTCGCAAAGGATCCACTCCAGGCGATTGTCCGCCAGGAGTCCGACGTGTTCGCGGGCGTTGAGTCCGAGTTCGATCAGCCCTGTGGCCAGTGCCAGGCCGCGGTCGTAAAGCTCTTGATAAGTGATGGCCTGATATTTGCCGCCGATGTCTTTGGCGGCGAAGGAAGGCAGTTCGCCGAACTCCGCCGCGGCGGCCCGATACAACCCGGCCAGGGTTTCAACATTAAGGCGTGCCATGAAAAAAACTCAGCGGCGGGTGGGAGGCTGGGGCGGGGGATTGCCGGACTCGCGGAAGACAATCCGCGCCTTGGTCAGGTCGTAGGGCGAGATTTCCACCGTCACACTGTCACCGGGGACGATGCGGATGAAATTTTTGCGCATCTTGCCGGAGATATGCGCCAGCATCACGTGGCCGTTCGCGAGTTTGACCCGGAACATTGTTCCAGGCAACACATCGACCACCACACCTTCAGCGGAAATGTATTCGTCTTTTGCCACAGGGGTGCTTCGTCTCTAGCGGAAGTTCGGTTCGAAATCAACCCAGCGCACAAGGGGGGCGAGAGTTTGTTTTCCCTCCTGGTGCCAGGTCAGGGGCGGGGCCTGCATCTGACCGACCGGACAGATGCGCGAGGGGTGCAGCGCGGCGACCGTTTCGGCCCCCTCTGGCGTGGCTGGCCAGATGCCCACTGCGGCCAGCCAGGTCTGGGCGGGACCCAAGGAAGCCTTCAGGTCATCTGGGAGTGGTTTGACAAAAACCACCCGATTCAGGCAGGAGGCCGCGAACCAGGGGTCGTTCTCGAAGATGACTGTCCAGGCCGACGAACCCGCACTTTCCCAGATCGCCACGCGGGGATCACTGGCGGCGCGGAACCGATAGTTGGCGCGAACGTCGGAGATCTCGGCGACTTCCCGGGTTGTCACCGGCCCGCGGGGATCGCGCGCCTCGTAGCGCTGCATTTCCTCCGCCAGCCTGGCGGCGAAAGCGCGTGCGTCCCCCGCGACATAAACATCGTGCGGGGACAGGCAGCCTTTTTGATTAAACTGTGAAACATCCTGCGCCACCGCCGCCACAACCTCCTGCGGGGCCGCTGCGAAAATCGCGCAAAAACTCACCCGATGCGGGTGGGCTTCAAAGATCACGCCGGACCGGACGCGTTTGCGAAAATGGGCGACGGTTTCGTCGGAGCCGAAAACCACCACGGCGCCGGCTTCCCGCAGCCAGTCATCCCGCAGATGCGATTCGACGACGACCCGATCCCGAAGCGCGGCCGGTAGGCGGGCCAGGAAATCGCCGACCTCCGGCAGTCCCTCCGCGGGGATTTTTACCAGATTGCGCGCGCCGAGCAGGAGTCCGCGCATAAGGCTCTGCAAGGCGGCGTGGGGGGTGTTGCCGCTGACGATGTGCAAAATCGGCTGCACTGGGAGGGCGCGCGAAAAATGCGCTCCGTAGGGACGGAAGCCGTCGAGAATTTCGGCATGTCCCAATTCCAGGCGGACCACCTCGAGCAGGTCCTCCATGGACACCGGACCGAGCAGCGGAAAATATCCCGCCGCCTCCGCCAGCGCGCTCGCCCGTTCGGCGGTGTTCATGAATGTTGGAGTCCAGCCTTTAGGCTGCTCGCAGGACACGCTAAAGCGTGGACTCCAACGGTTCCTCGGCGGATCATCGTCTCGTCGTCACACTCACCCCGCGCAGAGCATCGCCGCGCCAAAGACGCCTGCGCTGTCGCCCAAGGTGGGTTTGAGGAGCCTGGTCCGGACCTCGCTGTTGAAAGTGTGCGGCAACACGGCCTCGCGCGTGGCCTCTTCGTAAAGCAGATCAATATTTCCCACCCCTCCGCCAATCACGATGGCGTGCGGATCGAGGATGTTGAGGACGACGGCAATGGCCTCGCCGAATTTTTCTCGAAGCCGTTCGAGCGTGGCAACAGCCGCCGCTTCGCCCGCTGCAGCTCGCGCGGCAATCTCCGGCAGCCGGAGCGTCTCTCCGGTTTGTTCGCGATAAAATCTTTCCAGCGACGGGCCGGCAAAAACGGTTTCGATACAGCCCTGGCGTCCGCAATAGCAGGGGGATGTTTCGCCGCGAAGGGGGTTGTGTCCCCACTCGCCGGCGATGCCGTGCAGGCCTTCGAGCAGGCTACCATTCACCACCACGCCGCCGCCGACGCCGGTTCCCAAAATCAGCCCCATCACCACCGCTTCACCACGCGCCGCGCCGAGGGTGGCTTCCGCGAGGGCAAAACAATTCGCGTCGTTCGCCAGGCGCGTCTCCACGCCTAGAAGCTCTGTGAGATCCGTCCGCAAAGGGCGGCCATTTAAACAGACGGTGTTCGAGTTTTTCAGGGCTCCCGTGGAAGGCTCAGTGGCTCCCGGTGTGCCGATGCCAATCTTATCCGGCCGCTTTGTCCCGGAGACGTCCTCCAACTGGCGGACGACCGAGGCGATCTGGCTCAAGACATGGTCGTAGCCCCGGGCACTTTCTGTTGGAACACGCAGGCGATGAACCGCCCTGTCCGGCCGCTCCGGATCGAGGATGGCTCCCTCGATTTTCGTTCCGCCGAGGTCAATGCCCCAGAGGTGCATCAGACCGACACGCGCATCGGCATGATGACGTAGAGGAAGGGCGTGTTGATCTTCAGCACGCCTGGGCTCATCTCGTCGATCAGCTCGATATGGACCTCGTCGTTGGTGAGGTTGCGGAGCGGGTCCATCAAAAATTCCGGATTGAAGGCAATCGAGATGTCCCGGCCGCGATAGGCCACGGCAATCGCTTCGCGCGCTTCGCCGACTTCGGGCGTGTTTGCGGTGATATCGAGATTGTTCTTTGAAAAATTCAGGCGGACCGAACTGGTCTTGTCGCTGCTGAGCAAAGCCACGCGTTTGACGCTGGTGAGAAACGCTTCGCGTTCGAGCGTGATCCGTTCCTTGGCCTCGCCCGGAATCACCTGACGGTAATTCGGGTAGTTGCCTTCCACGAGCTTGGAAACCAGCTGCGCGCCGTTCAGTTCAAAGGAAACGAGATTTTCCGCGACGGAAATCTGCACTTCCCCGTCGTCCGTGAGCAAACGCTGGAGTTCGGTGACGGCTTTCGTCGGCACAATAAAATCGCGTTCGTGGCTGCGCGGGAATTCGATGTCGCAATCGAAGAGCGCCAGGCGGCGGCCGTCCGTCGCGACGAGGGTGAGTTTGTTTTCCTTGAAGGAAAAAAGAATGCCGTTGAGGACGTACCTCGTCTCATCGACGGAGATGCCGTAGGAGGTCTTGCGCAGGCCATCCTTCAACTCGGACTGCTTGAGCGTGTAGGTCTTGGCTTCCTTGAACGAAGGGAAGGCAGGGAACTCATCCTTGGCCAGGCCGTAGATTTTGAAATAGCTGGAGCCGCAGCGCAAAGTCGCTGCGTTCTTGGCGTCGGCCTCGAGCGTGATCTCGGAAGCAGGGAGCTCGCGCACGATGGCGGCGAGGCGTCGGGCCGGCAGCGTCGTCGCTCCGGGCTTTTCCACCTGCGCCGAAATCTCGCAGCGGATGGCCACTTCAAGATCGGTGGTGGTGAGACGCAGACCGGTCTCGGTCGTTTCGAGCAGGGCATTGGTCAGCACGGGTAATGTCGAGCGCGTGCTGACGACATTTTGAATGCGTTGCAAGCCGTCGAGGAGAGCTTCTTTGGTGACAGCGAACTTCATGATCGGAATGGGAAAGACTGTGATTTATTGACCGCGCCGTGGGAAGTCAACTACTCGCTGCGCGAGAGTGAAAGGGCCGGGTGAAAGGTGTAAGGGGGTTGCAATGTCCCGCACGTCTCCCTCGGCCCTAGGCCCCAGGCTCTTTCCCTCGCGCTAGCGCTGTAACTGACTGTCGAGCATGCGGACGGCGTGGCGGGTTTTTTCGTCCTCGTCGATCTTCCGTTTCACCAGCTTGCAGGCGTGGATGACGGTGCCGTGATCTTTGCCGCCGAAGGAATCGCCAATGTCACTGAGCGAGGAATTGGTGAGCTCGCGGGCCAGGTACATCGCAATCTGGCGCGGGAAGGCAATGTTGGCCGGGCGGCGTTTGCTGGTCATGTCCGCGAGCCGCACGTCGAAATGTTCGGCGACGCGGCGCTGGATCTGCTCGATGGTCACGGCGCGGCGGGCCTGTTCCTGGAAAATGTCGCGCAGCAGGTTCTCGATGACCTCGCGGGTGATCTCGCGATCGCTCAGCGATTTGTAGGACGCCACACGCATCAACGCGCCTTCCAGGCGGCGGACGTTGTTGCGAATGCGGTCGGCCAGAAACTCAATCACCCACGCATCGAGTGCGATGTTCAGCGACTCGGCTTTTTTCTTCAGAATCGCGATGCGGGTCTCGACATCCGGGGGTTGCAACTCGGCGGTCATGCCCCATTCGAATCGGGAGACCAGACGTTGTTCGAGTTTTTCAATTTCACTGGCGGGACGGTCACTGGAGAGAACGATCTGCTTGTGGCCGTCGTGGAGCGTATTGAACGTGTGGAAAAATTCCTCCTGCGAACGTTCCTTGCCGGCGAGGAACTGGATGTCGTCGATCATCAAAACATCCGCGGAACGGTATTTTTTGCGGAACTTCACCAGCGTGCCGTGCTGGATCGCGTCGATAAATTCGTTGGTGAACTGTTCGCTCGAAAGATAAACAACCTTGGCCGTTTTCGAGGCTCCGAGCACGTGATGGCCGATCGCCTGGAGCAGGTGGGTCTTGCCGAGTCCACTGCCGCCATACACAAAAAACGGATTGTAGGTTTTGGCCGGAGACTTCGCCACCGCGATGGCCGCGCCATGGGCAAACTGGCTGTTCGAGCCCACCACGAACGTGTCGAAAGTATTGCGAGGATTCATCCCCGTCGCCGCGGCGGCCGCGACCGGCGAGAGCATCTTTTCCCGGGCCCCGTTTTTGGCCGCTTCCGCGGCCGGTTGGACCGCGGGTTTGGTAAGGACGGTTTCCTCCGCACCAGGCGCGACGAACTGAATCTTGCGTGGACTGCCGAGCACCTCGGAAGCCGAATCCTGCACCAGGGGCAGGTAGTTGCTCTCGATGAAAAATTGATGGATCGGATTGGGCACGCTGAGGACGAGTTTTGCGCCGTCGTCGTTGACCACATTGACACCCTGAAACCACCGCTCAAAACCATCCGCGCTAATGCGCTGACGAATGACCTCGGACAACGAGGACCAGATCTGTCCGCAATTCAAAGTCATAGAGAGTTATGCACGTGTTTCCGGTTGCTCAAAGCGGACCAAAACAACCGGGTCAACACAGCTCGAGTGTTCGGCAGGAAAGCGAAGTCGGCCCGAAATGCCAAGCTCTTTTCCGATTGGAGATTGAGAATATTCATCAAAAGTGGTTGAAAATCAGTGGCTTGTAAAAGTTATCAGCAACGGTGATCCTAGGTGGCTCCTTGGAGAACGGATTGCCTCCCGATACTTCGCAGGGAGGGGCAAAGGTCGGCGAGTTCAGGGGTGTTGGACATCTTCACAAGTTATTCACACGAGCTGCACCCTTAGGTGCCGCAAGCGGCGTGAGAATAGAAATCGGGGGGCCTTTCGCTCAAGCAAAAATGGCGAAAACGTCACAAGTAAATTTGCTCGGGAAACGGCAAATTTTCTTGACCATGCCCGGAATCAAGACGGCGTCTTGGTCTTCGCCAAAAGCGCGGGATTGGTGGGAAAAAGGATGGCGACTCCGAAAGTCACGCAGCAACCAATAAAGACGTAATACGGCCAGGCGATGGCCGGCCACCACTCCGGCATGAACACTCCGAAGTTCCACTCCGCGGGTTTCACCTGAAGGGTGAAAAGTGCGGCGAGATCGATGGCGGGAATCTTCACTTTTCCGAGGAGGAGAACGGCCAGCACGCCCAGCAGCATGCCGGCCACATTGGCGACATCGTGGCCGCGGGTTTTGGTCAGCACGCCGAGCAGAAAGACACCAAGCAGCGAGCCGTACCCGTACCCCAGCACGCCGAGGGCGAGGGGAATGATCGTGATGTCCGTTTTCAGCACGGTGTAGGCGGCGCCGGTGGCGACGAGGATCATGAGAAAACCAAACACCGCGGTGGCAATGCGGGCCGCGCGAACCGCCTGTTTGTCGGTCGAGTTTTGGTTAAAATACGGTTGGTAAAAATCGCGGATGAAGGAGGTGGCCAGCGCATTAAGCGCGGCCGAGGTCGAGCCCATCATGGTGGCAAAGACGCCGGCAATGATCAGTCCGCGAATGCCCACCGGCATGGCATGGACGATGTAGTGGGCAAAAATTTCATTGGTTGCCGTGGGCAGCAGGGGATCCGGTTTTACCTGATAATAGACCCAGAGGAGGATGCCCACCGCGAGGAAGGCGAGCACGATGGGAATGTCCGCAAAGCCGCTGAGGATGAGGCTGAATCGGGACTTGGCCGGATTTTCCGCCGTCAACATGCGCTGCACCATGTCCTGGTCGGTGCCGTGGGTCGCCATGGTGAGAAAGGTCGAACCAAGGATCGCCGCCAGAATGGTGTAGGGACTCTCCAGCATTTGCGTGAGCGCCTCGCCGAAGGGCTTGGCCGCGTCCCAACCGGTTCGGAACATGCTGGTGTCCTGATCGGCGAGTTTTTGCGAGATGGTTTCCCAGCCGCCGGGGATGTGGAAAAAAATGGTGAGCACGGCAAAGGCGGCGGCGCCGAGCATGAGGCAGGCCTGGATCAGGTCGGTCCAGACCACGGCCTTGATCCCGCCGATGGCGGTGTAAAACGTGGTGACCACCGTGACAAAAACAATGCCCCAGAAATACGTCCAGATGGTGATGGGCTCCCCGGGAAAAAGAAACCGCCAGATCACGACCAGGATGACCCCGCCAAGATAAAGACGCACGCCGATGCCGAGGACGCGTCCGACCAGAAAGATGCCGCTAGCCATGTCCTTCGTGCGCGGACCGAACCGCACCGTCAGGAACTCGTAGATGCTCTGCACCTTGTGCAGGAAGTAGGGCGCGATGAAAAGGTAGGCGATGACCACCCGGGCAATGATGGTGCCGATGGCCAACTGGGCGTAGGAAAACCCCCGCGTCTTGTAACCCTCGGCCGGTGTGCCCAGGAAGGTGGCCGCGCTGGTTTCCGCCGCGATGATCGAGGCGAGCACGGCCCACCAGGGGATCGAGTGGCCCCCGAGGGAGAATTCCTGGAGGCTTTTATTGTTGCGCCCGGCGTACAGCCCGATGCCGACAATGACGACGAAATAGACGAGAATAACCGCCCCATCGACCCAGAGCGCAAAATTCATGACGAGAGGGTCTTGAGCAAAATTTTCGAATTGCGCCCGCTCGCTTCATACTTGGCGCGCCGGGAGGCCGGAAGCACCTCCGCCTGGGCCTCGGTGAATCCGCCTTTTTGCTGGAGATAGTTGAAGGCCTGGGTCGAGAGCGCGAACAGCTTCTTCAGGCCCTTCTCCTTCGCCAGATTGAGGACAAACGCCATCAGCTTGCGGCCGTGGCCCTGGTTCTCGTGAAGTTTGCTCACATAAAGGCAGGCCAGTTCGCCCGAGGAGTCCTCGGGATAGACATGCAGGGCCACGCAGGCCACGGGAGTGCGGTCGATTTCCAGCAGCCAGTAGTCTTCGAGCTGATCGAGGATCTCCGCCCGGGTCCGCCGGACCAATTCCTCGCTGCGCACGGACTGGCGGATGAGCGACATGACCGCCCGGACATCCTTTTTGAAGATGCGCCGGATCTGCTGGTATTCGTTTGAATAAATCATCGTGCCGAAACCTTCGTGGCTGAAGATTTCGGTGAGCAGGGCCTCGTTCACCCCGCCGTCCAGAATGTGGACCCGCGGCACACCTTGCACGCAGGCGCGGGCGGCGCAGGCCAGCTTCGACGCCACTCCTGGTGCGAGGTCGTTGGGACGTTTTTTGAGAATCTCCTGGGTCTCGGGCACGGACATCTGCCGCGCCAGGCCGGAGGGTCCGGGTGCGAGGTAAATAATTTTCGCGGCGGAAAGTTCCTCCGCCACCTCGACCGCAGCGGCATCGGAATTCACCCGATACGTCCGACCCTCGCCATCAAAGCCGAGGGGAGGGATCACCGGGACGATGCCCTCGTCGAGCAAGAGGCGCAGCGCCTTGGCGTCCACCCGCTCGACCCGGCCGGTGTATTGATAGTCCAGGCCGCCCAGGATCCCCGCCGGGTGGGCAATGATGGCGTTGATATAAGCCGCCCGCAGGTCCACCGCAGAAAGGCCCTCCATGATCTGGTTGGTCAGGCGGATCGCCGCGTTGATGCTCACATCCAGCGTCCGGTCGTCCGTGATCCCGGTGCCGTCCGAATTCGTGATCTCAATCTTGCGCTCCTTGGCAATCTGCAAAATCTGGTGACTGGCCCCGTGGACAATCACCACTTTGACGCTCAACGACCGCAGAACCGCGAGGTCGATCAGGACGTTGGGAAAGTTGTCCGAGGCCGCGACCTCGCCATCAATCGCAACCACAAAAACGCGCTCCCGGAAGCGGGGCACGTATTGCAGGATTTCGCGAAGATCGGAGACGTTCACAGTGGGCGGTCATTGGTCATTTGTGACCGGCGATTAGTCAATATCAGAATCGGGCCCCGGCGCGAAGCGCGACCGGGGCAACTCCGAACGTTGAACGCTCAACTTTCAACGCTCAAGTGAGGAAATTCGCGCGGAGCGCGCTCATGGGCGCAGTGCGCCCCAAATCAAACATCAAACATCCCACATTGCCGCCCTTGCCTCCCGGCCAGCGCCCGCCGGCCCGTGTTCCCATCTTCGATCTCCGAACCCCGATCTCCGAACTTCACGCCACCCCTTCGAGACTCATTCCTCCCTCGAGCTCATTGGCGAGGATGGCCGTGATCTGGCCAGGCGACTCCAGTGCGGCGAGAATGCCGGTGTCCGGCACGGGAATAAATTTCGCGTCAGCCAGTTTGCGGGCAATCGCTTCGCCGGCGGTGAGGGGAAAGCCGGCGGCGCGGTCCGGCCAGAGAATCGTCACGGGCTGGGGCACGCGGTCGAGGCGCGATTCGATGTCGAAGGCGAGGCGACCGCGCAGGAAACCGAAGATGGCATGCTCGGCGCCGGTTTGCTGGGCGCAGGTGGCCAACGCGCGCACCATTTCTTCGTTGAGTCGGGAGGGGTCGCCCAGGGCAAACTTGGTCAGCCAGCCGCGGATGAACGGCGCGCGGGACAGGTAGTTGCGATAGACAAAACGGTTGAGTCCCGGCAGACCAACCAGCGCCACCATGCCGGCCGCGCGCCATTTGCCCGATTCCTTGAGTCCGGTGGGGAGAAGCACGATGAGCCGCTCGATGCGTTCCGGGTGCCGGGACGCCATCAAAAGCGCGATCCCTGCGGTGAGGCCGCTGGCCACGATGGTCGGACGTTTGCCGGGGCAGGTTTCCAATAAAAATTCCGCGATGCTTTCCGCGTAGTCCACCGCATCCATCGGATCCCCGGGGCGTTCGGATTCGCCGAACCCGATCAGATCGGGCGCGATCACTTCGTGATCCAAGGTAAAGTGGGGATACACCTTCGACCACTCGTACGAAGAAGCTCCCAGATAGATGCCGTGCAAAAAGACCACGGGTTCACCCGCCCCGGAAATGTGATAAACCATCTCCCCTCGCGTGGTTTCCGCCACCCGGGTGGCGAAGATCGCCGGCGAGATATCGTCCGGCAGCCGGTCCCGCGGGGCGCGCCGCAATCCGTACCGAAACGCCAGGGCTACGGCCCCCATCAAGCCCACGCCAATGCCGATGCCCAGGGCGGGTTTGCGTTTCCAGAACTTTCTCACAGCGGCCCCACTAAAGCACGGCTCCACGAAGTTGGCCAGTCCCGCAACAGATTGCTTGCAATTCGGAGCCGGGCGAGGGGTGTTTGGAAAAGCGGTCTCTCAGAACGCCGTCCGGTCTTGTTCCCTCCGGAACTCGCCCATGCGCTCGCTAGGAATGTCCCGGGGTTTCCGCCATCCGGACCTTCCGCCAGCGGCAGCTCGCGAACGCCACGGCCGCCAGCATCATCAAGCCTCCGGTCGTCGGCTCAGGCACCGCATCAAAATAGAGAAGAAGCTCCTTCCCGTCTTCGCTGGTGTTCCAAAAGAACTGTCCTTGTTCGAAGGTCGCGAATCCAAAGTACACGTTGAGGGCATTGCCGCTGGCGTAAAAGCTGCGCTCACTGCGCATCACGACCCAGGTGTGATCGGTGTTCCAGAACGGATTGCCACTATTCGGATCGTCCACGAGGCTGAAGTTTGGATCGATGGTGAACAAATTCGCGCTGTCCGGACCCAGCAGAACATTCTCCGTGGTTTGAAAATCGATCAGGCTCCAGTCCTCGCCGGCGACTCCGCCGCTTTCCGCGGTGGTCAGGTCGCCGAGTGTCCATTCGTAAACGCTGTTGCCGGCAAACGTCGTGGCATCTGTGAAGACCAATGTGCCGATGGGGGCTCCCGACCCGACCGAGCCGTTGATCTCCGCAACGCCGGATATGGTCCCGTATCCTTCCAGAAGCGAATAGGGCGATGTCGTGACGGCCCCCACGGTGCCGCCCTCCAGGATGAGCGTGCCGGAATTTAAGGTCACCTCACCCGAAACGCCGGCCGATGAACCGGACACTACCAGCGCCGCGCCCGGTCCCACCTCGACCGGGCCGCTGCCGGTGGCGGACACGCTATTGGCGACCGTGAGTGTCCCGGATTGCACAAAGGTCCCGCCGGTGTAGCTGCTCGTGCCGGTCAAAGTCAGATTGCCGGGACCAAAGACCGCAACGCCCCCGGTGGTCTCAATGCTGGAGGAGATGAGTCCGCCCTCGTTGCTGGAATAGATAACGCCGCGCGACGCTCCGAAATCCACGATGCTCGCGCCGATCTGGCCTCCATTCAGGATCACGCCCGCATTGTCCCCGGCGAGGCCGCCTCCGACTTGCAGGATTGTCGTTCCCCCGCCCGAGGTGAGGGCGGCCTGCTGAACCCGGACGGCATGGATCGCGGCGGTCGATCCCGCTGCCAGAACTTGATCGTCCAACGCATTGTAAATGGCGCTGGCTGCTGCCGCATTGATCCCAACGGTGCCGGACGAGGTATAACCGGCGACCGAGAATCCCGTGCTGGCGGTGTAGGTGAGATAATCCCCGTCTGCCGCGGCATTATTGTCTGCGGCAACGATGGCGGGGGAAACCATGCCATTGTTCAAGGGAACGGTGCCGCTACCGGAGACAAACACTTGCACCGTTGAGCCCAGCGAGGCGTTTCCGGTCGCGGCTGCCACAACCAGAGTGCCGGCTCCCTGTTGTTGAAAATTCTCCGCCGCGGCCGCGGTGGAATCGCCCACCGTGACGGTGAGGCTGGAGTTTCCATTGGGATCAAGGGCAAGCTTTGCCCCGCCGGCAAACGTGAGTCGGCTTCCCGTGCCGCTGGCCAGCGTCAGGGCAATGTCCGCGGGCGAGCCCGTCACCCCCGGTGCCAAAGTCAGGGTCCCGTAATCCAGGCGTGCCGAACCGGTCCCCAGCGGGGTTCCCAAATTTTGGCTGCTGCTGATGCCGCCCCCGTTGAGCGTGTTGGTTCCCGTCGTTGTGTTGGTTCCTCCGGTGAGAAAAAGGGTGCCGCCGCCGGCCTTGTGCAAACCGTACTCCCCCGCGAGCGGAGCCAGCACTTCGAGGTCGCCGCCGCCTGTATTCAGAACCGGCGTGCTGCCGGTGAGCACCCAGGTTGCAGGTGTCCAGCCACCCGTCGGCAGTTCGCTGGGATGGATCCGGATGGTGAAGCCATTCTCGATCAGCGCCCGGTTCGTGGCGGTGAGGGTGGAGTTTGGCTGCGCGGGGTCAAATTGGATCGCAACCTCGGCCGGATCGGTACCGGAGATGGTTCCTGTGAAATGCGTGACCTGCGCGTATTGCGGATTGCTGGACGGAACATCGGGTACGGAAAACAACGTGCCCGGCGCAGGATTGCTAAGCACCAGATATCCCGGAGCCGGCTGGCCGGGACCCGAGAGGTTTGTGTCCGTCACGGCGATAAAGTGCCCTCCTCCCCGCGTAAACACATGAGACGATGGCGCGGTTTCGGTATACCAGCCAATGACCAAAAACGTGGCCTGATAAGGATCGGGGATTGTGCTGGAGAACCACGCCAAATCGGGCCCGGGCTGCTGACCGACTTCCGCGGTGGCAAACCCCTTGGCCGCGAGATACGTCTGCACGCCCATCATGATCTGGTCACCCGTCGCCCCACTCAATTGCGTGCTTCCCGGAAGGCCTATCAGATTCTGCTCCAATTGCAGGTAATCCGCGAAGCCTGGGCTGGGGGGAAGGATCTGGGTAAACCCCGCAGAGGCCAGGTAAGCCAGGGACATTGTCGCTGAAGTGGCTCCGCAATACGACGAACCGTCCCCGAGCAGATCAAAGCCGCCCGGTCCAAAGCCGACCTGGATGAGCGAGGGTGTCTGCGTGACCTTGTCCTGAGCTTGCAGGGGCGGTTCCCACCATCCCAGAATTCCCCCCATGGCCAGCAATGCTCCAACCCGCTTTCGCATCCGGCTCCCGTAGATATCTGCCGGGAAAAAGTCAACCCGGCAGGATGGTTCCACGGGAAGGAACGGAGGGCTGAAAATCATCGTGCCGCCGCGAGGCAAGCACACATCAAAACGAAACCGATTGTGCGGGAAGGGGACCCGGACAAATTTTTTTAAAAAAGTTTAATTCCCCCAAACCACCCGATACGCCGTCGGAACCAAAGAGGAGGCACTGTGGAAGAAGAAGTGTTATCCGGCGGCCGTCTTCCGGGTGAAGGACAGCGAGCCTTTTAGCCACTACAAAGGTTTTGGCGATGACCGGGACGAATGGGTTTCATCGCGCGTATTTGGATGCCGGGAGACTAGTCCGTTCGGCGTCCTGCCCGTTCTTCCGCCTTCAAATGCTCAGAGCGTTTCTGAAGGGATGAGTCTTCCGAAAGTAGTCCGCGACGTTTCCGGGTTCCAATTCCCGCAACCGGCGTTGTCCCTTGCCGTTTAGGGTTGTTTTATCTGCTTGCTCCGGTCTTGCCCCAGTGCGACACTCCGCGGCTCCCGTCAGGAGATTTGCCGGCATAGCTCAGTGGTAGAGCAACGGTTTTGTAAACCGTCGGTCCTCGGTTCGAACCCGAGTGCCGGCTCCCCTCAAAAATAATCGGACCCCGTGCATGCCTGCCCGCGGTCGTAACTTGCCCGCCACACGCGGGGACCGTGGACCGACCTCCCGGTAGGGCCGGTTGTTCCGACCCGCCGTTTTCGCCGCAGAGGGAAGGAGACGCGAATGGCACGAATTGGCACCAATTGCGGAAATCGAGTTCCCGAACCGGGGCGGTCTTCGGGTCATTCCGGGGGTCAAGATTTCTTGACCCCGCCGCCGCAACGTGCCGCGCAGACTGTCTCGGCTTCGCTCACGGTGGAGTGAGGCGGGGACCGACGAATGGATTTGACATCTGACAAATTATCAGACAAAATATCAAATAATGGAGGCAACAGTGACGGAGCTATTACGAGAATTTCCCCGAGTGCGCCGCGCGGTGCTGGCGGGGGAGACGGTCATCATCAAGGCTCGCGAGGGTGATATGCGATTAACCCTGGATGCGTCGCAGACGGACTCGCGCATCGGGTGCATGCGCGGACTTGTGATCCAAAGCGATGAGGATATCGACCAACCGTCAACGGATGACACGAGTTGGGACTCCAAATTGTGAGAGTCCTGCTGGATACGCATGCCGTGGTCTGGGCGGCGGATGGAGATCATCGTTTGGGGACCGCTGCCACGAGTCTGCTAAAGTCCATGAATCCGGGCGAGGCGTTGATCTCTGACATCACATTGTTGGAAATCGCGATGCTGGTCAAAAAGGGCCGCATTCAACTTGCTGTTTCCAGCAAGGAATACCTTCGCAAGTTGCAACGGAACTATCCGCTCCTGACGATCACTTCCGAGATTGCCGCGATCGCAGTGGACCTCGATCTCCCGCACGGCGATCCGTTCGACCGAATCATTGTCGCCACCGCTCAACACCACGATCTGCTTCTCTTGACCCGTGACCAGGCCATCACCAACAGCGGTTTGGTGAAGACCGCGTGGTGAGAGAACCTGGCTGTCGAGGCCGGTCACGAGCCTCGGAAGGGCGAGAATGATAAGTTATGGGACCCCTTAGGCCATTCCCAACATCCCTGCCTTAACAAGCCGGAAGCAGGGGAGTGCTCCCATCGGAAAACTCGCTTTTTTCTTTTCGGGATATCCCTTGCTAAACCCCCCTCCGCCCTTTAACAACGCAATCGGTTGTCATGAATAGGGAATCTCAACGGCTCAATGGTTCGACGCGAAGGCGTCAGGGAACCGCGACCATTTTGCGCTTTACCAAGGCCGGAGTTTTCCTCCGGCTTTTTGTTTAGCGCAACCTTCCAGCTCGCGGACCGACTCGACGCACAATTTCAACCAACCAAACTTTCCCCTGCTATGAAAAACACATCCGACCTTCAGATTCGCAATGGCCTCATCGCGCTGGCCACCTGCCTTGCCATCCATCCAGCCACCCTCCACGCCGCCGGGCTCACCGCCTCCGACGGCGCGTTGAATGATATCTTCGGCAATTCCGTGAGTCTCTCGGGCAGCATCGGCCTCGTCGGGGCTGAAAGTGACGACATTGGAGCCAACGCCAACCAAGGCTCGGCCTATGTCTTTCGCAGTCTGAATACGGCGACGGGCATGATCACCGAGAACGTGAAGCTCACCGCCTCCGACGGCGCGGCGAGTGATGGTTTCGGCTTTTCGGTGGGTCTATCGGGCAGCATCGGCCTCGTCGGGGCTAACTTTGACGATATTGGAGCCAACTCCAATCAAGGCTCGGCCTATGTCTTTCGCAATCTGGATACGGCCACGGGCAGCATCACCGAGAACGTGAAGCTCACCGCCTCCGACGGCGCGGCGAGTGATATCTTCGGCAATTCCGTGAGTCAATCGGGCAGCATCGGCCTCGTCGGGGCTAACGGTGACGATATTGGGGCCAACTCCAACCAAGGCTCGGCCTATGTCTTTCGCAGTCTGGATACGGCCACGGGTAGCATCACCGAGAACGTGAAGCTCACCGCCTCCGACGGCGCGGCGAGTGATGGTTTCGGCATTTCCGTGAGTCAATCGGGCAGCATCGGCCTCGTCGGGGCTAGCGGTGACGATATTGGAGCTAACGTCAACCAAGGCTCGGCCTATGTCTTTCGCAGTCTGGATACGGCCACGGGCATGATCACCGAGAACGTGAAGCTCACCGCCTCCGACGGCGCGGCGAGTGATTTGTTCGGCCGTTCGGTGGGTCTGGATGGCGATCAATTCATCATCGGCGCCAATGCCAAGAATTTTGGCACTGGCAAAGCCTACACCGGCAGCGTTGCCTCCGTCACCACCCTCGACACCGGCAGCACGAGCAAGACCATCTCCGGAATCAGCTTCATCACGCAGGACAACTGGATCATCGGCCAGACGACCGATGCTAACATCGTGACTCTTTCCGCAGGCGATACGGCCAACGTCACTGCGAGCGGCAAAGCGGTTTATATCGGCCAGAACGCTGGTTCGGACAACAACACGCTCATCGTCAACGGCAACGTCACGGCCAACGAACTCTACATCGGCGTGTTGGCGGGCAATGAGGGCAACACCCTGTCGCTCGATAGCACGGGTACTTTCGCCATTAACTCCATTCGTCTGGCCCAGGAAAACTTTCTCGAAATCGAGGGTGACTACACGAATATCACCAGCCTCCTCGTCTACCTGGGAACCTCCAACCTCCAAGTCTGGACCGGCAGTCTGTGGGAAACCGTGGACAGTGTCGACTACAGCGTCCTCATCACCAGCAGCTTTAGCAGCGGCATAACCACCATCCAAGCCATCCCCGAGCCTTCGACCTGTGTGTTGATCGGATTGGGCGCCGCCGTGATTCTCTTTCGCCGCCGCAAGGCGTGATGTCCTTACACCTGCTCCTGAGCTTAACCCGAAAACGGCGATTGAAGGCCCGGTAGGGATGGCTGTCCCAGCCGTCCGACTTGTTGCATTGGGAAGCGACGGACGGCGAGGGACCGCCGTCCCTACCGGGTGATCGATTTCGGCTATCGCCGTTTTCGGGAAACTCGGGATCTGGCGGCATTTTCTTGCAGATGCCGTCGCCTCCGGCTGGTCACGCAGCGTGCTGGTTCACCAACTCGACAACGGACTCCACAAGCGCGCAGGCCAAGCTCCGACCAATTTTGCCCTCTCCCTGCCGCCGATCCAATCCGACCTCGCGCGGGAAATGCTAAAAGAACCGCGTGATGCCGGGTTGCTCGGGCGCGAGACGAAGGGCGAGGTGGTGTTGGTGTCCCGGTTGCGCTTGGCGTTGGAGCGGCTCAATCCCGCGCTGCCGCCCGAAGCCAACCCCGCCGCCGTGGATGAATTGACCTGCGACCGTTCAGCGATCAGCCCATTTCTGGAAGCAGGTGGTTTGGTCGAGAATGGAAGATTTCACCAGAAATGGTATTTTCGCCACCCGGTGAAACACTAAATATTAGTGAAAGATGTAATTTTTTGATTTCACTAGATATGGGGTCTGGAAGGGGTCAGCCATTGGAAGTTGATCTTGAAAGCAAGCTTGGCGGAACCGGCCAGTTTGAAATAGTCGCGGAATTCTAGACCCCTTTCCCTTTCCGCTTCTTGCAGCGCAAGCTCCTCTCCCGGATGTGGACGGGGCCCGCTCGCATCACGGGCGCTGCTCTGTGATTGCTCCGGGGAGGAACTCGACCCTCTCGAACTTGCCTGCATCCAGATCCCACGTGGCCCTCATGCGGGCGGTCCAATGAGGGCCCGGGGCGAGGTTGGGTTTGTTGTCGGCGGAGAGGTTGAGATCGAGTTTGCGGCCGCGGAAGACGAAGTCGGGACTTTCTGCGTCTTCGCTGGAGATGAAGATGATGGTTTCGGTTTCGGTGGGGAATTTTTCGAGGAGCCGTTTCCGGATATCCTGGAGGAAAATTTTTCGGGCCTCGTCGAGGACCGGATGGACGCGGGTGACTTTGTCGCCCTCCAATTCGTACACCCACAGGCCGGTGAGTCCCCATCGGCGGAATTGATGGATGGCGACGGTTGTGTTTCCGTTCCATTCGGCGAACACCTCCATGGTCGCACCCTGAGGCACGCCCGGGCGGATCTCGGCCAGGACTTTGTAGGGATCGAGCTGGACGAGAAGGTTTGGGGGTTCCTGGTCGGGTGGGGCGCTGCGATCGGGATACAGCAAGGCATATCGTCCGTCCGGCGAGAGGGATTTCTCGCCGATCTCGTAGCCGTCAGGGACCCCCGCGCTGACGGACGTGACGAGGACGGCTAGAAGGAAAAACAGGGTTGGTCGGCATCTTCCCATCTTCAAGCGCGGCCGTCGGGAGATTTCTGAAAAGGCTGTTCATTCTTGGCGAGACGGGCGCGCTCGCCCACTTTGCCTGCTTTCCAAAAATCGGCGAACGACTGGTTTTTCACCTTTCCAACATTGGGGACCTTGTCCATCAGCCAGCAGAGCCATTTTGGAGGTTCTTCGGGGTCGTACTGGGGCACGATGCTGTTGAGGTCGTTGAGGGTTTTCAGGACCACGAAGACGAGGAAAAGGCCCCGGGCGCCCCCGGTCAGTGCGCCCGCCGCCATGCCGATGAGAATGGTCATGTGAATGATAAGGACACGGCCCATGTTGCGCTCGGCCATGACCTCGATCCACCGAAAGGGCCGACTCTTCATCTGGACCAGATCAATGAGGAAGTCCACGATCTGAAAAGCAAGGATGAGGGCGCAGCCGAGGGTGAGTTCATGAAAGTTCAGCCGCACCTCCGCACCCCGGCCATTGGCGGTCATGATAAAAAACAGCGCCCCCAAAAATACCGCGTGGGCGGCCGAAAAGATCAGCGTGACCGGGAAGAAGTGTTGAAGAAAGGTCAGGTCGGCCTGGCGGCTTTTGTAGGCCTCGGGCTGGTCGTATTTGAAGTGTCCGCGCCGGGGCACCATCCGGCGGTGAACGAGCACCCGAAGTGCAATAAAGAGCGAGGCCAGCACGGTTTCAAACCAATAGACGGCGAGGGTCGTGCCGGAATTCCAATCGCCGACAAACCAGCCGAGTGCAGGCACGGCATTGATTCCGAGGGCAGTGAGAATGCGCGGCAGTTTCATGGATGCGGTGACCCCTCTAGCACGGGCCGGCGGGAGAGAGAAGATCGGAGTTCACTGGTCACTGGTCACTGGTCACTGGTCACTGGTCACTGGTCACTGGTCACTGGTCACTGGTCACTGGTCACTGGTCACTCGTCACTCGTCACTCGTCACTCGTCACTCGTCACTCGTCACTCGTTAACTAAATTTAGAATAATTCTTGATCAAGATTCGGTCGCACCTAAATTGACGTCCATGAAACCTGCGGAACAAACCGGTTACGAGGAGACGATCAGCCATAGCGGCCATCGTCTCACGCCCCAGCGCCGGGAAGTTTATGACGTGCTGCTGGCGGAGCGGGACCATCCGACGGCGACGGAAGTTTTTCTTCGGGCCAAAAAGCGCATGCCTTCGATCTCGTTGGCGACCGTCTATAATTGCCTGGAGACCCTTGTATCCTGCGGCTTGGCCAAGCAGGTCAATGTCGAGCGCGATGCGACCCGATATTGCCCGAACGTGCAGGAGCACGGGCACTTTCTTTGCGAGAACTGCGGACGGGTGATGGACGTTCCCCTGGCCCCGGGCAAGCACTTGGCCCGCCTCTGGAACCTTCCCGAGGGACTCACCGTCACCCACAGCGAAATCACCCTGCGAGGGCATTGCGGCGCCTGCTCCAGCAAATCGTAAATCTACCATCTTAAATTTCATGAGCCTCAGCATTCAAAATCTTCACGCCAACATCGGCGACCGCGAAATCCTCAAGGGACTCAACCTGGAGATCCCCAAGGGGGAAGTTCATGCCATCATGGGCAAGAACGGTTCCGGCAAAAGCACTCTCGCCAAGGTGATGGCCGGTCATCCGACCTATGAATTGACGTCCGGAGATGTCCTGCTCGACGGGCAGAGCATCCTGGGCCTGGAGCCGGACGAACGCTCGCGCGCGGGTCTGTTTCTGGCATTTCAATACCCGATGGAAGTTCCGGGAGTGACCATTGCAAACTTTCTCCGGGCCGCCCTGCAAGCCCGCCTGGCGGAAGGTGAGGAGATCGACGCGGTGGCGTATTACAAACAGCTCTACGTCAAGATGGACGCGCTGAAGATTCCCCGCACGTTCACTTCGCGGTTCGTCAACGACGGGTTTTCCGGCGGCGAAAAAAAACGCTGTGAGATTCTTCAGATGGCCATGCTGGATCCGCTCTATGCCGTGCTTGATGAAACGGACAGTGGGCTGGACATCGACGCGCTCAAGATTGTCTCCGAGGGGGTGAATGCCTTGCGGGGCCCGGAGCGTGGCCTTCTGGTTATTACCCATTATCAACGCCTGCTCGATTACATCGTGCCCGATGTCGTCCATGTGATGGTCGACGGGCGTATCGTGATGAGCGGAGAAAAGGATCTCGCCCTGAAACTCGAAGCCCAAGGCTACGACTGGGTGGACAAGGAAGTGGCCGCGGCGGCTTGAATAAGGAAAAATCATGAGCACTGACACCAAACCCGACATCGGAATCGACCGTTCCGTCGGCGATTTTCGTTACAATGTCGATTACACGTACGACGCCGGCACGGGTCTGAACGCAAAGACCATCGATTACATCGCGGACGTCAAAAACGACCCGGATTGGATTCGCGCTTTCCGTCATGAGGCGTACCGGAAGTTTCTTGAGAAACCCATGCCGACCCACTGGGCGAGCAAGGACCTGGAGAACATCATTTTCGACAATATCCGGTATTATCTTTCGCAGGGCACGCAGCCCAGCCGGTCCTGGGACGATGTGCCCGAGGAAATGAAGCTCACCTTTGAACGACTGGGCATCCCCGAGCAGGAGCGCAAGTTCCTCGCGGGCGTCGAGGCGCAGTTCGACAGCGAAGCCGCCTATTCCAACATCAAGGCTGCGGTGGGCGAACAGGGCGTGATTTTTGTCGGTTCCACCGAGGGCCTGCAGAAACATCCCGAGATCTTCCGCAAGTGGTTTGGCAAGGTCATTCCGACGGGAGACAACAAATTCAGCGCGCTGAACAGTGCCGTCTTCTCCGGCGGATCGTTCATCTACGTGCCTCCGGGTGTGAAAGTGAAACATCCGCTCCAGGCTTACTTCCGCATCAACGCGGAGAACTTCGGCCAGTTCGAGCGCACCCTGATCATTGCCGATGAGGGCAGCGAGGTGATGTACATGGAGGGCTGCACGGCGCCGAAGTTTGAAACGTCCACTTTGCATAGCGCGGTGGTGGAACTGGTGGCGATGAAGGGGGCGAAGATTCAATACGTGACCGTGCAGAATTGGTCGCCCAACGTCTTTAACCTCGTGACCAAGCGCGGCCTTGCTCATGAGGAGGCTGAAATCAAATGGATCGATTGTAACATCGGGTCCCGCCTGACGATGAAATATCCGGGCGTGGTAATGAAAGGCCGCAAAGCCCGTGGCGAGGTGATCTCCATCGCGCTGGCCAGTGACGGACAGCATCAGGACACCGGCGCAAAGATGATTCATGCCGCCGATGAGACGACCAGCAACATTGTTTCCAAAAGCATCAGTGTGGGCACAGGGAGGTCCACCTATCGGGGTCTCGTTCACGTGCCGAAACACCTCAAGGGGTGCAAAAACAACACCGAGTGCGATGCGCTCCTGATTAATTCCCACAGCCGCACGGACACCTATCCCGCGATCTCCGTGCGCGGCCAGGGCAATGCCTGCCAGCACGAAGCGAGCGTCAGCCAGATCAGCGCCGAGCAGATCTTTTACATGCAGCAGCGTGGGATTTCCGAAGGCGCGGCCATGAGCCTTGCGGTCAACGGTTTTGTCAACGACCTCGTGCAGCAGTTCCCGATGGAATACTCCGTGGAGTTGAAACGCCTGATCGACCTCGAGATGGAGGGATCGGTCGGATGAGTGCTGTGATGGACGATCTGAAAACGGAATCCGCAGCGAAGACCTGGCCCGAGTGGTTCGTCGATCAGCAGAACGCCGCGCTGGCGGACTTCGAAGCCACCCCGTCGCCGACCCGCAAGGATGAGCCCTGGCGCTTCGCCAGCATCGGCGCGCTGGATTTGTCCGCGTTTATTCCGGCGGCCCCGGTTTCCAGCGAAGGCCGTCTCATTAATGCCTCGGTGGGTGCGGCGGAGTTTTCCGCGAAGGTCGTCTTTGGGAATAACGTACTTTTGTTTCAGGACACCGAGCGGCTGCCTGCGGGGGTGTTGCTCAAGCCGCTGGAAGTTGCCGCGCGTGAGGATGAGGCGTTGTTTCGAAAATATTTCATGGCCCAGCCGGTGGAACTCGGTTCGCACAAATATGCCGCCCTGCACAAGGCGCGGTTGACGACCGGAGCCTTTCTTTACGTGCCCAAAAATACCGAGGTGGCCCTGCCCATCGAGCTTTTCCACTGGGTGGAGGGCGAAAATGCCTCGGTCTTTCCGCACACGCTGATCGTCTGCGGGGAGAACAGCAAGGTGACCGTGATTGATCGTTTTCAGAGTGCCGATGGCAAGCGGGCGTTCGCCTGCGGCGTGAATGACCTTCACCTCGAACGCGGCGCGCAGCTCACCTATGTGGCCGTGCAGGATTGGGCGCGGGAGTCGCTCGCCTTTCACATCAATTCCACCATCGTGGATCGCGACGCGTCCTCGACGGCGCTCAACGCGAACTTTGGAGGCGGCTTTGTCCGCGGCGAGTCGCTTAGCCGGATGATTGGCGAAGGCGCGCGCAGTGTGATGCTGTCGCTCAATCCCATGGATGGGGCGCGTCAGATCGACCAGCGCACGCTGCAGGATCATGTGGCTCCCCACGCGACGAGTGATCTGCTTTATCTCAACTCGCTCGATGGCACCACGCGCACAATTTTCGCTGGCCTGATCAAGGTGGGTGAGGGAGCCCATAAAACCGATGCCTACCAGAAGGTGCGCAATCTTATGCTGAGCGACGAGGCCGAGGCCAATTCGATGCCGGGGCTGGAGATTCTGGCCGACGACGTACGCTGCACCCATGGTGCGACTGCGGGGGAGATCAACGACGACGAGTTGTTTTATCTCCAGGCGCGGGGAATCTCCAAAAATGCCGGACGCCGGTTGATTCAGAATGGGTTTTTCCAGTCGCTGCTTGAACGCTTGGAATCCGAGGAACTGCGTGCGTATCTTTCGCGCATGATCAGTGAAAATCTCGGTATTCCTGCTTGAAGATCCAGGCAGCCGCCCACATTCGCAAGATTCCATCGTTGTTCCCCTCCGCCCGGGTGAGCACGGGTTTGGCTGTGGCTCTCCTACGGGCCACGTGCAAGGACAGGGAAGGGCCTGTTAAGAAAAAGCGTGGCTGCAGGAATTGTCGCCGCCCTGCTGTCGGAGAGCGTTCTCCCGGCGCGGCGACACAGCGCTGCGGCTACCGTGAAACGAAAACCGCTTCAGGGAGCGCGGCTTCCTTTAACTTTGCCGCAGTTCCTCCCGACCGGGGTCGTCCGGAGACGGGTGCGTCCTATTGATGTTTGCTAAACTTGGTCAGCTTGCGCCGTCGGCGCAGGTGCGAGTCTGGCTGGGAGCGCTGGGACTCGGGCTGATCTCCTACCTTGTCCTGGCAGACAAACCCTGGACGGTCCTTGTCCCCGACGACCGGCCAATGAAAGTCTCCGAGTTCGTCACGAAATACCTCTGGATTGCCGCAGCCATCAATCTTGGATTCACCGCGGTTCTGGCGGCGACGGCGGGCTGGTGGGCTGCGCCGTTTCGCGGCGAACTCTCAACGTTCAACGTTCAACGTTCAACGCCGAGATGGTTTTGGCCGCTGGTAATTTTTGCGATGGCCCTCACCGCCTGGCTGGGCTGGCCACGCCTGGGTCTCGGCGTCTGGCACGACGAGGCCACCCGCGTGAACAACACGATTGCGGGGCAGTTCAAAGCCAAGCCGGACGGCACATTTGTCTATCGGCCGGTGAAATGGCAGCAAACGTTTTTTTCCTTTGAGCTTCCCAACCACCTCCTGCAGACCGTGTTGAGTCGGGTGGCCAACGAAACCTGGAGGGCGGTGGCAAAACCGAAAGGCCTGCAATTCAGCGAGGTCGCGATCCGACTTCCCGGATATCTGGCGGGCCTGGTGGGACTGGCGGGTCTCGCGGTCCTGGGGTGGCGGATCGGCTTTCCGGAGGCGGGAGTGGTGGCGGCCTTTCTCCTGGCGGTGCATCCTTGGTATCTCCGCTACGTCGGCGAGGCTCGGGCGTATATTTTTGTGATGGCGCTCATGCCGGTGCTGGTGCTGAGTTTTCTCAACGCGGTGGAACGGGGGCGCTGGAGGTGGTGGGCGGCGTTTGCGGCGGTGGAGTTTTGCCTCATCTACCTCTACGCGGTCAGCGTGTGGATTGTCTTGGTGGCGAATGTCTGTGTGCTGGCGGCCTTGCTGGCACGGTGGGGAGTCACCAGGGAGTTGGCGGGACAGCTTGGGAGGTGGCTTGTCTCCGGACTGCTCGCGGCGATGGCTTTGCTTCAGCTTATGTTGCCCTGCGTTCCGCAGTTTGTGACTTACGCGAACGAAAGCCTGGGGAGGAAAGGGGCCGACTCTCAGTGGATTGTAAGTTTTCTCTCCCATCTGCTGGCGGGCATCCCGTGGAGCTACACGCACTCCCGGGAGCCTTCCCCGTATCTGGAAATGATGCCCTGGTTCAGCCTTCACCCGGTTGCGGGCGGGTTGATCGTCGGGGTGTTCGGGGTGGGATTGGTGGCTGGCGGCATCCGTCTTCTCGGCAGGAAGTTGCCGGTGGCTCTGGTGCCCGTGATGCTCTTGCTTCCGGGGGCGTTTTATTATTGGGAATCGATCAGCCGGGGGCGGCTTTTTCACGAATGGTATCTGATTTTTATTCTTCCCGGTTGTGCCCTGCTCGTCGCGCTGGGCTGGACCGCCGTCTCCCGCCGGGCGGGGATTTCCCTCGGTGTCGGCCTGGGAGCGGTGGCGCTGTTCGCCGTTTGGACCACGCCCCAGCGTGAGCTGTTGCGGTCGCGTTCCGTCCAGCCCAACCGGGAATCCGTGCTGCTGACGCGCCCGACTCTGGACCCGAACGATCCGCGCCAGCCGCATATTCTGACCGCGACCTTTTTTTCGCCGCCGGGGCCCTATGATCCCCGCATCGAGCGATTCACGACCATCCCCGAAATGGTCGGCCTGATGGAACGCGCCGACCGGGAGAACGCCTCCCTCTTTATCAATCTAGGTTTCCTGGAGACCGTCGCCATGGAACATCCGGCGAAATATGCCCTGGTAAAATCGCCCGCCCTTTTTACCCGGGTCGCCTTTCTCCCGGGCCTGCACCCGGCGCTCTCCCGGGAGGTCTTCGCGTATGTCCCCGGGGCGGTCGCTGGAATTGATTTTTCCACTCTGAAAGACGATCCCTCCAGGAAATCGCACGATTGAGATTTGCGAGAGACGCGAATATTCCAGACAATAATTCTCGCGAAAAGTCCACCAACTCCCATCTCATGCAGCAGTATCTTCGAAGACTTTCCCACGCCCGGCAGATCCAAATCGGGCTTGCGATCCTTGGCCTCGCGCTTTTGGCCTATTTGCTTTTTGCCGGAAAACCCTGGAACATTTCAGTGCCCGAAGGCAAAACGCTAAAGGTCTCCCAGTTCGCCACGATCTATTTGTGGTATGCCGCGGCGGTTAATCTGGTCGTGACAGGACTCCTCGCCGCCACGGCGAAATGGTGGAGCGCGCCGCTCCAGATCACCCATCAAACATCGCAAATCCAACATCCCCGCCATCCCCGATGGTTCTGGCCGCTGGTGATCCTGGCCATGGCGATTACGGCGTTCACCGGCTGGCCGCGTCTCGGGCAGAGTCTCTGGCATGACGAGGCTTATCCGGTGCGGCGGGCGATTCTGGGAACCTACCGGACGCAGGACGACGGTTCGCTGAAACTCAAGAACGTCTCCTGGCAGGAAACGTTTTTTTACTACACCAAACCCAACCACATGCTGCACAGCGTGGTCTGCCGGATCTCGAATGACACCTGGCGGTTCTTCGCCAAACCCAAGGGGCTGCAGTTTAATGAGGTGGCGCTCCGGCTTCCGACGTATCTGGCGGGCATCGCCAGCATTGCCTGCATTGCGCTTTTTGTGCGCAAGCTCGGGTATCCCTCAGCTGCCGTCATCGCGGCGTTTCTTTTCGCTCTTCACCCATGGCAGATTCGTTACGCCACGGAGGGTCGGGCCTATGCCTTCGTCTTCGTGCTGGTGCCCCTGCTTTTCTATTTTTTCCTTCAGGCCCTGGACCGGGGAAGGTGGCGATGGTGGATTGCCTTTGCGGCGACCCAAGTGCTGCTGATGCACTCGTATCTGACCTGTATTCACATCCTGGTTGTCTTCAATCTTTGTGCTCCGCTGGTCATTTGGTGCAAATACGGGAAATCGCGGGAAGCCCTCCTGATGGGCACGCGCTGGTTTGTGGCCAACGTCTTTGCGGCCATGGCCTTCCTGCAATTGATGCTGCCCATCGTGCCGCAGCTCATTGCCTACCTCGACGAGACCCACGAACTGGGGGATGTCGATTATCGCTGGACGCAAAGTTTCCTCTCCCATCTGCTCAGCGGCCAGCCGTGGAGTTACACGCTGAAATATCAGACGCCTTACATTGAGATCTACCCCTGGGCGGTGGATCACCCGGGACTGTTTGTCCTGATTTGCCTTCTGGCCATCGGCTTCTTTGTCGCCGGCGTCCGCCGACTGATCGCGTACGGCCCCGTGCGCGGTCTGCTGGTCGTCCCGATGCTGCTTCCCGCGGTCGGGTGTTTCATTCAGATGCGGATTACCTCCGGACACATGTATGTCTGGTATATCATCTACATTTTGCCGGGCGCGGTAGCTCTCGCCGCGCTCGGACTTGACGAATTGATTTCCGGCACCCGTAACCGCTGGGGGAAAATCGTCGCCGTCGCCGGGGTGGCGGCTCTGCTCGCAGGCTATGCGGCCTGGACCGCCCCCCAGCGCGACCGCCTGATGGCCGGTCCACTCCAGCCCAACCGCGAGTCGGTTTTGCTGACACGCCCGACGCTGGATCCGAACGACCCGCGTCAGGACAAAATCATCACGTCCACGTTTTTCGGGGATCCTTATCCCTATGATCCCCGCATGGTGACCTTCCGTACCATGCCAAAATTTGCTGAGCTGATTCGTCAGGCGGACGCGGAGAACAAAGAGCTCTACGTGAATCTTGGATACCTTGTGACGGTCGAGGGCGAGCACATTCACAAATACGAATTCCTGAAAAATTCCGGCCTCTTCGAAGACCTTGGCATCCTCCGCGGATATCAGTCCCTCCAGTCGCGCCACGTCTTCCGCTACAAACCCGGCAGCGCCGCCGGCTTTGACTTCAACTCCGTGCCGCCGGATCGCGGCAGCCCGGGTCACGATGAGGAGTAGGGGGCGGCACGGAAGGGCCCCAGCCGAAATGGCAAACGGACCGAATGGTTCCGGGGCAGCGCCTCTTCTTCGGACTAGAATGGCAGCAGATATCCCGGCTGGCAGGGGTTGTTTCCTCCGCGTGTTTGAGCTTGAGCCCAGATTGAAAGACGGTTCTTCTCGTACCTCTCATGTCCGTCTGTCCCCCGTCCTTGCAAGAAGTCGCGTGTCCGATTTGCCGCAAACCTGGGGGTGACGTGGTTTATGCCTTGGCCGGTGCCGAAGGCGGTGGGCGGACCGTTGTTCAGTGTCCGACCTGCGCGCTTCTGTTTGTAAGCCCCCGCATTTCCAGCGAGAGCATTGAGGCGAAGTACACCAGCAAGACGTATTTCGAACGTGAGGACAGTGCGACGGGCTATCGGAATTACATTGAGGACCGTGATCTTCATCTGCTCTTTTTCCGGCGGCAGCTACGTGAGCTCGAAGAGTTGACCAGCAAGGGTCGGCTCTTGGATGTGGGCTGCGCGGGAGGGTTTTTGGTGGCGGAGGCCGTGCGTCGCGGCTGGCAGGCCGAAGGGGTGGAATTGTCCCCCTTTGCCTCCGAATATGCCCGGGAGACACTGGGTCTGAAAGTGGTAACGGGCAGCCTGCGCGGCTCGGCTTTGCCGTCCGGACAGTTTCGTGCGGTTTTTATGGATGACGTTATTGAGCATTTTGAAGACCCCTTGATTGAGGCGGAGGAAGTGTGTCGTGTCCTCGAACCGGGAGGGTTTTTCATTCTCCACACGCCCAACGCGGCCAGCCCCTGGCGGCACCTGATGGGCAACAAGTGGGTGCACCTCAAGCCGGATGAACATCTGTTTTATTTTGACCCCGCCAGTTTGGGCCGGCTTTTGCACAAAGCGGGATTTGAGGTGGTTTCCGCGCGGGCCTGCAGCAAGGCCACCAATTTGCATTACATTTTTGGCGTGGCGGGCAAGCTGCTGCCGGGTCTGGCCGCGCTGATGGACCGCCTCTTTGGCCGGAGCGTTCTTTGGCGCAAGCCCTTTCCTTTTCGCGGCGGGGGTATGCAGGTGATTGCCCGCAAGCCACAAGCTCCCGGCGCGTGAAAACTTTCCCGGCCTTGATCGCCCGGATCAAACCGCATCTGCTTTGGCTCACATTGCTGGTGGTGGTCGCCGTTCTCCCGTTGGGCCGGTCACTGCTCTCCACCACGGAGGTGCTCTCGGAGCAAAACACCGACGTGACTCTTCACTTCCTTTACTCGCGGGCTTTCGGCTTTGAAGAGATGGCGAAGGGTAACCTGCCCTTGTGGAATCCTTATATTTACAGCGGTATTCCCTACCTTGGCCAGTTTCAGTCGGCGTTGCTTTATCCTCCCAATCTCATTTTTCTGGTCCTGCCGTTGGCGACCGCGATCAACTGGTCTTTCGCCCTTCACCTTTTTTTGCTGGGGGCGGGGATGTATTTCTGGGCGGTCTTCCGTGGGCTAAAATCGGCGGCGGCTTTTGTGGCTGGGGTGACGGCGATGTTGGGTGGGGCGGTGATGCTGCACATTTACGCCGGGCACCTTTCGAATGTGTGTTCGATCGCCTGGATCCCGTTCGTGCTCCTCGGGATTGACGGCTGGCTGAAGCGCCGCCACGCCGGATGGCTGGCCGTCTCCGCCGCCGCCGTGGCCCTGCAAATCTACGCGGGGCATCCCCAATACTTCTATTATACCGCGTTGGTGGCCGGTTTGTATTCCGTCGTGCACCTGCCCGGCACGCCGCGCGTGTGGATCGCGGCGCTTGGATTGGCGGCCATTTATCCGGTGGGGGCGATGCTCGCCTCGGCCCAGCTTATTCCCGGGATTACCGCGACCTCGGAGGCGGTGCGCAGTGGCGGTGTGGCCTACGAGTTTTCCGCCATGTTTTCCTTCCCTCCGGAAAACTTCCTCACCCTGCTGGCTCCGTGGGTTTTCGGCGACATGCGTGCGGTGCCGTATTGGGGGCGGTGTTATCTCTGGGAGATGAGTGTGTTCGCGGGCACGGGCATGCTGGTCTTCGCCTGCTTCGGCGCTGGTCGGAAGTTGGAAAATGGCGGACGCCTCCGTCTGCTCATTGTGCTTGGGTGTGTGGTTGTGCTTGCGCTCGGAATGCACACGCCGCTGCACAAGATTCTGTATCAGGTCCTCCCTGGATTCAGTTCCTTCCGGGGTTCGTCAAAATTTATCATCTTTGCTGCGCTTTTCCTAGCTCTGTTCGCGGGCCTTGGTTTCGACCGGCTGCTGCGCAGGGAAAAATTTCCGCGGCTGCTGGGCGCGGCCCTGGCCGTCCTCGGCCTCTTGCTACTGGGCGCGTCGTTTCTGATCACGGGTGATCGCCTGATGGGATTCGTGAATCTGATCGCGGCGACAAAAGAATCGTATCTCCATCCGGCGGCTTTCGAGCAGGGCACCCTCCTGGCCGCTGCGCAGGACATGGCGGGGCAATCGCTGCGGGTTTCGGGCGGCCTTTTCCTCGGATTCGCGGCGTTACTTTATGGCACGAATCGCTGGCGTTGGGCGGTGTGGGCGGTTGGGCTGGCTGCGGTGGCGGAGTTGGTCGTCTTCGCCCGCGGCACGGTGGCGACCTTTCCGTTGGCAGATTTCACGTATCAGCCGGTGGCGGACTTTCTGAAAAATAACCCGGGCGACTTCCGCACTCTCAATCTTTTCAACGCCGACGCAGCCATGTTGCTGCGCAGTGAAAACATCTGGGGTTACGACCCCGGGGTGCTTAAACGGTATGCGCAGCTTCTGCACTTGAGCCAGGGCAACGATCCCGAGGCAGCGAACCAATACCTCTCGTTTCGAGCGGCCCACCCCATCCTCGCCATGCTGCGGTGCCGGTATGCGTTTGTGCCCAAAGAGGGTGGACAGATCGACGTCACGACCATGGCGGATCCGTTCCCGCGTTTTGCATTGTATTCGCAATACCGTGTCCTGGCGGATTCCAAGGCGGTGCTGGGCGAGTTGAAATCCCCGTGGTTTGACTTGCGCAAGGAAGTCCTGCTCGAAACGGAACCCGTCCCCAAGCCGGAACACGAAACGCCGCGTCATAACATCCGGGTCGTGGATTCCTCCACCGATCACTGGACGCTCGAAATCGAAACCGACCGCGCGGCGTTGCTGGTCATGACCGATTCGTATTCCCAGGATTGGCGCGCGATCGCCCTCCCGGGCAGCGTTCAGTCGAACTACACCCTCCAGCCGGCGAATTACGCCCTGCGGGCCATTCCCCTGGCGGCCGGGAAACATGCCCTGCGTCTGGAATACGTGCCGCGCGGATTCCGGGAAGGGATCGCGCTTTCCGTGATCACCCTCCTCGTGGTGGGTGTGGCTCTTTCCTGGCGGCCGCTTCGGGAACGACTTGATTTCGACAAAACTGCGTGAAGACCTCGGACTTTCTGGTCATTGGCGGCGGCATCGTTGGAATTTCCGTGGCTCGAGAGTTGAGGCGCCGGTTCGCGGATCAATCCGTCACGGTCCTCGAAAAAGAACAGGACTGCGGACGGCACGCCAGCGGGCGCAACAGTGGCGTGATCCACGCAGGATTTTATTACACAGCGAACAGCCTGAAGGCGCGCTTCACCCGGCAGGGTAATTTGGCCCTTCGGGAATACTGTGCGAGCCGGAACATCCCAGTATTGGCCTGTGGCAAACTCGTCGTGGCCCAGCAGGCCGACGACTTGCCGCAGCTGGACGAGCTGCTTCGCCGCGGGGCCGCCAATGGCGTGCCCCTGCAAAGCCTGACAGCCGAGGAAGCCACCGCCATCGAGCCGCGGGTTAAAACGTTCAAGCGGGCCATCTTTTCGCCCACCACGGCCTCGGCAGATCCGCGCAGTGTCATCAGTGCGCTGCGGGCCGATGCCACGGAGGAAGGCGTCGAGTTTCTCACCGGGTGTGCGTATCTGAAACGCAGGGCCGGTGATGTCCAGACGACAGCCGGAGATTTTTCCTGTGGTCATTTCGTCAATGCCGCCGGGCTTTACGCGGACCGGGTCGCGCGGGATTTCGGGTTTTCCCGGCGCTACCGAATCCTGCCCTTCAAGGGCCTGTATCTGTACTCCGACGAACCGGCGGGCGCGCTGCGGACCAATATTTATCCGGTGCCCGATTTGCGGAATCCTTTCCTCGGGGTGCATTTCACCGTGCGTTCCGATGGACACATCAAGATCGGACCGACGGCCATTCCAGCGTTGTGGCGGGAAAACTACGGGGGCTGGGCCAACTTCAAACCGGCGGAACTGCTCGAAGTGCTTTTCCGGGAGGCGGGGTTGATGATTTCCTCGGATTTTGATTTCAAAAAACTGGCCGTCGAAGAGATCCAAAAAATGTCGCGTCACCGGATGGTGAAGCTGGCCTCGCGTCTGGCTTCGGGAGTGAAGGCGGCCGATTACCTCAGGTGGGGTGAACCGGGCATCCGGGCACAGCTATTCGACATCGAGACGCGCCGCCTGGTGATGGATTTTCTGATCGAGGGCGACGCGACTTCGACGCATGTGCTGAACGCTGTCTCTCCGGGTTGGACGTGTGCCATTCCCTTTGCCAGTTACGTGGTGGACGGGATTGTGGACCGGACAGGCGGTTGAGGAATTGGGTCAGGGATTTGGGCTAAGCTGATTGATCGAGCTGAAAGGCGACGGCGTGGTTTTCGCGGGATTCTCCAGAACAAGATAGTTCGCACTTTTCCAGACGACGGGCCACTTTCCGTCCTGGAGCTTTTTGACGAGTACATCGACGTTGGGTTCTCCAAACGCCCACTTCTGTTCATTATCACCGACTACGGCATATTTGGCGTTCTCCAGGGATTCATCGAATAGGAAACGCTCCCGCTTGTTGCCAAAGTCGTAGCCTTGGGTGGGATAGCCATACCAGGTGATGATCTGGAGGTAATTGGCCGTTCGCGCCTTGAGCAGCCACGCCAGGGTATACCCGCAGGCGACAAAGTCCTGGTCCGTGGTGCGTTCATTGATCCAGCGGGCCACTTCCTCCACTTCCTCCGTGGATTGTGTCGCCCAATGCTGGGCGCGGGAGAAAATTTTCCCTTCGAACGAGCGCGGCGCTTCGCGCCAGATGGCGAGGACCGGAAGAATGGCGAGAGAGCCCACGGCCAGTCGCCGCATCGCGGGGTGCAGGGACTTTCTTTTACGCAGCCAGCCGCGTAACCAGATCAAAAGCGACGCCCAGGCGAGACAGAGCGTCGGCAGAATGACCAGGGCCTGATAATAAAAGAGGGGAAGGTTCTGGCGGTTTTTCACCTGCATGAAGATGACAAAAGCTCCCACCAAAAGAATGGGGTAGAGGCGACGGCGGGCTGAGACAATCAGGCCTAGAGCGACGGCGGCATGGAACCAGTCCTGCCGCAGGAAGAACCACAAATTGTCCAGCGCCTTGGCACCCGCCCCATCCGATTCGCCTCGCGAGAAGAAGGTGAATTTCAGAAGGTTGAGATCGTCGAACAACCACTGGCGGTTTTTAAAAAAAGCGAGAGCGAGCGAGAGACCGATCATCACGCCGGCGGGACCGAGCAGTGGCACCCAGCTCTTCCAGCGTTTTGCCCGGCAGAGCCATCCGGACAGGGCGGCGTGAAGAAAGAGAGGATGTGCCCCGGCCGCCAATCCCAGGCCGATCCCGGCTTTCAGGTCGGTGTTCAGCCCGGCGGGACGGAGCAAATAAAGGGTCATCAGCAATATCCCCAAACCCACCAGGTTGTGAGCATAGGTCATCCGGAAGTGGACGACGCTCTGATCGTAAGTAAGAAACATCAGACAGGCAAAGAGACTGGGGGCCCGACCCAGGGAGCGACGGCCCAAAAAATAGATGGCGAGGGAGCAGGCCCAGGCGAGCAGAACATTGAAGAAACGTGAACCGAGAATATCGCCGCCGGTGGCCAGTCCAAACAGGCCGGCCAGCAAATGGTAGAAGGGTTGGTACGGGTTGTGCGGATGCCAGAAGGTGCCTTCCAACCCATAGAGAGTCATTTTTCCATGGACGAGATCCATGGCCGTTTTGTGGATATTGGTCTCGTCGTTGTACCAGGGAGGGCTGGTTCTGAGATGTGGCAAATAGAGGGCCGCCCAGACCGCGGTAATGAGGAGAAACGCGAGGAGTGAGGCGTGGCGGCTGCGTTTCAAGTCACGCAGGAACTTGGCAAGCGGTCCCGCAGATGGGCGATTTGCTGGCATGGGAGAACCTCCAGTTATCAGAGCACGAACTCCGATCAACCTTGAAAAACGTGCGGTGTCCCAGAAGTTGGCGCTTGGGCGGACAGGTTCGGGGAACATTGACACCGTTCCTGAGGCACCCCATATCTTCGCGCATGCGGGGCGTTGTCCTTCTTTTGTTTTTGGCCTTCCTGGGAACCCTGCCCGCGCAAGATCCTGGCGAAGGCTTTGGGCTGGCGGTTCAGCGCAGTCTGGAGCGTTCGCACGCGCTTTATCCCGACGCTGCGAAGCCGGGGAGTGCCCTGAGCGACGCGATTCTTTGGCGGATTGACTGGCTGAACCGGAACACACCGGGTTTTTTTTCCGATGCCGACTGGCCGATGAAGATCGCGGTGGCGGAGGCATCGCGGTTGGGATTACGGGCCCGTCCGGCGTCCGCGCAACGTGCGGCTGCCCAGCCAGTCGAGCGGCGTTATCTGGGGCTGGTGACCAAAAATTTCAACGAGGCGGGAGTCTCTTTTCGCAAAGGCCAGCAGATCATTCTTGAATCGCTGCGCGACTATAATAAGCGGGGAGTGACTTTGGTAAACGGTCTACCGGTGGTGCTGTGGCTCGACCACATCAAGCTGGTCCGGGAGATTGTCCCGGGTGAGCCCAACCCGCTATTGGTGAAAATCGTTTCCGCGCGCTACGGTCTGCCGGGCACGAAGGGATATGTGGTTTCTAGTGCGGTGCAATCCGGTTTGGCGCGCAATGCGGCGGGCTCCGCGGAAGTTTTAGTTTCGGATGCGCTGCTTCCCCCGGCCGCCGCGCTGAGACTCAACCGCTCGGCCACGGCGAGGGTGGCGGTTGACCCTGTGACCGGAGAAGCCGTTCCGGTGCTGGCTCCCAAGGTCCTCAGTGTCGTCTACGAGATCGGCGGCGTGGAGCGAACCCGGCAGGCTCAGGAGGGTGAGGCCCTCGTGCTGGATTGAGTCGGGCTTGCGCTCCTCACCCCGTTCCCGCTAATGGAAGGGCCTGCATGGCAGATCCCGTCATCGAAGTCCGCGACCTTGTTCGCAAGTTTGGCAATCGCACTGTCCTCAACGGCATCAGTTTCACCGTGGACAAGGGGGACACGATGATCATCATGGGAGGTTCGGGGTGCGGGAAGAGCACCCTCCTGCGTCACATCATTGGCTCCCTCAAGCCGACCAGTGGCTCGATCAAGATTTTTGGACGCGAGACTTCCGACATGTCACAGGACGAGTTTGAGGCGCTGCGCAAACGGTTTGGCATGAATTTCCAATTCGGAGCCCTCCTGCAGTCGCTGACCGTGGGCGAAAATGTGGCGCTTCCGCTGATCGAAAACAGCAACGTGGATCCCGAGATTGTGGACCTTGTGGTGAAGATGAAACTCGAACTGGTCGGCCTCACGGGTTTCGAGAATCTCAAACCCGCCGAAATCAGCGGCGGGATGCGCAAGCGTGTGGGCCTGGCCCGGGCGGTGGCCTTGGATCCGGAACTGCTTTTCAGCGACGAACCCACTTCAGGGCTCGATCCCATCATGACCGCGGTGATTGACCAACTGACGCATGACCTGACGCGCAAATTACACATGACGGCGGTCGTGGTGACGCATGACATGGTGAGCGCTTTCCGCATCGGCACGAAGATGTTGGTTTTGGGTGCCGGTAAAAGGGCGGGGACCATTATTGCCATGGGAACGCCGGAGGAGGTGCGCAACCACCCGGATCCCGAAGTGCAGCAATTTATCAAGGGCGAGCCCGATGGTCCTGTTCCCTTGAAACTCGCGCCCGAGGATTACATCGAGCGGCTGCTCGGCCAGGATTGATGCGTGGCTTAGGATTGCGGGCTGGCCTGGCATGGAAGGAGCTTTCCCCGTCCGGCCGCTGGCGATGGGTCCTGGGGGCGCTGGCGATGGGAATGCTGATCTGGTTGGTGGCGGCGGACAAACCGTGGGACATCAATCCGGGGCCGCGCGTGAAACTTCGCCATCTGGTGGGCATCTATACGTGGTGGGGCGGCGCGTTTGCGTTTGTGGTGATGGGCGTCCTGGTCGGGCTTTGCCCGTGGTGGAGTGCGCCGCTGCGCGATGAACCTCGAACTCCGGTCTCCGAACTCCGAACTCCGAAATGGTTCTGGCCGCTGGTCATGGTCGCCATGATTTTGACCGCTGGGTTTTCCTTTCCGCGGCTGGGATTTGGTTTGTGGGATGACGAGGAACTGTGCGCGCGCGATTCGTTGGTGGGGCGATTTCGGGTGGACGAAAAAAGCGGTGAGCCCCGGTTTGTGCGGCTGAAGTGGGAGGAGACGATCTTTGGCTACGAAACTCCCAACAATCACGTCCTCCACAGTATCTTGTCCCGGGGGGTTCACCAATTGGTCCTGGCGGCTGGGGGGGGGCGCGCACTGCCTTTCTCGGAAACGGCGCTGCGGTTGCCAGCTTATGGATTTGGCATCTTGAGTGTCGCCGCCCTGGCCTGGTTTCTCAAGGATGCGGGGTTTGCGGCGGCCGGAGTGGCGGCGGCGTTTTTGCTGGCCCTTCACCCCTGGCATATCCGGTATGCCAGCGAGGCGCGGGGCTATAGTCTGATTCTTTTCCTAGTTCCAATTCTCCTGGCCTGTTGGCGGCGCGCCATCACGGGCGGGGATTGGAAATGGTGGGCGGCGTGGGCGTTCGTGCAGTTCGCCTTGCTCTACACCTATCCGGGAATGCTGTTCCTTCTGGTGGTGCTGAATTTGCTTTCCCTTCCCGCGCTCTGGTTTTCCCGGAAGGCAGCCGGGCCGTTTCTGGCGCAGAGCGGGCGCTGGTTTTTCGTCAATTCCTGTGTGGCACTGGTGTTGGGGGTATTAATGCTGCCGTTGATTCCTCAGGCGCGGGTCTATTTCGATCTGGAAGCCAGTCGCCAGATCGTCCTGGGCTGGTCCTGGGTACGAAGCGCGCTTTCCTTCATGCTCGCGGGCGTTCCCTGGGCGGGCGCGGGAGAGCATGTTGCTTTGGGAAATCTTGCCCGCGAGTCCCCGTGGTTGCTGAAGGGCTTCGTTGTTGGGACCGTGGCCTTGCTCGCCTTGGGGGCCGTGCATTTTGCCCGGTGCGGCTTGGTGCACCTTTTTATCACCTTGGCGATTCTGGCGACTCCGGTGATGACGTTTCTGCTCTCTCGGGCGCGGGGGATGTTGATTTACGAGTCCTACATCCTCTACGCGCTTCCCGGGTTGATTGCCCTCGTGGCGGTGGGGATCCTGCGGCTGTGCCGCGCCTTTCAGAGTGTTCCCGGCGGACGTGTGCTCGGCGTGGTCGCGGGGCTGGGGTGTTTTGCCGTCTATGGGCTCGCCACGCAAGAGGCCCGGCAGGGAATCGTCTCCCGACCGCTCCAGCAGATTCCCGAATCCGTGCTGGCCTGCCGCCCGGCATTGGATTATCGCGATCCCCGTCAGAAGGAAATTCTGACGACCAGCTTCTGCATACCGCCCTACCTTTATGATGCGCATATGATTCGTGCGGATTCGGCAGACGAGCTCATTGCCCTGCTTTTCCAAGCCGATCGAGAGGGGAAACCCCTTTTCGTCAATATCGGCATGCCTTGGGCGGCGAGGGAGTACAGCCCTCGGATGTGGGCGATTTTCAACGATGACCGGTTGTTTGGGGAGCGGCGGGAATTCCCGGGTTTTGATGCCGGGCTTAATCGCATCGTCGCCAGGTACAAAGCGGGCACTGCCGGAAATTTTGACTTCAGTGCCCTGCGCGGGCCAGAACGTTGAGGGCGTGGACGAAGACCGCGTTACCCAGAAAAGATACAGGCCGCCGCAACGAATGTTACGACGGCCTGTTGTTCCCCCCAGAACAATCTTTCAATGCGGTCAGATTAACTTTTCTAATGCTTTTCGCAACTGAATTTTTAAGGAGATTGATAATTGTTGCATAAACCAATTGTGATCAATGAGTTGCGACAGAAAAATTTTTTAGAAATCTCCCCAATCGACGCGGTGGGAGAGCATTTTATCGCCCTCGAAGACAAAAAAGCCGCGAAAATTGTGCCCTGCAAGGACGCCAGGCAGCCAGCGGGCATCATCTTCCCACATTTCGTGGTAGGGAATGTCCGCTACCGCTGTCCACAGAGGGATGGCCTCCGGAGTTTCAATCGCCTCTCCGAGGCAGTCAGGGGACGTAAATACACTGCAGAGCAGGCTATAGCCGTCCAGGAACTGAAAATGCAATTCGCCCCGGAGGGTGGGGGAGAGGGCTTCCACGCCGAGTTCTTCGCGGGTTTCCCGCACGGCGGCTTCCACGGGAGTCTCGCCGGGTTCCAGGCGGCCGCCGGGGCCATTGATCTTGCCGGCCCCCAGTCCGCGTTTTTTGCGAATGAGAAGGATCTGGTTGTTGCGAATGACAAACAGCAGCGTCGCCCGTTCTTTTGGTTCCCACGTGGCCCAATCGATTTCCATGAAGGCCGGAGTCTAGACACGACCAACAAAAAGACAAATGCCAGATGTCGGGTTTTCCTTGTCTTTTCGAAGAGGGAGGAATTTACTCCTTTCAGACGTCCAATGAGCACGTTTTTTGTGCAGAAAGAGGGCCAGAGATGGGGACCGTTCACCACAGAGGAACTTGAGGGGAAAGTGGGTGAGGGAGTTTTTACCCCCGATGACCTGTTTTGGGAGGAAGGCATGGAAAACTGGCAGCCGCTGAGCGCCGTTTTTAAAACCACCAGCCAGGAGCAATTCGAGGAACAACAGGAATTCGGGGCCGCTCCGGTTTTTGAGATCGAGGAAACCAACATCCTCTTTGATTCCCCGGAGGCCCGTCTTACCTCTAAAGTTCTGCACCTTGCCGGAGAGGACATTCCCGTTCACTCGCTGGCCAAAGCCTCTGTGCAGACGGAAAACATTCACCGCACCAAACCCATTGTCGGCAGCGTTGTCCTCGGTGTGGTGATCATCTGTGTGGCGTTTATCGAAGTCCACCGTCCCCATCTTACCGCCTGGCTCATCTGGGGTGCGATCCTGGTCGGGCTGTTTCTCTGGTGGCTCCGGGTGTTTTCCGCCGCGATCCGGCCGGCGGCCACCATGTTGATCGTGGACCTTCGCAACGGCGATGAGCGTCTGCTGCGCATGGAGCCCCTGGAGGCCCGGGAACTGGCGGTCGCGATCGACCAGGCCGTCATCGCGGCGGTCGATTTTTGATCCCGCCCCGACCTACCAATCAGTGCGTGAGCGTGCGAATGTGATGGCGTGCGGCTTCCTCCCGGGATAAAAGGCGCGGGAAATTATGGAATTGCTTCAAGGCGTTTTTTCATTGGGTGCGGCGGTTGCGGCCACCACGGGATCCGGCACAGGGGAATTGGTCGTGGCGTTTTTGACGCTTTCGGTGCTGGAGATTGTTCTTGGCATCGACAACGTCATCTTTATTTCGATTTTGGCGGGGAAACTCCCCGAGGAACAGCGGGCCAAGGCCCGGTTTATTGGTCTCGCCCTGGCGATGATCACCCGTCTGCTGCTGCTCCTTTCCATCGCCTGGATGGCCAAACTCACCGCTCCGCTGTTCTCGGTGTTCGCCCATCCCTTCAGTGGCCGGGATCTCATTTTGATCATTGGCGGTATATTCCTCGTTTGGAAAAGCACCCACGAAATCCACCATAAGCTGGAGGGCGCGGAGGAAGCGCATGGCACCGGGAAGGCTCGGGCAACGTTCTCTTCGATCATCATCCAGATCATCCTGCTCGATATTGTGTTCTCCCTGGACTCCGTCATCACGGCCGTCGGGATGGTCAGCAATATTCCCGTCATGATGGCCGCCGTGATCGTCGCGGTGATTTTTATGATGTTTTTCGCCGGCCCGATCAGCGGGTTTGTGGAGCGCCACCCGACCGTCAAGATGCTCGCGCTCAGCTTCCTCTTGCTCATCGGTGTGACCCTGATTGCCGACGGCTTCGGCCAGCACATCTCCAAGGGGTATATTTACTTTGCGATGGGCTTTTCCGTGTTTGTGGAGTTTCTGAACATCCGCATGCACAAAAAAGCGCCCGAGCCGGTCAAGTTGCACTCCGGAGCCCCGCTGTGACATGACGCTCGAGCTCCGCGATGTGGGCGAGCCGGGAGAAAGTCTCGGCGAGGTCGTCCTCAGCTTCGCTGAAGCCCTTGGCGCGGATATCGCAGATCTCCCCTCCGACCCCACGACGCGGATTCACGATATCCGCGTCGGAACAAAAAAACTTCGGGCCCTCCTGCGCCTCGCTGGCGATGTCGTCGGACCGGAAGAACGGGCGGCCATCGCGACCGAACTGCGGGAAATCCGGCAGGTTTTTTCGGGCTCCCGCGATGAGGAGGTGATGCGCCATCGGCTTGGCGAGATCCTTTGCGATGAAGCACCCGCAGCTCTGGCGGCCTTGGGACTTGACGCAGAGTCCTCGTCGCCCTTGCCCGCGATTGCGCTTTCCCGCGAACTGGCCGCTGAACTCCGGGCCCGTTTTCTGGCGGTGGATTTTTCGTCGGTTACTTCCGAGGTTCTCAGTCACCAGGCGGCGCATTCCTACCGCCGGGCGCGCAAAGAAATGGTGCGCTGCCGGAGCGCGGAGCGCGACGACGTGCTGATGCATGAGTGGCGCAAACGCACCAAGGACGTCTGTTACCACGCGCTCTGCCTCTCGAGTCTGGAACCCATGCGGAAGCTGGCGCAACCCCTGGATGCCCTCGCGGAATTGCTGGGGGAATATCATGACCTGGCCCTGCTGACGGAACGTTCTTCCGGGCACCAGGCAATCAGGGCGGCGGTAGACAAGCGCAAGCGAAAGGTGGCACGCGAATGTTTTCGGGCGGCGAAAAAAATCTTCCACCGAAAACCTTCCACTCTCCAAAAAAAATTGGCCGCCCGGTTCGCTGAATGACCATCGCGTTTGTCCTCACCCTGTTGGTGATCGCCATCATTCTGTTCGCCCGCGAGACGCTGCCGGTGGACATCGTGACCTTGCTTGTCCTCCTGGCGCTGATCGGCACAAAAATTCTCACCCCGCAGGAGGCCTTTGCCGGGTTTGGCAGCGAGATCATCATCATTCTCGGGTCGGTGTTTATCATCAGTGGAGCGCTGCGCGAGAGTGGCGTGGTGGACTGGCTCGGGCAAAAAATCGGAAATTCCACCCGTGGTGGCGAGAAGTCCCAGTTGGCCATCCTCATGGGTTCGGTGGCGGGATTTTCGGCCTTCATGAACAACACGACCGTCACGGCGCTGTTGCTCGCCCCGGTTTCCGGGATGGCCCGGAAACGAGGAGTGAGTCCCTCCAAATTTCTCATGCCCCTGGCCTTCGCCTCCATTCTCGGGGGGACGTGCACTCTCATTGGAACGTCCACGAATATTGCCGTCCGGGGGTTCCTGGTGGACGCGGGTCTGCCGCCGCTGGGATTTTTTGAGCTCACTCCCGTCGGGCTCGTCATCGTGGCGGCGGGGATTGGCTACATGGTCCTGATTGGGCGTCACCAACTGCCCGTCCATCCGCCAGAGCGCAGTCTGAGTGAGGATTACGGTCTGCGGGAATACCTTTCGGAAATTGTCATTCGGGAAAACTCTCCGCTGGCGGGCCAGACCCTCCGCGAATCCGATCTGGGAAGACTGGGTTTTCGTGTGCTCCAACTCCATCGCGAAGGCCGGTCTCTGCCCACCCGTCCCTCGCTCCAGTTGAAGGTTGGTGACGTTCTGGTGGTCAACGGCCCCGTCGAAAGTCTGATCAAAGTCCGTGAAACCGAGGGCATCGACATCCGGCCCGATGTCAAATTTGGCGACCGGGAACTCAAAGCGGATGAGCGCGAAATTCTGGAGCTGATTGTGACTCCGCTCTCGGAACTTCGCGGCCATCGGATTCAGGACCTCGACCTGCCGGTCCGCTTTGGGGTGGCCGTGCTGGCCATTAATCGTCACGGGCGGCGGTTGCGCGACAAGATCAAAACCGTGCGCCTCGATACCGGGGACATTCTTCTGGTGCAGGGGCCGCGCGAGGCGATGGCTGACCTGCGGAAAAGTCCGGACTTTGCCGTGTTCGGCGAACCCAACACCACGCCGCACCGCGGGAAAAAAGGTCTGCTGGTTTTGGGTTTTCTCGGCTTGGGCGTGATCCTCGGCGGGCTGGACGTGGTGCCTCTTTCCGCCGGTTTGTTGGGCGCGGCCGTGGCCACGGTGCTCACCCGCTGCATGCCCCTGCACAAAGTTTATGCCTGTGTGGAATGGCGGTTGATGGTGCTGATCGCCGGAATGACAGCCTTTGGTCTGGCGATGGAGCGCACCGGCGCGGCAGGCTGGCTGGCGTCACTCGTGGTCTGGGGCCTGGAGCCTTTTGGGTCCGTCGTCATTCTGGCGGGGTTTGTGTTGTTGACCGTAGTTTTGACCCAACCGATGTCGAATGCTGCGGCGGCCCTCGTCGTGTTGCCCATCGCCTTGAGCACGGCGGAAAAGCTTGGTCTGAACGGGCGAGCTTTTGCCGTGGCGATCACCTTCGCGGCGTCGGTTTCCCTGGTCGCCCCGTTTGAGCCCTCGAGCCTGCTGGTCTATGGGCCCGGCAAATATCGCTTTGTCGATTTTTTGAAAGTGGGGGGCGTTCTCACCCTGTTGCTGGTGGCAATTGTGGTGGCGCTGGTGCCGATTTTTTGGCCGCTTTCGTGAGCTTGCCTTCCGTCACATCTGGGTAAACTAGGAGCATGTCCGAATCCGAATCCACGGTCGACCCCGGCATCGAGGTCCGAACGTATTTTGCCCGCGGCCGCAATGCCCTCGTCGCGCGTGCGGAGTTTTCCGAACTCTATGCCGCGCTTTATCTTCATCAGCTGGACATTGGAGTCCGCCTCGACGCCGCCTGTGATCATCTTCTGAGGGACGCCCTGGCGGCCATTGCCCTGCACTGCGCCTCGCGCCCGCGCGATGAGTCGTGCGCGTGGACGGTGAATTTTCAAGACCCCCGCGCCAACGTTTTTGTGGCCGGGGACAGCCGCCTCGGGACCGTGGTCGGCACGGTTTTCACCGAAAACATCCGTGAGGCAGCGGGCGGGGTGTTTTATGCGGATTTCGTGGAGGGGAACAAACCTCCGCGCCGCAGTGTGGTGGAATTTTCCGGAGCGGACTTTCTGGCGGCGGTGGAAACGTTTTATCGCCAGAGCGAGCAGCGTCCCGCGCGGCTTTTTCGGTACGATACCGAGGATCTGGTGATGGTCAGCGCCCAACCCGACTGCGACCTCGCATGGCTCGAATCCCTCACGCCGGAAAGCGTGCGCGAGCTGGATAAGGACATCGAACTCAGCCTCTTGGAACAGCGGCAATACCGTTTCGAATGCGGCTGTAATCAGGACCGCATTCTTGCCATGATGTTGCCGGTGCTGCGCGAACAGGCGGACGATGTTTTCGGGGGCGAGGAAACCATTCGTATCCATTGCCCACGCTGCGGAGCCCGCCACGCCCTCACCCGGGAAGCCGTGGAAGCGCGGCTGGCGGCGGATAAATGACTACTTGGAGGTCGCGCTGGTGGGGCAGCAGGCCCCGGTGGGCGCGCAGCATTTTTTCTTTGTTGTGCAGCAGCCGGAAAGGGCGGCGAGAGAGAAAATTACGGCCAAAGCGATGGTGAAAACGTTCTTCATGCGATGAGAGTAGCTCCAATCCTCCTTTTTTCCAGTGTTTTGCTCGCCCTTGGGGCTTTTGTGGGCTGCGCCTCACGACAACCCCGGACGGACCCCGTGGGTGCTTACCTAGGTTTTCTCAAGACCCACCCCGGAGCGGATCTCCGCGGGGACAAAGAACGGGCTGCCGTTGATCGCTTTGAGTCGTTCCTCAGCGTTTTCACCAAAGAAAAACTGCAGAACGAGACGTCTCGGGTGTATTCGCGGGATGTCTTCTTCAACGACACGCTGAAAACCGTGCGCGGTTCCGCCGCCCTGGAGGAGTATTTTCTCGGCACCCTGGTGAATACGGAAAGTATCACGGTGGACTTCACCGGTGTGGCGCGTTCCGGCAACGATTATTATTTCCGATGGGTGATGGATGTCCGGTTCAAAAAGTTCCAGCGCGGCAAAACCATTCGCACGATTGGTATGACCCACGTCCGTTTCAACCAGGATGGTCAGGTCCTTCTTCATCAGGATTATTGGGACTCGGCACAGGGCCTTTTTGAGCACCTCCCCGTCATCGGCGGACAAATTCGTTTCATTAAATCGCGGCTTTAAGCGACAGCGTCGGGGCATAAAACCGCGGCCACTGGCACTACTGGGGAGCATCGCGGCAAGGGGGGACTTTTTGTGCAGGAATTAGTTTTACTTATTTCATGCATTGACCGAGAGTTGTCTCTGTGAAGTCCATCGTTTCTGCTCCGCGCGAAGTCGCTCCCTCCGCCTTTCGGGCGGGCACCTGGAACTCCGCCATCGATGTTTATGACTTTGTCGTGCGCAACATCACTCCCTACGAGGGAGGGGCTGACTTTCTATGCGGTCCCAGCGAAAACACGTCCTACCTCTGGAAAGTCTGCAAAAACGCCCTGAAGGAAGAGCGCGCGCGCAATGGTTGCCGTGCGGTGGATGCGGAAACCATTTCCACCATTACCAGTCACGCCCCCGGTTATCTCGACAAGGACTATGAGTTGATCGTCGGCCTTCAGACGGACGAGCCCCTGAAACGCCCCATCAAACCCTTCGGCGGTGTCAAGGTCGTCGCGGGCGCACTGCAGGAACGGGGCGTCGCCTTGTCGCCGAGGGTGGCGGATATTTTTCGTTATGCCAAAAATCACAACGACGCCGTTTTCTCCGCTTACGACGCCGAGATCCGGTCCTATCGATCCCACCATATTGTCACCGGCCTTCCCGACAACTATGCCCGCGGCCGTATCATCGGCGACTACCGACGGTTGGCGCTTTATGGCGCGGACCGTTTGATTGCCGCGAAAAAATCCGACCTCGCCGGGCTCGACGGTCCGATGACGGATCACCTTGTCCGTCTGCGGGAAGAGGTGAGCCTGCAAATCCGCGCGCTTCAGGATATTAAGAAGATGGCCGCCGGTTACGGTTTCGACGTTTCGTTGCCGGCCACGAATGCCCGTGAGGCGGTCCAGTGGGTTTATTTCGCGTACCTCGCCGCCGTGAAGGAACAGGACGGGGCGGCCATGTCACTTGGCAATGTCTCGTCGTTCCTCGACATCTACTTCGAAAAAGACCTCCGCGAAGGCACTCTCACTGAAGCCGGGGCGCAGGAAATCGTAGACCAGTTTGTCATGAAACTCCGGCTCGTCCGGCACCTGCGTCCGGCAGCTTATGACGAAATTTTCGGCGGCGACCCCACCTGGGTCACCGAATCGATCGGCGGGCAGTTGGCCGATGGCCGCACCAAGGTGACAAAAACCTCCTTCCGTTTTCTCCAGACGCTTTACAATTTGGGACCTTCCCCGGAACCGAATCTGACCGTCCTCTGGTCGAAGGATTTGCCGGCCGGATTTAAGGCGTTCTGCGCAAGTGTTTCCATCGACACCTCCTCGCTGCAATACGAGAACGACGACCTCATGCGCGCCGTGCGGGGTTCGGACGACTACGGGATCGCCTGCTGTGTTTCGCACCAGGCCATCGGAAAATCGATCCAGCATTTCGGCGCGCGGGCCAATCTCGTCAAGGCGCTCCTGCTCGCCCTTAACGCCGGCCGCGAAGAAATCGATGGCTCCGTGGTGATGGAAAAAATTTCCGCCCTTTCCCCGGGTCCGCTCGACTACGACGAAGTGATGGCCAATTTTCGCATCGCGATGGCCGACCTCGCCCGCGTCTATGCCAAGGCGATGTATGTCATCCATTGCATGCACGACAAGTATTACTACGAAGGGGCGCAGATGGCTTTCCTCGACACCGATCCGCACATTGACATTGCCTACGGCGCGGCCGGGATTTCGATCATTGCGGATTCTCTCTCGGCCATCAAATACGCGTGTGTCACCCCGGTCCGCAATGCGGCGGGCATCGCCACGGATTTTCAAATCGAAGGCGACTATCCCCAATACGGCAACGACGACGATCGGGTGGACGCCATCGCGCGGGACGTGACGAAGTTTTTCATCACCGAACTCCGCCGTCACCGCGCTTACAAGGATGCCAAACCCACCCTCTCGCTGCTCACCATTACGTCCAACGTGATGTATGGGAAAAACACGGGCGCCACACCGTGCGGCCGGAAGGCGGGCGAACCTTTTGCCCCTGGTGCCAACCCCATGCACGGCCGGGATACGCACGGGGCCATCGCCTCGCTGGCCTCCGTGGCAAAGTTTGACTATCGCGATGCGGAGGACGGCATCTCCAACACGTTTTCCATCGTGCCGAAGGCCCTCGGTCCCGCCCGTGCCGATCAGGTGGACAACCTCGTCACCCTGATGGACGGCTACTTTGGCAGTGGCGCGCATCACCTGAATGTTAATGTCTTCACCCGGGAGACGCTGATGCTGGCTTATGAAAATCCCGAGGAATACCCGCAGCTGACCATCCGTGTTTCCGGCTACGCGGTGAACTTCACCCGGCTGTCTCGAGCGCACCAGATGGAAGTGATCACACGGACCTTCCACGAAATGATGTAGGGTGTTGCGTTCGGAAATTTGCGAAGGTTCCGCCAGAGCGGTGAAATCCTTGCGCATCCATTCCCTCGAAACCTTCGGTACCCACGACGGACCGGGGGTGCGGCTTGTGATTTTCACCCAGGGCTGTCACTTGCGCTGCGCCTATTGCCACAACCCGGACACCCTGTCGCTCACCGGCGGGAAGCTGGTCGACATTGACGAACTGGTGCGACGGGCCGTCCGGCAAAAACCCTACTTCGGCACCCGTGGCGGTGTCACCGTTTCCGGCGGGGAACCGACCCTCCATGCCGCGGCTCTGACGGAATTTTTCCTCGCTCTGCGGGCGGAGGAAATTTCTACCTGCCTGGATTCCAACGGTTTCGTTCTCGATGAGGAGGTGAAGGCGCTCTACGAGCAAACCGACCTTCTTCTCCTCGACATTAAACACATCGACGACGCCTCGCACCGGCGGCTCACGGGACAATCCAATGCCACCCCGCTGGCCGCGGCCGCCTGGCGAGAGCAGACCGGCCGGCCCATGTGGCTGCGCTACGTGCTGGTTCCCGGCTGGACGGATCAAGAGCCTTTCCTGCGCCAATGGGCGGAACATTTTTCCCGCTTCCGCACCGTCGCCCGCGTGGAGATTCTCCCCTACCACAAACTGGGTGTTCATAAATGGGAGCACCTCGGCATGGCCTACCGTCTCCAGGGTGTCGAGCCTCCCTCGCCGGAACTTCTGGAGCGGACCCGCGAGATGTTCGCTTCGTTTTTTCCCGAGGTGATCGTCAAATGAGCGGGCCCTATCCCGCCGCTCAGCGCTGGACAGTCGCTGTGGCCGGTACCGCGCTGCAGGTCTGTCTCGGCACCGTTTATGCCTGGAGCTATTTTCAAACGCCCATCCGGGAAGCTCACGGCTGGAGCAACGAGGCCGTCACCGGGGTCTTCAGTATGGCGATCTGCTGTCTGGGCCTCGCCGCCGCATGGGGGGGATGGCAACTCAAGCGGGGCAAGCTTTCGCCCCGGCTGCTGGCGGTGACGGGAGGAGTGCTTTTCGGGCTGGGGCATCTTGTCGCCGCGGCCGCGCTGGCCTGGGGTCAGTGGGGGCTGCTCCTTTTCGGATACGGGGTGATCGGAGGCATTGGTCTGGGTTTGGGCTACGTCGTGCCCGTTGCCACCGCGGTGCGGTGGTTTCCGGACAAAAAGGGTTTTATCACGGGCTTGGTGGTGATGGGTTTTGGGCTCGGTGCCTTGCTCATGAGCAAGGTGCTGGCGCCTCTCGCCCTGCAGGTTTTCCACGGCAATATCGCCGAGGCCTTTGCGGCCATGGGCGGCGTGTTTATCGTCCTGGCACCGATGGCCGGGTGGATGATGACAAATCCACCCGCCGACCAGACGTCCCCCGAAACGCAAATGGCTCCCCCCATCGCCTGGGGCCGATTTGCCCTGCTCTGGCTGCTGTTTTTTTGCAATATCTTCGCCGGGATTTCGCTCATCAGTTTCCAGTCTCCCCTCCTGCAGGACCTTCTTCGCCGCACCCAACCGGCCCTCTCCGCGCAGGACCTTGCCGCCGCCGGAGCCACTCTCATCGCTTGCGGAGCCCTCTTTAACGGACTGGGCCGGTTTCTTTGGGGGGCCGTCTCCGATCGCCTCGGGCAGGCCCGCGCCTTTTCCTTCATGTTCGCCGCCCAAATTGCCGCCTTCCTCCTCCTGCCCCACCTGTCTTCGCCGCTGCTCTTTGGTCTCCTCGTGTGCCTCATCCTGCTTTGTTATGGGGGCGGTTTCGGCGTCGTTCCGTCTTTCATCCACCAGCTCTTTGGCGAAAAGTCCATGGCGCTTCTCTACGGAATCGCCCTCACCGCGTGGTCCGCCGCCGGCGTCGCGGGTCCCCGATTCCTCGCGTGGCTCCGGGATCACCATCCCGCCGAAGAGGCCAGCCGAACGGCCTTCACGGTTAGCGCGGGCTTGATGGCGGCCGGACTCATTCTGTCCCTCCTGCCGACCCTTCGCCCCCGCCGGTGAAGAGGGGAGGAATTTTTCTTGCAGATATAAGGAAAACTTATACTATGCATCCGTTATGAGAACCACTTGTGATTGCACGCTCAGCCGTTTGCTCACCGAAGAGGAGAACGGGCGGGTCCAACAGTTATTCCGGGCCAATGGTGGCTCCCGGGCGACTGGCAGCCTGTTGGCGGAGATTGATCAATTTTCCCAGCGCAAAGACTGCCCGCACCTGCACCGTGTCGATGAAGAAACCGGCTACTGCTCGTGCAAGGATTTCATCGGAGATTGGATGGCCGAACTCGGGGAACTCGCCGGCGTCAAGGACGGTCGGCCGTTGTAAGCCTTCTCCCCGTCACAACACTCCCATCAACCGCAGAATCAGCGGTTCGAAAAAGTGGAGCAGAAACACCCCGGCCAGCGCATAGGTAACCCAAGTGATTTCCCTGCGGTGGCCCGTGCCGATGGCCAGCGCAGCAAGGGTGATGAGTCCCAGCCCGATGCCGGTGCTGATGCTGTACGCGAGGGGCATGGTAAGAATTGTCAGCACGGCAGGTGCCGCGATTTCAAAACGTTTGAAATCCAAATCCACCACGCCCTCGAACATGACGATTCCCACCACAACCAGGGCCGGAGCCACCGCCACGCTGGGAATCATCAAAATCAACGGCGTGAAAAACAACGCCAGGAGAAAACACAGGGCGGTCGTCACAGCGGTGAGTCCAGTGCGCCCCCCGGCCTCCACGCCGGCCGCGCTTTCGATGTAACTCACCACCGTGGAGGTCCCCAGCAGGGAGCTGAAGATGGCCGCAATGGAATCCGCCACCAAAGCCCGTCCAACCTTCGGAATGTTGCCCTGCGCGTCCATCATTCCCGCTCTCCGGGTCACGCCGATCAGCGTGCCGATGTTGTCGAACATATCCACGAGGAGGAGGGTGAGGATGACGGGCAGGGCGCGGAACGTTTCGCGAAGGACAAAGTCGAAATCCAATTTCAGAATTAGCGGCGAGAGCGATGCGGGCAGGGACACCAGGCTTTCAGGAGGCTGCGTTACCATGCTCCCCTTGCCGTCGGGCACGGCGAGTCCGATCAGCGTAAGAATTCCCATCGAAAGAATAATAGCCCCCGGAACCTTCCGGGCCACCAGGATACAGGTGAGCAGAATTCCTCCGCCAAAGAGCGCGACCGGTGGGTGGGAGAGGTCTCCCATCGCCACCATGGTCGCGGGGTTCGTCACGATCAGCCCGCCATTCTGTAGGCCGATGAAGGCGATAAACAATCCAATGCCGGCGGAGACGGCGATCTTCAGCGAAAGCGGCAGGGCGTTGAGAATTTTCTCCCGCACTCCCGTGACCGACAAAACCAGGAAGATGCAGCCATTGATAAAAACCAGACCGAGCGCACTTTGCCACGGTACTCCCATGCCCAAGCAGATGCTGAAGGCAAAAAACGCGTTGATCCCCATACCGGGCGCACAGGCGAGGGGGAAGTTGGTCAGCGCCGCCATCAGCAACGTCGCCAACGCCGCCCCGACGGCGGTCGCCGTAACCAACGCAGGTTGCGGCATGCCCGCCTTGGCCAGAATTTCCGGATTCACGGCAAGGATGTAGGCCATCGCGGCAAAGGTGGTCAGCCCGGCAATGATCTCGCGGCCCGGCGTGGTGCCGTGCTCCCGCAAACGAAAAACCCTCTCCAGCATGGCGCGAGGTCATACGGTAGATCAGGATCCGATGACACGCCAAAATCGTTGGAGTCCAGGCTTCAGCCTGTGCCTTTACGGATGGGAAAGGCAGCACGCTCAAGCGTGGACTTCTACTATCCCAGCGTGAGCAGCGCCTGCAACTCCGTGCGCATTGCCTCGCCCTCCGGTCGAGTGCGCAACACCCGGGCGTTCCAAACGAGTGCCACCTTCCGCGCCTCTTCGCGCAGGAAGGGCAACTCGACGGCAAGCACTCCGTTCTGCTCCAGGTCGACGGCGGCGTGCGCCGGAAGGATCCCGGCATAGCCGCCGCTGAGCACGGCCCGCGCGGCCTGGGGAAAACTTTCTGTGACCAGCCGGAGATTCACCAGCGATCCCCTGCGTTCCGCCGAACGCAGCACGGTCCCGAAAAACTCCGTGTCGCTGCCCAACGTGGCGATGGGAAATTTCACCAGCATCTCCAACGGCGTGAGGTGCGCGGCCTGACGCTGGAATTTCTTCGGCACGAAAAGCCGGTAGTCCACCCGGCCCAGGACATGATGTTTGAGGGGAGGACGCACCAGTCCCGCGCGAGCCAGCCCAAAGTCCAGACGCATCTCCGAAACGCGCCGGATAATTTCTCCCGAACGCAGGTTAAAAACCTTGACCTGCACCCGGGGAAACTTCCTCTGGAAGGCCTCCAGCTTGGGCACAAGCAGCCAGGTGAGCAGGCTGTCCCCGGCCCCGATGTTCACTTCGATCATTTCGTCGGAACGGCTCTTCAGAAAATCCTCGAACCCCCGGAGCTGCGCCCGCACCAATCCGGCCAGTTCACGGCCCGCGTCGGTCAGCGCCAGCACCCGGCCATGGCGCGTGGTGAGTTGAGTGCCGAAAAATTCCTCCAGTTCGCCGATCTGACGGCTGAACTGGCTTTGTCGCACCACGTCGTCACCCGCGGCGCGCGCGATGCCGCCGGCCTCGGCCACCTTGAGGAAGGAATGAAGACGGTCGAGGGACAGCCCGCGCCGGGAAAGCAAGTTTTCGAACATGATCCAAGAGTACGTATTCCTGTGTTTTTCTGCAATGCCGGACTCCAGCCTTTCTGCTCTCCTGCCCAGCTCTTGATTTTGTGAAACTCACCGACAGCCATACCAATCAGCAGTCCTTGGGGCGGGAAGAAACGTCCGTTTCTCTCACCTATGCCACGGAGGGGCATTCCTGGTCGCTGGTCCCGGTTCGCGCCGCCACCGGCGCGGGACCGGCGCATTATTGCGCGGCGGATGGTCCGTTTGATCTGGAGCGGATGGCGGAAACGTTCCGCGATCAATTGGTGCGCTCCTGGTTTAATCTGCGCGACGACGCGGAACGCGGCAGCGGGTACTGGAAGGATCTGACCATCCGGTTGGACGATGCGACGTTTATCAACGTCGACGAGGACAGTCTGCGCGTTTACGCGGCCAGTCCCGAACAGGCCCGCTCCACCGCGGAAAAGCTGCGCAAAACCTTCGCGCAGACGAAAAAATCCAAGCCGGCCACCTTCCAGATTGTCAAAAAGACCTGCGATGGTATCGACACCGAGGCCGTGGCTCTGGAGGGCAAGTCGGCCTTGGATTCGGAAAGTCTCGCCCTGCATTACGGCGATGGTTTCCCACAGTGGCACGCGACATTTTTGGACGACCTGCAAAGGCGGCGCACCGGGCTGACCATTTTGGATGGCGCCCCCGGCACGGGAAAAACCTCCTACCTCCGCCAGCTCATGCTGGAGTTGAGGGACACGCATCGGTTTTATTTCATCGGGTCGGCCAATCTGGGTTTGTTGCGCGAGGCGGAGTTTGTGGACTTCTGGGCCTCGGAGCGCCGGCTACATGGCGAGACGTCATTGGTGGTGATCCTGGAGGATGCGGAAAACGCTCTCATGCCGCGGCATTCGGACAACCGTCAGGAAGTGAGTCTGTTGCTCAATATCACCGATGGCATCCTTGGCGAATTCCTCCGTCTGCAGGTCATTTGCACGATCAACTGCGCGCTGAAGGAACTCGACCAGGCGTTGTTGCGTCCGGGCCGGCTGATGGCGCACCACTATTTTGGCCCGATGGAAGCGGCACAGGCCAAAGCCCTCGCGGATAAGCTAGGCAAGGTGCTGCCGCCCGTCCCGGCGTCCACCTACACGCTGGCCGAGATTTTCAGTGGCCAACTCGACCCCACCCGGCGAGAACGCGGGCGGATGGGATTCGGCGGATAGGAGGATGTTTGTCCGGGTCGCGGCACCATTTAGCCTGAGCCAATTCTGGCGCATTCAGCCGGGCGAAGGGCCGGGACTTGCCATGACGCTGCTTCACCCCTAGGTTCCGCGGAAATCCCGCCACCGTGCACCCGACAATCACCGCGATCATCAGCAAGGAATGGAAACAGCGCATGCAACTCATGACGCTGATCGTTGCCGGCGCCGGCTGCTGGTTTATGTATGACGGGCTGTTTGGATACCCCAAAAACAACGTGCGAGCCGCCGTCTATCTTCCGCTACGCGACAGCCTCGGCAAGGATACTCCGGAATTGGAAAAAGCCTGGGCGGAGGAGGCCAGGACGCGGGGATGGTCCGATACTCCTCCGAAAAAAATGTATTCTTCCGGAGACATCCAAACCCAGATCATCATCGCCGCGGTCGCTTTGCTCGGGGCGGGACTTTGCGCCCGGCATTATTTTGCCTCCCTGAAAACCACCACCCGGCTCGAAGAGGGAAAAATTCTCCTGCCCGACGGCCGGACCATTCCCCTTGAAAAAGTCCGCGCTGTCAGCCGGAAACGCTGGAAAAACAAGGGGATCGCCGACCTGGTTTATGAAGCGGAACCCGGGCGGATGAAAAAGTTTGTCCTCGACGACTACAAATACATCGGAGCCGAACAAATCCTCCTCGAAGCGGAAAAAATGCTGCCTCAAGAGCCTGCGGAGGTGTCCCCCGCGAAGCCTGACGAAACCTCGCCAGGGAGCTATTAGTGAGAGTACTGCTCCTTCTCCTTTTGACGGTTGCTGGCGCGCTGGCCGCGCCCGAGTCCGACGTTGCGCCCGATTTTCCCCCGGCCATTAGCAGCTACCAGGATGAGGAAATCCCCGGGCTTTTTGCCAAACTGACCGCCCGGGTGGCGGCCGAGCCATTTAACATCGTGGCGACGGTCATCTTTATCCTTGCCATCTGTCACACTTTTCTTGCCTCGAAGTTCCTCCATAAGTCGCACGCTTATGCCCATGAGCTGGAAAATTTGGACAAATCATCCCGCGACCCCGAGGTATTGCGCCGGAGGGATTCCCTGCGTTTTCGCTCCACCCTCTTCCATTTCCTAGGCGAGGTCGAAGCCGTCTTCGGCATCTGGCTGATTCCCCTGGGCGTTGCCATTGTGGCCTTCGAGGGCTGGGGGACGATGGTCTATTATTTTAACCGGGTAAACTATGTGGAGCCCATCTTTGTCTTTGTCGTGATGGCCATCGCCAGTTCCAAGCCCGTCTTGCGTTTTGCGGAAAGCTGCCTCGCTTTGTTTGCGTCCCTTGGCGGGAAAACCCCGGCGGCGTGGTGGTTTTCTATACTCACAGTTGGCCCGTTGCTGGGCTCCTTCATCACGGAACCCGCGGCCATGACGATTTGCGCGATGCTGCTGCTGGAACGCTTCTACAAACTCGAGCCGAGCCTGAAGCTGCGCTATGCGACGCTCGGATTGCTTTTCGTGAACATCTCGGTGGGAGGCACGCTGAGTCATTTTGCCGCGCCGCCGGTGGTGATGGTGGCGGGTAAGTGGGGCTGGGGATTCAGTTACATGTTGATGAACTTTGGCTGGAAGGCGGTGATCGGCATCCTCGTGGCCAACGTGGTGTTTTTTGCGGTTTTCCGGAAGGAGTTGCTCGGATTGCGTGCCCGGGAGGACAAGGCGGCCCAGGATCAGGAGCCGATTCCGCTTTATGTCACCGTGGTGCATTTGCTGGCCATCGCCTGGACGGTGGTGAACTCGCATTATCCGTCTCTTGTCCTGATCGGCTTGTTGTTTTTTCTCGCCTTCGTCGTGGCAACCGAGCGGCATCAAAATTCCATCAATCTGCGCAGTCCGATGTTGGTGGGATTTTTTCTCGCGGCCCTGGTGGTCCATGGAGGTTGCCAGCAGTGGTGGATCGCGCCGGTGTTGAGCGGGCTGGGCGAATGGCCGCTGATGATCGGCGCGACCATGCTGACGGCGGTGAACGATAACGCGGCCATCACGTACTTGGCCACTCTGGTTCCCGGTTTTACCGAGGAATTAAAATTCGCCATCGTAGCCGGAGCCGTGACCGGAGGGGGCCTCACGGTCATTGCCAACGCGCCCAATCCCGCGGGGCAATCCATCCTCCAATCGGCCTTCGGGGAGGATGGCATCAAACCGTTGGGGCTCTTCCTCGCCGCTCTCATTCCCACCGTCATCATGGGTGCCGCGCTGATGTTGCTTCCTTGAGCCTATTTCGCCCCGGAGAGTCTCTTCGCCTCCGCAAAGCTGGATTCGGTTCTGAGGAGACCAGCCAGATACTCGTCGCGTGAGGGCAGGGTTTTCCATGCGGAGACCCGGGAGGGATTTTCCAGCCGGGAAAAAATCGCCCGGGTAATCGTGCTGTAGGGCACGGATTTTTCCCCGAAGCCGTCGGGTTGGTTGCTCGACCAAAATCGCACATGCTCCGCGCCATCAAGGGTTTCCCGCCCCAGATAGATCACCGAGTGGCCGCGCTCCTTTTTTCCCACCGCGTCGGTCCAGAAGATTTTCAAAAAATCGCCCGGTTTCGCGGCAGCAATGTCGGTGAAGTTTCGCCCTAATCCCAGTTCAAAAAAAAGCCGGGCTGTCCCGGGGCCATTGGCATTCCAGCGTCCCCACACGCTCTCGCCGTCGGGCAGGGTGTCCTTTCCGTCGGGGCGCAGTCGTGGAACGAGTGCCTGCCAGGTTTCCTGGGAAAGCGCGAGCGACTGTTCCCTTTCCACGGCGGTGAGCGTTTTCAGAAAAACCAGATAGGTGGCCCCCGAACAATATCCCGGCATGGCCGCACTCGGCCGAATTTCGGGAATCGTGCCCGGAGTCACCGCCGCCGCCAGACCCTGATGGGCCGCCAGAGTGGTGGCATACCCTCCGCCTTCCGGCATGGTGCGGACTTGTGCGAGGACCACTTCATTGATGCCACAAAACGCCCGGGCCGCAAAACCAACGAGAAGGAACGCAAGCAAACAACGCATCCCTCCACCCTACGCGAGACATCCCAAAGGATAAAGCGTTCGTCCCCTCCCCAAAAGGATCGGTCGAACGCCTCCTCTCTCGTTTACAATAAATGTCCCACCTGGGACATTTATTGTTGCATCGCGAGGCGCTCGTTGCTGCTTTGGTTTCGATGAGAGCGAAGACGGAATTGCTGTTGTTTCACCTGCTTTGGGCGGCGGAGGGTGTCCTTCGTCCGACGTTTCGGAACCTTGATCAGAGCTTCGAAGGATGGGCCTATCGAAGCGGATTTTTGCCGCAGATCCGCCGCCTGGAAGCGCAGGGGTTGGTTGAGGCCAAACAAGGCGGCCTGGGAAAAAAGACCTTTGTGCGGCTCACCGAGGCGGGGCGTGTTGCGGCTCTGGGTGGACGGGATATGGACAAGGCGTGGCCGGCAGACTGGGATGGAAAGTGGCGACTTTTTCTCTTCGATATTCCGGTGAAAGAGGAGGCCCTCAGGAAGCGCGTGCAACGGGCCCTGGCGGACTGCGGGTGTGGATGCCTCCAGGGCAGCGTGTGGATTGCCCCCGGCTTTCCCTTGGGTGCCGAGCGTTTTTTTGGCGAAGACGGGAAGGATTGTTCGCACTTGATTTTGCTCGAGGCGGACTCCCGGGGATCGAAGGTGGACGCGCAGATGGTCAAAGCCGCGTGGGATTTTTCAAAGATCAACCAACGGTATGCCCGCCACCTGGAAATCCTCGATGCTTTGCCTCTTTCGGGAAAAGATTTGCCGCGCAGGCTGTTGGAATGGAGTGCCAAGGAAAATCACCACTGGCTCGATGCAGTGCGGCACGACCCGTTGCTGCCGATCGCCTTGTTGCCAGCCGGATATCTGGGGAAGAAAGCGTGGGAAAAGCGCCGGACGGTGGTGACACAAGCGGGCCGTCTGGCCCGGCAGAGTGAGCGCGAGTCGTAGTCCGGGTTGTTACAATAGATGTCCCAGGTGGGACAATTATTGTAAAAGGGAGGGCGGGGTTGCTCTTGCTTTGCGGGTGCGCGTGGTTTTCCTTGCGGGATTATTCCTATGAGACGGCGGCCGGTTTTTTTTACTCTTCTGCTCAGTGTTTTGGGCGTTCTGATTTGGGCGGCGTTTTGGGTGGCCGGGTGGATGGAATTGCGGCCGGTGAGTCCTTCGGGCGGTCTGTATTTTCCGGGGAGGGTTGAGTTGGACGTGCCGCAATTTTTTCAGGGGGATTCCCGCTGGAGTGTGGACCCCCTGGGGGCAAGTCCCGGCACGCTGGGGGCGGAGGGTTGTGCGGTGGCTTCAGCCGCGATGACGCTGGCCAGTTACGGGATGGACGTCGATCCCGGGCGGTTGAATCAATTTCTTACTGCCCTGCCGGGTGGCTATACGCCCGAGGGATGGATTTATTGGGAGAAGGCGGCGGAATTTGATCGGGGGTTAACCGCCCGACTGTTGCCGCACTACGAGGACAAACCATCTTATTTTCTTCTCGATTGGAATGTGATCCAGGGGAATCCGGTGATCGTACGTCTGCGCTACCGCGACGGGATCACCCACTTTGTGGTGATCTGCGGGAAAAGTGGATACGACTACTTGGTGCGCGACCCCGGTCGGGGCGGGATAAAAGGCGTGTATCCGCTTAAGGAATTCGGCAGCGACATTGAAGCGCTGCGGTTTTATCGGAAGCCTTGACGGGGTGCGTTAGTCCCGCTTGCGCGTGAACAAAAACACCAGCAGTCCGCCAAGAATGAGAGCGGCGGCAATGGGCGCGTAGGGGTTTTCGTGGACGCTCTCGTCCGCGGCTTTGGCTCCCCGTGCGGCTTGCACGCGCACGCGATCGTAGACATCGCGACTGCCATCGAGGGCGTCGGAGAGTCTGCGGCGGGCAACTTTCACTTTGTCTTCGGCCACATCGGAAGTGGCGGCCAGAAGGTTGCGCGCGTCGTCGGCGAGAGTTTCGAGATAAGTGACGACCGTGTCTTTGTATTTGCTCATGGGGGGATTCTCGCTCCGGAAGGCGGATTGCGCAAGCCGGGAGCGGAATTTATCGGAGTCGTTGTTGCGCGCCGCGGAAGGCCCCGACAAAGCGGTCCAGGCGGCGAGGGTCGAGTCGCCCGAGAAATTGTCCGTCTTCGCGCAGGGTGGAGCCGACGATAAAGATGTCCGCGAGGGGCAGGTAAGTCGCGATGTTTTCCGGAGTCATGCCCGACCCGACGAGGACGGGGACCCGGGCGATCTTGCGCACTCGGCGGAGTTCGCGCACGTCGGGAGTTTCGCCGGTGCGTGGACCGGTGACGATGACTCCATCGACCAAAAAAAATTCCGATTGTTTCACCACGTCGATGATATCGAGGTCGCCAGTGAGGGCGTGGGAGCAGTGTTTTTTCTTCACGTCACCGAAAATCTTGATTTGGTCACAGCCGAGTTTTTTGCGCAGCCGGAGGAGTTTTCCGGCACACCCCTCGATCAGGCCGGCTCCTCCGATGTGGGCGAAGACGTACCCCTCGACGCGGAGAAAATCGAGGTGACAGGCGGCGGCAATTTCGAGGGCGCTTTCGTTGGCCGCCTCGAGCATCTGGAGTCCGACGGGTCCGTCAAAATTTTTTCGCACGGAGCGGGCGATGCGTTTGACCAAAGCGACGGCCTGGGCGGGCAGGGGTGGTTTGATGTAGGGAAGGTCGTGGCTGTTTTCCAGCACGATGGCGTCCACCCCGGCGGCGGTGTAGAGGGCGAGGTCGGAAAGGGCCTCTTCGAGAATTGCGCGGTCGTTGCCGTCATAACCCGGCGAACCGGGCAGGGGCCGGAGGGCAATCATGGCGGCGAGCGATTTTTCGGGAAAAACCTTCATGCTATTTGCCGAAGAGGCTGACTCCGGTGGCGGCGAGAGTGGCAAAAAGGACGGTCCAGGGAATGGCCCCCGCTGCGATCCAAAGGATGACCCTGGCCGGCTTCTCGCCTAGAGCGAGAGCAATGAGGGCCGCGAGGTAGGGACCGGTCGTAACGGGGGCCAGCAAAGCCAGTCCGGGCATGCCAAAGCGCCCCCAGGCTCGCCAGAAAAGTTTGGTGGGATCCGGGTGGGGCGAGAGGCGGAATTTTTTTTCCATCCATCTCCGGGCGGGATCGCCCAACAACAACATGGCCCCACCGATAGCGGTGTAACCGGCCCAGGCGCACAGGGCGGCGGTGACCGGGTCCAATTTCAAGGCGACTCCCGTGGGAATGGCGGCGATGAAATAGACCACGCCCAGCCCGAAAACCGTCACCATCGCTCCGAGTGTCCCGTTCATTCCTTCCCCTTCATCGAAGGGCGGAGCTTGCCGCCTTTCGGGAAAAACGCAAATGGTTTGAGTCGGGATGACGGCACCTTGCGGCCTGGGCGGTCGGGCGAATGTTCTCCCGGCATTGCTTGATCGCCGGGTGGATTTGTGGATGATCCGCGGACGATTTTATGAAAACCAGAGCCTTTGGCAAAACCGGCGTGAATGTATCGGAAGTGGGGCTCGGCTGCTGGCAGCTGGGTGGGGCCGATTGGGGGAATGTTTCCGAAGAGCAGGCCCTGGAAATCCTGGCCGCCGCCGCGGATTCCGGGGTGACGTTTTTTGATACTGCGGACGTTTACGGCAGTGGGCGGGCGGAAACACTCATTGGCAAGTTTCTCAGGGAGCGTCGGGGACTTTTTGTCGCGACCAAGATGGGCCGCATGGGGGACCTTTATCCCGATCAATACACCGAGGCCGGGCTTCGGGCGGCGACAGAGGCCTCGCTCACGCGGTTGGGGGTGGAAACGTTGGATCTCACGCAGCTTCACTGTATTCCGACGGAGGAGTTGAGACGCGGCGACGTCTTTGAATGGATGCGCAAGCTCCAGGGAGAGGGAAAAATCCGCCACTTTGGCGCCAGTGTCGAATCGATGGAAGAGGCGCTGATTTGCGCCGCCCAGCCCGGCCTTGCCTCGCTGCAGATTATTTTCAACATCTTCCGTCAGCGGCCGATCACCGAACTGTTTCCCGTCGCCCGGGAAAAGGGGATCGGGATCATCGTGCGCCTGCCGCTGGCCAGCGGCCTTCTTTCGGGCAAGTTCTCGAAAGACACCACCTTTGCCGCCAACGATCACCGCAATTTTAATCGCGATGGGCAGGCCTTTAATGTGGGGGAAACCTTCGCCGGGATTCCTTTCGACAAGGGGGTTGAGCTGGCGGAGGAAATGCAGTTTTTTGTGCCCGACAGCCTCTCGATGGTTCAGATGGCTCAGCGTTGGATCCTCGATTATGATGAGGTTTCGGTGGTGATCCCCGGGGCCAGTTCCCTCGAACAGGCCCGCGAAAATGCGTCGGTATCGCGCCTGCCGGAACTTCCGCCCCAGTTGCATGAGCGACTGGCGCATTATTATCGCACGCAGGTTGCGCCCTTCATCCGCGGGCCGTATTGACGTTGCAGAAACCCATTTTCCCGGTTACCTTCCGCCCCCTATGCGAATCCCCGCACTCATCGCCGCAATTACATTACTTCCCATGTCACTCTTCGCTCAATCCGCCTCCGAAAAGGGCCAGCAGTTCCTGGCCGAGAACGCCAAAAAAGACGGTGTAAAAACCACGGCCTCCGGCCTGCAATACACGGTCATCCGGGAGGGCTCCGGAAAAACTCCTGCCGCGACCGATGAAGTCATGGTCAATTATCGTGGCACGCTTCTGAATGGCACCGAGTTCGACAGTTCCTACAAGCGTAACGAGCCCATTTCCTTCCGGTTGAATCAGGTGATTCCCGGATGGACGGAAGGGGTCCAACTGATGAAGGAAGGTGCGAAATACCAATTTTTCATCCCGTCGAAACTCGCGTACGGTTCCCGGGGAGCCGGCGGGGTCATCGGGCCCGATGAAACCCTCATTTTTGAGGTCGAGCTTCTCAAGGTCAAATAGCGGTTTCTCCCAAGATCGAGCGGTCGTCCTTCTGTGATGCTCAAGGTCTATACCTACGCGAAGTGCGACACGTGTCGGAAGGCCGTGAAGTTTCTGCGGGGGAATGGAATCGCATTTCAGGAAATTCCCATCCGAGAAACCCCGCCTTCGCTGACCGAACTCGACGCCATGCTCCAGGCGGAAAACGGGGAGATCCGGCGCCTGTTTAATACCTCGGGGACTGATTACCGAGCCTTGGGGTTGAGTGCAACTCTCCCCGCTTTGGGACGGGCGGAAGCTCTTGCTCTGCTGGCCGGGAATGGCAATTTGGTGAAACGTCCGTTTGCCCTTGGGGACGGTGTTTTCCTGGTTGGCTTCGACGAGGCGGCCTGGCGGGAAGCGCTTTTATAGTTCCGCTGGGATTCCCAGGCCATCGAAAGCCTCCCCCCCGCGCAGGCGATTGGAGTGAACGGGATCGGGCTCCCAGACAAAGACCCCGTCGCGATGCTCGCGGCAGAGCGCCTTGAAGAGGCGAGGGGCGTCCCGTTTTTGCAGCATTTTGTCGGTGAGACCATCGGCCCCGCAACTGAGAATCTGGCAATGTCCCTTGAAGACGCGGGGGTGTCCGATCAAACGCTCCGCGTTCCGGGGCCAGGGGTTTTCGGCGGTCCTCGAGGTGGCGATAAAACTCAAGGGCAGCGAGCGGAGGTCGATTTCCAACTTGAGTGAAAATTCCCGCCAGAAGGGCGACTGAAAAATCTCCCCCGGGGGAGAGGCGAAAAAATGGCACCAGTGCTGTTCCTGGTGGTTCATCGGGCAGGTGGCTTGGTGGGTGCAGGGCGAGATGGTCCGGTGGCCGTGCTGCTGGAGCACGTCGCGGGCGGCGGTCAAACGACGGCTGGCGATGTGCGAGCCGGGTTCAACCCAAACAATCTCTGCCGCGCCTGCCGCAAATTCGGCGAGTCTGGACAGTTCGCTCTCGCTTAGTTCGCCAGCGACATGACTGATGAGGAGGAGGGTGTCGTCCGGCATCTCGTCCGCCCTCGCCAGGGTGGCGGCGAGCCCAAGGGAGCGCAATTTTTCGAGGGCAAACTTCATGGCGGCGGGTGAGTGGTCAAAGACCTGTACCTCGCGAATTCCGGCCCAGTCTGCCACGGCGCGCGTGGCGATGCCCGTGCCGCAGCCCCAATCGAGCAGGCGTGTGGACGCTGGGCGCCATCCCGTCTCGGCGATCTTTCGCAAGGCCCCGTCCCATTTCCAGCCGATGCGTTGGGCGAACGTGGCGTCGTAAAGTTCGAGGTCGCGCGCAGTCCAATATTCCCCGCTCGCATCCGAAAGGAATCGGTCGCGCAGAGCGCGGAGACGCTGCCAGTCGGCGGCGGAAAATTCGCTCATCGATATTCCAGAAGGATGCGTTCCAGTTCGCGAATGGCCTTGGGATCGGAGAACGACCCATGGCCGCCTGGGGCGATGACTTCGCTTTGGGCGGATGCGAGGTGGGCGCTGGCGTAGGGGACGACGCCATCCGAACTGTTGGGCGAATCGCCGCGTCCGCGGTCTCCAAGCACGGTATGATGCGGCACGGAGGGCGGGCGCCGGTCGAGGGCCTGGAGGAAGGGTGAACGCGGAGATAGTCCCTGAATGCTGGTCGGCATGCGTCCGCGTCCGCCCGGGACGATGAACTTGGCGAACTCTTCGAGTTCGTTGGTGATGTTGGAAGGCAGGCGGATGAGCTGCATGCCAATGCCGGCGATGCCGGTGAGGGCAAGGCGGCTTCCGCGATGCGGCGTGTTCATAAAGACCACGCGTCCCACATCGGGCCGGGCTTCAAAGATCATGGCGCGATGCGCCGTGCTGGAGGAGGGTACCCTCGCCAGCCACGGAACGGCAGCCACCGCCTCGGCTTGGGTAATTTTTGAGACCTGCGCTCGGGAAAGAATGCCGCCCATGCTATGCCCGACGAGGACAAGGGGTTTGGTGACCCGGTGGCGTTGCACCGCGGCGTCGAGCGCTTCGCGGAATTGCAAGGCGGAGAGGGGCACCGGCTGTCCGGTGGGATAATAAAAAAACCAAAACTGGTAGCGATCCCGGATTTCTTTGACCGCGGTGAGTTGTTTGATGACCGGCACCCACATGCGAGGAGTGGACATGAGCCCGTGCACGAAAACGATCGGGGTCTTGCGGGCGTCGTAGGGAGCGAGGAACGCGAGTTGCGCCGGAGCGGAGAACCAGTCCGAGCGGAGAAGATACCGGATGCCGTCGCCGAAGCGGGGTCCGGCCGCCTGCGCCGCATCAATGGGCGCTTCGAGGTTCATGGCGACAGGCAGTTTTTCCCCCTCGACGGTGACCTCCTTGATTTTTTCGGGTTCGGCGAGACGGAGTTCGTATTTGTCCTTGGCCGGCAGCACCAGGGCCGTGAGAGGCAGCTTGAACCCCGCCCGTGGGGTGTTGGGATCGCCCGATTTTTCGCGGGAGATCACCCCGACGATCGGAAGTCCGCAGCCCGCACGGTGGAGGCCGGACACGGTCGCTCGCGAATGGCGGATGGTTTCCACGTCGGACAATTGCGCGGGCGTGAGGTAGCCGGGCTTTGGCGGGACGGGCGACTCCAGCAAGTCGGGGAGCATGGCGGTCGCTGCCTTCCGGTAGGCCGCCTGGGCGCGGGCATCGGAAGGGTTGTTACGCAGGGCGGCGAGGGCCCGGTCGAGCTTTGGGCCTTCAGGCGTCTGGCATCCGGCCAGAGCGAGGAGGAGGGTGAGAAAAATGAAGCGGTAACGCATGGCCGCGTTAGTGATTCCAGTTTTTCTGCGAGGGTGCAAGAGTTGGCACCGTCCAAGGCTCGGCCTAAACGTAAATCTGCGCCATGCGCCGCCAGTAGAACCCGCTGTGGGCGCGTTCGTCCCAATGGTGAATCTGATGCGAGACCCCCTTGCCCCGCAGGATGTCGCTGAGATTTTCGTTGTTGTCGCGGAAGGGATCTTCTTTTCCGATGGTGAGGACGATATCCATGGCGCGGATGTGGCCGAGGATCTCGGGGCAGTGGAGGTTCGGCAGAAAATGCGTGGGCGTGTTGTAGTAAATGTTCTCGCTGTAGTGTCCGTCGAAGAGCCCGTTAAAATGTTCGACTCCCTGGGTGAGATCGTAGCGCCCGGAAAAGGCGGCGAGTTTTTGGAAGAGGTGGGGGTGCCGGAAGGCGATGTTGGCGGCGTGAAAAGCCCCCAGGCTGCACCCATGGGCAATCACACAGGGGTGGGGGTTTTTTGCCGTCATGAACGGAAACACCTCGTTCAGGATGTATTCCTCATATTGCAGATACCGTTGGATGCGCCCCTCGGGGTGTGCCCACCAGCAATAAAAACTCTCGGAATCAATGCCATCCACGCAAAAGAGCTGAAGGACACCATTCTCCAGCTTTTCCCGAAGAATGGCGGGCATGCGGAGGTTTTCGTATTCGTAAAAACGTCCGCCCCGGGTCGGGAAAACGAGGACCTTCGCGCCGGCGTGCCCGATCACGAGCAACTCCATGTCACGATTTAAACGCCAACTCCACCATTTGTGATATTCCCGATTCACAACCCCTGTTTCCTTGCATGCAACGCACTATGGCGTCAGGCAAGAAATTTCGACGTTTTCGTCGCAATTGTCCCAAGGGGACGGTGGGAGTCTATTCGCGCAGCCGCTCGATCGCCGCTTGCAAGTCGGCTTCCGTGACGTCGTGGGAAAGAAAGGCGCTGCCGAACTTCTCGGTGAGGACGAAGCGGATGGCGCCGGCGTCGAATTTTTTATCGAGGCGCAGGGCGGCCATCAGGCTGGCGGTGGGGAGGTCGGAGGGCAGGGTCACGGGAAGTTTAAACGCTTTGAGGAGCGCCACCGCGCGGGCGGCTTCCGCGGGGTCGAGTCCCGCCTTTTCCACGGAAAGAGCGAGGGCGGCGACCAGGCCGAGGCTGATGGCTTCCCCGTGGAGATAGCGGCCATAACCCGCGGTGTTTTCGATGGCGTGGCCGATGGTATGGCCGAAGTTGAGCAGCGCCCGCACGCCGAGTTTTTCATATTCGTCTTCGGCGACGATGCGCGCTTTGATTTTGACATTGCGCGCAATCAGGGTAGGCAGGTCCTGGACATCCTTTAACTCGTCCAGCATGGCCGCATCGCGGATGATGGCGTGTTTGATGATTTCGGCGACCCCTTCGTTGAACTCCCGTTTCGGCAGGGTTTCGAGGGCGGAGGCGTCGGTGACAACAATGGCGGGCTGGTGGAACGCCCCGATGAGATTTTTGCCGGCGCTGGCATTGACTCCGGTCTTGCCGCCGATCGAGCTGTCCACCTGTGCCACGACGCTGGTGGGAATCTGCGCGTGCGGGATGCCTCGGTAATAAATGGAAGCGACAAATCCCGCGAGGTCACCCACCACCCCGCCGCCGAGGGCGGCGACGAAGGCTCCGCGGTCGAGTCCGGCTTCGATCATGGCGGCGCAGACTTTTTCGACCTCGGGCAGGGATTTTGAGGTTTCTCCGGCGGGAACCGTAATCACGGTGGTCTGCACGCCCGCAGTTTCCAGCGATTCGCGAACGATGTCGGCGTAGAGCGGGCCGACATTGGTGTCGGTGACCAAAGCACATCGGAGCGAAGGGAGGACCTGGTGAATAAACTCACCGGCCCTTGGCAGGATGCCGTTGCCCACAATGACTTCGTAGGGGCGGTTTTTCAGAAGAACGGGGATGCGTGCGGCCATGGGGCAGAGACTTAAGCCTTATGCATAAAGTTGAAAGAGCGAAAGTGACACCTTAGATCGGTTCTTCATAGTCGAGGTCTTTGCCGAAGGTTTCCTCCATGCCCCAGAGGGCGAGCAGGGCGATGCCGATGCAGAGGACGCCGACGACAAAGCCCCCGGGCAGGATCCCAAGATGTTCCTTAAAGTACTGGAATCCCAGGGTGATGGGTACCACTGCACCGCGGACGAAGTTGGGCACGCTGGTTGCCACCGTCGCGCGGATATTGGTGCCGAATTGTTCGGCGGCGATGGTCACAAAAATCGCCCAATAGCCGATGCCGATACCGAGCAGGCAGACGATCGTATAGAACAAGGCTGGACTGCCTCCCGAGGCTTGAAAATAAACGCACGTGAGGAGAAAGGTGGCGACGAGAAATCCAAGAACCACCTTTTTGCGGGACCGCAGCCGCTGGCTGATCAGGCCGCTCATGAGATCGCCAATGGTGAGGCCGAGATAAACGAAAAGCACGGCGTAGGAGGCCTTGACCGGGCCGGAGATGTTCAGGGCCCTGGCAAATTCGGGCGAAAATGTCACCAGCACGCCCACCACAAACCACGAGGGGACACCGATCAGAATACACCGGAGATACTTCAGAAAACGCCGGGCATCGGTGAAGAGGGCGAGAAAATTTCCCCGGCTGGCCGACGAGGCTTTTTTGAGCTGAACGAACATGCCGGATTCGGCCACGCTGACCCGGAGAGCCAGGAGGGCGAGCCCGAGTCCGCCGCCGATGAAGTAGGCGATCCGCCAGTCCACCAGATCGGCCACCAGGCCGCCCACGACCGCCCCGAAGACCCCGACGGTGGCGACGATGGTAGTGCCGTAACCGCGCAGCTCCTTGGACAGCACTTCTGAGACAAGGGTTATGCTGCCGCCGAGCTCCCCGGCCAGCCCCACGCCCGCGATAAAGCGCCAGAAGGCATAGGACTCGATGCTGTGAACCATGCCGTTGGCCAGGTTGGCGATCGAATACAGGAGGATCGAGCCGAAGAGAATCTGTACGCGGCCCCTGCGGTCTCCCCAGACCCCCCAGATCAGCCCGCCGATCAGCATGCCGATCATCTGGAGGTTCAGGAGAAGAATGCCGTGGCTGACCAGTTCCGGGCCGTCGTAGCCGAGGGATTTGAGGCTGGCGGTGCGGACGATGCTGAACAGGATCAGGTCGTAGATATCCACGAAGTATCCCAGAGCCCCGACGATGACGGCGGGTTTGGCGAGTTGACGCCAGACGGGAATCGCGGAGGACGGGCTGCTCATTGCGCAGCGGTCTGGAAACCACGTTTCCCGGGCGATGAACAGTCTTTTTGTGGGACCGCCCGTCGGCTCCGGTCCGGAAAGGCAGCCCGTGAAAAAGGGATGGATGTTTTCCCCGGTTTCGGGAAGATGGAGGTTTACCTCTCCTTTGGCCAGACTCAGTAGCAACGCAAAACTCCTTCATAAAGTCGACGCCACGTTTGGGGTGCTCGCCTGCTTTTGCGCGACTGTGCTGCGCCGGACGATGGATCTTTTTGCCAAACCCGCCCCTAAGGAACCGAAGACGATTCTTTTTCTCAAGCTGGCCGAGCAAGGCTCCACCGTGCTGGCGCACGAGGCGATCCGTCGGGCGGTGGACAAGGTGGGGGCGAAAAATGTTTATTTCCTCCTGTTCGAGGAAAACCGTTTCATTCTCGACCTGCTGGGCCTCGTGCCGCACGAAAACGTCCTGGCGATCCGGACGAAGTCACCGGGGGAAATGATCACGACGTGCCTTGCGTTGCTTTGGAAAATTCGCCGGATGCGGATCGACGCCTGCATCGACATGGAGTTTTTTGCGCGCTCGACGGCCGCGCTGGCCTGGCTCACCGGCACGCCGATCCGGGTGGGATTTCACACCTATTTTGGGGAGGGGCCGTATCGGGGCGACCTGTTCACGCACCGCGTCATTTACAACGCCCACCTCCACGCCAGCCGGACGTTTTCGAGTTTGGTCATGGCGCTGGACAACGATCCGGCGAGATTTCCGACCTTTCCCGCTGTGCCGCCGCCGGGTGGACCGCCGCCGCCCTTCCAGCCTGCTGCGGCTGAACGTGCGGAGATGGAAAACCTTCTTGCCACCCTCATGCCGGAGGGCACCAGCCGCCTGGTGCTGCTCAACGCCAACGCGAGCGACCTCCTGCCCCTGCGCCGTTGGGATTCGGCCAACTACATTGCCCTGGCGAAACGCCTCCTCGCGGAGTTCGGCGATCTTTGCATCGGATTCACCGGCGCCCCTGAGGAGGCCGCGAAAGTGAAGGGCCTGATCGCCGAGGTGGGCTCTGCGCGTTGTTTCGGCCTTGCCGGGAAAACCACCCTCCGTCAGTTGCTCATCGTCTACGAACTGGCCGACGTGCTGGTGACGAACGACAGCGGCCCCGCGCACTTTGCCACGATGACGCAGATTGATGTGGTCGCGTTGTTCGGTCCGGAGACGCCGTTGCTTTTTGGCGCGCCGTCGCCGCGTAACCACGCGTTATGGGCTGGTCTTGCCTGCAGTCCCTGCGTAAATGCCCTGAACAACCGCCAAACCGCCTGCCGCGATAATGTCTGCATGAAGATGATCACGGTGGACCAGGTCTTCGAAACCGTATGTCGCGTGTACCTCCAAAGAAAAAAAATCTGAAGCCCGATCCCGTGCCCGCCGTTGCCGTCGAGGTGTCGGCGGGAGGTTGGGAGACGCAGCTGTTTAAGGTTCTCCTGATCGTTCTGGCGGGGCTCTTTGTTTATGCGCCCACCTTCCACGGGGATTGGTTGTGGGATGATGACCAGGAAATCACGGCTAATGCGGTGCTGCCCGATCCCAATGGACTTTCCCGCATCTGGATGGGGGAGACGGGCGCGGATTATTTTCCGCTCAAGGCAACGGTGCAGTGGCTTTTTTACCGCGCCTTCGAGACCAATCGCACGGCGTGGCACCTGCTTAATGTCTCGCTGCATTTGCTGAATGCGCTGCTTTTCTGGAAAGTGCTCTCGCGTCTTGGCCTGCGGCAGGCCTGGCTCGGGGGACTGCTTTTTGCCGTTCATCCCATCCTTGCCGAGTCGGTCGGTTGGGTCTCCGAATTGAAAAACACGCTGTCGTTGCCGTTTCTGCTGTTGGCGATGGTGACGTGGATAAACTTCGACGAACGGGGGCGCACCCGGGATTACGTGCTGACCGTGTTGCTCTACGTGGCGGCCATTCTGTGCAAGACCTCCGTCGTAATGTTTCCATTTGTGCTGCTGCTCTATTGTTGGTGGCGCAGTGTGCAGGCGGATCGCCCTGAGGCGGAGTTCCGGTCGGGGCTGCGGGGAGGTTTGGTCAAACGCCTGGAGGGGGTCCTGCCGACTGGGCTCTGGCGGGGCATCATGGCCAGCGTGCCGTTTTTTCTCATCTCCCTGGCAATGGGATTGTTGACGATTTATTTCCAGCATCAGCGTGCGATTGGCACGGAAACCATTCCGGTTGGGGGAATGCTCTCGCGCACGGCGACGGCGGGAATCTCCATGTGGTTCTATCTGTATAAGACGATTCTGCCCGTCGGACTGTTGCCGATTTACCCGCGGTGGGAGGTGGATCCGCCGCCGTTCTGGATGTTCCTCTCCTGGCCGGCCATGGGCGCGCTGGTTTTCTGGCTCTGGACGAAACGAAAAACCTGGGGCAGCCATGCATTGCTGGGTCTTGGTTTTTTCCTGATCAATCTGTTTCCCATTTTGGGCTTCATCAAGATGTCCTACATGCGGATCACCTGGGCGGCGGACCATTTTCTCTACCTTCCGGCGTTGGGGCTTTTCGGCTTGGCCGCGGCGGCGGCGGGCAGCCTCTATGGCAGATCTTCGCGCCCCAATCAGAGTCTGCTGCTGGTTTTCGGCACGGGGATTTTTCTCACGTTAGCCATCCTCGGTCACCGGCATGCGGGCGTTTTCGCCAACGAGTATGAGATGTGGACTTATACCCTCAAACACAATCCCAATGCGTGGCAGGCCCACAGTCGCCTGGGCAAAGTAATGCTTGAACGGGGTGAGAACGATAAGGCCTTTGAACACATCAAAAGATCTGTCGAGCTGCGTCCCGACCTGGCCGAAACCCATAACAACTATGGTGCCATGCTGGAGAAAAAGGGCGACGTGGAAGGAGCGGTTGAGCAACTCCGCATCGCCGCCCGCATCGCGCCCGACATCGGAATTTACAAGGTTAACTTGGGCAGTCTCCTGGTCCGGCTGGGCAAATATCAGGAAGGCCGGGAAGTGTACACCGAATTAGTGACAATGGATCCGGGCAACCCGACGTTTCTCTGCAACCTGGGCGTGGCGCAATATTTCCTCGGCGAGAACGATGCGGCGATCGCAAGTTTTCAGCAGGCCCTTCAGATCAGTCCCAATCTCAAGGACGCCCGGGAAAACCTTCAGCAGGCGATGCTCAAACGCGAGAAGGGCGGGCAGGCACCTCCACCGCCCGCGGCGACGCCGGTTCCAGCCGGCGGCGGAATTCTGGGAGCAGACTCGGCCATCAAGCTGTTCGGCAACTGAGCCTTTTCAGGTGGGTTCCTGAAGACGAAGGCTTCCGGCGTTTATTCGTCGGAAAACTTTTCCGCCACCCGGCGAAAATCGTCCTGAATCTCGTCGAAAATCCCGGCGAGAGCAGGGTCGAATTGGTGTCCCGCATCCTTTTTGATGATGGCGCACGCTTCTTCGTGGGACATGGGCTTTTTGTAAACCCGGCGACTGCGGAGGGCGTCGTAAACGTCGGCGATGGCCATGAGCCGACCGGCCAACGGGATTTGTTCACCGCGCAAGCCTGCCGGGTAGCCGGTGCCATCCCAGCGCTCGTGATGGGTGGTAGTGATTTCGTGAGCCAGATGGAGGAAGCTATTGCTGACGCCGAGCTGTTTTTGCGCCTCGGAGATGGCCCGGCCGCCGAGGGTGGTGTGCTCCTTCATGATCTCAAATTCCTCCTCAGTCAGGGGGCCGGGTTTGAAGAGAATGCGGTCGGGAATGCCGACTTTACCGATGTCGTGAAGGGGAGCCGTTTTGAAAAGAAGGTTGATGGTCTCGCCGGTAAGTTCTGGAGCAAAGGCGGGAATTTTTCGGGCGGCCTCCGCGAGAATACGGATGTAAAGCTGGGTGCGGCGGATGTGGGCCCCCGTGTCGGTGTCGCGGGTTTCCGCCAGACCTGCCAGGGCGATGATGGTGGCGTCCTTGATGGATTCCGTTTCTTTGGACCGTTTGGCAACTTCGGCGTCGAGCTGGTGCTTTTGCCGGGCGAGCTCGGTCAGTGCCTGCTCCAGTTCGGTTGAGCGTTTTGCCAGCACGTCTTGCAGACGGCGCCGGCTGGCTGCGAGGCACGCCGCAGCGGCGGCGAGAATAAGAACAAGAATGAGGGCGATGGCGGTGGGGGCCGTCTCAGGGAAAATCACAATTCCATATTACGTGCATCTGGTGTCTGGGGAAAATGCAAAATTTCCCTTCCCCCCGAAAGGGAGGACGCATTGACATCAGGGCCCGGCACGGATAGCAACGGGCGCAATGAATCGTGCGCTCGCCGCCATTTCCGCTTTGGGTTTCATCGGCCTGGCGGCCTGTGAAAAGAAAGCCGCCCCTGTTGCGCCTCCTGTCACAGTCACCGTAACGCCCGTCGAGGTGAAGACGGTGGCAGAGATGAAGACCTGGGTCGGGCTGTTGGATGGTTATCAAAACGCGGACATCCGCGCCCAGGTGAACGGGTATTTGATGACGCAAAACTACAAGGAGGGTTCGGCCGTCACCAAGGGCACCGTGCTCTTCACCATCGACGACAGGCCATTCAAGGCGGCCCTGGCGCAAGCGCAGGCGGATTATGCGGCCACGGTGGCGCAGGCGCAGCTCTCGCAAATCACGCTCGACCGGCAAACCCAGCTCTACAAAACCAAGGTCATCAGTCAGCAGGAATACGACACGTATTACCAGACCGCACAGGCGGACATCGCGAAAGCTGCAGCGTCCCAGGCCGCGGTGCAGACCGCGCAAATTAATCTCAATTATTGCACGATCATCGCTCCGTTTGATGGTGTGACGGGCGTGGCCCAGGCGCAGATCGGCGATCTCGTTGGCCCGGGAGGCACGGCTTCGGTCCTCACGCAGATGTCCCAAATCAATCCCATCAAAGCCAATTTCTCCATCACGGAGCAGGAATATCTGGGTGCCGCGGACCTCATTAACAAAAAAGAGGTCAAAGAACCGCAGGACCGCCCGGCCGTGATCGAACTGAAGCTGGCGGACGGCCAGATCTATCCGCAGAAGGGCGTGTATGATTTTGTCAATCGGCAGATCAACGTGGCGACGGGCTCCATTCAGGTGACGGCGTTATTTCCCAATGAAAATGAGCTGCTGCGTCCGGGCCTCTTCGCCCGGGTGACTGCGCCTGTTCGTGAAATCCCGGACGCGATGCTCGTCCCGCAACAGGCGGTGGTCGAAATGCAGGGCAACCATCTCGTTTCGGTCGTCGATGCCAACGGGGTGGTGTCCACGCTCCCGGTGAAACTCGGTCCCGTGGAAGGCTCCATGCAGGTCGTGACGGGACCTCTCAAGGCGGGTGACAAGGTCGTCGTGGGCGGTGTGGAAAAGGTGAAACCCGGCATGAAGGTGAATCAACAGCCCTATCAACCGCCGGCTCCCGCGGCTTCACCGGCGGCGAAATCGTCGGAATAAACCGCGCGCATGTCGAACTTCTTCATCCGGCGGCCCATCGTGGCGATGGTCATCGCCATTATTACGGTGATCGTTGGTCTGGTCTCCATGGCCGGGCTGCCTGTCGCCCAGTTCCCAAATATTGTTCCTCCCCAGATTCAGGTATCGACGACCTACGTCGGTGCCGACGCGCTCACGGTTGAGCAATCCGTGGCTACGCCCATCGAGCAGCAGATGAGCGGGGTCGAGGGGATGGATTACATGTACTCCATCAACACGAGCAGCGGCGCCATGACGCTGAACGTGATTTTCGGCATTCAGACCGAGCCGACGACTGACCAGATTCTCGCGCAAATGCGCCAGACCCAGGCCGCAGCCCAACTCCCGACGGCGGTGAAAAATTTCGGCGTCACGGTCGACCAGGCCTACGCCTCGCCGCTCGGGGTGTTTGTTCTGTATTCGCCCAACGGCAGCTACGACCCGACGTTCCTGGCGAACTACGCCTACATTAACATCAACGATCCGATGACCCGGGTGAACGGTGTTGGCTCGGTGAGCATTTTCGGGGCGGGTCAATATGCCATGCGCATCTGGGTGCAACCGGACCGGCTCGCCACGCTCAACATCACGGTGCCGGAAGTCATTCGCGCCGTGGAGGCTCAGAACAACGTGAACCCGGCGGGTCAGATTGGCGGAGAGCCCGTCCCGGACGGTCAGATTTTCACCTACACGGTCAACACCACCGGCCGCCTCACCACGCCGGAGCAGTTCGAAGACATCGTCATCCGGGCAAACTCCGATGGCTCCATTGTCCGCGTGCGAGACGTGGCGAAGGTGAATCTCGGAGCCCAGATTTACAATCTGCGGGGCCGTTTTGAGGGTCAGTCGGCGGCCATCGTCTGCGTCTACCAACAGCCGGGCTCCAATGCCGTGGCCACCATGCAAAACGCGCGGAAACTTTTCGACACGCTGAGCGAGCAATTTCCCAGCGACCTGAAATACACCGTCGCACTCGACACGACACAGGCCGTGACCGAGGGCGTGAAGGAAATCGTGAAGACACTCTTTGAGGCCATGGTGCTTGTCATCATCGTCGTTTTCATCTTCCTGCAAGGCTGGCGGGCCACGCTGATTCCGCTGATCGCGGTCCCGGTCTCGCTTATCGGTACGTTTGCCGTGTTCCCCCTGTTGGGATTTTCCATCAACACGCTGTCGCTCTTCGGCCTCGTGCTGGCCATTGGTCTGGTGGTGGATGACGCCATCGTGGTGGTGGAGGCGATTGAGAGTCATATTGAGGAAGGGATGTCGCCGAGGGATGCGGCCATCAAGGCCATGTCCCAGGTCTCGGGGCCGGTCGTGGCTATTGCGCTGATTCTTTCGGCGGTGTTCATTCCCACCGTCTTCATCCCCGGCATCACCGGCCAGATGTATCAGCAGTTTGCCGTGACCATGGCGGTCTCGGTGATCATTTCCGCCTTCAACGCCCTTACTCTCAGCCCCGCGTTGGGTGCCCTGTTGCTACGGCCGCGCAAGGAATCCAATGGTCCGCTGGCGAAGTTTTTCAAGCTTTTCAACAAGGCTTTTGGCAAGGCGACGGACGGTTATGTGGGCATTTGCGGTGCGGCCATGCGTAAGTTGGTGATCAGTCTGCTTTTGCTCCTGGTGCTCTCCCTGGCGGGCGTGGGCATTGGCTCGAAACTGCCCACCGCGTTTATTCCAGAAGAAGACCAGGGGTATGTCTTCGGGGCGGTGCAATTGCCCCGCTCCTCGTCTTTGCAGCAGACGGACGCCGTCTGTTCGCAGATCGAAGAAATCCTGCGCAAAACTCCGGGTGTTCAGTACGTCACGACGGTGGTCGGTTTCAATCTGCTCAGCAGCGTGCAGGCGACCTACAACGGGTTCTTTTTCATCACGCTCGACGAATGGTCGAAACGCACCACCCCCGAGCTGCAGGTCGATGCGATCATGGCGAACATCAATCGCGAACTGCACGCGCTGACGACGCCAACGGCGGCCCTGTCCTTCCCTCCACCGGCCATTCCTGGCATCGGCACGGCGGGCGGGGTGAGTTTCATCCTCGAAGACCGCACCGGGGCGGATGTGGCCTTCATTGCGAACAATACTAAAACGTTTCTGGCCGCCGCGCAAAAACGTCCCGAGTTGAGCGGAGTGTTCACCACCGCGCTCTGGGACGTCCCGCAGATCTTTGTCGATGTGGATGAGGCGCAGGCGATGGTCCAGGGGGTGAGTCTCTCGGATGCCTACCAGACGCTCCAGACCTTCCTGGGTGGGTATTTTGTCAATTACTTCAACCGCTTCGGGTTGCAGTGGCAGGTGTATGTGCAGGCCGACGGACAATACCGCACGAGCATTGATAACATGGGCCTCTTTTATGTGGCCAACAAGGAGGGCGACTCGGTGCCACTTTCGTCGTTCGTCGATGCCAAGCAGTCGTTCGGGCCGGAATTCACCATGCGTTTTAACATGTATCGGTGTTCGCAGATTCAGGCTGCCGTCACCGACGGATACAGCACGGCCCAAGCCATGCGGGCGCTCGAAGAGGTCTTTGCCGAAACGATGCCGAGCGGGATGGGATTTGATTATTTTGGCATGTCGTTTCAGGAACAAGTGGCCGCGCAGGGTGTCCCGCCGTCCGCCATTTTCGGGCTCTCCCTGCTCTTTGTTTTTCTGATCCTGGCGGCCCAATACGAAAGCTGGTCGCTGCCGTTCAGTGTGCTGCTGAGCACGCCCATCGCCATTTTCGGAGCTTTTGCCGGCCTGCTCATTCGCGACATGCAGAACAACCTCTACGCCCAGATTGGGCTGGTGATGTTGATCGGCCTCGCGGCCAAGAATGCCATCCTGATTGTGGAATTTGCCAAGGATGAGTACGAAAAAGGCAAACCCCTGATGGAGGCCACCCTGGCGGGTGCGCGCCTCCGTCTGCGCCCGATTTTGATGACGGCCTTTGCGTTCATCCTTGGCACCGTGCCCCTCGCCGTGGCTTCGGGATCCGGCGCGGTTTCCCGTCGCGTGCTCGGAACTACCGTGATCGGAGGAATGCTGGCCGCGACCTTCATTGCCATTTTTCTGATTCCTGTGACTTTTTACTTCGTGGAAAAAATCACCACCGAGAAGCGGAAAAAAGCGGCTGCGGCGGCGGGCCTTTCCGAACCGGAAAAATAGGGTCGGTCGGTGGATTTTTGTTCAACAAAATGCTTGCTTCTTCGCCGATTTTCGCTTTCCTCTCCCGTGCAGGTTCAGAGCCCCTTGGGGCGTTGGTAGATTGCTAGTTGTGACAGTGCCGGGTCCAAACCGTCGCTCTCATTGGTGATTTGAAATCCGATAATCGGAAACAGCCGCTGAGACTCAGCCTCGAAAAACACAACTAAATACTACTATGGGTAACAAACTCTATGTCGGGAATCTTTCCTTCGACACCACTGAAAACGACCTCCAGGATCTCTTCTCGGGAGCTGGAACTGTTCGTGAAGCCGTCCTCATCCAGGACAAAATGACTGGCAAGTCCCGCGGATTTGCGTTCGTGACGATGTCCACGGACGACGAAGCGCAGGCTGCGGTCTCCCAATTCAACGGCAAAGACCTCCAGGGTCGCAGCCTGACCGTTAACGAAGCTCGTCCTCGTGAAGAG
>JBGSVZ010000063.1:0-25669 GCA_041752695.1 Terrimicrobiaceae bacterium
GGCACGGGCCGCGGAGCCCGCGGGGGGATTCCAGGTCTCCCCGTCCTCCCTCGCGTAGCTCACTTCGCTGGTCACCGCCACGCGTCGCCGCGGGGGATCGATCAGCCACTTTCCGCAACGATCCTGCACGGCCGGCAATCGCACCTCATCGGCAGCCAGTTGCAGGGTGGCCGCCAATCCCCGGGCGACGAGACGCTCCGGCTTCAGTCCTTTGAGCGAAAGCAGCGGCGCCGCCGCACGCAAAAATTCCTCCGCCGCAAAGACGTCGTCGCCTTTCAATTGGAGCGCCTTCCGCACCCAGGCCGCAGGCGTGATCGAGCCGTCCGGCGCGAACGTCCCGACCGTGACCTCCTTCCCATAGCGAAAGCCGTCCACATCCTGGATTTTGCCCAGCCGGCCGGGGCCGAGCGGCTCCACCACTGCAGGCGCGCGCATGGCGGGAACCCAGCGATCCTGTCGTCGCGCCCACGCCAGGGAAACCGGCTGGTCGGCCCGGGCTGCATCGCGGCTTGGCTGCCATTCGCCTTGGCTATTAAAAAACTCCTCCCGCGTGGGGCCATAGTGGCTCGCGGTCACGGGTTCGTCGCTCTGCCGCTCGAAGCCCAGCGGAACTCTCTGTCGGCTAAAGAGGCGCTCACAGGCCTCGCCGGCGCGGTCTATCCCATTGGCACCGTCCGCCTCGGCGCGCTCCATGATGCGGAGCAACGTGGGCCAGTCGATCTGGTTGATGCGTTGCAAGTGCCGCGGGGCCGCCCCGTGCAGGCGGGGGCTGTCAGCCGACACGATCACGTGTCCGGTTTCGTCGAGGCCCCGACGCCCCGCCCGGCCAAACATCTGCAGGAGTTCGTCCGGCCTGAGTTCTCGCGTGAACGGCCCGTCCTGATAAGTCGTTCCCGCGACCAGGACAGAGCGGACGGAAAAATTGATCCCCGCCGCCAGCCCTGTCGTCGCCACGATGACGTGCAGGTGGCCATTTTTGGCCAGCGGTTCGATCCAGCCCGCCCGCGCCGCGTAGGGCAGGCCACTGTGATGATAGGCCACCCGGCGGCGCACCAGCTTCGCGAGATCTTTCCCCAGCAGCGTTTCCTGTACGGGGTCGACGGTGATGGGGGATCCGGCAGGCAATCCCTCAGCGACCTGACGGGCGATCTTTTCCGCTTCCAACCGGCGAGGGGCGAAAATGAGCAACGGGGAAAGCCGGGCCGCCACCACCCCCGCTGCCAGTTTCTGCCAATAGCCTTCCACGCGCGGCAACCGCGGAAGGCGCTCCACCGGAAATTCCTCCAGCGGCACCGGTCGATCTCCCACCTCCACCAACTCGACCGTGCGCCCCAGCCGATCCATCCAGTGCGCGATATCCGTGGGATTCCGCACGCTCCCACTGAGAAGAAGCAATTGAGTGGTGGCCGGTGCGAGGGCGATGGCCAGCTCGTAATTGAGACCGCGTTTTTCGTCCGCGATCATCTGATATTCATCGAGTACGATCATCCCGGGAGCGTGCCCGGCCAGAAATCGCTCGCGCTGGGTTTCCAGGGTCGCGACCACGACGGGTGCCTTCACGTTTTCCGCCACATCGCCCGTCGCAATCCCCACATTCCAGCCCCTCGCCCGCCACTCCGCCCATTTGTCATTGGCCAGCGCCCTCGTGGGCACGGTGTACACCGCCTGCCCCCGCCGGCCGGCAGCTCCGCTCTCGACATGAAGCGCAAAGATTCGCGTTTTTCCCGCCCCCGTCGGTGCCGAGACAATCACATCCCGACCGTCCCGAAGAGCCCTCACCGCCTCCTGCTGCCAAAGGTCGGGAATATCAAGGGCAAGCTGGAGACCGGGCATAATGGGAATTTAAGCGAACGAACGGAACATGCCAGAGTGGGTCCGCGGAAAGTGGCAGCCACGGCGCGAGGCTCTGCGCAAAAGGCTTCGGAACGCCCGAAGTTACGGTAAGATGGGAGCTTTGATGAATCTACCCACCCCCCACTCGGGCTTTTCTGGCGCAATCTGGCCAGCGGTACCCAAGGCTCCCGCGGCGGCTTTTCTCTCCGTCCTCGAGCAGTTGGCACGTTCGCAATTTCGCCCGGTGCAGGAATTGGAGGCCGACCGGCTCCCGCAGATTCATGCTCTGGTCGATCACGCCTGTCGTGCGTTCCCATTCTGGAGCCGGCGGTTTCGCGAAGCAGGCTTGGGACAGGAAGTGATGCAGGGAGGCGGGCTCGATCTCGGGGCCTGGAAAGAACGCTGGGCCGCACTCCCGGTGCTGACACGAGCGGAGGTTCAAGAACTGGGAGATGAACTGCGCACGACCCAACTGCCGCCGGGCCATGGGAAGATTCTCGAATGCGTGACCTCCGGTTCGTCCGGCCGACCGGTGCGGTTCGCGCGGTCCACGCTGGACCTTTTCTATCTGCACGCGTTTCAACTTCGCGAGCATGTGTGGCGGGGACGGGACTTGTCGGGCAAGTTTCTCTCTGTCGTGCGGGACGACCATCGGGAGGGAAACGAAGGCCTCCACCTTCGGGAAATGCCCACCTGGGGAGCCCCGGTTTCGGTGGTCTGGCCGACGGGCCCCTTCATTTTGGTGGACTATCGCGCGCCAGTGCATGCGTTGATCGACACGATCCGAGACCAGGCGCCGGACTACCTCTGTTCTTTCCCCTCGCTCCTCTTCGAGATCGCGCGCCAGATCCGAGAGCGGGGAATTTCGATGCCTGCCATCCGGGAAGTCATCGGAATGGGGGAGGCGAGTCCGCCAGAGCTGGCAGCGTTATGCAAGGAGATCTGGGGAGCCCCTTATACATCCACCTACACAGCCGCGGAATGCGGTGCCATCGCTTACGAATGCCGGGAAGAGGGGCGCTGGCACGTCCAGTCCGAAAGGGCGGTCGTCGAAGTCCTCAATGCCAAAAATCAGCCCTGTGAAGCCGGCGAGACAGGGAGGGTTGTGTTGACTCCCTTGCACAATTTTGTCATGCCCCTCTTTCGCTACGAGATCGGCGACCTTGCCACGCCGGGCGACGGGCCGTGTCCGTGTGGAAGGAAACTTCCGGTTCTCGCTGCCATCCCTGGAAGGGCCCGCGATTTGCTAATGCTTCCCTCCGGAGAATTGCGCCCCCCCTATTATGGTCACGGCGCGGTGATGAAAGTTCGCGCCATCCGCCAGCATCAGGTGATTCAGACTTCTCCCAGCGAGCTCTGTTTCCGTCTCGTCGTGTCCCGGCCGCTGACGCAGGAGGAGGAGCAGCACATCCTTCAGCGTGCCTCGGAGTCGGTCGGGAACGGTGTGGCCATCCGCCTCGAATATGTGCCGGAGATTTTGCGCCGGGCCAGCGGCAAATTCGCGGAATTCGAGCGGACGTTTTAGGGACAAGGGAAGCGCCGGCCAGCCGGGCTATCGGACGCTTTCGGGTCCACGGAACACAACGTTCCGGCGAAAGGCGACCAGCAGAAGGGCGGAAAAAATGAGTGTCGTTGCCGTCGGTTCGGGAACCACCGCGAAAGTCAAGAGCGTGCCCGCAGGCAGCAGCAGGGTGGCACTCTGATTCGGAGCTCCGCTCGATTCGATCCGCAGGCCCTTGATGTCCAGGGGAACGTCAAACGGGGTGAAGTTATTACCCGTGTAGTTACTGAGAGGATTCGTCGCGAAAAAAGGAAAACCAAAGTTTCCTGAACTAAAAATCTGGAAGTACTGATCGACGTTATTTTCGTCTTCGTAGATCGCGCTGATCACCATCGATCCGAACTCCCCGGTGTTCACCGTCCCGGCGCTGATGGAAACCAGCTCGGTGGCATCGACGACCTCGGGGAAGAAAACCTGATAGTCCGCCCCCAAATACTGGTCCGGGATGGTCACGCCAAAGGTTTCATCGGCCTGGGCACTGGGGGCCGCTGCGGCCAAAAGAGCTCCCGCAGAAACCGCCGCATAGTGTTTTCGATTCATAAGTGCTGTCGTGTGGAATTTTTCACCCAAGTCCGCCAGCCGGAGAGAAGCTTGCGGAACTTGTCGGACAGAATGGGGCCGGATGTTTGTGCGTCAAGCCGATTAGACGGTTCTAAATAGAACCATGGGGAGGGTGGTCGGGGCGGTGTTTCCGGCCCACCGACGCCAGCGATCGCGGCGCGCATCGGTTCACTGAGACTGCCAGGAAACCGTCGAACGGGCGGGCGAGTTCCCAGATCACGACCAGCGCGCCGAAGACGGACAGGGCGGATGCCGCCATGGCAACCGCCACCATGGCATTGCGGGGAGCGAAGACACTGTAGCTGATAAAAATGACGGCCAGCCAGCCGACGACGACCGCGAGCAGAAAGGGCGAAATTGACGGGGCGGACTTGGTATATAAACCCGAGCTGATTTCGAAGGTGTCATAAATGTCTCGACTCGCTTCCTCCTTCAGCCTGGTTTGCATCTAGTTCCCCGGCTGCAGCTTCCTGATGGAGATGTACGCCTGATCGCCGGTCGCGATGCGGGGTGCCAGCCGGGCGGGGAGGTCGGACCTTGACGCCCAGATGTGGCTCACAACATGCGCTAATTACTGGATCCTTCGCCCGTAGCTAATGACGAAAAGGCCAACGCTCACTCCTTGCGCCAGACTTTGATCGACCGGATGGTCATGTCGCCGCTGTCTTCATTGTAGGGCGAGTCGTCCTTGGCTTTGACGGCGACGTTGGTGAGGGGATACCACGTTTCGCCTTTGAAGGGGTTGGCGTAGCGCATGGTCTCGACGCCATTGACGAACATGGTGATCCATTCGGGATCAACCGTCACGGCGTGAGTGTGAAATTCGCTGTCGAGGGTGTCGGGTTGGCCGAAGGAGCGCATTTTCATGTGCATGGCGGGCCGGGTGAACGTCCGCTCCAGTTTGTCGCCGCCATGGAGATTGGTGGAGAGATCGGAGGCGAATTTCCACGATCCATTGTAGCCGAAACCTTCATAAACATCGATCTCCGGCGGCCATCCTCCCGTTGGTATTAGCCAGAGCGCAGGCCAGGATCCGAAGCGATTCGGCATTTTGACCACCCATTCGACGCTCCCATATTTGAAATACGTCTCCGGGGTTTTATGTCCTGAGAGCATGGCGGCCAGAAAAGGGTAATACATGGCCGGAGTGCCGACCTTGACCGGTTCTTCCAGCCGTCGGGAGGAGAGAACCAGGCCGTCTTCGGTGCGGCGAAATCCGTTCATCGCCACCGTTCCATAATATCCCGTCTCGCCATTTCCAACCTGGGTGCGACCGTGGGAGAGGGCGGTGGAAAAACGGTTTGGCCCACCTTCGTCGTCAAACTGAATGGTCTCCCCGGTGGCCGAGTAGCTAAGTTGTCCCAGGGGCTCGAATTTCATCCGCTCGCGGCCTCCTTCGATCGGATTATTGACCGCTTCACCCCTCGCGGTGATGACGATGCCACCGCCTTTGCGCTCCCCGCCGTCGGGCACATGAGGTTGCACCGCCTTCACGGTCGCGCCCTCATTCATCGCCCGGACGGCAAAAGTGGCCGTCTTGGTGAGAGGGTCACCGGGGTAGAAAATGACGGCCTTGGTGGTATCAGGATCAGCGCGACCACCCTCGCCATCGAAAACCCGCACGTGGGCGATCACGGTGTTCGGGCTGGTTTTGTCGAGAGTGACCGGCACATGAACCTCGGTGGCACCCACGGCGACGTCGAAATTTTCAATTCGGACATTGGCGACCGGGGGATACTTCTTTCCGCCCTTGTAGGGATCCCCGTCGGCCGGGCCCTGGAGGACTTTAGAAATACGTCCGATGGCGTCGCGGGCGGTTTCCGCATTTGGACGGATCTCCGGCCCTGCGTTCTGCGTCACCTGATCGAGGGCATTGCGGGCTGTTTCGGCGTCCTGTCGGACCGCCTGAATTTGTTCAGGCGTCAGCGTTTGCGCCATCAGTGTGGCAACATAACCGGAAAAGATCAGGACAGCGGCCGTTTTTAAGGGAGGGAGGCGAAGAGGCATGATGAGGGAAGGTTAAGGAAGCGTAACGTCCTCGCAAAGTAGCAGACCTCCTTGGTCCGGCGTTAATCCGAATCCGACTTCATTCCGGTGTTTTTCCGACGAAAACAGAAGGCGGCGGGCCCGCGCTCGCGTCGGCAAGCCGTTAGCGCGCCATTTTCACCGCGGCATCGGCAAGCAGCTTCGTGGCGTAGGTCGAGATGACAGGCTTGAGCAACGGAAAAAGGAAGCGGGCCAGACCGAGGAGGACGGCGACGAAGCCTGTCCGGGCAACGACCTTTTCCTCGGAGCGGCCGGGGCTTTCGCCCGGCAGGGCCGGCTTCGTAATGGTCTTGGTGCGCGTACGCGTTTTCGGACCGGCCAGCATCCAGCCCAGCGCGGCCGCGCCGCCAAACCAGGCCAGCGGATTGCGGCGCACCACACGATTGAATTTCGCCTTCACGTCCAGTTCGCGGCGCAGGGCCGAACAATCGCGGGCCATCTCAGAGCGGCTTCGGGCAAGCTCAGCAACAATCTGGTCCTTCGTCATGGCTTGAAATTTTTTAATGCGGCGAAATCCCGCTGCAACTCCGCGGAGGTTGCAGTGAAGACGGGCGATTTGAGTTTGGTCTTCAGATAAACCAGGCACGCAGCCACGCCGAGAAAATGCAGGATGCCAAGCCCCAGGGAGATCCAGATCCAGTCCATGCGAAAGAGGTGGGCAACGGCAAAGGCCACAAAAATGAGCGTGAGCAAATAGCCAAAGATCAGCAGAATCAGCGCCACCCCAAGCGCGATAAGCGCGCGGACATAAACGCCCGCGGCTTCGCGCGATTCGAGACCGGCGAGGGCGAAGAGGGCCTGAAGATGCTCCCCGAACGAGGAGAGAAACTTCAGCAACTCCGCCGCCACGCCGCGGTTGGGTTCCCGCCCCGGACCGGGAGGCGGTAGGACAGAATCCGGCATCGTTGGGCTAGCGGCGGAAAATCACGCCGAGGACAAATCCGACGCCGACAGCGATGCCGACCGCTTTGAGCGGGTTGTCCCGAATGTAAGTTTCGGTCTCGCCTTGGAAGTCCTGCGCTTTGACGCTGGCACCGTCGATCGCCGATTTGGCGCGGCCCTTATAATCCTCCGCCAGATTCTGCGCCTGGCCGCGAATCTCTCCGTACTTGGCCGTGGCGGCTTCGGAAACATCCTTGGCGGCGGCGGTCAAATGTTCACGTCCGGCCTCGTAGGCGGTCTGGGCGTGTTTTTTTACGGTTTCCCCGACGGCTTTGGAAGCTTCGGTCGCGGCGTCGAGGGCCTTTTTGGCATGTTCGGCACTGCTTTCGAGTTTCTTGGCGGCAATGGTATTTTTCTCGGTATTCGTCTCGGACATAAGCCTGATAGGTTTAAGGCGTTATTTTGCACGGAAGCCGGGGCGGACGCAAGCTCCGAAGGCGCAAGTTCGCCGGTATTGCCCTCGGGAAATCCCCGTGGTAGCCATCAGGGAGATTATGCAGTCTGCCTCTTCCTTTGCCCCCGGCCGTGTCGAACTCCTTGGCAATCATACCGATTACAACGGAGGCGTGGTCCTCTCCGCGGCGATTGATATGGGAATCTCCGCCCGGGGCCGGCTTCGGGACGGGGGCCGCATCGTGCTCTCCAGCGACGGCATCGACGGCAAGGTGGACGTTGGTTTGGCGGGACTCGCCGCCAGTGGCTCCTGGGCCGATTATCCGCTGGGCGTCGCGAAGATGCTGAAGGACGCCGGGTATCCGGTGGGCGGCTTTGAGGCGGAGTTTTCCAGCACACTGCCCCTGGGAGCCGGGCTGTCGAGTTCCGCCGCCATCGAAGTCTGCACGGCAGTGTTGTTGATGAAACTTTTTGCGTTCGACATGGACCGCCTTGATCTCGCCAAACTCTGCCGCAAAGCGGAAAACGAGTTTGTCGGCGTGAGTTGCGGGCTGCTCGACCAGGTCTCCTCCATCTTCGGAAAAAAGGAACATGCCATCTTTCTCGATTGTCGCGCCGAGACGGTGGAGAATGTGGCCCTGCCCGAAGGCGTGGCGCTGCTTGTCGTGAATTCCGGGGTGAAACATGCCCTGACCGGAGGCGAGTACAATGAGCGGCGCGACCAGTGTTTCGAAGCGGCAAAAATTCTGGGGGTTCCCGCTCTGCGCGACGCCACCAGCGCCCAACTGGCCGCGGCGGACATGCCCGAACTCGTCAGACGCCGCGCCGCCCACATTACCGGGGAAAATGAACGCGTTTTTGAAGCGCTGGCGGATTTGCGCCGGGGGAGCGCAGCGGTTTTCGGCCGGAACATGAGTGCGTCACACCGGAGTTCGAGGGAAAATTTCGAAAACAGCACCCCGGAACTCGACGCCCTGGTGGAGATCGCATCTGGGCAGGACGGAGTGCTGGGCGCCCGACTGACCGGAGGGGGCTTCGGAGGGGCGATTGTCGCGCTGGTCGAAAAATCGCGCATCTCCCAGATCGCGGCTGCGGTGGAGAAAGAATACGCCTTGCGAACCGGACATCACGGAACCGCCTATCAATGCCAGATCGGAGACGGGGCTCTTCCTGCCTGAAAAGCGGCACAGTTTTTCCTTCCCAATCGGTGGCAAAAATCTACTCATCGCGGTGAACGAGGGCCTTTTCATTTCTCCGATGGCTGATAAATTCCCAAATCGATGATGTTGCAAAGGTTAAGGAACAACGGCAAAACAAGGATCTCCGCGCGTGGCTGAGAATGCAGGTCCACCGGCTGTGAAGGATCCATCCGAGGAGCGCACGTGGCTCTTCGTGGGAGATTTTCTGTTCTATCTGCGTTTGCTTGCCCGGCAATTTGCCCATCTGGCACGCCAGCACGGTAAGGCGCGCAAAAACATGGTGATTGTTCCCGAGTCTTCCATGGCATGGGAGCAACTTGAGACCGGACGCTGCGAGGTGGTGTTGCTGGATTGCGCCGAGTCGACCGAGTCGCAACTGGAATTTATCCGGTCCATGCGCACCCGCCATCCTTCGGTGCGCCGCGTGCTGGTTTCCGCCGCCCTAAACAAAAAGATGGAGTCGGAACTGATGGAGGCCGGGGCGCACCTGTGTTTCTCCAAGCCCCGCAGCGGCGATGAGGCAGCCGCGGTCTTTCAACTGGTCGACGCCCTCTCCGGCAGCAAGGGATTTTATCCCAACGGCGCCTTCAAGGGCCTCGCACCGGCCCGGTTCATCCAGTTTCTCTGCGCCCGCAGTGAAAGCGGCAACGTGGTGATGGAGACGGAAAAAGGGGAGGCATCCCTCACGCTGGAGGACGGCCTCATTGTGGATGCCACCTTCGGTGACCTTCGCGGCAGCGACGCCGCGGCGACGATCCTCGCCCTCGATCGTACCGAGCGGTGCCACTTCAAGCACATGCTCACCTCCCAGTATCACACCATTCAGCTCAACACTCATCAGCTCTGGCTGGACTCTGATAAAATCAAAGCCACCCCGCCGCAAGAACCCTCCAAACGCAAAACCGCGCCCAGTAAATCCCTCGGCGAAACCATGGCCGGCCTCGACGCTCTCGACAAACTCTCCTTCAATATCAATCTGGAGACCGAAGAGCCCGCCACTCCCGGCAAAGAGGCCCCGAAGCAAAAGTCGCCTGGCAAATGAAGGGTTCGCGTTCGACGCTTGCCGCCCACGCGCCCGCTGTGTTTTTTTGACGCCCTGCCATGTCCGCATTCCTTGATTCCGGCCGTCGATACGAACTTTGTGGGCTTCTAGGCCGCGGAGGTCTCGGCGAGGTTCTTCTCGCGACGGATACCCAGCTTGATCGCAAGGTTGCCATCAAACGACTCTACCAAAACCCCGAGGCGACCGCAGAAACTGCCGCCGCCGCCATCCGCGAGGCCCGGGTGCTTGCCTCGTTGCTGCACCCCAACGTCGTGGCGGTGTTCGATATTTTTGAATTTCTTGGTGACGTGCTGGTGGTGATGGAATACGTGCCCGGCCGCACCTTGCAGGAGATCGGGGATTTTGCACCCATGGCGCTCTCGGATTTTCTGGCAGTGGCCACGCAAAGCCTGCGCGGCCTCGCCGCCGCCCACGAACTCACCCTGCTTCATTGCGACATCAAGCCGAGCAACATCATGGTTGCGTCCGGCGCGGCCGCGGGCGGGTGGAAGGTCAAGGTGCTCGACTTTGGCCTGGCCCGTCTCGCCGAGGTCACCCAATCCCGCACCCCGGACGATCAGGAGCGCGAGTTGCTCGGCAGCATTTACACGATGGCTCCGGAACAATTCGAAGAGGATCCCGTCGATACCCGCACAGACCTTTATTCGCTTGGCTGCGTGCTCTATTTTGTCCTCGCGGGTGCGTATCCTTTTGTCGGAGATTCTGTGGAGGCGGTGGTCAACGCCCACCTCAGCCACACCCTCATCCCCATCGGCGAGGCCCGGCCGGATTTACCCGAGCCCCTCGCGGAATGGGTGATGAAGCTGATGGAGAAAAAACCCGACGACCGTTTCCCCTCCGCCTACGATGCCCTCGATGATCTTCGTGTGATCATGAAAGGGATTCCGCAGACCTGAGCGCATTCAGTGAAAAAAGGGGTTAGCGTCCGGATATGGACGTTCGTGGCGTGTCGCCGGGATCCCATGGGACACCCCGAAATTCGTAGATGGCAAAGTCGTATCCGTAGTCGTGTCCGGCTCCAGGCACCCTGCGCGTCAACTCGAAAAGGGGTTTCCAATACCGGGCATCGGGCGGGCGCGCCTCAAAAGTCGGAAAATAGCCCCACGGGTCACCTGCTTTTCCGAAGATTCGATCGACGACCATAATGTCTCCCGCTTTCGCTTCGCCGTACGCCTGCCGCTCGTAGGCGAGCCTGGTCTCCCAAGCAGAGGCGATACACAAAGAATAAAGCCGGTAGTCCCGACTCCCGTCTTCCCTAGCCACATCCCAAAGTGAGGGCGGGATAAACACCCGCACATCCGCGGGCAAACGCCGGATTAAACCCCCGATTTCTGCCGGAAAATTCGGACAGCCAGCCTTGAAGAAAGCCAGCCAGCGAAACGGAAAAATGGCGACAAATCCGAGGGCGAGAATGGCCAATCCTGTCCTTGCCGCAAGAGAACAGACCCCGGGCCGTATCCATCCCACACCGGTTCCCAAGAGAATCGCCGCGAATGGCGTCCCGATCGTCAAGTAACTGTAGTTGGCGGAGCGGGTGAGAAGGAAAAGCGTGGGGACGGCCAGAGCGGCAAGAGGAAGCGCCCAGGCGCAGAAACGAATCGCCGGCTCGGACCGTTGACGCAACTTGAAGAAGACCCAAGGCACAGCCAAGGCGGCGGCTCCCCAGAGCCCGTATCCCAACACCCGGTATTCCCGGAGGTGCAACACGAGAGCCCAACGGCTGCCCTGATTGAAGCTGTTTTGCAGGGACAGGTTTCTCTGGAGCTGACCAAAAGCCTCCGGGAGGGCTGTGTAGTACGCAGCCAACGCAATCACCCCCAAGAGGAAACCCGCGGCGGGAACAAGCGCGGTGACCGCATATCGGCGATGAAAAACGACCCAGTCGATGCAAGCTAATCCCGCCAAACCCGCCGCCACCGCCATGCCGAAAGGATGGGAGCAGGCCGCTACGAACGCCCCCAGGAACGAGACCGCGAGCCACCGCCGGTACCCGCCGGAAGTCCTAGCGTCCTTGCCGGCCGTTTTGACCAGCGCCAGCAAAAGCGCGACCAGCGCCAGTACCACCAGGGCCTCGAACCGGCTTAACGCAAGACCGGCAATGATCAGACGGTCCGAAAGAACGATCAGTGTGGCAGCCACCGAAACGGCCACACCTCGCGTGAGCGACCAGACCAATTTTCCGGCGAGAAACGCCGCGGCGAATTGCATGACCAACATCAGCGAGGCATCGATCCAGCGCTCGAAGGGTATCCAGGCAAAGAGAGTTCCTCGCAGCCACATGGATCCCGGCCATTGGTGGCCCCACGTGGAGGAATAGGGAGGGAAGTCTCCCAACATCGGAACGTATAACGAAAACGGTCCCCGGGCGAATGCCAGGGGCAATCCATACATGACGGAGTCCGTATCGGGCGTCCGGAAGCGCACAATCAGGAACGCTGTTGAAACGATCCAGATGCCCAAAAGCGGCATCAGCACCCTCCTATCGACAAAGGGAAATTCGGAGAAGAGGAAGCGCCCGCCAAACCAAGATTTCATTGGATCTGTTTCGTCTCCAGGTTCTGCCATCCGCGAGCAGAGGGCTCCGGGGCGGACTTCGCCTCCAGCCATGCCGCAATATCACGCAGCACCGCCTCCCGCTCCCAGTCGTTCCATAAACAATGATACGCCTCGGCGTAGAGCCGGTAGGTTTTGTCCGATGAGGCGAGTTGATCAAACCAAGCCCGCACCTGCTCGGCGCGAAGAAAAACATCGCGACCCGCCGCCAACACGAGACAGGGCGCGGTGATATCCCGGGCCATCGCTTCGCTGGAAGAAATCAAATCTCCCAGCGCGTTGAGAAAATGAAAGGTGAAGACCGGGATGGCGTACTCTGCGGAACGGACCCGGTGGAGATACTCTTTGTCGCGGGTCACCGGCAGGACTTCCTTTTTTCCCGAGACAAACCACGAGTGAGTGAATCTCACAGCGGGCAGCACGCAGGCCAGCAGTCGCACGGCCTGGCGCACCAGCCAGGGAGTTGGTTTGTGCAAATCCACCACCGGTGCGGAAAAGATTACCCCGGAGACCTCGATTTGACGCAACGCCACCGTCCGGCCGACGAGCAATGCCCCCATGCTTTCGCCGCAAAGAAAAACCGGAATCCGGGCGTGCCGTCCTGCCGCTTCGCGGGTGAAGGCGGCGATCTCCTCGCACAACGCCGGAACATCCAGATAGTGTCCGCGACGCAGTCTGCGCGGGTCGTGCCCCTGCCCTCGCAAATTCAGTCCGTAGCAGGCAAAGCCGGCTCGTGTCGCCATTTCTGCCAGCGGCTCGAACTCATCCGCCGCCCCGCCCATCCCATGGACACAGACGAGTACGCCCCGGCACGCCCCCGGGGGCGTCCAGCTCTCACAGGGAAACACTTCACCGTCCGGGGCTGTCCACGCAAATCGCATCTCCCGAAGATTCGGATTGCTTTTGCGACCCGCACGCAAGCAATTTCCCGGCATGCGCATGTTTCTTTTCGGTCTCCTCGCCTTCACTGCCTCCCTCGCCAACGTGTCCGCCGGACGCCTTGATATCGCGGTCATCCAGTTTCCTGAAACCAAAACCCCCGAGGAACTCAACGCCGCCCTAGCCGGGCAGAGTCTTTTTGAAATCACGAATGCCAACCGCACCATGACCAAGGAATCCTATCTTAAAGGCGGCTACGTGCTTTTCGCCCAGAGCCTCACCGTGAACCGGGGTTCCGCATTTTCCAGCGCCACCCGCATCAAAAATGAACGCGCCGACGTTCAGGGCACCCTCTCCGCCAACACCCTCAGCCTTTCCATCGAACTCATGGAAGGCGTGAAAGCCGGCCTGCGCAGTTTTCAAAACAAACTCTACAGCGGATCCGCCGCGCTGCCGTCCGGTTCTCCGAACGTCCTCAGCATTCGCACCATCCGGGGCAAAGCTCCCAAGGTGAACAAAGGCATCGCCAAGATGGAGACCTACGAACTGACCACCGCCACCATCGCGCAATACACGCCCTGATTGCGCAGCCAACAGACTCTTACCCCTAAACCTGCCCATATTCCCGACTTTCAGGACGAGTAAGAGTAGGGGCAAGGGTAGGTGTGGGTGGGGCAAAACCTGATTCTCCCACTCCTCATTGACGCAGGATTTGCGCTCGCCGGATATTTCTGCACACTCTGTCGGGAATATATGGCCAACTACGATTTGATCGTCATCGGTGCAGGACCGGCAGGATATGTCGGAGCCATCCGCGCCACGCAACTGGGTAAAAAAGTCGCCGTCGTCGATTTCGAACGTGGAGGCGGCACTTGCAACAACTGGGGCTGCATCCCGACCAAGGCCCTCCTGAAAAACGCCGAGGTGTACCACGATATCAAACACCGCGCCACCGAGTTTGGCCTCAAGGTGGACGGGCTCGATTTCGATTGGTCCACCATCATCAAACGCTCGCGCACGGTTTCCGAAAAAGGCTCCGCGGGCCTGGATTTCCTCTTTAAGAAAAACAAGATCGACTTCCTCCGCGGCACCGCCGTTCTCGACAAGGCCGGTCAGGTGACGGTGAAACAGGCCGACGGCAAGCAGGAGGTCCACACCGCTGCGAAAATTCTCATCGCCACCGGCTGCGTCTCCCGCCCGATGCCCGGGCTGCCATTTAATGGCAAAACCGTCATCGGCTCAAAAGAAGCCCTGCAACTCGCCGAACAGCCCAAGACCGTCGTCGTGATCGGCGCGGGGGCCATCGGCATCGAATTTGCCTATTTCTGGAACACCTTCGGCACAAAAGTCACCGTGGTCGAGATGCTCCCGAACATCCTCCCCGTCGAGGACACCGAGGTATCGCAGGCGCTGGAAAAATCGCTCTCGAAGCAGGGCATCACGCTGCTGACAAATCACAAAACGACCAAAACCGAGGCCACGGACAAAGGTGTAAAAATCACCGTCGCCGACGCCAAGGGCACGGAAAAAACGCTCGAAGCCGACCTCGCCCTCGTGGCCATCGGCGTGTCTCCCGTGCTGCCGGGCGGAGCCCTCAAGGTTGGCCTGACGGATCGCGGTTACATCCAGATCAACGACAAATACGAGACGACCATCAAGGGCGTCTATGCCGCCGGCGACATCATTGGGCCGCCCTGGCTGGCGCACGTCGCCAGTTTCGAAGCCACCCAGGCCGTCGAGGGCATGTTTGTCACGGGTCACAAGCCGAAAAAAGTCACGCTCTTCCCGGGCTGCACGTATTGCCACCCGCAGGTCGCCAGCATGGGACTGACGGAGCGCGCCGCGAAAGAAAAAGGCCTCAAGTTCAAGGTTGGCAAATTCCCCTTCATGGCCAGCGGCAAAGCCCGCGCCATCGGGGAGTTGGACGGTTTCGTAAAACTCATTGTCGGGGAAAAACACGGCGAAATCCTCGGCGCCCACATTATTGGAGCCGATGCCACCGAAATGCTCGCCGAGTTGGGTCTCGCCATGCAGAGCGAGCTCACGCTCGAGGAGATTCACGCCACGATCCATGCCCACCCAACCCTCAGCGAATCCGTCCACGAAGCGGCGCTCGCGGCCGAAGGCCACCCGATCCATATGTAGGATTCCACGCGGGGTGGTCATCGCGCCGCCCCGCGTTTCCCTCCGCTCATGACGCCCCCTCCCACCATCCGCGTCATCCAGGACTCTGACTGGCCGGCCATTGATCGCATCCAGCGGGAGTGTTTTCCGCCCAGTGCGATTGAGTCACGGGAGGTTCTGCAAAGCATCGCCCTCCATTCGCCCGCGAGCTGCCTCGTTGCCGAAACCGACATCCCACTCGGCTACGTGCTGGCCCATCCCTGGTCTCGCGACGATCTGCCTCCGATCCAGGCGAAACTTCCCGGTCTCCCGCTAGGCGCCTCCAGCTTGTTTTTTCACGACCTCGCCGTGACACCCGCCGCGCGTGGCAGCGGTCTGGCCCATCGGATGGTGGAGGAAGTACTCCGTTGGGCGGGCCAGCGAGGGCTCACAGAGGGCTCCCTCATTGCCGTGCAGGGGAGTCGGCTCTTCTGGGAACGCTATGGATTTCAAGAACGTCCCGAACTCACGGAGCGTTTTCGCCAAACGGTCAACCGAAACTACGGACTGGATTTTGCGTTTATGACCACGCGTTTCGGAGCGGCCCCACCAATCGGCCAAACCTGAAAACGGAAATAAGAGCCAAGGATTTAGGCGAAACCTTCACCGGGAACTAGGACGACTGGACGGCACGTCTCGGATTGACGTCACGGCGAAAGACGCTCAATCCGCCACCCGCCGGGGTTGCGGAGGTACAAAAACCGGTCGTGCAAGCGGCTCACCCGACCTTGCCAGAATTCGATCGTCTCCGGCACGACACGGTAGCCACCCCAGAAATCCGGCAGCGGCACTTCGCCGTTGGCAAATTTGCGCCGCATTTCCTCAAATTTCATTTCCAGAAGCTTGCGCGAGGAAACGACGCTGCTTTGCTGCGAGACCCACGCTCCGACCCGGCTGGAGAAAGGACGGCTCACAAAATAGGCCAGACTTTCTGCCGCCGAGATCCGGGACGCGTTTCCGGAAATGGACACCTGACGCTCCAGCGGCAGCCAGGGAAAGAGCAGGGCGACCTGGGAGTTTTCCGCGATCTGGCGGGCCTTGACGCTGGAATAGTTGGTAAAAAAAACAAAACCCTTCTCGTCGTAGGCTTTCAAGAGCACGGTGCGCGCCGTGACCCGTCCCTCCGCGCCCGCCGTGGCTAGGGTCATCGCGTTCGGCTCACAAACTTTCCCGCTTTGCACGGCCTCTTCAAACCAACGGCGGAACTGGGCGACCGGATCACCCGCCAGATCGGTGCGATTTAATTCGCCCGCTTCATAACTCTGCCTCAAATCAGCGGGCTGCATGCGTCCTTCAAGGTGCCGGTGACGGCTCCACGATTTCCAAGGCTGGCTTTGGCTTGGGCTGCTGCACGACCTTTTCCGCAACCTTGTCGAGCTTGGCCGCCACTGCCTTGTTTTCCGGATCGAGTTGGAGCGACTTTTGCCAATAGAGGGCCGCCTCAGACTTCTTCCCGAGCTTTTCGTAGGCATCGGCGATGTGTTCAAAAACCACCGCATCCGGCTCCTCAATCGCTTCGGCCGCGCGCAAAAGTTCGGTGAGGGCCTCCTGATATTTTCCCTGTTTGTAATACAGCCAGCCCAGACTATCGATGTAGGCTCCGTTGCCGGGTTCCAATTCGAGCGCCCGTTTGATGAGCTGGCCCGCTTCCTCGAGGTTGGTGTTCTGTTCGGTCCACATGTACCCGAGATAGTTGTACGCGCGGCCCGCGTCGGCGGGGTCGAGTTCGATGCATTTGCGAAAAAGCTCCGCCGCTTTGACGTATTGGCCGGCGCGTTCCGCCGCGGCTCCGTAGAAAAAGTAAAAATCCGCGTTGAGCAGAGTGGGGTCACTGTTGGCCGACTCGACGAGGGCCGTCTCGAAAACCTTCATCGCCTCGTCGTGACGTTTCGCCTCACTGAGCGCACGGGCGTGCAAAAAACTCAGCCGACTGGCCCGCGGGAACCGTTTCCGAGCGTCCGCCAGATGGTCCGCTGCCTCATCGAACCGCTTCAGATCGAAAAGCAAGCCGGCGACCGCCCCATACCGCTCGATGCGGTTGGGGTCCATCAAAAGTGCCTGACGGGCATTGGTCAGGGCCTTTTCGACGTCCCCGGCCTTGATATTGAGTTCTGCTAGCTGGTCGTAAGCGGCCCGGTTGAGTGGACTGAATTTCACCACCTCGTTCAAGGTCTCAATGGCCTCCGCGTTCCGTCCGGTCTCGACATAACACGCCGCCAGTTTTTCGCGGGCCAGAGGGAAGGACGGCTTCACCTCCACCAATTTGCGGTAAAGCGGCAGGGCTTTCTCGATCTGACGGGCGAGCGAAAACAAATCGCCAGCCTTGCTAAGGACCTCGGGGTTCTCCGGAGCCAGCGACTCCGCCCTGCCCAGCAACGCCGAAAGCCGCTGAAGGTCCGGTTCGCTCAGCGTCGCGCCGGTCTTGAAAGGCTCGCGACTCACCGCCTCCGCCAGGGCCAGCCAGAATTTCGGGTCGGGACTTTTGGATTTTGCCGCCTTTTCCAGCACCTGCTGGGCCTTGGTCATCTGGCCCTGCGATTGATAAATCTCACAGAGTGCACCGTAGGGCGGAAAGGCCCGGGGCGAGGCGTCCAGCGCAGTCTGGGCATATTTAATCGCCATGTCCGGCTTCTGCAGATGACGCAGGTAGATGGACGACAGCGCAAGACAGGACGCCATGTCGCCCGGAACGGCTTTAATGGCATCCTTTAAAACAAAAATGGCCTCCGCCGTATCGCCACGGCGCAGGTAATCGTACGAAAGCTCGATCGCGAGCTGCGTGTTGGCGGGATCGAGCGAGAGCGACTTGCGTTTGCTCTCGAGCGCTTTTTCAGGACCTTCGCTCTCCTCTTCGAAGAGCCCAGTCATAAACCACGCCAGAGCGTCCGCCTTGCGCTGGCCGGAAGGCTCAAGCGCGGAGGCGGACTCCGGTATTTCGTCAGGCAACAAATCGGCAACGGCGGCCCGCGCGGAAAACGCGGCCAGTCCTCCAGCCATGGCGACAAAAAGGGCGGTCCGCCGGATTCTGCATCCAGCAGTCCCGTGGGTCCTTCTCCTGCTCATGGCGGAAACTGTATCCGTTACGACTTGTAGCGCAAACGCTTCTTGTGGCGATTTTCGCGCATGCGCTTGCGGCGCTTGTGCTTCGCGATCTTCGCCTTTCTTTTCTTTTTAAGTGAACCCATGAGAGAGTGAGATGAACTGAACTGAACTAATAAACGACTTTGTTGAGAGGATATTCGATAATCCCCTCCGCCCCGAGAGCTTTAAGCCTGGGGATGATCTCGCGGACGATCTTCTCTTCGATGACCGTTTCGACAGCAACCCAACCAGGATGAGCCAGGGGCGAAACTGTAGGATTTCGGAGCGCGGGCAACGCCTCAAGCAAATTCTTCAAGTTTCCTTCGGGGAGGTTCATTTTCAACCCCACCAAATCGCGCGCCGCGAGGGCTCCCTTGAGCAAAAGCGCCAGAGTTTCCAGCTTTTCCCTCTTCCAGGAATCCTGCCAGGCAGACTGGTTGGCCACCAAAACGGGAAACGACTCCATGAGAGTCTCGACGATCCGCAGCTTGTTGGCGCGCAGGGAGGAACCGGTTTCCGTGATGTCAATGATGGCGTCCACCAAATCCGGCACCTTCACCTCGGTCGCCCCCCAGGAAAACTCGACCTCGACGTTGACTCCCGCCTTTTCAAAATATCGCCGCGCCATGCCCACCGCTTCCGTGGCAACCCTCTTGCCTTCCAGATCCGCGAGAGATTGGATCGGCGAATCTTCGGGCACCACCAAGACCCAGCGCGTGGGACGGGAACTGACCTTGCTGAAGGGAAGAACCGTGATCTCATGAACGTCCGAGGCGTTCTCGGCCACCCAATCGCGGCCGGTCAGCCCGGCGTCAAGATAACCATGCTCCACATAGCGGCTGATTTCCTGCGCGCGCAGGAGGCGGAGCTGGAGTTCGGGATCGTCCACCGTCGGGCGGTAGGAGCGTTTTGATCCCGAGATGGCAAAACCGGCCTTGGCGAAAAGATCGAAGGTCGCGTCCATCAGACTGCCAGAGGGCAGGCCGAGAGTGAGTGTTTGGGATGACATGCGGGGCGTGGATTAACGGCCAGATGCCGCACGACGGCAAGGGGAAAAGCGGACACCCTCCCGTAGGCTCCCACCGCAATCACGCATCCTTCCGCCGTCGCAACACCGTGAGTGTGGCAAAATAGGCGACAAGGGACCCGGGAGCGGAAAACAACAACGACCCAATCAACAAGGGCAGGCCGATGTGAAAAAACGTCGTCCATTTTAACATCTCCGCCGGATGGACGTGCGTGTGCAGGACTTCCAGCTTCGGCGGCAGGTGATGCGGATGGCTCAGCAACCAATACCCCAGATCATACTGCCAGCGCATGAAGATGGGGGCAAACGGGGTCAATACATCATGCAGCGACACCGCAACGACCGCCGCAATCGGATTGCACCGCAACGCATAAGCCAGCCCCAGGCAAAGCAACGTCTTGATCCCCCAAAGCGGCGTGAACCCGATAAAGATTCCAATCGCCACCCCTCCCGCAATCGCGTGCGGCGAATCCTTCAGCGTAAAGAGCTTTTTCCACAACTGACGGAGATGATCAACCACCTTCATTTTCTCCCGATCTTGACGCAAAATGCCAAAACGGAAATCCCAAATCCAACCCCTCCCATCCCGCTGCGCCCCGGCACGCCCCCGTTACAATAAATGTCCCAGGTGGGACATTTATTGTAAAGACGGGACGAGGAGCTCTGGCGTCCGTGATGCGCTGTCCGGTGGAAGCAAGGTGGGTTGCTTCGGGATTGCCGAGTGGCATTCCTTGAATTCCCGAAATGGCAACGATACACTGACTCCTTAATGATGGAGGCGGACTATGAACACGAGGAGAGCACTTCGAGTTTCTCGCGCTGGCTGATACCCGCTCTGGTGGTGTCTGTTCTTCTGCACGGGTATTTTCTGTATTGGGCGCACGGGTTCTCCCTCGCGGCGAACAGCCAGAAGGTGTACGACCGCCTCGTGCCGCGGACGTTTCACGTGGACCGGGTGGAGATTGACCAGAAGCTGCTTGAGCCGGAGCCCGCCGCTGACAAACGTCCCGCCCTGGCCCCTGAAGCCGTCAGCCTTCCGCAGGAGAAGATGGCCTTCGAAAAACTGATGGCCGATAACAAAGGCGAGCCCGCCGCGCCGAAGATCGACCAGTCGTTTCTCTCCGACAAACCGACGGCCTCGTCGACGACGTTCGACAAAACCATGCAGACCGCGCAGCTCACCGGTGCGCAAAGTGCCTTGGAGGATCCCAAGGCGTTGCAGCAGGCGATATTGGGCGAACGCCCCGATGCCGGCAGCAAGCCCGTGGGCGATCTGCTCGCCCCGGATTCAATCACCGGGCGCGCCATCGTCAAAGCCGGCGCGCTCCGGGGCGGAGACACTCCGGGATTCAGCAATCTCGACGATTTGCTGGCACAGACCGGCCCGCTCAGCCCCGGCACCGCGCCGATCCTGATGCCCAGCGACCTGCTCTTCAACTACGGAGCGTACAGCCTGGACGACCGCGCCCTGGCCGGTTTGCAAAAGCTGGGGCTGCTCATCCGGCGCAATCCGCAGGCGGATTTTATCATTGAGGGCCACACCGATTCTTTCGGCACCGACGAATCCAATAGGGTTCTCAGTCAGGACCGCGCCACGATGGTGAAAATTTGGCTGGTCCGCGAAATGCAGATTGCCCCTGGCCGCATCGAGACGCGTGGCTTTGGGGAGACCCGGCTCATTGCCCCGGGTTCGGGCACGGTGGAGGAACAACAGATTAACCGGCGGGTGGAGATTGTCATTCGCGACCGCTCCGCCAAGCCGCAATAAACGGGAACGCCGCCCGCACCTCAGACCCGCCGCCCGAATTTTATTCCCGTTTCATGATCACGCCTAAGGAACGCGCCCTCGAACTTGCCGCCCGCGCCCTCCACGAAAAAGCCCGCAAAAAAGTCGGCCAGAGTGTCGAAATTTTCCGCGGCTTCCGCAAAATCGAGGAACACCGCCTGCGCATGTGGCACAAATCCGGGGGCGGCGGACGCGAAATCGCCCGCCAGCGCGCCGACTTGGTGGACATTCTTTTTCGCGAACTTTTCGATGGCATCTCGAGGGCGGTCGCTCCGAAGGGCCTTTCCGATCCGCTCCTCGTCCTTGCCACGGGCGGCTACGGTCGTCGCGAACTCACCCCGTGCAGCGACATCGACATCATGTTTTTGCTGCCGCGCGCCCAACCCTCGAAGCTGGCCGAGGAGGTCATCCGCCAGACGCTCACGGCGCTATGGGACATTGGCTACAAGGTGGGCCACGCCACGCGGTCCATTCCGCAGGCGGTCAAGCAGGCGAACGGCGACATGATCACCAAGACGGCCATGCTGGAGAGCCGATTTCTGACGGGCGCACGGGAAATCTATAACGATTTTAAAGAACGCTTCGAGCACGACTGCGTGAAAGGCCGCGAGGCCGAGTACATTGCCTGGCGCCTGGCCAATCAGGCCGAAATGCAGCTGAAATACGGCAGCAGCGTTTTCATGCAGGAGCCCAATGTGAAAAACGGGATGGGCGGCCTCCGCGACTACCAGAGCCTCCTCTGGATTGGATTTTTTCAGGAGCGTCTCAATACCACCGCGAAGCTGGTGGAAAAACGCCACCTGAGGGAAACCGAGCGCTCCGTTCTCGAAAAAGCCTACGATTTCCTCCTGCGCATTCGCACCGAAATGCAATACCTGACGCAGCGCCCGCAGGACGTGCTCACCCTTCAGCTCCAGGGCCGCGTGGCCACCAGTCTCGACTACCCGCAGCGCCACATCCTGCGCCGCGTGGAGGCTTTCATGCGGGAGTATTACATCCACACCCGCGACGTACATCTCATCACGCAATCCGCCATTGAGCGGATGCATGTCGTCCCGGAAAAACCCGGCATTCTGGGGCTGCTTAAACCGCGCGCCGAAAAATTCGATGGATTCATCGCCCGTGGTGGAAAGTTGTACCTCGAGTCCCGCGAAACCATCGCCGAAGACCATTACAGGCTCATCCGCGCCTTCCACCACGCTCAGGTACGGCAGCTGGATTTCAGTCCCGAACTTCGCGATGTCATCCGCCGCAAGCTCCGGCTGGTGGACCGCACCTTTCAATATGCCAGGGTCGCCCGCGAAACCTTCGTCGCCATCCTATCCCGCAAGGGTGAGGTCGGGCGCATCCTGCGCGAAATGCACGACCTCGGTTTTCTCGGCCGCTACATCCCGGAGTTTGGCTCGCTGACCTGCCTGGTTCAGCACGAGTTTTACCACCGCTACACCGCTGACGAACACACCCTCGTCTGTATCGAGAAACTCGACACCCTCCTCTTTGCCAGCGAGGAACGCTTCCGGGGCTACCGCGCCCTTTTTCAGAAGCTGGAAGATCCGGCGATGCTCTACCTGGCGCTGCTCCTGCACGATACGGGGAAGTCCGCCAACCAGCGCAATCACGAGGATGCCAGCGCCATGCTGGCGCAGAAGGTCGCCCGCCGCCTGCAGCTCTCGTCCGAACGCCGCCGCATGTTGATCATGCTGGTGAACTCGCACTACGAACTCTCGTCGACCTCCCAGAAACGCAATCTCGACGATCCCGCCACGATCTCGGAATTCGCCGGCATCGTGAGCCATATTTCCCAACTCGACGCCCTCATGCTCCTCACCCTGGCCGATGGGATGGGCACCAGCGACCAAAACTGGTCGGACTGGAAAGAAGGACTCGTCTGGACCCTGTACCGCCGCACCCGCGATTATCTCGAAGGGGGCCCGACCACCCTGGCTCAGTATCAGAAAAACCGCGACGACCTGTTCGAGCACGCCTCGAAAAAACTCGCCCGCGACTACGGAGACGAGATCGAGGCGCATTTCCAGCACATGCCGGAACGGTATTTCCAGACGTTCGATGGCGACCAGATCGCCGGGCACATCCGGCTCTTCCGTTCGTTTCTGGAATCGCACCTCGCCGCGACAGTCACTCCGCCCTACGCCCCGGCCTTCAAATGGATCGCCAAACCCGAACAGGGTCACAGCGAAGTCTGGGTCTGCGGGTGGGACCGTCCCCGCCTGCTCGAGCGCATCGCGGGAGCGTTCCTCTCCGCCCAGGTCAATATTCTCAGTGCCGATATCTTCACCCGCGGCGACAACCTGGCCCTGGATATTTTCCGCGTCTGCAACACCCAGTTTTCCCCGGTCACCAACGTCAAGGACATCGCCCGCGTGGAAACCCGGCTCAGCGACTCGCTCGCGGTGGAGGATTACGACTTTACGCCCCTGCTCAGCAAAGACGCCCGCTTGCGCTCCTACCGCATGTCGCAGGATGCGGAACTGCCGACCAAGATCACCATCGAAAACACCCTGCATCCGACGTTTACGGTCGTGGACATCCAAACCCCCGACCGCCTTGGCCTGCTCTACGACCTGCTCCGCGCCTTCGGCGAAGCTGGCGTGAACATCGAACTCTCCCGTATCACCACCGAAATGGAAGTTGCGATGGACAGCTTTTACGTCACGGGCAAGGACGGCAAGAAACTCACGGACGAGACCACGACCAAGCGCCTGCAACGCCTTCTCCAACGGGCCTCAAATCGCGCCATGCAGTGAGGGAGGCGGCTCCAACTGTAGCCGCCCCGCTCCGTCGGGGCGCTTCGGCGACGAGGAGCACGGCGACGGAGCGCCGTGACTACAGTTTTTTTTGAGGAAACAACCACATCGATACGAGTTATGTCCCCAGAAAAGCAACACCCCCGGCGCCCTCCCCGCCTGACATGGCTTTTCTCAAATATTCGCCCCTTTTATTTCGTCACGTTCAACACGTGGAACCGGAAACACATCCTCGCGAATGACGTGGTTCATGAAGAATTCCAAACCTTTTGCCAGAATGCTGGAAACCACGGCGTGTCTGTGGGGCGTTACGTCTTGATGCCGGATCATTTTCATCTCTTTGTGATGCTTTCCCAGGAAGGCATCCCTCTCTCCCAATGGGTGAGAACCTTGCGGACAGTAGTCGGCAAGAGACTCTTGCAACTCGGACACGACAAACCGCATTGGCAGGAAGGCTTTTTTGACCACGTGCTCCGAAGCTCGGAAAGTTACGCGCAGAAGTGGGACTATGTGCGGCTAAATCCTGTGCGAGCGGGTTTATGTGCCGAATCTGAAAAATGGCCATACCAGGGAGAAATCGTCCCCATCGAATTTCGATGAACCTAACTGTAGCCGCCCCACTTTGCCTTCGGCTATCTCCGCTGCGCTACGGTTGTTGGGGTGCCGGACGACGGTGCGCACGGCGACGGAGCGCCGTGACTACATCAATCACTCAACGAGCAAGCCACACCCCATGACCCCCCGGTTCCTCACGCTTTTTTGGCGGCAGGTCATGCGGCAAATCTGGCGGCATCCGCTGCTCACCGGCCTGAATATTCTGAGCATCGCACTTGGGGTGGCGGTTTTTCTGGCCATCCAGATCGCCAATCGGGGAGCGCTGGACAGTTTTCGCTCCGCCGCGAGTCTCACCGCGGGCAAGGCCCATCTGGAGATCCGCGGCGACATGGACGATGGTTTGCTTCCGGCGGTCGCGGCGACGGAGGGCGTTCTGGCCGCCACGCCTCTTGTGGAGGGCATCGTGCCCATCCCCAGCCGGCCCGGCGAATACCTGCGCATCCTCGGCGTGGATCCGTTCAGCGGGGCGGCCCTTTTTGCTTTTACGCTGGAAGAAGGGGACGACCAGCCGATCAACTTCGAAAAATGGCTGGGCGATCCCTCGGCCATCGCCATTCAGCCCGCGGCGCGAGATCTGGGCACGACCCTCACCGTTCTGGCCAACGGCAGTCTGCGGGAGCTCCACCCGCGCTTCACGTTCCAGCCAGAAGGCCCCCTTTCCACCGCCGACAAACGCATCGCCGCGATGGACATCGGTTGGGCGCAGGAGCTGTTGGGAAAACAGGGACGCCTCACCGCCATCCAGGTGCTGCTGAAAAATCCGACCGAAACCGTGGCGGTGGCGGAGGAACTCCGCAAAATCCTGCCGACGGATGTGACGGTGACCCCGCCCGCCGCCCGCGACAAGGAAATGGAAACGATGCTGGGTGCCTTCCAGCTCAACCTGACGGCGATGAGCCTGGTTTCTCTTATTGTCGGCATGTTCCTCATTTTCAACAGCGTGGGCGCGACAGTGGTACGGCGGCGAACGGAAATCGCCGTGCTGCGGGCCTACGGAGCCACCCGCTTCGAAGTGCAGGCTCTTTTTCTGGGAGGAGCGACTCTCGACGCTCTGGCGGGTTCAGCGCTCGGACTGGTGCTCGGTCCCGTGCTCGCCCGCCTCGCCTCCCCGGCCCTGGCCGGCAGCATCTCGTCGCTCTACGAAGTCATCCGGCTCGACCACCTCACCCTCGGCCCCTGGCAGGCGGCGGCGGCCTTCGGCG
>JBGSVZ010000064.1:0-53843 GCA_041752695.1 Terrimicrobiaceae bacterium
GCCAGCGCGCGCCCGACGGCCGCGCCGGAGCGCAGTGAGACCTCACGTTCCGCGCCCGGACCGCCCATCAGGACGGCAACTTTTTTTCCCTGGAGAATTCCTTTCATGCGTCAATTCCAACAATTTGTACTTCGGTCTGAAGCTCGATGCCCCGCTCCCGCGCGGCGGCGGCTTTGATTTCTTCAATGAGGGTGAGGATTTCCTCCGCCGTGGCTCCGCCGTCGTTGACGATGAAGTTGCCATGGACTTCGGAAACCCGCGCGTGCCCAACGACGAAGTTTTTGAAACCCAATTCGTCGATCAGTTTGCCGGCAGGAATTTCGGAGGGGTTCTTAAAAATACACCCCGCGCTGGCCGCGATGGGTTGGGATTCGCGGCGGTGGCGTTCGCTGTGGTCGAGAAGCTTTTCGATGTCCTTGGTCTCGGTGGGCGTTCCGCGAAGGGTTGCGGAGAGCGCGTAGTTCTGCCGCAGGGTCGTAACATCGCGGTAATGCACCTCCATCTCGGCAGGTGTGCGGGTGAAGATGTTGCCATCCTGGTCGCAGTACCGCACGCGGACGACTTGCTCGAAGGTCTGTGCCCCCATCGCGCCCGCGTTCATGCGCAGCCCGCCGCCGAGGTTTCCGGGAATTCCCTCCATCCATTCGAAACCACCCAATCCGGCCTTCAGCGCGATGGTGGAAAGTTGCTTCAGCTTGAGGCCCACACCCGCGGTGATCTCGTTGCCATTCACCTCGTGGCGCGCGAATTCGCCCTTGGAAAGATGCGCCACCACGCCGGGAATTCCGCCGTCGCGGACCAGCAAATTCGAACCGCGGCCCATCACCATAAACGGGATATTTTCGTCGAAACAGTATTGCACCAGATCGGCAAACCCTTCCTCGGTTTCCGGCTCCGTCCAGAACTGCGCCGGTCCGCCCACCCGCATTGTGGTGTGACGGGAGAGCGGTTCATGCAGACGGATGGAACCCGGCCCCATCACGCCGACCAGCTTGTCGCGCAGGACAAGGTCATTGACCAGCCGCGCGCCCGCCTCGTGAATGTTGCCCGCGCCCAGGCTCAAAATCAGATCACCGTCCCGAATCTCCGCGGCGCAGTCCTGATGGATCCGGCTGATCTCCGGCTGGAAAGCCGCACGGGGATGTCCATGCGCCCTCATGGCCTCAACTAGCGTCAGCCCGGAGACGCCGGCGATGGGCTTTTCGCTCGCAGGATAAACATCCGCAATAAAGACGGAATCGGCCTGGTCGAAAGCGCGGCCAAATTCCTCCCGGAGCGCCAGGGTGCGCGTGTAGCGATGGGGCTGAAACATCACCAGCACCCGCTGCCAGTCGCCCGTGCGCGCCGTGGCGATGGTGGCGGCAATTTCCGTCGGGTGATGACCATAGTCGTCCACCACTAAATTACGCGGGCTCTCGTGACGAATTTCAAACCGGCGGCGCGCCCCCCGGAAGAGCTCTAGGGCAAAGGCGATCTTATCGAAGGGAAGGCCGATCTCCGTGGCCAACGCGATGGCGGCAAGGGCGTTGTGCGCATTGTGCGCGCCGGGGATATTTAACTTCGCGTCGCCCAGTTTTTCGCCGTCCTTCCAAACTGTGAAATGCGAGCAGAAATTTTTGGTGACGAGGTCGGTGACGCGATATCGGTTACCTTCCTGGTGCCCGTAACTGACCGCGCCAGGATGCGCGGCACACACCCGGGTCGCGCCCTCGTCGTCCCCGCAATACACGACCTTTCCGCGCGTCTGGGAAATCAACTTGGCATAAACAGCATCAATGGCCGCCAGGTCCTTGTAAAAATCCAAATGCTCCGGCTCGATATTCAGAACGATGGCGTGCTCGGGGTGATAATTGATCAGCGTGCCGTCGCTCTCGTCCCCCTCGGCGACAAAAAACTCCCCCTCGGAATCCCAGCGGGCATTCGTGCCGAGGATGGGAATCTCCGCTCCGACATAGTGGGATGGTTTGAGACCGCCGAGACGCAGGACGTGTGCCGTCATGGACGACGTCGTGGTCTTGCCGTGCATGCCGCAAATCACCACGCCCTTCTTCGCGTTCATGATCGCAGCCAGCGCATCCGCCCTCCGCACCATGGGTAGCCCGAGCTCGCGGGCCTCATCATAGGCGATGTTGCCGGGCTTGATGGCGGAGGAATAAACAATCAGTTCCGCCTCGCGCGCCTCGCCCGCCTGGTGGGGACGGTTAAATTGCAGGCCCTTCTTTTTCAGTCGTTCGATCTCGACCGTTTCGGCCTTGTCCGACCCGCTCACGCGATGGCCCAGCGCCAAGACCAGCGCGGCAATCCCGCTCATGCCAGAACCGGCCACACCGATGAGGTGAACTCGGCGCGGAGCCCCGGTCAGAAACTCGGTGAGGGTCGCCAGATTCATCCCCGATCTCCCTTCTCGGCCGCCTTCACGGCGCGCTCGATTTCGTCCGCAACGTTGCCCGCCGCATCGCGCGGTAACACGGCGCGGGCCGAGGCCGCCATCTGCTCGCGGCGACGGTCGTTGCCGAGCAAGTTGGAAATGAGGGCGGCGAACGCATCCGGGGTGATCTTTTCCTCCGGCTGCAGTTCGGCTGCCCCGGCATCGACAAAAACTTTCGCGTTGTAGGTCTGATGGTCGTCCGTGGCAAACGGATACGGGATCAGAACCGACGGCAGTCCAAACTGCGAAAGCTCGCTCAAACTGGCCGCACCGGAGCGCGAAATGACCAGGTCCGCGGCGGAATACGCTTCCTCCATGCGGTGATGAAACGGCGCCACATAATGCGGAATTTCCTCCCGCTGATAGTTCGCTGCGGCCAGTTGGTCGTCACGCTCACCCGTGAGATGAATGATTTGCACCCCCTTGTCGCGCAGCAGTGGGGCGCATTTGAAGAGGATTTGGTTAATCCCCGATGCTCCCTGGCTCCCCCCCATCACAAACAGGGTCGGACGTCCCGGCTCGAGTTTAAAAGCCGCCAGCGCCTCCGCCTTGGGCAGTGGCGAACCGAGATTGCGGCGAACCGGCGTTCCGGTGACCACCGTTTCGCGACCGGGAAAATTGGGCACACACGCCTCGAAACCAAGCAGCACCTTGGTGACAAACCGGGCCGCAAGTTTGTTGGCGCGGCCGGGAATGACATTCGACTCGTGGATAAACGTCGGCAGCTTTTGCCGCCATCCGGCCAGCAGAGGCGCGGTGGAGGTGAACCCACCCATGCCCAGCACCACGGAGGGCCGGAATTTGCGGTAAACATTCCCGCAATGCCCGTAGCTCTCCCACGAACGGCGCAGAAAACGCACGAAGGCCGGAGACAGCATGGACGGCATACCCACGGAGGGCAGTTTCTCGAAGCGAAAATCGGGATGAGACTGGAGCGCAACGCTGTCGATGGATTTTTCGGAAACGATGAGGAGGATCTCGTGTCCGCGCTCCTTCAGCGTCTCGGCCACGGCGAGGCCGGGAAACAAATGTCCCCCGGTGCCTCCACAGGCGATGACGGCGCGAAAAGGTTTGCTCATAGACGGCAGGAGTTTCGCACGCGGCGCAGGGCGGGGGAAACTCTTTCCACAAGAGGATTTCCGTGCCGGTGAATATTGATGAGAATACCGATCATGAAATAACAAATGGCGAGATTCGAACCGCCGAAGCTAATAAAAGGCAGCGGCATGCCCTTGTTCGGGAGAAGGGCCGTGGTCACCCCAATATTCACGACCGCTTGCAGGGTGACCATCATGACACAGCCAAAGCCCAACAGCATGCCAAAGCGGTCGCGCGCATTGGTGGCCACAATGCTTCCCGCCAGACAAATCAGAAGGTACCCGAGCACCGTCAGCAGGGTGAATTTGAGGCCCAGTTCCTCTCCGATCATGGGAAAAATAAAATCCGTGTGCGCGTAGGGGAGGTAGGACATTTTCTGGCGGCTCTCGCCCAGCCCCAGACCATCAAAGCCGCCTGAACCCATCGCAATCAACCCTTGGAGCTGTTGATAAAACTCGTCCGGATATCGGTCCGGGTACCAAAACGCCATCAGGCGGCCCAACCGTTCATCGATATGCATTGCACCGTAGAGCATCACCGCGAGACCGACCACGGCAATGAGTCCCAGCCAGCGTAAACTCGTGCCCGCCATAAACATAACGGTAATGCCCGTCGCCACGATCAAGGCGCTCGCGCCCAGATCGACCTCGCAGAGAATCGGCAGAACGAGGACTCCCAGAATGGCGAGCGGAAACGCCAACCCAAACCAGAAGGTTTGCGTTTTGTGTTCAAACTTGGAAAACCACCATGCCATGAAAAACAGCGATGCCACCTTGGCCATTTCACTCGGCTGAAACGTCGCCACCCCCAGGTTGATCCAGCGGCTTGAACCATTGAGTTTCATCCCGACTCCCGGCACAAAACAAAGGATGAGCAGAACAAACGCCCCGGCGAAAAAGAGCCACCATGTCTTGCGCCACCAACTATAATCAATGCACGCCGCGACAATTGCCCCCAGCGTCGCAATGCCCAGCCACATCCCCTGACGTTTGACGAAAAAATACATATCCCCCTTGCTCTCACTGGCAAACGCCCCTGTGCTGAAAAGCATGACCATGCCCAGGGCGGTCAGCCCGGCCACTGTCAGCAAAAGCACATAAATGGCGTTGCGATGCATGGTGCGGTGGGAGTGCCATGGGCCGGGTGTCGAGTGCCAAGGGAATCCCCCCCTCGGCCCACGACCCCATGCCCTCGGCCCTTAATTTTTGGGAATCTTCAACTTCTGTCCGACCTGGACTTTGGTGGCGTCCTTGATGCCGTTAACGGAGAGCAACTCGCTGTAACTCACGTGGAACTTTTTCGCGATGGTGTAGGGATTGTCACCCTTAGCCACGACATAGACATCGCCGGCGGGCGCGGGGGCTTTGATTTCAGCCGGTTTGGGCGGTGCGGCCTCTGCATTGCGAGACACCGCCGTGACCGTGCCGCCGGATTTTGCCGGGGGCGTTTCCGTTTTGGTGGCAAGAAAGGCCTCCTTCGTCGTCCCCGATTTCGGCGCTTCGGTTTTCGCCACCTTTTCCGTTCCCGGAATTTTCAGCACCTGACCGACCCGCAGAAGCGAATACGACGTGATCTCGTTTTCCTTCTCAATCAGACCGACGCTGATTTTGTAGCTTGAGGCAATATGCGTAAGGGTGTCGCCCGGCTCAACGGTGTGTGTCTTCCCCGTCCAACCTTCGATGTGGGCTGGCTTCGCTGCGACCGGCTTGGGGGCAGCTTCCGTCTTGGCGGTGGGTTCGACCGTCTTTTCCGCGGCCGGCACCTTGGCCACCGGAGCGGTTTCCGGGCCCTGTTTGGTTTTCATCCAATTGAACGCAAAAACGCCGCCCACCGCGATGATATGAAGGATCAGCACGACAAAAAGCGCGTGGGTGAACTTCATGTTCGGTTCCTCCTCGGAGGCGTAGTCCTCCTCGTCATCGTAGGTTTCGTCAACGGTCGCAGCGCGGGCGCGGAGCGGGGCCGCCGAGGGACGGGGCCGTTGCGGCGGCCGGCGGAGCGGCATTCTTACGGCTTTTTTCATTTTCATGGCGTTTTCTCTTCCTGGGTTTTTGGAGTGAGGGATTTCACGGCGTCCTTGAAGCGGTTGCCCCGCTCGCCGTAGTTGCGAAACATGTCAAAAGAGGAGGTGCCGGGGGAAAACAACACTGTGTCGCCCGGGCCTGCCAGGTCACGTGCGAGGGCCACCGCTTCTTCCAAAGTGGCCGCCAGATGGCAGGGCACCCCGGACCAGGAGCGGGCAATACGTTCCTTCATTTCGCCGATCAAAATGGCCTCGCGCACGCGCTCGCGGATCAGCGGGGCGATGGGGTCGAACTCAAATCCCTTGTCCTTGCCGCCCGCGATGAGCAACAACGGGCCCGTTTGGGACAGGACGGCCTTTTCCACCGAATCGAGATTGGTGGCCTTGGAATCATTGACCCAGCGGACGCCAGCGAGCTCTTTCACAAACTCACAACGGTGAACGGGAGCGGTATATTCAGTCACCGCGCCCGCCATACGTTCGAAATCCAGACCCAGCGCCAGGCCAATGCCGAGCGCGGCCATGAGATTTTCCGCATTGTGGATCCCCGGCAGCTTTGTCGTGCTCTGGTCCAGCACGGGAGCGCCCTGGTAAAAAATCACTCCGTCGCGCAGGGTAAAATGCGCAGCGTCCGTGTAGGCGCTGAAGGTGATCACGCGCGCGGCAAGGGGCGGCAGAGACTCGCGGGCATTGACCACCGCATAGTCATCAGGCGTCTGGTTGTCGAAAATCCGCAGCTTGGCGGTGCGGTATTCCTCCACGTCCCGGTAACGGTCAAGATGGTTGGGGCTGAGATTCAGCCAGACGGCCACCTGCGGGCGGAACCGGGCAATCGTTTCGAGCTGAAACGAACTCACCTCCAGCACCATCACATCGAGCTGATTGCTCTGCCGCACGGCCGTCGCAAAGGGCAGACCGATATTGCCGCTGGCCAGCGTGCGCACGCCGGATCCTTGCAGCATCGCGGTGGTGAGTTCGGTCGTGGTGGTCTTCCCATTCGTCCCCGTAATGGCAACCACCGGGCAAACACATTCTTCAAATCCGAGTTCGATCTCACCAATGACCGGGATCTTCTTCGCCAGCACGTTTTGCACGAGCGGTTCGACGGGGTCGATGCCGGGGCTCAGCACACAGACATCGTAGATGACGGGATCCGTATCCGCCGCGGAACCGAGAAGCACCTTCACACCCTGCTCCGCCAGCCGGGCGGCTTTCTCATGCTGCCGCGGACCGTTGGAACTGTCGCAGACCGTCACCGCCGCGCCCTCTTCCGCAAGCAAGACGGCCGCGGCCTCGCCGCTATCGCCGAGCCCAAGCACAACTGCTGTTTTTCCCGAATAGATCATTCCAAAAGAGTGAAAGTGAAGGTGGAAAGGGGTGGTTTACCGGAGTTTCAAAGTGGCAAGGCCGAGCAGGGCGAAGAGAATCGACATGATCCAAAAACGGACGATGACCGTATTTTCCTTCCACCCGCTAAGTTCAAAATGGTGATGGATGGGTGACATCTTGATGATGCGCTTTCCCGTAAGTTTGAAACTGGCCACCTGGAGAATGACCGACATGGCCTCCATGACAAAAACGCCCCCGACAATGACCAGCAGAATTTCCTGTTTGCAGCAGATCGCGACCGCTCCGAGCATGCCGCCGATGGCGAGGGAACCGGTGTCGCCCATAAAGACCCGGGCCGGATACGCGTTCCACCAAAGGAACCCCAGACAGGCCCCGAGAAGCGCGCTGCACAGCACGCAAAGTTCGCCCGAAAGCTGCACGAAAGGAATTTGCAGATAATCCGCCGCCCGAAAGTTTCCCGCCAGATAAGCCAGCGCGGCATAAGCGGCCGCGACCGTGGCGGTGCATCCCGTGGCGAGTCCGTCGAGTCCATCGGTGAGATTCACCGCATTCGACGTGCCAACGATGACCAGGAGGTAAAAGATAAACGTAAACCCGCCGAACCCAAGAACGATGGGGTCTTTGAAAAACGGGATGTAGAGATTTTTCGCCATTTTCGACAGCTCGGGATCGAGCAGGAAAAACGCGGTGAAGATTCCGGCCAGCACGCATTGCAACCCAAACTTCAGTCGGCTGCTAATACCCGCGGAGCTCTTTTTGCTGACTTTCAGCCAGTCGTCGTAGAACCCGATCGCGCCAAGGAACAGCATGCTGAAAAGCACCAGCCAGACAAACGGGTTGGATGGCATGGCCCAGAGCAGCGTCGAAATCAAAATCGAGCCAATAATGAGGAGACCCCCCATCGTCGGTGTGCCCTTTTTCGCCCCATGCAATTCGAAGAGCTGGTTCACTTCCTCCTTCGTCCGGATGGGCTGGCCGAACTTCAGCGAGATCAATTTCCGGATCACCCAGTTGCCGCAGATGATCGAAATCAAAAACGCCGTTGCCGCCGCGCAGATGGAGCGGAAGGTGAGATATTTGAAGACGTTCATCGCCTTGAAAAACTCGCTGTCGAGCCCCGCTTTTTCCGCCCATTCGCTAAGGGTGTAGAGATAATAAAGCATTAGAAATTTTCGATAACGCGTTCCATCCGGGCGGCGCGGCTTCCTTTGACCAAAACAACATCCCCTTCTCGCGCGATGCTGCGCAGCACGCCGGCCGCTTCCTCGGGAGAGGAGGTTTCGTGAATTTCCCTCAATCCGCCCGCGCGCGCGGTTTCTGTCAGCGGGACGGTTTCGGCGCCCACTGCAATCAGCAGATCAATGCCTTGCGCCGCGGCGCGGCCCACTTGTTGGTATCCCGCCGAGGCATGGGATCCCAGTTCACCCATGCGACCGAGAACGGCGATGCGGCGACCACCTACGGTCACCGATTTCAGCGTTTGCAGGGCCGCCTCCATCGAGTCCGGATTGGCGTTATACGAATCGTCCAGAATCGTAATCCCCCGAACGCTCCGGCGCGACAACCGTCCACCGGTCAGTCGCGAGGATGCCAGCCCTTCCGCACACTCCTCAAGGCTAAGTCCAAATTCCAGTCCGGCGGCCACAGCCAGCAGGGCGTTGCGCACCATATGTTCACCGGGCACGGGCAAACGAGCCGGCAAGGATTCCCCCTCCCAGTGCAAAACAAACCGGCAACCGTCCGCTTCAATTTGCAAATCCGATGCCGTCACGGTGCCACCGGACAGTCCGGCTTCGATGACCTGGGCTTTGGTCCGGGATGCCAGAAAACCTTTGAACGCATCCTCCGCGGGAAGCACGACCGTGCCGCCCGGGCCAACGGCCTCCAGGAGCGCGCTTTTTTCCAAGGCGATGGCCTCGCGCGATCCCAGATATTCAATGTGAGCGACGCCAATGTTTGTGATGATGGCCAGATCCGGGCGCGCCAGATGGGCAAGCGGTGCAATTTCCCCGGGATGGTTCATCCCGATTTCCCAAACCGCGACATCGTCGGCCATCGACGCCGCGAGAATCGAAAGAGGGAGACCGATATGATTATTCAGATTTCCCTCAGTTTTGATCACACGGAAACGTGCCGCCAAAACCGCCGCCGTGAATTCTTTCGTGCTGGTCTTGCCGCTGCTGCCGGTGATGCACGCCACCCTGAGGGCGAGCCGGTCGCGCCAGGCACCCGCCAGACGATGCAGCGCGGCCAGAGAATCTTCCACGATGATGACCGGAAACCCCGCCGGCAGGTCGGCGGGAGGTTTGTCGAGAATCGCTGCGGCCGCCCCCTTCGCTGCCGCGTCCCTGGCGTGCAGGTTGCCGTCGTGATTTTCCCCGCGCAGGGCCAGATATAAATCGCCCGGCACCAAGGTGCGGGTATCCTTGGAAATGCGGCGCACCGAGGTCGATCCCGCCGCGGCGCTCAACGTGCCTCCGCACATGTCGGCGATTTCCAAAAGGCTGAGCGCGTCCATTAGTCGACCTCCACGCGTTTGGATTCAATGGCCCGACGCGCCACCGCGGCGTCGTCGAAGGGCGTCCGTTTTCCACCGGCAGATTCCTGGTAGGTTTCATGCCCCTTCCCCGCGAGCAAAATAATGTCGCCTGGCCCGGCCAGCTGGACCGCTTTGTGGATCGCCCCGCCACGGTCAGGAAATTCTTCATAGCGCTTGCCGCGCAGCCCGGCCCGCATATCGGCGATGATCTTGAGGGGATCTTCGCTCCGAGGATTGTCCGAAGTGAGGATGCACCAGTCGGAAAACTCTTCCGCCGCCGCCGCCATAAGCGGACGTTTCGCACGATCGCGATCCCCACCGCAGCCAAAGACGGTGATGAGATTGCTCGGTTTTAATTCCCTCAGCGTGCGAAGGACATTGCGCAGGGCGTCATCCGTATGGGCGTAATCCACAAACACCTGGAAACTCCGGCGCGCGTTCACCCGCTCGAGTCGGCCCGGCACCTGCGGAGCCTTCGCCATGGCGGCCACAGCAGCGCGCAATTCCATTCCCATCGCATTGACCGCCGCCAGCGCGGCGAGGGCGTTGTAAATATTAAAGGACCCGATGAGGGGCAGCCTGACGAGATAGTCACGGCCCTTAGCCGACAAGTGAAAGGAACTGCCGGTGGCGTCAAACTTCACATCCGTTGCGCGGAAATGCGCATGCACACCCATCCCATAAGTGATGACGGGAATCTTTTTCTCATAACGCTCCACCAGGAAACGTCCGTACCGGTCGTCGCTGTTAATGATGGCCTTGCCGCGTTTTTTTTGCGTGGCCACCCCTTCAAACAACAGGGCCTTTGCCTCAAAATACCGGTCCATCGTCTTGTGAAAATCCAGATGGTCCTGGGTAAGGTTGGTAAAGACCGCCGTGTCGAACCCGATGCCCCGCGCGCGGTGCTGGACGAGGGCATGACTCGAAACTTCCATCGCCACCGCCTTGCTGCCCGCCCCAACCATTTCCGCGAGCAGTTCCTGCAGATCCACCGACTCCGGCGTGGTGCGCGGCGCATCGATCACGCGGTCACCCACACAATATTTGATCGTGCCAATCAGCCCGCAACGGCGTTGATCGGCGTCGAGCAGATGTTTCACCAGAAACGCCGTGGTGGTTTTTCCATTGGTGCCGGTCACGCCCATCACCCGCAGCGCATCTGCGGGACGACCGTAAAACGCGGCAGCCATATCCGCCATGGCCGCCCGGGCGTCCCGGACCTGAATGAAAGGAAGCGCGCAGGCCGACAAGGCAGCATCGGAGACGATCGCAACCGCCCCCTGTTCGGCGGCCTGCGCGACAAATCTACTCCCGTCGTCCTTCGCTCCCCGCAGCGCAAAGAAGAGCGCCCCGGGTTGGCATTGACGGGAATCGTAACAAAGAGATTCGACCCGCAATTGCGGGTCGGCATCGGAATCGGTGACCGCCGTGGCGGCCAGAAGTTCGGACAAGGGCACGCTCATTGTCGGAACTCCTTTTCGCCGCCCCCGCCCATCGCGACAGGCAGCAGCGGTTCGGCCTTCGGGGCGGGGGTCAGATCGAGATAACGCGCGGACTTTTCCGCCACGCGGGAGAAAATCGGCGCGGCGACGAGGCCGCCATAGTTGAGGTTCGAGGCGATCTTGGCGTCGTTTACCATGATGAGGCAGACAAACCGGGGATCTTCCGCCGGCATGTATCCGACAAAGGACACCACATATTTGCCCGCCGCATAACCGCCCTTGGGATCGACTTTTTGCGCCGTCCCGGTCTTGCCCGCAACGGTATACCCTTCCACCCGGGCGAGCGCCGCCGTGCCGCCTTCGCCGACCACCCCAACCAGCGCACTGCTGACAAAATTGGCGGTTTTTTCCGGGATGACTTCCCGGACAACTTCGGGTTCAAAGCGATACACGTCCGCCCCATTCTCATCTTTCACGCTTTGAATAATATGCGGCTTCATCAGCTTGCCCCCATTAGCCACGACGGACATCCCCATCACCATTTGCAAGGGAGTGACCGCGATGGCGTGCCCCATCGGCATGCGAGTAATAGTCAGCTTATCCCAGCGGGCCGGAGGACTCACCATGCCGGGAATCTCGCCTGGCAGCTCCACGCCGGAACGGTCGCCAAATCCGAAACGACGAACGTATTCATAATATTTATCATCCCCCATCATCAGGGCCATCTTGGCCGAGCCGATGTTCGAGGACTTTTTGATAATATCAAATACGGTCATATTCCCGTATCCGTGGTGGTCGCGCAGGATGCGACCGCCGTAGGAAAATGCGCCATTTTCGCAATAGATCAGGGTGCGCTCGTTGACCACGCGCTCGTTCAGCGCGCCGGCTGCCACGACAATCTTAAAGGTTGAACCAGGCTCGACCATGTCGAGGACCGCACGATTTTTCATCTGCTCGGGTTTCGTCGAGTTGAGATCGTTGAGGTCGAAACTGGGACGGTTGGACATGGCCAGAACCTCGCCCGTTTTCGGATCCACCAGGATGCCCGTGATGGTTTCCGGCTTCAGCTCCTTGTAGGCCGACTCCAATTCGGCCTCAAGGATGGCTTGCAGGCCCATGTCGATGGTGAGCTGCACGTTGAAGCCATTGCGCGGCGGCTGTTCCTGGCCCCGGTAGATCACGATCTCGCGCCCCGTGCGATCGCGCTCGATATGACGGTATCCGTCGATGCCGGAAAGCTGCTCTTCCATCGTGCGCTCGACCCCGTCAACGCCCACCACGTGCTCATCCTTGGGATCTTTCCGCGAAAGGAACCCAAGCACATGACTAAGCATCGGGCCATTTGGATACGTCCGCGTGGTGTTCTCGTAAAAGAAGAGACCGCGCAGGTTTTTGGCATCCATCTCCTTGCGCAGGGCAAAGGCCTTGTCCTCGGGCAGTTCGTGCACGAGCACCTTATACTTACTTGTGGTCTTGAGTTCCGCCGCGAGGGTCTCCTCGGGGATTTCCAGATAGGGTGCCGCCAACCGGGCAAGGCCGGAGCGGTTCTTGATGAGGGAACCGTCCGCCACCACTTTGCGCACGGGCACGTTGGCGGCCAGGATTTCCCCATGACGGTCCTGGATGAGTCCGCGGCGCGCGGGAACGGTCAGACGGATGGTGTGGTTTTTGGCCGCCAGCGTGGCGTATTCCTCACTCTTCGTAACCTGCAAATAAATCAGACGCGCGGAATAGACCGTGAAAATCACGGCCAGAATCCCACAGGCCCAAACTGCTCTACGACGTGCCCTCCATCTCACGGACGGAATCCCTCGTTGGCCGCGGTACGGATGGCACCGTCGCGCTCGGCATTCCCGGGAGGCGTGAGCCGGGCAATGCTGGTGTCCTGGATGGCGACCAGCGTGATCATGCCGCGGTCGAGCTTGCGCTGGAGTTCCGCGCGCGAGGACAGGGCGGAAATCCGTGCCAGCAACACCTCATTGTAGGCGCGCATCTCTCGGATTTTGCCTTCCACTTCCCGGGTCTGCGACCCGAGCATGTGCTGCTGGTTTTTTACATAAACAAACATCAGACCCGCCGCGCCCACCATGAGCGCGAGAAGGAGCCACTTGAAAAGCGGGGCGATGTGGATGGGATTGACGTGCCTGCGGCTATTTTGGGAGAGGGTGGCGGTCATAAGATTTTAGAGACGTTCGACAACGCGCAGCTTGGCGCTGCGCGAGCGGGGGTTGGCGTGGACTTCCTCGCCGGATGCATCCATCGGGCGGGGGGTGAGGAGACGGAAAAGGCGGTCGGGATTGCGGCGGGGTTCGGGCCACTCCGGCCGGTCGATCCACTCCACGCTGCGGTCGCGGAAAAAATTCTTCACGATGCGATCCTCCAGCGAATGGAAGCTGATCACTCCCAGCCGGGCCCCATGGGCCAGTCGCGCGGAAATTGCCGTGAGTCCGCGCTCGATCACGCCAAGCTCGTCGTTCACTGCGATACGCAGGGCCTGGAAGACCCTCGTCGCCGGATGCCTGGGCCCCGTGCGGGGGATCACCGAAGTGACCGCGGCGGCGAGGTCAAAAGTCGTTTCAAACGGGCGTTCGGCCCGCAGGGCAACAAGACGCGCCGCGATATGCATCGCACGGGGTTCCTCGCCATACTCGCGAAAGATGCGCGCGAGTTCGGCCGTGCTCTCGGTGTTGACCATTTCCGCCGCCGTGCGCGGATTTTCCCGGCTCATTCGCATGTCGAGCGGGCCATCCTTCATCATGGCAAAGCCCCGCTCCGCGGTGTAAAGCTGGTGCGAGGAAACCCCCAGATCCAGCAGAGCGCCGCCCACCGCGGGAATCCCCAGACCGTCCAGAGCCGCGCCGGCATTTTCAAAATTGGTTTCGACGAGATGCAGCCGGTGCGCGTAAGGCGCAAGGCGCCGACGACAAAACGCGATCGCATCCGCATCCTGATCGAGCGCCACCACCCCAGCACCATGCTGGAGGAATTTTTCCGAGTGCCCTCCCCCACCCGCCGTGCCGTCGAGAAAAATGAGGCCGGGAGCCGGACGCAACAACGCGACCACCTCGTCCGCCATCACGGAGATGTGATAGTGGGCGGTGGTGTCAGGCTTTTCCAAGGTTTGGAGAGGCTGGTCGTCGTAGTCCAAGAAGTTCATACGCGTTGCGCGGACGGATTTTGATGGTGGCCTGGCCCTGAGGTTTCCCGTCGGCACCCTTCACAGGGTTGAAACCGAAACAAAAGACCCGGACCCGCCTTGTCATCAGCAGGTTTCTCTCATGGCGTTGTCGTTTCCATAAAACCTCAGAGCCCGATGGCCTCCGCCGCCTGCAGGTAGGCGTCGGTCTGCTCGGCGTCCGCCGCGGCCAGACGCTCGGGACTCCAAATTTCGAAGCGGCTTCCCGTTCCCATAAAAATCACGTCGCCCGACAGCCCCGCGCGCTCGCAGTGCTTTTCGTGCAGGACGATCCGCCCTTGTTTGTCCGTCGTCACCGTATGGGCCTCGCTGAAAAATTTTCGGATGGCATGGCGTTTACCCACGGGAGTGAGCGCAGAGGCCTCGATCTTCGCCTGATAGCGCTCCAGTTCCAGCGGGGGCATCACCATCAAAAATCCGTCCTTTGGGTGCGGCACCACATGCAGAACCTCGCCTTCTTCCTTGGCCAACCACGACGCGGGCACGGCAACACGCTTCTTCGCGTCCATCGCGCGCTCGAAGGTTCCCGAATAGACCGTGGTTGCATCCTGACCCATGAAATTCTAGGTTTTTTGTGACACTGGCCGCCACAATTCCCCACTTTTCACCACTTAGACCCCAAAAAGTCAACGAAAATGGGGTGCGTTACGGGCTTCAGGCCTCGAAAATCTGAAAATAATTCCGGGGTCGGACCGCATTTGTCCGACCCGGCATGAGAATCTCGGGGGGCATTTCGCGCCCGATCATCGCGGCCTTCAAGGGCTCACGCGGGACGATGCTGGTGCCCGTCCACGGGGGTTCCAGAAACCGGGCAACTCCATGGGGACGCCGTCACCGTGCGTTACGGCGCAGGGGCCGGGGCAGGCTCGGCGGCCGGTGCAGCGGGGGCGAGGAGTTCGCGGATACGCTGCACCCATTTGCCGAAATCCGGATGCTGAGGGTAAGCCTTCACCATGGTGTAGATTTCGGTGACAGCCCGATTTTTCTGGCCGAGCGCCGCCATGTCGTTGGCGCGCGCCAATTGAATACGGGGGCGGACGACGGTGTTAAATTCGGTCGCATCATGTTCGCGGCGGCTCATGGACACCCGCTCGGCGAGAACCCGCATCTCCAGTTCGTACGTCGGAAGGAGTCCGGGATTTTTCGTCAACCGCATCGCCGGCCGGATGTTTTTTTCGAGGATGCCGGGAAGGTTGCCCGGGGTGAGTTCCCAGTCTTCGCCTTTCGGAAGAGAAGATCCCAGGCGGAGCCACTTGACGAAAATGCTGTCGGTGAGCGCCTTGTTCAGGAGTTCGTCCTTGAGTTTCATCGCCTCGCGGTCAATGGCCTGCTGTTCCCGGTCGTGATCCGAGGACGCTGGCTGCGAGACGGACTGGGCCTGCTTGAGAAACAGCGCGTCGGCTGAGGCCAGGTCGTTTACATAAGCCAGGGAGGGCGGGACGAAGAGCTCGGGTTTGTCGGACCCCTTGCGTTCGAGGGAGAGCGCCAGGTAGCGCAAATGCAGCATCAGTGCGGTTTGCATTTCCTTCGCCCGCAGGACGGCGGCTTTCGAACTTTTCCAGTCAGCAAAAGCCCCGCCCTTATTCTTGAGGCCTTCAAATTGCGTCGCCTCGACGGCCTGTTCGTAAAGGTCAGCCGCGGTGGCCCCGCTCGCCGCGGCGGCTTTCACCTGATTGACGGCCGTCTGCCGCGCGGATAGAACGGCCTGTTTTTGCTGGAGCTCAATCTGGTCAAGTTCGCGCAATATGGCGTCGGCATTCACTGCGGGAACGTCCTGCTGCGCGTTCAGGGAGGAAACTACGGCGACAAGGGGGAGGAACCGGCGGAGGAGCATCGGGAAACGATGAGCAATTTCCCGGCGCGCGTCAATCCGGCGCTCGACGCAGAATGTGCACGGTGATTTCCGGCGGACAAAACAGCCTCGCGGCGACCCCACATCCGCCAGTGCCGCGCGAAGTGTAGCCGGCCATGGCTCCTTCCCGCCAGGCCCCGGCCAGGAGCCGCGCTGGGACGGGAGCATTGCGCAGCACGGGGATGCGTCCGGGCAAACAAATTTGCCCGCCGTGGGTGTGGCCTCCCAGCAACAGCGCATAGCCAAGAGCCGCCGCCTCGCGCCAGGTTTCCGGGCTGTGGCTGAGCAGGATGGCAGGCTCTTCCGACGGCACGGACGCCCGCGCCCGGACAAGATCGTGCGTCTGGAAAAAATGCGGATCGTCCACCCCGCAGATCCAGAGCCGGCGGCCGTCGCGCTCAATCACCGCGGATTCATTAAGCAAAACCGGCAGGCCGGCCGCCTCGAGGAACGCCACTTTTTCAATAAAATCGTGGTTGCCAAGAACGGCAAACCGGGGCTCCGGCAGATGCGGGATGAGACGGCCCATCAGCTCCAGCGAGACATCGTGCCCGGCGGCGATTTTGTTGTGATAATCCCCGGTGAGAACAACTGCGTCGCAGGTCAAACCAGCCAGACGCGCGATCACGACGTCCACCAGGGCCGGCTCCAGATCACAATGCAAATCGGTGAGCTGGAGTAGGCGGAACCCCTCAAAGACCTCCGGCAGACCGGCCAGCGCGACTTCATTTTCCACCACGCGAACATCGAGGAAATTGCGCCGCGTCAGCCCGGCCATGCCCGTCAGGCGCAGGGTGGCACAAATGATGTCGTCCATGGGAAGGATTCCCTCGAGCTGAAAAACCCCGCTTCCCTGATGGACCTCGCGCGCCCAAAGCCCGGCCTGCTTGAGGATCCGTCGTTCCAACACGTCGCGTCCCATACGCTCGGCCAACCGGCGGTAGTCGGTATGGCCGGCAGCATCGGACGGGCGGATCATGTCCCCGCCATATCACGGGGCAAACCGGCCTGCCGACAAGCGGAAAAAGGTTGCGCTTTCCCAGTCGCATTCGGGAAACTTCCGGAATGCGGATTTTGTCGGCGTTCTTCCTCCCCCTTTTAGTCATCGGTTGTCCCGCGCAGGATCCCGCACCGACCCCGGACCCGCCGAAAGCGGAAGCGAGGCCGGCACAGCCCTCCCTCGACGTCCCTGCCATGTCCTTTGAGGGCATCTGGGCCACCAAGGACGACCAGGGAGAGGGATTCGACATGGTCATTTTCCCCAACGGCCAGGCCGTGACGACCTGGTCCAAAGGCATCGAAGGCGCGCGCGGGGAACGTGGGTTTTGGCGCAGGGAAAACAACCGTTTGGTGGCGGTTTATCATGACGGCTGGACCGACGTGCTGGAGCCCACCCCGGAGGGTTTTCTCCACAAAGGATTTTCGCCCGAAACCGAAATCGGCGGACCTCCCAACAACTCGGCACCCGCGGAAAAGATTTCCTCTCCTGCCGCCAATTACACCGGAATCTGGCGCCTGAATCGCGAGCCGGACGGATCCTACCAGTATGTCGCCCTCTTCTCCGGCGGGCGGGCGCTGAGCACGGTCAATGGCGGAACCGAGGGAAAATGGGAAGCGACGGAAAAAGGCGCCCGCTGCGTCTGGCCCAAGGACGGCTGGGTGGATCTGATCGAGCATGGTCCGCAAGGCTGGCAGAAGCGGTCGTGGGTGGGCTCCGAAACGGAAACGCCGGCCGACGTCTCGCCAGTCCTGCGGGTCGGTGAGGAGAAATTTACCATCACCCCCTGAAGGTCCCTTCGCCAACGGCGGGAACACCGCGGCCTTCCTTCTCTCACGAGCGCGTTACGCTTCCGCAGGGCGGTCCAGTTGCAACTGCGGGGCGGCCTCCGGAGTCCACGGATTTTGGGAAAATTCTGAGGCCTCAATGCGGGAAACATGACTGTCGATGAGGTCGAAGACCGCCTCCAAATTGAGTCCAAGATGCCAAGGCCGATAGGCGGAGAGATTTTTTTGCGCCAGTCGGAAAAGCCGCACCGCCGGATACATCCGTCGTCCGTCGGTGGCATGGTCCGGGCGGGAACGCTGCTTTTTCAGGTGCACAAAGGCCCCCGCGAGCTGAATCAGGCCCTTGTAGAACGCGTAATTTTCATCACGTCCCTGGAGCCAGAGATGTTCCAGGACATCATGCGCTTCGTAGTACTCCCGCGCGTTAAAGCAGGCAAAATAGCCCAGGTAACACGGATCGTGTTCCCCACTCCCGAAACCCAGGGATTGCACAAAAGCATCCATGCGCTCGGCTTTTTTCGGCGGTTGACTGGCCATGCCGGCCTAGAATACCGCACCCACAGCGTGCGATCAATCTCCCCGAACCCGAACAATAAATGTCCCACCTGAGACATTTATTGTAAAAACAAGAACCCGCCCGCGGGGTGGCCGCGCACTTTATTCGTGGCAATTTCGCGGCACGGTTTCCGTTGACGCGCCGTGCGCCAGGTGGGGATTTATTCTCGCCACGGTCGCCGGGAGTTCGGCGGCTGAATGTGCGCACCCCGGAAAAATTGTTCCTCGCGGGACTCCGATGGAAAAACTTGCAGCCTGCGGGCAAAAGACGTCTGTTCCCGCTACCGTGCTCGTCGCCTACGCACCGGCTTTCTCCTCGAGCGTTTTCACCCGCTCGTACAGCTTGCCGATATTGTGGAGCTGGACGTAGTTCGTTTTGTATTCCCGCATGGGTTTGGCGGGGAGACCGACGAGAATTTCCTTGGACGGGACGCTTTTTGTGACACCTGCCATGGCGGTGACCACGGCACCATCGCCAATTTCGATGTGGCCGTTGACCCCAACCTTACCGGCCAGAGTCACAAAATTGCCCACGCGTGTGCTGCCGGAGATGCCGACGTGAGCGCAGAGGATGCAGTGTTTCCCGACGGTGACGTTGTGCCCAATTTGCACCAGGTTATCAACCTTAGTGCCCTCCTGGATCCAGGTGCGTCCGAACCGCGCCCGATCCACGGTGGAATTTGCCCCGATCTCCACATCGTCGTCGATCTGGACGAAACCGGTCTGGGGAATTTTCACCTGCCGACCGTCCCGAAACTCGTAGCCAAAACCCTCCGCTCCGATGACCACCCCCGGATTCAAAAAGACCCGGTTTCCGAGGCGTGAGCGATCGGCGATGTGGACATTGGCAAATATTCGGCAATCGGTCCCCACAATCGCGAACTGTCCGATATAGCTGTGGGCCCCGATCACCGAGCGGGCCCCGATCTTCGCCCCCTCCTCTATGACGGCGTAGGGTTGGACGGATACGCCTTCCCCGATTTCCACGGTCGGATCGACCACTGCTGTGGGGTGAATCCCGGCGGCGAACTCACGAGGAACAGGCGCAAAGGCCTCCTGGAGGATTGCAAACGCTTCCGAGGGGTTATCAACCCAGACGCGAACGGCCCTGACTTCCTCGCCAAAACCGTGCGGGACGAGAACTGCGGTGCCGCGGCATCTTTGCAGGGCCTTGAGATATTTCGGACTGCCGAAAAAGGTAATGTCTCCTTCGCCGGCGTCCACGAGGGCGGCGAGCCCGAGAATTTGCTTTTCGTAATTCTCGGGCGCCACCCAGCCACCGACGCGCTCCGCGACTTCGCGCAGCGTCATGCCGATTAGTTAGCGGCGGAAGGTGCTTTCGGCGCGGCCTTGTTCAGCGCGGCAATAATGTCGTTGCTGAAATCGAGGTCAGGGCGCGAGTAAAGCACCACGGGAACCTGCCCGAGGCTGGCACCGCTCTTGTCCACCACGAGGTCATAGCCGGCGGCTTTCACCTTCTCGGTTACGACTTTCATGATGTCTTCGATGATGTCCTTGCGCATACGGAGGAACTGCTCCTGGAGCTGCTTTTCCTTGGTTTGGCGGAATTCGGCAATTTCACGGTCGAGGCTGCGGGCTTCGCCCACTTTTTCGTCGAGTTGCTTTTTCAGGCGATCTTTGCCGTCCTTGCTCAGTTCGGGCTTTTCGATCTCCTGGTTCATCTTGTTGATCTCGTCCATCGACTTCTTGAGCGTCTCTAGACGCTCGTCGAGGTCCTTTTTCGCGCCGGCCCGGGCTTCGTTGATTTTGCCCTCAGCGTCCTTCGTTTTGTAGTAGGACGTGAAGACCGAGTTCATATCCACAATGCCGAGTTTGAACTGGGCGTGGGCGGACGAGGTGGCGCCACAGAGACCGATGGCGATAAGGATGGAGGAGACGATGAGTTTGCGCATGGATTTAGGGTGTAGAAGAATGAGAGAGGCGGAATGCCCCGTAAAGTTCTAAGTTCGACCGGATCGGGCCGGAACTGTTCAAAATTGATAGCCGATATTGAAGTTAAATTTGCCGGGAGGGCCGTTGAAGTCGTCGTAAATGACGGGAATACCGTAATCCACCCGAATCGGGCCGATGGGCAGATCGAGGCGGAGGCCGATGCCGATGTCGGCATTGACGTTCGAGGTGCTGAAGTCGTAGGACCCCGAATTGACAAAACCGATGTCACTGAAAACCGCTCCGCGCACGCGGGACATGATGGGGAAGGTCAGTTCAAAGGTCAAATACCCCAGCGAGTTGCCGCCTATGGGGTTGTCGTCCACGTCCACCGGGCCCACTTCGCGGAAATCAAATCCTCGCAGATTGTTGGCGCCACCCAGATAGAGCCGGTCGAAAATCGGCACGCCATTGCCGTAGCCATCGTCGTTATTACCGGATCCGTCGCCCCAGCCGTCCACCACGGCAATTTCGCCTTTGACGAGGAAGATGAAGTCCCAGGGCAGAAGAAAGTATTTCGAAGCTTCCAGGGAAATGCCGTAATCCTGCACATCACCACCGAGCGGACCACCGGCGATAAACCCGGTGAGTTCAATCAGTTCGCCCCGGCGGGTCAGGAAAAGACTGTCACGGGTGTCCCAGATGAGCGAACCGCTGATGGCGCTCTTGAGATAGTTGCCGGCGGCGTCCTGAATCACCGGACCCACCTTGCCCGTACTGTTGTAGAAGTCGTCGTCGAAGAAATTGTCGTCCAGATCGTCTTCCTCGACATCACCCACGTCGAAAATCCGAATCTGCTCCACGCGATATTCCACGCGGGCGGAAAGGGCCCGCCAGAGTTGTTTGCGAAGCTGAAAGGCGACGCCCAAATTCGACTGCTGATAGACATCCGAAAGGAAGCTGGCCTCGCGGTAGTAAGCTTCCACACCAGCGGAGAGTTTGTAGCCGAGAAACCAGGGCTCGGTGAGCGAAATCACGAAATCCTGACGTTCCAAACCGTATTGGCCGCGGATGCGGAAACGCTGCCCGCCGCCCACGAAGGTCGGCCAGTTGGTGACGTCGAAGTTGGATTGTTGCAATTCCGCAAATCCCACCAGACTGTCCGTGGTGCTGAAACCGACACCAAAGTTAAAGGCACCGGTGCGCTTTTCCTCAACGATGACATTGAGGTCCTTCCGGCCCGGCACGATGGTTTCTGTCGGCACCATATTCACCGGAGGCGTAAAGTAGTTGAGGTTGTCGAGGCGTTTACGGCTCACGTCCACCAGCACGGTATCGAAGACGTCACCCGGTTTGACGGCCAACTCGCGGCGGATGACGCGGTCCTTCGTGCGAGTATTGCCCTGAATGTTGATCAGATTGACATAGGACTGCACCTGCTCGTCGATGCGGTAAATGACGTCCACACTGCCAGTGCCGGCAGGCAGAATTTCCGGCATCACGATCATGTCCACATAACCGCGGGAGCCGTAAAAGTCGCGCAGGGTTTTGAGATCGTCGCCCATGCCCTTTGGGGTGAAGAGCGAACCCTCCACCATTTTCAGGCGGGCCTTGATCTCGTCGGAAGGCACGATGTTGACGCCTTCAAATTTCACAGAATTGACCCGATACTGGATCCCCTCTCGGATGGTGATCTGAATTTCCACGCCGTCCGTCCCGAGCGGCACCGTCTGAAAATCGACAATCTCCACATCCGCAAAACCGCGGTTCTGATACAGCGTGCGGATGGCCGAACGATCTTCCTCGACCTGTGCCGGCAGAACCCGTCCGCTCTTGGTGAAAAAGGAAAGGATGTTCCAGGGCCGAGTTTTCATCACCTTGATGATGTCGCGGGCCAGGATGTTTTCGTTGCCGGTGACCGTGATGCGCCGGACGATGAGTTTTGGACCTTCGGTGATCTGGAAGATGACCCGAACGCGGTTCTGGCCGGCAATCTCCTGCACGCGATACTGCACGTCCACATCGGCAAAAAACTTGTCCTCGTAAAGCTTGAGGATCTTCTGACGGTCGTCTTCGAGTTTTTCCTCGCTGAGGACGTCGCCGACCTTGGAGCCAATTTCCCGGCGCACCCGGTTCATCGCGATCTGCTGCGCCCCTTCAATAATGATCTCCTCCACCACAGGACGGCCCTGGAGCAGGACAGTCACCTTCACACCGTCGCCCATGGGTTCGGCAAAAATACGGACGTTAGCCACACCGCCCGTCGCATAAAGCGCCCGGATGTCGGCCTCGGCGGCGCGCTCGCTGTAGGGTTCGCCCACCTTGGTCGCGAGGTTGTCCAGCACGCGCTCCTTCGTGATGGCCGGCGGCCCGACATACTCTACGGTAATGTCCTTCACGATCGGGCCCGGGCCCACTTGGGCATGGGAGGGTGCCAAGGCCAGCAGGATGGCCAGAATGGTGGTCAGGAATGGGAAAAATCTCATGATGGAAAGGCGCTGCACCCCACGAAGGCCCATAGGGAACAAGCGCGAAGTGCATCGCGAAATGAAGGGGAAAGGTCAAGCCGCGTTTTATGAGACGCGGGCTTTTGGGGTTCTCGCCTCGCAACCTGCCTGCCCCAGACATCCTCAAACCAAGGACACTGGCCGGGTTTTATCCCCAATCCCCTCCTCCTAGCTTGCTTCCATCGACGGCGACAGGGGCTGGTCGAGAACAACGCTCGCTTTATTGAAGACACCAGCCTGGCGATCTTTACGTCCCCAACGGGACATCCGAAGGGCTAGAGTTTTTCCAAGATCATCGGCAGTTCCGCCAGACCGATGATGGTGTGATGGGGCTCGACGGGGTGGTGTTCCTCGGACCCCGCGACCTTGATCCAGATGGAGACGATGCCGGCGTTGTGGGCTCCGGCGATATCGCGCTCGAGACTGTTGCCGACCATCACGGCTTCGGAGGGGTCGACGCCGGCTTCGGCGGCGAGGCGGTGGAAGATTTCCGGGCGGGGTTTCCCGATGCCGTGTTCGCCCGAAACGGCGATGGCTTTGAAAAAAGAGGCCAGCCCGCTGGCGGCGATTTTCTCGCGCTGGAGGTCGGGCGCCCCATTGGTGAGCAGGGCGATGGTGTATTTCGCGGCAAGGCGGGTGAGGGTTTCGCGCGCGTCGGGCATGAGGCGCTGCAATTTGCGGCGTTCGCGCGCGAAGGTTTCCGCCAGGTCATGAGCCCCCTCGGGACTTTCGATCATCTGATCGCGGAGAGCGGCGTCGAAAACCTGTTCACGGTAGGCGTGGGACCATTCGCGGAGCTGGCGCAGGTCGGGCGAGTCTCCCTCGAATTTTCCCCAGAGACACTCAAACGCGCTGATCCCGATGGACCGGCAGAAAGCATGGCTCGGTCCCGCCTGCCAGAGAGCTTTCGCATGGCGTTTGGCGTCGCGCACAAAACGCTCCGCCTCCGCCCCGTGGCCGGAGGAGGCGCGGACCGCGGTGGCTTGCAGGGCTTCGCGCGAGACCGCTTCGTCCACCACCAGGGTGTCGTCCAGATCAAAAAATACGGCTTTTACACTCATGAGTCTGTGCGGCAAGGACTTGCCAACTCCCGCCGCTCCCGACAAACCCTAAATTCTGTTATTTTTTCCGGGCGAAGCCTACCCAGGCAATCCAGGATCTACTCGGCACCTGGCTCCAGACCGAAGTATCTGAGGGCGTTGCCGTAGCAAATGTTGCGCACCATGCCGCCGAGGAGTTCCATGTCCGGAGGCAATTCGCCGCGCTCGACGTCACCGCCAATCAGGTTGCAAAGGATGCGCCGGAAATATTCGTGACGGGGATAGGAGAGGAAGCTGCGCGAATCGGTGAGCATGCCCACGAAACGCGAGAGCAGGCCAAGATTCGACAGGGCGTTCATCTGGGACTCCATTCCTTCCTTTTGATCGAGGAACCACCAGCCGCTGCCGAACTGGATCTTGCCGGGCACGGTGCCGTCCTGGAAATTCCCAATCATGGTGGCGATCATGTAGTTATCGGCGGGATTGAGGTTGTAGATGATGGTTTTCGGCAGGGCATTGTCGGAATCGAGGGTGTCAAGGTAACGCGACAGAGAGGCAGCCTGTGGCCAGTCGCCGATGGAGTCGAATCCGGTGTCGGGACCAAGTTTGCCGACGAGTCGGGTGTTGTTATTGCGCTGCGCGCCGATGTGGAGCTGTTTCACCCAGCCGCGTTTGGCGTCGAGCTGGCCGAAATAGACCATCATGTATCCGGCGAAAGCCTCTGCCTCGCGCTTCGAGACCGGTTCGCCGGTGCGGGCCGCGTCGAAAATTTTCCGCGCTTTTTTCTCCGTGGCGAAACGGCCCGGGCAGTGGGTGAGCCCGTGGTCGGAAAGCCGTCCGCCGATCTCGTGAAAAGCCTCGTGACGTTTGTCGAGGGCAGTGAGGAAATCGGCCAGTGTGACACAACTCACGCCGCTGACCGCCTCGAGTTTGGCGACCCAGGAGTTAAAGGCCACGGCTTGGTCCACGGCGAGCGCCTTATCGGGCCGGAAGGTGGGATACACCCGGGACTTGAGCGTCCCCCCCTCACGAATCTGCCGGTGGGCGGAGAGGTCGTCGGTGGGATCGTCGGTAGTGCAGATCACACGAACGCCGCTCCGATCGATCAGGCTCTGGGTGGTAAATTCCGGGGTCGCCAGCAATTCATTCGCACGGTCCCAGATGGCAGGGGCGGTCGTTTCGTCGAGCAGGTCGTCAATGCCGAAGTAGCGGAGCAGTTCGAGATGCGTCCAATGGTAGAGCGGGTTGCGCAGGGTCTGAGGGACGGTTCGGGCGAAAGCGAGGAATTTTTCGTATTCATGCGCATCGCCGGTGCAATAACGTTCGTCCACGCCGTTGGAACGCATGGCACGCCATTTGTAGTGGTCACCTGCCAGCCAGACGTCGAAGAGGTTGCGAAACTGGTAGTTCGACGCGATCTGTCCGGGGGAAAGATGGCAATGGTAGTCGTAGATCGGCTGGAAACACGCGTGGCCATGATAAAGTTCGCGCGCAGCGGGGGATTGCAGGAGGAAGTCGTCGGTGATGAAGGTTTTCATGTGCGGGAAGAGGCGCAGCGAAATTCAATCAGCTTGGCGGGAGGATTTCAAACACACGTATCGGGAGATTGGAGTCCAAGGCTGTGGTCAGATCGCTGATGGAACAGCCTAAAGGCTGGACTCCAAAGGTGCTGCGTCCGCGATGAGGCGGGCGTAGGTTTCCGAAGGGTTGTCTCCGAGGTGATCCACCGCGTGTCGTGTCGCGCCATCGGAGTAATCCACGGCAAACAACCCGAACCGCGGCGTGTAGGAACCCCATTCGTAATTGTCCGCAATGGACCAGTGCAGGTAGCCGAGCATGGGCACCCCCTCCTTCACGAGACGCCGCACCTCGCGCACGTGAGCGGTCAGAAATTCGCTGCGGGTGACATTGTCGCGCCGCGCGTGGGAAACGCTGTTGTCAAATTTCCGGCGCAGAGCCATGCCGTTCTCCGCGATGAGGATGCCTCGCTGAAATTCCTCCGCGTAATATTTGCAGAAAAAATGGAGGCCTTCCGGGAGCACGTGCCAGTCCCACCACTTGCGCGAGAGACCGTTCATCAACTGACCATGCAGCCCCTTGCTTTTGAATTCCAGGTCCGCAAAAGACGGCGGCCGGAAGATGTGCCCGGTGAAGGGGTCGTAATAGTCGAGACCGAGGTAGTCGAGCACCCGCGCCCGTTTGGATTGGTCAAGCGTCTCGAGAAAATACCGAAAACTTTCCGCCGTGGCATGCTTGGGCGCCAGCCGGTTGGTCAGCCAGTGAACGAACCGGCCAATCCAGACGTAAGGGTCGGTCCGGAAGGGCAACTTGGCGGCGAGCATGGCCCTGTGCAGTTGACCAGACTTGCCCCGCAGATACGTCCGAAGGCCACTACGGGGAATTCCCCGCTCGCGGAGACAGAGCAGGTCGAGGAGCATCTTTTCCGACCAGTACACGTCGCTGCAAAACGTGTTCATCGTCACCTGCGGCGAAGGCCAGCCTTCCGCTTCGTAAAGGTCGTGAATCGCATTGTAGGCCCTCACATGAGCGGCGAGCAGTCGGTTGTAGGCCGCCACCCCCACCGCAATACCCGCCCTGCCGCCCCCGGGAAAATGCCGGTTCAGGTAGGTGTTGAGGACGAGCATGTTCGGCTCGTTGAGTGTGACAAACCACCGGACCGGGGCCTGATCATGCCGTGTCAGCAAACGCCGAGTCACGTGGTCCACGCTCACGGCGACAAATTTTTCAAAAAGCTCCGGTGTCCGGTCCTCCAGCCACGCATCCACCCCGAGCCACGCGGGGTGCGTGAAATGTTGGAGGGTCACCACCGGCTCCAGACCATGCCTCCGGCACGAGGCGATGATGTCGGCATATCGATCCAGCGCAGCGAGATCAAAAGGCGGTGGCTCGGCGGGATCCACCGCGGTCGAGGGCTGTGCGCGGGGCCATTCGATGCTGAGCCGGAAGGCCTTCAGCCCCATGGCACGGCAGCGTGCAAAATCCTCCTCGTAGCGGTTCCAAAAATCGGCCGCCGCCCCTGTTCGCATCACTCGCTCCTCACGCTCCGCCTGGGACCAATTGTTTTGTGGTTGCCCGGCCCCGTTGTAGCCGCCCTCGCATTGGTAGCCGGAGCTGGCGACACCCCAGAGGAAGTCGGAAGCCGGAAAGCGGAAAGTGGAAGGAGGAACAGGCCCCGGCTCACTCGCCGATAAACTTTCGTTTTCGCCTTCCACTTTTCCTTTTTCGCTTTTCACCCCTTCTGGGCCTCAATACGTTTGCGCAGGGCTTTTTCTCGCTGGCGGGAAATGATCGCCGGCTTCCGTTTCGGCGAGTCGATCACGATGCGGGCAATATCCGCGGAGGCGTTGGGACGCCCGAGACGGCGGGCATTTTCGCTCATGGCCGCGATGCGGGCCGGGTCGTCAAGCAGGCGTTCGAGCTTGTGGTTGAGCACGGTCACTTCCGTGCATTTGACCGCGGCTCCGGCCTCCAGCAGCACGTCGGAATTCCGCTCCTCCTGACCGCCAATCGGGTCAAGCACCACCATGGGCAGGCCGCGGGAAAGGGCCTCGGCGGTGGTGAGTCCACCCGGTTTGCTAAGCAGCAGCGTGGCGGCTCCCATCAAGTCGGGCATTCTGTCCGTGTATCCCAGCACACGGAAACGGTCCTCACGCCCGACCATGAGCTCCCCGATGTCGCGGCGCAGGTCGTCGTTTTTTCCACAGACGATGATCGCCTGAAAATTCCGGTTGAGCTGGCGCAGCCGTCTCGCGACCGCCACCGCCGGGCTCAGGCCGAGCGCTCCGCCCGCCACCAGCAGCGTGGGCACTTCGGGATTGAGATGAAGAGATCTCAACACGGCAGATTTGTCCACCGGTTGGGAAAACTCCGGTTCCAGCGGAATGCCCGTGACATGGATGCGGTCACCGGGCAACCCAAGGCCTTCCATGTGAATCTTATCTTCCTCCTGCGCCACGAAATACCAGTGGAAGGCGCGCGTGATCCAGTAGGCATGAAAATGAAAATCGGTGACCGCAATCCCCAGCTCGGCTTCGAGGCGGCCCTGACCGATCAGGTAGGAAAGCACGCCCGCCGGCATGAAGTGCGTGCAGATAATGGAGTCGGGTTTGAACTCGCGAACCAGATTGATGAGCGGCAGCGCCTGGGTGAGATCCAACACCACCCGGCCCTTGTCCGAAACCCAGGGGTCGTCGCTGGTTTCATACCACCAACCCAGAAACTTCGGGAGCTGCTTGGAGAGCTGCTTGTAAAGCGTCGAATAAAGCTGCTTGTGCAGAAGATTGGTGTGATCGAGAGAATCGTCCACCAGCACCTCTTCGACATTCGGATCGGCGCGAAAGGCCTTGGCCAGGGCATCGGCCGCCTTCACGTGGCCGGACCCGACAGAGGCGGAAAGAATGAGGATGCGTTTCATAAAGCCACTCCCCCTCAGCTCCCAAGGGGTTGGAGGCTGGTCAGACCATTGGTGATCGTCCAGGCGTCATCCAGCGCCATGCGCTTTTCTTCGTGGCCCATGCCCCACGAATCGCTGTAGAGGATCTCCCTGGTTGTAAGGTTATAGCCAATGATCAGGCGCATGTGCCCGCCCACCGCCTGGGGAATTTCCTTTTCTTTCACCAGACCCAACCGGACGGACCAGAGAAGGGGCACTCCCTCGTCGATACTGCGCTGAATCTCCCGCTGAAATTTCCCGAAGTCCGCCGTCTTTTTCATCCGGACCTCCTTGTAAATCTCCGGCTTGATCTGCGCGAAGACCTCATCGACATCAATGACGCGGCTGCCCAGCTGCACCTCCGGCGCAAGTTTGCCGCGCTTCGTGGCACGGTTGTAATCATCCACCATCTTGAGAAAATCCGCGATGTTCCAATCGTAAATCGCTTTGGTTTTCACCCCGAGGCGGGCTGTGAGTTTTTTCAGCGAACCCAGCATTGCATCCATGCTGGTGCCCTTTGAAGAATCGGAATTCGCGATCTGGGCCAACTCGTGTTGGTCCACCTCCGCGCCGTAATACCGCATCACCCGCTCCACGCTCGCCACCACACAATATCCCTTCTGGCCCTGGTCCACCATGGGCACATCCTTCAGCCGCACATCGCCACCGGCCGCTTTCGTCACGTGATCGCGGCCGACAAACCCCTTGACCGCCTGCCTCGCATTTCCCGGAGCCACCGCACCAATGGCCGGCTCCTCCCCTCCGGACGGAAGGAGGTTCAGCCGCACAAATTCGGCACGGAAGGGAATCATCTTCGTCTTCGATTCCTTGGTGGCGCTCCACTCGAGCAGATATTTCGCCGCGGCCGTATCCCAGACCAGACCCTCCGCCCGCACCGCGCTTGAAGCATCCCGGCCCCGCTCGACCGGAGGTTGACCGGCCACCGTGGTGAGCGAAGCCCGGAGGTCCCCTAGCAGTTTGGCAAAATCCTTTTCCCCCAATTCTCCGGCATCCCCCCGATTGAAATAGATCACCGTCACCCCCGCGACCTTGCCCTCCTGGAAACGCAGAAGCACCTCATTCAAGGGCGCCCCGGCCAGGGTGAGTCCAGGCCGGACAGAGCGCGCCACATCCTGCGCCGCCGAGGTCCACTCGAACCCGAGGGGCTTCATTTCCGCCTCCAAATCCGCCGCGCCTGCCGTCCAGAGGTCGGGCCGCAGAACCAGCCCGTCCATCGCCGCCGGAGGAGGCGGCGTTTTCTCCGCGGACAGGATCGCCACGGACATCCAAAGAAAGGCTGCAAGCAGAAGCCGGTTTTTCATGGGTCTTTCCTATGCTTCAAATCTCGTTCAATCTGTCGAGCACACATGCAGACTCTTGTCATCGGCCACAAAAATCCCGACATGGACGCCATTTGCTCCGCCATCGCCTACGCGGAGTTTAAATCGTCCACCGGAGCGGAAAACGTTCGTCCCGCGCGATGCGGCAACACCAACGAACGCATTGATTTTGCCCTGCACAAATTTGGCTACGAAGCTCCGCTCTTCGTCACCAGCGTGCGACCGCGCGTGGAGGATGTAATGGAGCGGGGCGTCATTTCCGCCACCGCCGATGAACCCGTTTACGACGCACTCACCCGAATCGGAGAGAAACGCTTCCGCGGCCTCCCGGTCGTGGACGCCGACCACCGCTGTGTCGGTCTCATTTCGAGTTTCAAAATCAGCCAGTATCTTTTTCCGCCGAAAAACAAAGTCGACTCGGCCCGCGAAGTGCACGCCTCGCTGAAAAACATCATCGAAACCATCGACGGACGTCTGCTGGCCGGACCCTCCGCCTCCGCCACCCGGCATTTTGTCCTCGTCGTGGCCGCCATGCAGACGGATTCCTTTCAGCGACGCCTCGCGCAGCTCGAGATTGAAAAAACCGTCCTGATCGTCGGCGACCGCCGCAACATCCAGCAGATCGCCATCGAGGCCGGCATCCACGCCCTCATCGTCACCGGCAACCTACCGGTCCATCCGTCAATTGTCGCCCTGGCCAACGAACGCGGGGTGGCCATCATCGTCTCACCGCACGACACCGCGACGACCGTCTTTCTCACCCGCAGTTCCGTGCGGGCCGAACACATGCTTTATGAAGACTTCCTCGCCGTGTCGCCGGAAACCCCGCTGGCCGAAGCTCAACGCGAAGTCGCCATGTCCGCCCAATTTGCGTTCCCCGTTCTGGAGGGCGATGGCCGCCTGATTGGCATCATCTCCAAAAGCGACTTCCTCAAGCCCGTGCCGCGCCAACTCATCCTGGTGGACCACAACGAACTCACCCAGGCGGTGGACGGCGCGGCGGATATTCCCATCGTGGAAATCCTCGACCACCACCGCATCGGCGCTGCGCCCACGGACGCGCCGATCTTTTTCATGAACCGCCCGGTGGGTTCAACCTGCACTATCGTCAGCACCCTCTTCCTCGAAGCAGGACAGCCCATTTCGCAAAACCTCGCCGGCCTCCTAATGTGTGGCGTCATTTCCGACACCCTCAACCTCAGTTCACCGACCACCACGGCCGTGGACCGGCACATCATGACCGAGCTGTCCCGCCTGTCCGGCCTCGATCCCACCGCCCTCGCCGCCGAGATTTTTGCGGTCGGCTCGCCCCTTCTCACGATGGCGCCCGAACAGGCCGTCACGGCTGATAGCAAAGAATACGAAGACCGCGGCGAACGTTTCTCCGTCTCCCAAATTGAGGAACTTAGCTTCGCCCCGTTTGCCGCCAAAAAAGACGCACTTCTGGAGGCATTGGAAGCCCACCGCGCCGCCCACCGCTACTTTTTCAGCGCCCTCCTCGTCACCGATGTGAACACCCAGGATTCCATTCTCCTCGTCCAGGGCGCGCAGGCCTTCACCAAGTTGATCGACTACCCCGACGCGGGCGAACACGCCTGGCGGCTTAACGGAGTGGTGTCTCGAAAGAAGCAGTTGCTGCCCTACCTCCCGGGTCTGCTGGCGCGCGGGAAGCAGTAGGAGGATTGTCATCTCCCCGAAAACGAACTACGGACTGCTTAAGAACAAAAAAAAATCGACGCGGAGTTTCGGAGACTGGCCAAGTTTCCGGATCTGTCCCCGGACGAAAGAATTTTGTTCGCGATGAGCCTCAGCGCCACACCGGACGAACGGTGGAATCGCTACGAGAACTTTCTCCGCTCGCACGGCTTGTTCACGCGCTCCGCCAGGAAGGCATACGGTTTCAAATAGCGAGCTTCCCCTGCCCCCCTTCAGCCTCCGTTCTCTCCGTTCCCTCCTGTAAAAACTCCCTTGGAGCTTCAGGCCCAAGCCCTGGACTTCAACTTATCGCGCCGCGGCGACCAGGGCCGCCACATCCGCCTCGGTCGTTCGCCATGAGCACATAAACCGCGCGGCACCGCCGATGAACTGGTAATATTTCCAACCGGCGCGTTGCAGGCGCGCCGCGACTTCGGGAGAAAGTTCGGCGAAGACCGCGTTGGCCGCGGGCGGACGGGCGATGGACACGCCGGGGATGCCGGTCAGTTCCGTGGCCAGCAGTCGGGCGCAGCGGTTGGCATTTTCGGCGTTGCGCAGCCAGGTGCCGTCCAACAAGCAGGCGGCCCAGGGTGCGGAAGAAAAACGCATCTTCGAGGCGAGTTGTCCGGCCTGCTTGCAGCGATAGGCGAATTCCTCGGAAAGCTCGGGGTCGAAAAATACCACGGCCTCGCTGAGACTGATCCCCGGCTTGATCCCACCGAAACACAGCACATCCACCCCCGCACGCCACGTGAGGTCGGCGGGGGTAACTCCGGAAGCGGCGACGGCATTGGCAAAACGCGCGCCGTCCATGTGAATGCGCAGACCGTGGAAACGGGCGACATTGGCAATCTCGCGAATTTCCTCCGCGGTGTAGAGCGTGCCCAGTTCGGTCGTTTGGGCCAGGCTGACCGCACGGGGTTTCGGGTAATGAATATCCGTGCGCCGCAGGATCATGCGCTCGATCTCGGAGCAGGCGAGTTTGCCCTCCTCTCCCGGGGTGAGGAGGATCTTCGTTCCGTTGGAGAAAAATTCCGGAGCCCCACATTCGTCCGTCTCGATGTGAGCAGACTCGTGGCAGACGACGCTGTGATAGCTCTGACAAAGCGAGGCCAGGGCCAGCGAATTGGCCGCGGTGCCATTGAAGACAAAATAGACATCGCATTCGGTCTCGAAAACCTCACGGATCAAATCGGTCGCCCGCGCGGTAAAGGCGTCGTCGCCGTAGGAGGCGCAGGCCCCGTCGTTGGCCGCCTGCAGGGCCGCAAACGCCTCCGGACACAGGCCGACAGTATTGTCGCTGGCGAAGTCGTAACGGGCACTCACGGCGCACGAAGGGTCCGGGGCCGCTGCCTCAATAAATGAGGATCGACTTTACCGGCGTCGGCGCGAGCAGGGAGCGGCCCTCCAGGAATCCAAGCTCAATCAAAAACTGGGCCTGCACGACCTTCGCGCCGGATTTTTCAATCAGCGTGATGGCCGAGCGCGCGGTTCCCCCCGTGGCCAACAGGTCATCAATCAAGGCAACCCGTTCGCCGGGCCGGAAGGCGTCTGTGTGCACCTCGATCTCGGCTTCGCCGTATTCGAGTTTGTAGGCAAGATATTCGGTTTTCCACGGCAGTTTCCCGCGTTTCCGAACCGGCACAAATCCAAGACCAAGGCGGTCGGCCACGGTGGATCCGAAGAGGAAACCCCTCGCGTCGATCCCGGCAATTTTTTCAATGCCCTGGCCCTGGCAATCTGCAACAAAAAGGTCGATGGCGAGTCGGAGTAATTTTCCATCACCCAGGATCGGGGTGATGTCCTTGAACAAGATGCCGGGCTTCGGGAAATCCGGGACATCGCGCACGGCGGCGCGGAGGAGGTCGGGAGCTTCCACGAATTAGTCGCCGAAGGAAATTTCCACCGCCTTGGCCGTTTGCACCATCTGCCCCTCGGGGTCCACCCGACGCAGCCGGTGCACCGCGTGTGAGATGGGGACTTCCAGGGTTTGATAGTTTTGATAGCTGACCATCATGCCAAACTTCTTTTCGTCGATAAGCTGGACGGCCTTCACGCCGAAGCGCGTGCCGAGGATCCGGTCCAGCGCGGTCGGAGCCCCGCCGCGTTGCAGGTGACCCAGCACACACGTGCGGACTTCCTTGTCCGTGTGGCGGGCCACTTCTTCCCCCACGATCTCGGCAATGCCCCCGAGGCGGTGTTCCCCGCTGGCGGTGGCATGACGATGTTGACGGCCATCCTTGGGCGAAGCACCCTCCGCGACCACAATCATCGTGCTCTTGGCGCCCAGTTTGTCCCGGCGCACGACTTCCTCGATGATTTTGCCGTAGTCGAAAGGAATTTCGGGAATCAAAATAATGTCCGCTCCGCCCGCCAGGCCGCCGTAGAGCGCGATCCAGCCCGCGTGACGCCCCATCACTTCCAGCACCATGATGCGTTTGTGGCTGGTGGCGGTCGTGTGCAGTCGGTCAAGGGCGTCGGCCACACAGACGACAGCGGAGTCAAATCCAAAGGTCATTGCCGTGGCTTCCAGATCGTTGTCGATCGTCTTGGGAACCCCGATCACCGGGATGCCGTTCTCATGAAGCTGGAGGGCCGTGCTGAGCGAACCATCCCCGCCGATGGCCACCAGGGCCGTGAGACCAAGGTTGTGAAAAGTCTGTTTTGCCTTGTCGATGACCTCCTGGGGAATCATCGCCTTGTCGCCCGCACCCATTTTGGCCACAAAATGCCCGCGGTTGGTCGTGCCGAGAATGGTGCCGCCCAGATGCATGATCCCGGAGGTCGCCTGCCTGTCGAGGGGCATGTAATCTCCGGGGGGCAGAAGGCCCTCGTACCCATCGCGGAATCCGATCACTTCCCAACCCAAACTCTGGGCGGAGCGACAGATCGCGCGAATGACCGCGTTAAGTCCAGGGCAATCGCCCCCGCTCGTCAGAACACCAATGCGCGTTTTAGCCATGAAAATATTAGAGTGCTTGGTTACCTTTGACTTTTCGCCCACCGGCCGCCCATTGGTCGTAGAGACCCCATCCCTGGTTGATGAGGGTGGAACCTTCGCTGAAGCGGTCCCGCGATCCCAGCACAACCACAATAAGCCGTCGGGGAGTCACGAACACCGTGCCCCCGTTGCGGGTCACTTCCGGTTTGCGCTCCGAGGAAAGAATCACGCAGTCACCCGCCTTGGAGGTGCGGCCGGTTTTTACGCCGTCGATGCCATTTTGATCGAGCAATTCGTTGGTATTCCGGAGTTCCGTGGGATTGTCCACGCCGCCCCGGAAGATGTGAACTGTGCGGGTTTTCTGGGAGACAAAAAACGGGAAATCCGCCTCGCTGTAGGCATAGCGGGTGAGGCGGGCCATGTCCGCCGCAGTCGAGACGGGCAGCGCGCCCTCGGTGTTGCTGTCGAGGCCGGAGGGATTGAGGAAGAGCGTGCGTTTCATCCCCAGCGTCCGGGCCAAGGCATTCATGTGGGAAACAAAATTGCCTATCGCGTCCAGGCCCTGCGAGTTGGGCAGGCGGGAGCCAACATGCTGGGCGAGGGCGGTGGCCGCCACGTTGTCCGAGGCCATCAGCGCACAGTACAATAGATCCCGCAAACTCAGGGTGTCGCCCTCCTGCAGGCCCACAGGATTTACCCCGGCGGCGCGGAGCGCCTGACCTGTGATGGTGACCTGCTGGCTGAGGTTCTCCTTGTTCATTTGCGCCCAGTCGAGCACCACCAGGGCCGTGGCCACCTTGGTGAGACTGGCCACCTGTACCTTGGCGTCGGCGTCCTTGGAACCAAGGATCCGGCCGGTCTGGTTATCGACAATAATGAAGTTGTTCGCGGCAAAGGTGCCGGAGGTCAGGCAGATCAAGGCCATGGCCGTGCGTAAGAATCGAGCGGAAAGCGTCACGGCGGGGAGAGTAGCGGCCCGGGGAGGGAGATCAATTCCCCATTTGCCCCGGAGCAAAATTCTCATTTTTGGAACCACGAGACTCCCGTCTCCGCGGCGGCGGCAGAAAGGGCGTTCGGGTCGTTAACGAGTTGCTGCCGCGTCACCGGCTGCACGTGGCCGTCGCAAAAGAGCACATGTGCCTCGGCTTTTGGACTTGTGCCTCGCACGCCGCCATGGCGGAAAACGACGTTCTCCGGGGTGATCGCAGGGGAATACCCCTCGGTTTCCGTCATAAAAACCACATTCGCAGGAAAATTGATCTCGTAGATCCGGAAGCTTCGCGTGCCTTCCACCGGCTGAAGGTATTTGTTCATTCCGTAATTGAAAAAGAACACCTCCGGGTCCCAGACACGCACCTCGCTGGAGGTCGGATCGATCCAAAGCGAGGGTACACCCGGACGAGGACGCTGGCCCGCCGGCAAATCGGCCAGCGGTGTCTGGGAGATGTAGGGCGGCAGGGCATTGTACCAGGCTTTTTTCTGCTCCGGGGTCACCGGTTCGCCACCCACCTCGGGAAGCTGGTTTTCGTTGTCGATGAGGTAGAGGTTCAGGGCGATGCCCCATTGCTGGAGGTTGCGGGAGCTGGCCACGCGTTTGCCATCAGCCCTCTGTTTCATCAGGATGGCCGAGAGCACCACCCCGAGAACCACCAGGATCGCCATTCCCGCGAGTACTTCCCGCAGCGTGATGCGCTTTTCCGTCTTGGCGTGGTAGAAGCTCATCTCAGGGTGTGGTCTCCGCGCTTGATTTCCATCCGGCGGGGGTTCCGCCGGTGAGGTCCGGCTGCGTTTTCAAAAAGGCGACAAAATAATCAAACTCCGACTTCTGCGCGGTCTCCCGTAGGGCGTCGGCGGGCAGTCCGAGTTTGGCGGCAATCAGGCGGCCGAAAAATTGCGACGTCGTGACGGTGAGCGAAGCAGCGGCGGGGCCCTCCTTTTCCAGCACTGCGAGATCAAGGTCCGCCGCCACGGTCGAGACCTGTTCGGGAGTGAGGGAAAGTTGCACCACCGGCGTGGTCCAGGGCAGGCTGTTAAAAACCTCACTCGCACGCAATTCCCCGCCCGGCCAGTCGGTGCGAATGGATTGGAGCGAATACAGCGCGGCGTCCGTTCCCGGCACGGCCGCCAGTGCAGCAAGGTAAATGCGGAGGATGGCTCCCGCGGTCACGGTATCCGGCAGATCCGCCAGCCTGGTATCCGCCGCGCCGATGGCGGGGGCGAACTTCTCAATGTCCTCGACCACTGCCGCATCAGCCGGCGCGGTGTTGGCCGTCATGGGAAGGAGTTGATGTTTCAACACCCTCCAGCCTTTGCCGTCGCGTTTCAAATCGAGGCGGGAAAGAGCAAACCCCCCGTTATTGCGGAGAATGTTCACAGAAACCGGCGGCTGCCAGTCGAGAAACCCGCTGGACGTCCAGACATCACGTTCGTTTCCGCCATAGATCCGGTGCGCAAGAATCGCGTTCACCCCCAGGCTCTGGAGCTGTTGCAGAAAGGTCTCGGGCGGCTTGGTGGGGGATTCAAATTTCATCCAGCTCAGCAGGGTGAGGCTGTTGGCGGGACGTTGCCCGAGATCGGCGAGCACCTTGCCGTAATCGCGCACCGGGGTGACATTGGTGGGCGTCGTGCCGAAACGGGTGGGGAACCGTTCGGGAAATTTTTCGCTGCTGGTATCGCCGTAAAAGTTCGCCAACAAAAACACCGGCGTGCCCGGCAGGTCGATTTTTGCCCCGAACGCCGTGCCCTTGGTGGCCGGTTTGCCGTCCGCCGCCGCAAACGGGTTCAGCACCTTGGCCCGCAGTTTCGCCAGGGTGGCCGGCTGCACATCGGTATCCAGATTGCTCAGCAGGACCGCGTCATAACCGGTTTCGTTAAAAAACGTCACCATGTTCTCCGAGCCCGTCACATGCGCGGCGAAGCTGCCCGTGAGGCTGTCTCCCAGATCCACCAATAGAACGCGGGCGCCGGTTTTCGCCGCTTCGTCGCGCACCTTGCGCACGTAGCCCGAAACGTACTGGTAATGTTGCAGGGGAGCAAGCGACTGGAGCGATAGGGGATAGACGTTGCCGCGAATGCGCCCGGAATGCAGAATGATCACATCCGGTTCTTCCTCGCCGGACTTGGAACAGCCAAACACCGCCAACCCCGCCAACACCACCGCCACACTCCGAAATATCATGGAGAGGCCCGTCCTCTTTGTAGATACCCTCACGAACGAATCGCACACCATGCGCTACCTATGCGGCGAACATGTTCCTGTGACAAGTCCGTAACACATCCTGAGGATTGAATCGTGCCGGGCGATTTTGTAGCCTCTTCTCCAGCACGACTTCGCCATGTCCCGACGCGTCCCGTTTTTCCTCCTCGCCTGTCTCGTCCTGATCGGACAGGCCCCCGCCCGGGCTGACGAGTGGACCACCCTAGAAAATTGCGAATTTGTGGCGGCCAAATACCACGACGGGGACAGTTTTTCCCTCCGCACCCGCAAGAAAGGCTCCTCCCGCACCTACACCTACATCTTCCGCCTCTACGGGGCGGATTGCCCGGAGTCCGACGCCGAACAGGAACCGCTTCGCATCGTCGAACAAGCCCGCCACTTCCGCCTTCCGCCGGCCGACATTTCCCACTGGGGCCGCGTCGCCGCCGACTTCACCGAGGAAACCCTGAAGTCGGCCAAATCCATCACCGCCATCACCCGGAAAACGGAAGCTGGCGGACAGAGCCGCAAAAACCGCTACTACGCCTTCATCGAAGTGGATGGCCGGGACCTCGCTGTGCTCCTGGTCGAAAAGGGCCTTGCCCGCGCCTTTGGTCAGTCGACCGCATACGGCGGCCAGTCGGCCGACCAATACGCCCGCCTCCTCGAACGCAAGGAACGCACCGCCAAACGCGACCGCGCCGGCCTCTGGAGCGTGGCCCAACTTCCCCAGTAAATTATGCCCATCTACGAATTTTACTCACCCGACACTCACCGGATTTACAGCTTCCTGGCCCGCTCCCTCGCCCAGGGCAGAGAGACCCCGCGCTGCCCGGATCGACCAAAGGCCCGCATGGAGCGCCTCGTCTCCCGCTTTGCCGTCACCGGCCGCGCGAAAGAAAAGGCCGATACCCCCACCGAAGGTCCCCTCGACCCGCAGATGGAACAGGCCATGGCCGAAATGGAACGCGAGATGGCCACCATGAATGAGGAGCACCCTGACCCCCGACAAATCGGACGTCTGATGCGAAGAATGACCGCCGCCACCGGTCGGAAACTTCCCGAGGCCATGGAGCACATGATCCAGCGCCTCGAAAAAGGCGAGGACCCCGAGCGGCTCGAAGAGGAATTCAGCGACTCTTTTGCGAACTTCGAGGAAGAATTCGGCGAAGAAGCCGCCCAGGCCCTCGGACTCCCCACTCGGAAAAAAACCGCTCCGATTCGGGACCCGAAACTCTACGAAATGGCCGATTATGTGTAACGGTCACAGGAAAGGAAATTTTTACAAAAGATAACGAAGGAAACAAAGAGAGGAGGGAGGTGCTTGCCACTTGCCCCAATCCTTTCCCCTGGCTTCGTTCCCTCTGTTCCCTTCTGTAAAAGGTTCCCTCAATCCGGATTTGGTGCCACCACCACCTGCCTTCCACGGATCACGGTAAAGACGTAAATCGCGATGGCCACCCAGATCAGCGCGAAGGTCACGGCCTCGCGCAGGGTGAAGGGCTCCCGGAAAACCAGCACCCCAACGGCGAGCTGCAGCGTCGGTGCGATGTATTGCAGAAAGCCCATCGTGGTCAGAGGCAACAACTTGGCTGCGCTGTTGAACCACAACAACGGCAGGGCGGTAATCAGGCCCGCCCCCAAAAACAGCGCGGTCATTCCCGTCGTCTGCCCGAAAACCTGCGCGCCGCTGCTCCTCACCCACCCGAGCACCACCAACGCGACCGGCGCCATCCAGGCTGTTTCCAGCAGCAGCCCCACCAGCGGAGCCACCGCCACCACTTTGCGCAAAAGCCCGTAGAGGCCAAACGTGCAGGCGATCCCCACGGCAATCCACGGGAAGGTCCCGAGGTGCCACCCGTAAAACAACACCCCGCACGCCGCCAACCCGACCGCCACCGTCTGCCAGCGCGTGAGGCGTTCCTTCAAAAAGACGAACGCGAGCAGGATGTTCACCAGCGGGGTGAGGAAATACCCCAGACTCGCCTGCACCACCTGCCCAATCGTCACGGCATAGATAAAAAACCCCCAGTTCGTGCTCAGCAGCGTCGCCGTCAGCAACAGCATGGCAGCCCGCCCGGGCGTCCGGATCACCGCCACCACCTCCCGGCCCTGACGCATCACCGCGACAAACCCAGCCAGCACCACCAGGGACCACACCACGCGGTGGCTTAGCGTCTCCCACGGCGTCACCGCCGCGAACGGCTTCCAATAGAGGGGAAATAACCCCCAGCTCACAAAGGCCAGCACCGCATACCAAAGACCGAGCGGTGAAAGCGGAGACATTCGCCAATCCTGCCGCGCCTCCCACTGCTGCGGAAGCAAAGATTGGCTCCGGAAAAACACCCGTATCGCCACTGGCCCAAAGGGCCGCAATTCCAAAGCCCGGTCCGCAGGGCCGGGGAGAGGAAAAAAAGGTTGCGGGCTGAAAGTCCGCGATTTTCTGCGCTATCGGCATGGAAAATTCGCCAAAAACACGGATTATTTTCCCATGCAACTTCACGGCATCCACCACCTCACCGCGATCACGAGCCGCGCCCGCGAAAATCATGATTTTTACACCCGGACCCTTGGTCTGCGGATGGTCAAAAAAACGGTGAATCAGGATGATGTCTCCGCCTACCATTTGTTTTATGCCGATGGCCTGGCTTCACCGGGCAGCGACCTGACGTTTTTTGACTGGCCCTTGCCCCGGGAACAGCGCGGCTCGCATAGCATCACCCAAACGGGGCTGCGCGTGAATGGCGAAGGTGCCCTCCATTGGTGGGTCAAAAGGTTCGACGAACAAAATATCCTCCACTCCGGCCTGCAGGAGCGCGATGGCCGGAAGGGTGTGGATTTTGAGGACCTGGAAGGGCAGCGGTTCTGGCTGGTGAACGATGCGGGTACAGGCAACGCGCACCCGTGGGAAAAAAGTCCCGTGCCTCCGGATCACCAGATTCGCGGACTCGGCCCCATCACCCTCAGCGTGCCCAAACTGGGGCCCACGGACGCGGTCCTGCGTGAGGTGATGGGCATGCGTCTGGTGCGCCACTACGAAGCCGGACGCGCCGTGGTCGCGGTTTATGAGATGGGACCGGGAGGGCCGGCGGCTGAACTCCATGTGGCCGAAGAACCCAACCTCGCCCCGGCAATGCAGGGCGCGGGAGGGGTGCATCATGTCGCCTTCCGCACGACACAGTCCGAATACCAAGCCTGGGCCGAACGGCTGGAAGAATTCCGCATGCCCTCCAGCGGGCCGGTGAACCGGTTCTATTTCCAGAGCCTGTATTTCCGCGAACCTAATGGCATCCTTTTCGAAATCGCCACAGACGAACCCGGTTTCACCGCGGATGAGCCCCTGGAAACTCTCGGCGAAAAACTCTCCCTCCCGCCTTTCCTCGAACCCCGCCGCGCCCAGATCGAAGCGGGGTTGAAACCGCTGGAGTGAGGGATTTTTTACCGCGGATTACGCGGATTGCGCGGATGGATTTTGCAGGACAGGGATCAAAGTGCAAACAGCCCGCGGCAACATGGCATTCCCGTTCAACCGGATTTGCCGACTCCTGCCTTTTTATCTGGGTTATCTGCGCCATCCGCGGTTAAAACTCTTCTCTCAGGGCAGCTTCACGCCGCGGGCGGCGCGGAGGATGTGATACCAGGTTTCGCGGTCCATCTCGATTTCGGTGGCGCGGACCGCGTTGCGAATATTTTCCGGCTTCACCGTACCGACCACCGGAACAATTCCGCTCGGGTGACGGAGCAGCCAGGCCAGGACAATCACCGTGCGGTCCACCCCGTGAGCTTCGGCAAATTTGTCGAGGACAGCGAGAAGTCCGGCCACGTGCGGGGGGGCATCCGCCGCGGGAACGGCTCCCGCCGCCACGCGACCCTGCGCCACCGGGCTCCAGGCCATCGGCGTGATGTCCCGTTCGAGACATTGGTCGAGGGTCCCATCGGTGAAACAATCGAGACGCAGCGGGTGGATTTCGACCTGATTGACCAACAGCGGGGCATCGAGCGCGCTCTGCACCATGGAGAGCAAGGACGGACGGAAGTTGCTCACGCCGAATTCCCGCACTTTTCCCGCCTCGTGCAGGTCGTGGAAGGCGAAGGCAATTTCCTCGGGGTCCGCCAGAAAATCCGGGCGGTGGAGCATGAGAAGGTCAATCGTTTCCACGCCCAGGCGCTGCAGGGAGCCTTCCACCGATTCAATAATATGCCGGTGGGAAAAGTCATATCGATGCGGCATGCCCACGGTGGGCTCGTCCTCGAAACAAATGCCGCATTTCGTGGCGATCACGAGATTGTCGCGCCAGTCCGGGTGCAGCTTGAGCGCCTCGCCGAAGATGCTCTCGCACGCGGTGTCGCCGTAGATGTCGGCATGGTCGAAAAACGTGAACCCTGCCTCCACCGCCGCTTCCAGGGAAGCGATGCCGCGCTGGATCACCTCGGCGTCCACCTTCGTGCGATCCCAGGAACCGGAGAGGCGCATGCAGCCATAGGCCAGACGAGAGACGGAAATTTCACTGGAACCAAGGACCTGGGTTTTCATACCCCTTTTTATGCCTCGCGCACCGGCGAAAGGCAATGAGCTGTTCTTCGTGCGGACGGTGCCGTTTCGAGCTAAGTTCGCCCTTCATGGAACTCGATCTCGAAAACGAACATGCCGACCGCGCTTATCCCCTTCTGGCCTCGCTGGTTGTCCCGCGGCCCATCGCCTGGGTGACCAGCATCAGCAAGGACGGTGCAGTGAACGCCGCGCCGTTCAGTTTCTTTAACGTGCTCGGAGCCCATCCGCCCATCATCGGTTTCTGTCCGGGCGACCGGGCGGAAGGGGTGCCCAAAGACACCGCCCTGAATATCCGGGCGACCCGGGAATTTGTCGTCAACCTCGTCGATCAGGATCTCGCCGCGGCGATGAACCAAACCGCCGCGTCTTTGCCTCATGGCGTGAGCGAACTCGATCACGCTGGACTCACCACGGCCCCTTCTTCCGTGGTCCGCCCGCCCCGCATCGCGGAAGCCCCGGCCAGTCTCGAATGCGTCGAATGGGGCACTCTGCAAATCGGCGATAACCGCCTCATCATTGGCCTTGTGAAACGCGTCCACGTCCGCGACGAACTTTTTGATCCCGAAACCCTGCGGATTCGCGTCGAGCGTTTTCACCCAGTCGGACGCATGTCGAGCCCGGACTGGTATTGCCGCACGGACGACCGCTACGAGATGAAACGTCCCGCGTAGAATCGGCAAACTCACGTTTGCCGCTACGGGGAAAACGCCTCAATCGCGATGATACGGCAGGCCCGCCAGAATCGTGTGGGCGCGGTAGAGCTGCTCCAGGGCCACGACAAGGGCCAATTCGTGTTGAAGGGTCATCGGGCTGAGTGACCACAGCAGATCCGCCTTCGCGCGCACGGAGGAAGCGTGGCCGTCCGATCCTCCGATCAGAATCGAGCAGGTCTTGCGGGGGTGGACGGTGATCTTTTCCACCTCCGCGGCAAACGCCCGGCTGGAAAAAAGTTTACCGCGTTCGTCGAGCACCAGACGGAAACAATCCTCGCTCAACGCCAGCAACCGCTCGCCCTCGCGGGCGGGGTCGGAGGCCTTGATATGCTCGACCTCCACCGGGGCGAAATTCTTTAACCGCCCGAGGTATTCGTCCGCCCCGTCGCGGGCGTAAGCAAGTCGGGGTTTGCCGACAAGGACGAGGCGCCAGCGCAAGGCAAATTCAGGAGGCGTGCGGCACGGGATTAAAATCCGCCGCGTGATAAGAACTGCGCACCAACGGTCCGCTGGCCACAAACTCAAAACCTTTGTTTCGCGCGATGTCGCCGTAGGCGTTGAACATTTCCGGCGTGATGTATTCCACCACCGGAAGGTGCTGCGGCGTCGGACGCAAATATTGTCCCATGGTCAAGACCTGCACCCCCGCCTCGCGCAGATCGTCCATCGCCTGGAAGATCTCGTTTTCCGTCTCGCCCAGCCCGAGCATCAGCCCGCTCTTGGTTACGGTGGAGGGCAGGAGTTCCTTGGCTCGCTTGAGAAACGCCAGGGACAAATCGTATTTTGCCCGCGACCGCACTAGCGGAGTGAGGCGTTCGACGGTTTCCAGATTGTGATTAAAAATATGCGGCCGCGCATCGAGCACCTTCTGCAGGGCAAAATCCTTGCCGTTGAAATCCGGCGTCAGCACTTCGATGACAATCTTCGGATCCCGCGCGCGAATGGCCTCGATGGTCTGCCGGAAATGCTCCGCCCCACCATCCGCCACGTCGTCCCGCGCCACGGCCGTGATCACGACATGCTTGAGTTTGAGCCGGCTCACCGCCTCCGCCACCCGCTCGGGTTCGTCCGCTTCGAGGGCGAAAGGTTTGGCCGTGGACACCGCGCAAAACCCACACGCCCGCGTGCACCGTTCGCCCGCGATCATGAAGGTCGCCGTGCCCTGACTCCAACACTCCCAACGATTGGGACACTGCGCGCTTTCGCAGACCGTGTGGAGCTTGAGATCGGAAACGAGCGCCTTGGTGGAAAAGAAAACCGGATTCGACGGCAGGCGCACCTTGATCCAGTCGGGCTTTTTGGCCTGATGAAGTTCGGGATCAATTTTGGGCGCGGACATGGCGGAAAGAATCGGCGCACCGCCCGCCGCTGTCAAACCCGGAGGTTTCTCCGCCGAAAAGCGGGTAGGAATGGACAAAATCTGGCCCGCTTAGGCCGGAGCAGGGTAAGGCCACCAAGAAGGAAATTTTTGGAACCTCCGTTTCCTTCGTGACCTTTCTGTGAAAAATCGTCAGCCCAACAAACCCCGCCCCGACAGGGCGCGCTGGAGGGTAAGGGGGTCGGCGTGTTCCAGTCCTCCGCCAGCGGGGAGTCCGTGGGCGATGCGGGTCACTTTTACGCCCGAGGTGGCCAGGGTTTCCGCGAGGAAATGGGTGGTGGCCTCACCCTCCACGTCGGCGCTGAGGGCCAAAATGATTTCGCTCGGCTGCTCGTTATGGACGCGTTCGACCAGTTTGCCGATGCGGAGCTGGTCGGGGCCGACGTGATCGAGTGGGGCGAGGCGTCCGCCGAGCACGTGGTACCGTCCGCGAAAAAATCCCGTGCGTTCGATGGGGAGGATGTCGGTCGCATTCTCCACGACGCAGATTTCCGCGCCCACGCGGTCGTCGTCGCGGCAAAATTCACAGGTCTCGCCCGTGCAGAAAAACCCGCACGTGGTGCAGGTGCGGAGGTTTTCCGCGGCAGACTGCAACACCGACGCCAGATCCTGCGGACGAGCATCTTTGGAAGACGCCAGCCAGAGGGCGATGCGCTCGGCGCTGCGGGGACCAATACCGGGGAGGCGGCGCAACTCGCGGGCGAGTTCGCGGAAGGGCTCAGGATAGTCAACAGGCTTCATGGTACGCGGCAGCGTCAACCAATGACTTATGACAATTGACCAATGACACCCCGCCTTACGCCGGCGTAAAGAGGACCATCTGGTCCTTCGTCACGTCTTCCTCTCCGCGGCGGCTGCGCTCGACGCGCTGGATGTAAAAATCGAGAGCCGTGTCGGGGATGCCGCTGATGCGGGCCTTGGAAAGTTCGTCGATGGCCTTGTCCCACTGTTTTTCGCGATAATAAATGACGCCGCGCCAGAAATGGTCCCGGCTCCGTTCGCGTTCGGGGGAAAGGCCGTGTTTCGGGGCAAGGATTTCGTAAAGTTCGATGCGACGGCGTTCGCCGATGGCTTTGATCACTTCGATGGGGCGGGCCTCAAAGGTCTCCGAGGCCTGCTCAAATGTTTCGGGACCCACCAGGATCCGGCAGCCATACGTGCCGGAGGCGGCGCAGAGGCGGCGGGCAAATTCCACCGAGGGACCCGCCACGCTGAAACTGGCCAGGCGGCTGCCGCCATACGCGGCGGCGACCATCTCGCCGGAATTGATGCCGATGCGGAAATCAAACCGACGTTGCCAGAGGGAGTCACACTCGCGGTTGAGATTATCCAGGCGGATCATCAGATCCAGCGCGGCGCGGCAGGCCTTCGCGGCGTGCTTTTCATCGGGCATGGGCGCGCCAAAAACGACACGCAGGTTTTCTCCCGAACATTCATCCAGAAATCCCCCGAGCTCGACCAGATAGTCCGAGGCCGTCTGAAGATACAAATTGGTCATGGCGGCGAAATTTTCCGCCGTGAGCAATTCCATCAGTTCCTTGTGGTTCTGCACTTCGCAGACAATCACGGTCCCCTCCTGGGAGACACCTGGGAAAGTCACCGGCATGTTGGAATTGACCAGATGATTGAAGGTTCCGCGCGAAACCCGCTGGCCGAAAAGCCGTTCGATCACGCGTTTGCGCGACCCGCTGCCGCTGCGGCCGTAGCCGAGGCCAATGAAATAGCTGACCAAAATCGCCGTTGCCCCCGGGAACGGCGAGTAGAAGACATTGTAAAGCGCGCAGACTTTCGATCCCGAGAAAAGCAGGAAGATCGTGCCCACCGCCACCACCGTCTTGAGGATGGGCCGGGTGATGTCCACCGTGGTCCAGGCAATGGCAAAAGCCAGGAACGCAATGATGACCAACTGGAGGCCGGCCGGCACGGTGATCGGATTGGTCATGCCGTAAATCTTGTCGCGCAGCAAAATGTCCGGCGTGGTGGAGATCCAGCCGGTGGCAAACAGGACCACGACAAGCGCGGCGCTGATGATGCCGATCAAAAGGGTGGCCTTGAGATACCTCATGGACGGACTTTTCTGCGGGACTGGTGCGGGCGGCTGCTCATGCGAAGGGACAGATTAAGCGACAGGGAGGGCCGGAGGGCAAGCAACGAAAATCATCCCTGCGGATTCTGGTAGGAGGCGACCACCCATTCACTCAGGACGCCGTCGGGGTTCTCGACCGCGCGGGCCGGGATCGCGAAGTCCGTCCGGCCGCTGTTGCGTTTGATCAGGGTGAGCCCGAATTGATAGTCCTTGAAGGCCCTCTCACAAAACTCCCGGACCCCGAGACTCTGTTCCGCTGCCTTGGCCAGGATGCGGTCCACGGCCTCCGTCTCGAAGGAAATGCGAACCCCGTGCTCGGAGGAAAACCGTTCCGCAAATTCCGCAGTGATGCCGCGCTGCGCCCGTTCCCATTCGGCGTGTCCGGCTTTGAGCAGATCCGCCAGCGTTTCCGCGGGACTGGCGATGAGTGCGGGAGTGACAGTGAACGAACGGACCCCGGACCCGGGGAGCTCGAACTTAAAATCGCGAAAAATCCGCTCGCAGGTGGTGAGCAGGCCGCGCGCGCCGGTGCCCTCGCCGGCCGCCCGGCGGGAAATGACACGCAGGGCTTCGTCCTCGAAAAACACCTCGACGCCATAAGCATGAAAGGCGCGCTCGTATTGGCGGATGATGCTGCCCTCGGACCGTTTGAGAATTTCGTAGAGGTCATCCTCACCCAGCGGCTCGCAGACGACGCGCACGGGAAGGCGTCCGATGAATTCGGGTTCCAGCCCGTAATCGACAAAATCCTTCGTCTCCGCCTGGCGCAACAGCGCCGCCCCCTCGATCACCTGTGGCGAAGCGGCCCGGAAGCCGATCTGGGCCTGTTTGAGGCGTTTGGCGATCCGGTCGCCCAGTTTTTCAAAAGCGCCGGAGACGATAAAAAGAATGTGCCGCGTATTGAGAGACTCGCGCGAGACCTTGCCTTTGCGCTGAAATTCCATGGCGGCCTGAAGCTGCGATTGCAGGTCGTTGGCACTGCGCAGGGGGACTTCCGTTTCCTCCATCAGTTTCAACAAGGCGGTCTGCACGCCCCGGCCACTCACGTCGCGGCCGATCAATTCCCCGGAACTCGCAACCTTGTCGATCTCGTCGATGTACACGATGCCGTATTGGGCCAGCGAGAGATCGCCGTCGGCCTTGTGGACCAACTCGCGCACGAGATCCTCCACATCGCCGCCCACGTAGCCGGTTTCGCTGAATTTTGTCGCGTCCGCCTTGACGAACGGCACGCCGATCAGCTCGGCGACATGTTTCACGAGGTAGGTTTTCCCCACGCCGGTGGGACCGACCAAAATGACATTTTGCTTGGCGTATTCCACCCGGGCGGCCTCGTCGGCGGGCAGGGACGCCGCGTATTGGGCGTGGTGATAGTGGTCACACACCGCGATGCTCAGGGCTTTTTTCGCTTCGTCCTGTTTGATGACAAAACGGTCGAGGTGTTTCTTGATTTCGCGGGGGGTGAACTTGAAATCAAAGATCGCCTGGGAGGAATGTTCGGGAGCCTCCCCGGCCTCGGCCGTCCCGGCTTGGGCAGGTGGCGGGGTCTGGGTGAAACTCGCACGCAGAAATTCCTGGAGCCGCTGTTGGAGCTGCTCGGGGGTCGGCAGGTTGGGTTCGCTCATGCAGAGACCTTATCCGCCATGGCGGGCCGCCCCGCAAGTGCCTGCTTCATTTTGCGCCCTTGGCGATGAGGGCCGTCTCGATGGTGTCGAGGCGATCGGTGACCCGGCTGCCGGATTGCACCTTTTCCCGTGCGGCACGGGCCCTGTCGAGCAGGGCCTGCGCGGCCGCCGGAGTAGTCACCTTGGGCAGGCCCGTTTCCAGGGGCTGGAGCAGGGAATAATCATCCGCATAAACCTTGGCCAGGGGCTTGAGGCTTTCGATCCACTTGTTTGGCTCGGCCACCCGGCAACGCGCAAAAGTGCGGAGAATCGCCCCGCCTTCGGAGACTTTGTCGTTCTCCCAATTATGCATGCCGAAGCAGAGCAGCCCGAACGCTTCAAAGTTCTGGTTGGAATACAAATTCACGATGGCCGCCGGAAGAACCACGTCGGGCTTGGACAATTCTTTGCCCGCGGCGACGAAGAAATTCGCTTCCGGCAGATCCTTGGCGTCCATCGAGAAGATGCCCCCTTTTTCAATCGCGGCGAAAGTCTCGGCCGCTTTTTCCCGGTCGCCGAGCATGATGGAGGCCAGGCCCTCGTTCATCATCGCCCAGTTTTTCAGCGGCTGTTTGATCCCCGGACTGGTCCGCAGGTTGTGAAACTCGGTCCGTGCTTCCTCGAACTGGCGGTTAACCTGCAACTCGAGCGCGTTTTTGAACATCGCCTGCAGCTCGGCTTCCGAATACATCGCAGCTGTTGCCTGAGCCGCCTTGACCACCTGCTCGGGAAAAATTTTGTCCCGGAAAAGGTAAACCAGCGCCGCGATGCCCACGATGGCCACGAGGAGGACGAGGCTGAGGATCGCGGTGAGATTTTTCGTTTCGCGGGTTTCCATCACCACGCGGGCCTTGGGCTGATGGGGCCGCTGGGCACGTTCGAGGAGTTTGTTGCGCGCGTAGGTGAGATGCTCGATCAGCTCGGCGTACGATTCGTAGCGGTCGTCGGGATTTTTCGCCAGCATCCGATTCACCACGTAGGCCGTCTCGCTGGAAATGTCGGGAGCGAAGGCCTGCAGGCTCACCGGCTGGCTCTTGAGCTGTTTGAGCGCGACCATGGAAGCCGTCTCGGCCTCATAGGGAGGACGGCCCGCCAGGGCATGAAAAAGCGTGCCGCCGAGGCTGTAGATGTCGCTGCGGTAGTCCTCGGGCTGATTATCGAGTTTTTCCGGCGCGATGTAATATGGCGTGCCCCAGATCTCGCCCTTGGCCTGCGCAGCCTGGTCCGCCACGATGGCCAGTCCGAAATCCACCAGCTTCGACGTGTGGGCATCGACGAACAAAATGTTACCCGGCTTGATGTCGCGATGGATGAGTTCCCTTTCGAACCCAGCTTCCAAGCCCTGCGCGATCTGAATCGCCACCTCCAGCATCTGGGCCTCGCCAACCCGGCGCTGAATGTTCATCAGGTGGTCGAGCGAGCCTTTTTCCACCAACTCCATCGCGAGATAAAATTGCCCGTGGTCCTCTCCGAACGAAAAAACTTTCACCACATGAGGGTGATTGATGGACGCAGTCACCCGGGCCTCTTCCTCAAGCTGGGCCTGAGCCTCGGCGTCGGCACTCATCTCGCGCTTCAGGACCTTCAGCGCCACGTTGCGGTTCAGATTGCAATCCACCGCCTTGAACACCACACCCATGCCGCCTTCACCAAGAATTCCCGTGAGGCGGAAATTTTTGAACTGCTTGCGTGCCCTGAGCCGCTGACCACAGCTCGGGCAGTGAATTTCCGCAAAAGGGGGCTGAAGAGTGACGTCCATCAGCGTCGCACAGGATGGACAGGCCTCGAGCAACTGCCCGGCGACACCCGCCGCCTGGGCGCGTTCTTCAGAGACCGGGACGGTTTCCATCGGCTCGGGAAGCGGTTCCTCTACCGTGGCTACGGCCGTTTCTTCGACAGTTTCTTCGGCAGGGGCGTCCTCCGCCTCATTTTCGGGCTGGTCGGCGCTTTTGTCGTCTAGCATGGTTAAGGGGGGGAAGTGGTTCCGAGTTCCCTAACAGTTTTATGATTCTGCCGCAAAGAAAAACCCGCCATGCCCGTTGAGCAAACCTTCGTGGTTGAACACGATACGCCGAAAGAACGGCTCGACCGCTACCTCGCGGCCCGCCTGCCTGAGCACTCCCGATCCCACATTCAGGCCGTCATTCGCAATGGCGGCGTGCAGCACAATGGTGCCCCAGCCAAATCCGCCGAACCCGTTCGCCCTGGCGATACGATTTCCTGGCAGGAGCCTGACGTGAAACCCTGCACCACCGCGCAGGCCGAGGACATCGCCCTCGACATCCTCTTTGAAGACGATGCCCTCATCGTCCTGCACAAACCCGCCGGCATGGTTGTCCACCCCGGAGCGGGCAATGCCGACGGCACCCTCGTTTCCGCCCTCCTCCACCACTGCGGCCACCTCTCGCAGATCGGCGGCGTGGAACGCCCTGGCATCGTCCACCGCCTCGACAAGGAAACCAGCGGCTGCCTCGTTGTGGCCAAAAATGACCTTGCCCACCGTTCCCTCGCCGAACAGTTCGCCAGCCGCGAAGTCAAAAAAACCTACCTCGCCCTCGTCGGGGGCGCGCCGCGCTATCGCTCCGGCACGGTCGATGCCCCCATCGCGCGCCACCGCGTCCACCGGCAAAAAATGAACGTCTCCGAACCCGGCGACGGGCGCGACGCCACCACCGACTACTGTGTCCTTTCCAGCGCCAACGGCCGCACTCTCATCGAGTGCAAACCCCGCACCGGCCGCACCCACCAGATCCGCGTGCACCTCCGCCACCTCGGGTGCCCGATCCTCGGCGACCCCCTTTACGGCAAACGCGGCGCCTTCACCCGACACATGCTTCACGCGTGGAAACTCGAATTCCGCCACCCCGTCACCGGCAAAACCGTGACCTTCACGGCGCCACCGCCAGCGGAATTTACGGTTTAAGTTTTTTAGTTTTCGGGCCAGATTCCCACCGCTTCCTGTGATCCCTCGCGTACTCTTATTCATTCTTCTTCTTCCGTTCGCCACGGCCGGCGCGGCGGAAACGCTCGACCTTACCCTGCAGAAGGCGGTCCAGATGGCGCTCGCCCGCAACTTCCGCATCAAGGTGGAGGAGTTTTCCCCGAAGATCGCCAAGGCCCAGCAGAAAAGCGCCTCCGGCCGCTTCGATCCCCGTCTCGAGGCATCCTACACCTACGACGAAAACCAGACGGAACTCCGCACCCTCAACACGGATATCGATGCGCCCACCGTCGTCCCGGGCGATCCCACCCCCGACCTCTTCGCCCGGCAGACCGGCCAGGAAATTGACACCGCCATCACCGGCCTCCTGCCCTGGGGCATGACCTACGACATCGGCCCTTCGCTCAGCATCGACACGGACAGTCAGCGTGACCCCGCCTTCACCCGCTACAACAGTTTTTTCGGGCTGTCCCTCGCCCAGCCCTTGCTGAAAAATTTCGGCACCGACGTCAACCTTGCGGACATCCGGATCGCCCGCGCCGACCGCGCCATTTCGCAATGGCAACTTCGCCAGCAAGTCATGGATGTCGTCACGGAGACCATTTCCACCTACGCCGAATTGTATTTTTCGCTGGATAATCTCGACGTCGAACGCCGTTCGCGCGACCTCGCCGGTCAACTCGTCTCCGACAACGTCAAACGCGTCGAGATCGGCGTGATGGCTCCGCTCGACATCACCCAGGCCCGCTCGGATTTCGCGTCCCGCGAGGAACGCGTCCTCGTCGCCGAACGCGCGGTGGCGGACAACGAAAATTTTCTCAAGCAACTCGTCACCGACGAAATTGCCAACCTCCTCGAGACCCGCCTGCACATCGTCGAGCCCACTTTGCCCGAGACGAAAATCAATCGCCGCGCCGACTATTCGCGGGCCTTCGAATTGCGCCCCGACTACCGCCAGGCCCTCCTCAACATCCAGAAAAGCCAGATCACTGTCATTTTTACCCGCAACCAGGCCCTGCCCCGCCTGGACCTCGTCGGCAGCCTCGGGATCAACGGCATCGACACCGATCTCGCAGGCAGTTTCAGCCGCGTCTCCGGTAACGAGAACAACAATCTCGCCTGGAACGCCGGCGCAATTTTCAGCGTTCCCATCCCCAACCGCACCGGCGTGGGGAATCTCGAAGTTTCCAAATTCCAGGCGCTGCAAGCCCTCGTGGATCTCAAGCGCCTCGAGCAGGCCATCCTCGTCGAAGCCGACAACGCCGCCGGTCAGATCGACACCACCCGCAAGCGCATCGAAGCCGCCCGCGTCGCCCGGGAGTTTGCCGCTCAGACGCTGGAAGCCGCCCAGGGCCGTCTGGCCAGCGGAACCAGCACCACGTTTGAAGTTCTCCAATTCCAGCGCGACCTCGCCACCGCGGAAGCCAGCGAGTTCCGCGCCAAGGCCGATCACATCCAGGCCGTGGCCCGCTACGCCCGCCTCACCGGGTCAACGTTGGAACGGAACCGGATCATTCTGGAATAGGCGGTCGCTCACGGACCCTCAGGCGTGCTTTACAGCGGAGTCGTGCCCTGTTTTGATCCGCCCGTTTTCATGGCCGCCGCCACTTTTGACCCGTCCTTCTCCGCCACGCGCATGCTGGCATGGCTGGAATCTCGGCGGTGGAAAGTGCTCGGTTTTACCTTGCCCCTGGTTCTGCTGCTCCATCTGGCCTTCGCCTCGATCACCATCCAGAGATCCAATCTGGACTGGCGTCCTTCCGATCAACTGGCAGAAAACTATCTGGCAGCGGCGGCACGAAGGGACCCCCTGCCCGCGCGCTCGGACGGTGTGCGGCATCCACTCTGGTCGTGGACCGTGGGGCACTTCTATCACGAAGATTTTCAGAAGACCTTTTTCCTCCGGGGAAAATGGCTGAACACCACACTTTGCCTGCTTTTTCTCTGCGGCCTGGGCATTGGCGTCACCCGTTGGCTGGATCCTCTGGCCACGGTTAATCTTCTTCTTCTCGCCAGCCTCGGGATTTTCCTCATTCGGGGCACGTATTTTCAGCCCGAGCCGCTCTACTACATTTTCTTTTTCCTCTCCGGCTTGCTCGCCTTTCGCATTCTGCGCGGCGCCGGACGATGGCAATTTGCGGGTTTTGGCGTCGCCTCCGGGCTGGCCTACCTGGCCAAACCGTCGATGCTCCCCTTTCTCGTCGCGTTTGCAGCGGCCTTCGCTCTGCGGCTCGTTCTGGCTCTCTGGTTCAACGACATCGCGTGGCACCCTTGGCGCAGCCTCGTTTGGGTCGCTGTCTCTGGAGCGATTTTTGCGGCCATGATCCTGCCTCTCGCCCTGTACACGGCGGAACATTTCGGCAAACCGCTCTTCAACTACACCCAGCACTGGATGTGGATGGATGACTTCGAAACGGAAGCCTACCCCTTCCAAACCACTTATCGCGGCGGGTGGGATCTGGCGGCCATTCCGCCGGAGGATCTTCCCGGGCCCGCCTGGTACTTCCGCCGGCATACCTTGGCGGATGCTTTGCAACGGGGGATCAACGGTGCCCGCGAAGTGGTGATCCACTTCTTCCTGCCGGAAAAAAAACTGCGCGGGCAGGCATTTTTCTGGCGCACGTCCCCCAAGAACTGGCGTCAGCCCCTGGCCCACCGGGGAATTTACCTTCTTGTGCTAACCGCGCTCTGCATCACCCTGGCCTGGCCGGTGCGAAAGGCGCTTTGGCAGAGAAGGCATCGGCCAGGAGCGACTTGCTGCGGCGTGCTCGCGCTGGTGGCTGCCGCGCTTTATATTGGGCTATACGGCTGGTACTATCCCGTGGGAAAAGGGGACCGTTTCATGGGGAGTCTTTGGGTTCCCGCCATCTTTCTCACCTTCTGGGCGGCCTCACTCCTGCGGCGGATGGACGGACCACCCTGGCGGACCGTCGTATATCTGGGAGTTCAGATCCTGGTCTTCTGCTCGCTCCTCCTTCAGATCTCCTGCATCGCCTGGCTTTTCAGTCGGGGGTATTTCCTCGTCACACAGAACTGAAGCAGCAATTCTCATTTTGGCTACGGGGGAACGAGTTGAGGGGACTTAGGTCTGTAGAGGATTCATCCCTCTGGTGCGACCACAGGCGGAAGTTTTTTTGCTTTGGACGGATTCGGGCCATGCACAGCCCTCCCGTGATCGA
>JBGSVZ010000065.1:0-9958 GCA_041752695.1 Terrimicrobiaceae bacterium
GCAGCGACGCCGCCAGCAGTACGAGCGCGACGAAGCGGGATGGGCAGGACAAATCCAAGGACATCGGCGGAAAAAGCTGCCGGGATTTGCCCGGTTTGGAAAGCTTCGCTTGCGCGCGGAGGTGTCGTTTTCTAAGGTCCCGCGACTGGCGGCTGCGCGTTGGCTTCCCGCGGCGCACTTCTGTGCGGTGTCATCCTTACCCGCGGTCTTCCAGGGAGACCGCTTATTCCTGCCTAAGAAATTTTATGACTGAAAACCGTTCGTCCTTTTCCGAAGAAAAACTCCTTCCCGACCGCCTGAAAATGCTGTGGGCGGAACAAAACACCGGCCGCACGCCGGAAGAATGTTACGCCCTCCAAACGGCCTGGACAGCCGAATATGCCGAGGTGTGGGCCGATGCTCTTCGCCTGTCGGGCGAAACCGATCTGAAAGCCAGTCTGTGCCAGGAGCTGGCGGTGCTGACCGACAATCCCGATCTCGCGGACGTCGAGCGGCGTTGCCAGGGGGCGATGCTCCAGATGAAAAAGGAGTGGGAGGACAAGGTGCGCGCGGATGATGCCGACACGGTGGTGGAGTATTACGACAGTAGCCGGGAGTATGCGTATGAACTCATGTGGTGGCATACCCTGGAGGAGGATCAGTCTCCCCTGGCGTATGTGTCGGCGGTGCATCTGGCCTTGAAGTATGGCTGCACCAGTATGCTCGATTTTGGTTCTGGCGTGGGCTCGGGAGCATTGCTTTTCGCCCGGCACGGAATGACGGTCGCGCTGGCGGACATCAGTTCTGCCCTATTGGATTTTGCCCGGCGGCGTCTGGCGCAACGCGGCACGGCGGCGGAATTTTTCGATTTGAAAACGGAAACCCTGCCGGCTTCAGCTTACGATGTGATCACGGCGATGGATGTCTTCGAGCACATCGCGGAACCGGAGCAGACGGTGGATGCCCTGGCCCGTGCCCTGCGACCGGGCGGGATTTTGTTCGGACGTTTCAGCGCGGACACTGACGACGACCGGCCTTCGCACATCGCGCGCGATTTTGGCCCGACCTTCCGCCGGTTGGAAGAACTCGGGTTCCGCGAATGCTGGCGCGATGAATGGCTCTGGGGCCATCAGGCGTTTCGCAAGCCGCAGGAGTAGGCGTGTGGGCATGGAGGGATGCGGGCCCTCGCATCCGAGATTCTTCGGGCGCAGGAAAAAATCTCAGACGTTGACGTCGAGCCACTGCAGTACGGCCTTGTCGTGGTGTGCCATGTAAAAGCGCACCAGGGCAATGACAGTGAGGGAATCCTCGGCGTCGATCAGCGGAAACAGCTTCTGAAAAATGTCCTTCGGGTACTCATCGGTCGCAATGGCGTACGAGGAATCGGATAGAGCCACGTGATCGTAGGCTTTGATCAAACTGTGAAAGGCGGCGTAGTCGGTTTGCTCCGAGGGATTTTTCAGTTCGTAGGTGATGATGCGGGCAGCCATGGATGGGGGGGGTCCCCACAGTATCGCCCCGTTTTCGCGGCGCGCAGGATTTATTTTTCCGGGGATGAAAGGGGTAGAAACCTCGCCACATTCCTCACCGCGTCGCGGTCGTAGTCCTTGATCGATTCGTCGAGCTGCTCATAGTCCACAAGATCGGGGTGGAGTTTTGCGTTGTCGTCGCGCTCGGGTGCAAACACCCATCCGGTCATCCTGTAGTAGGCCGCCCATCGGGCGTGTTCCAGACGGGCGAGGGTTTCGATCTGTCCGGACGAAAGCGACCTCCAGTCGGCGGCGGTGGTCTTCGCGGGGTCAAGTCCGGCGGCGCGGATTTTGAATCGGATATGGTCCGCTTGCGAACGGCTGGCACTTTTCTGTTCTTCGCTCAGGGCATCCCAAGGCTGGCGCGTGGCCTTGGCCTCCAGGCGGCGGGCCCGCGCCTCGTCGCCCGCCTGCCGGGCCGCGGTGATCTGGGCGTCTGTCTCCTTTAACCAGCTTTCGTGGATGGTTCGGGCTGTGCGGTCGAGGGACTCGCCGATGACCGCTTCATACCCGCTGATCTCCGTGGGCAGGGGCAAAAATCCCACTCGGCCAGCCAGGGTGGGACTGCGGGCCACCATCGCCCGTATCGGGGAATCCTTCACAGCGGGCAGGATCACTCGAAGGCGAGGATGGTGCCGCGTGGTTTCCAGCAACTCCAGGGCGATGGCGAACGCGCGGTTTTCGTCCGTCAGATCGGGAAAAATCGTGAACGTGTCGCTCTCGTCTGTCGTCAGACCTGTCACGTGCCGGGAAAACAGAGCCTCCGAGGCCAGGTCTTCTGCCGTGAGAACGGCGCAGCGTACAATTCCGGGGTGACGAATTTTTAATTCCTCCAAGGCTTGCTTGGCGTGCGGGCCCGCTACGTGGAGGTGAACCTGACGTCCGCCAGTGAAGTGTCCCAGCAAGGCGTATTCAACCGCCAGGGCGAGCCCCAGCGGCGCGAGGTTGGGAAGGATGACGTGAACCTCGCCCGTGTCGTGTTCGGGCGCGAAATTCTGCAGCGTCCACCGCGCGGCATTGCGGAAGCTATTGAAGACCCTCACGCGTCCGCCGGTGGAAGGAGAATGCTGCGCGGCACCCTCCCTCCAATAGAGGTCACAGAGCGCGGAGCTCGTCCCCTGGACGTGGATCGCGGAGGCACCCATCTCCGCCCCAGACATCGCGACAACGAGGTTCGCGTGGTCGTCGGGGGTTGTGATGACCAGACGGGCCGCCTGCGCGGTGCCCGCCCCACGCAAGACCTCCGGCTTGGTGGCATCGCCTGGAATAACCATAAACCCCTCTGCCTCGAGGGCCTGTGCGCGGTCGTGGTCGAGCTCGATGAGCACAACCCTTGCCCCACGCTCTTCCATCGCCCGGGCCAGCACCGCGCCCTTGACACCTCCCCCGCAAATTACCACATGGCCGCGCATCCGACCTGCGCGAAAGGCGTTCCATTGACGTTGAAACACCGCCGCCGCGACGCGGAGGAGCGCGCCCAGCGTGGTCAGTGGCGCCAGCCAACGGGCCACTTCCAGGGTCCATGGGAGCGTGATCTCCGCCGCCGGATTCCACGGAAAATAGTTCCAATAAAAAAGCTGCACCGCCCGGTAAAGCGCCATCAACACGCCGGGTTTCGGATCACAGGCGAGGAAGCCGAGGGTGCCCAGAATGAGGGACGTCACGGCGGACACCCCAAGGAGCCTCCCCGAGTGCCTGCGCATGGCCCGCCACATGGCTAGTTGTTGGTTTTGCGGAAAATGGCGGCAGCGTCCGCCGTGATCCGTGTGTTGGCCGCGGCGAAACTGGGCTCGGCCGGATCCATCTCGGTTTCTTCGCCGTCCTGGATCCGGATCCAGCCGGCCAGGTTGCCACCGGCGAAGTTGTACGTGTCGGAGATCTTGGCCACGCCAGACTTTTTCGTGGCGGTGCCTTCGCGGATCTCCACGACAGAGGCGAGGTTTCCGTCCTCGGTCCAGTAATAGAACGCGTACGTGCCGTCGGCGTCACTGGAGGAGTCCACGAGCATGAGGCGCATCAGCGCCGGGCCGTCGAACCACGCCAGGACGTAATGACTGCGCTCCGGGCCGTTGTCTTCCAGGTTTTGCCGGACTTCCTTCCACTCGCCCTTGTCCGACTTGTCTTTCCATTCCTGGCGAAAACCGGCGAACGCCTCGGCAGGGGGGATTTTCTTTTCGAGGCTGGCGAGTTTTCTCTCCACGTTGACGCGCACCTCGTCACTCTCAGGCAGCGATGAGGCGGTTTCCACGGCCTTCTGGGCAAATGCCAGGGCCTCGGCAGTCCGGCCGCCGGCGATCAGAATTCCCGCGATTCGGCTGTTGGCCGTGGCCAGTTCCTGAGGTGAGCTGGAGGAACTTTCCTCCCGCACCTTCAGCGTGCGCCGGGCGAGGGCTTCGGCCTTTTCGTTTTCGTCCAGCGCGTTGTAAACGCTGGTGAGAAGTTCCATGGTGGCGAGGGTGTCGGGGTTGTCCGCGCCGAGTTTGGCTTCGCGAATTTTCAGGCAGCGTTCGGCGAGGGTGCGGGCGTTTTTGTTGTCGTCCTCCACGAACATGTTGCTGGCCACGATGAAAAGCTGGAAGGCATAGCCGGTGTCGTCATTCCCGACCGCCTTGCCCTGCTCGTTGAGCATACGGAGGGTCACTTGGGTGGCCTCAGCCTTGTCGCCCTTCTTCTTCAGAATGCTGGCCAAGGTTTCAAAACTTTGCAAGGTGTCGGGCTGGGCCGCGCCGATGGTGCGAATGCGGGTCTCCAGCACGCGGCGGGTGAGGGTTTCGGCCTCGTTCAGATTGGCGGGTGTCCGGCTTCGCTCCAGCAATCCGGAGAGCAAGGTGGTGGCAGCCAGGGTGGCGGGGGCGTCCGGCCCCTCACGGCGTTCTGTGGAAGCCAGCGCCTGCCGGGCCAGCGTGATTGCGGCGGGATAGTCCTTCTGATCCTCCTGGAGGAAGGACATCATCTGCACGATGCTGACCGTGTCGGGGTGGTCGGGGCCCGGGGATTTTTGGCGGGCCTGCAAAATCTTTTGATAGAGGGCCTCCGCTTCGGGGAATTTTTTTTGCGACAGGAGGGCCGCGGCCAGATCGCTCATGGTCGCGAGGGTCTCGGAAGCGTCGGGGCCGAATTTTTTCACATTCGCATCCAGCACGTCCTGGAAGAGGGCGAGGGATTCGGCGATCTGCGCGGGGTTTTGGGTTTCCCGGCCGGCGTAGCCAAGGGCGCGCGCCAGGGCGAGGGTGGCTTCCAGAGTCTTGGCGTCTTCGGGTTGGCTATCCCGGGCCTTGAGAATGGCGCGGTTCATCGCCACCTTCTTGTCGGGCTCGACGGTGATTTGCGCCAGGCTCGTGAGCAGGGCGAGAGTGGACGGATGTTCCGTGCCAAGCGCGGCGTTCCCTTCGGCCCAGGCGACCGCGTCGGTGAGAATTTTTTTCGGCTCGACGCTCATCACGTCGCGGGCACTCATGGCCATGGCGAGAGTCCGGGAGGCCTCCGCCCAGACCTCGGGGTCCTTGTCGCGATCGAGCAGGGCAAGGCGTTCGACCTGTGCCGTGATGGCCTCGTTGACATGCCCGGCGGCGAGTTGGGCTTCGGCGAGGCGTTGCAGGGCGGCGGCGAGGTCCCGATTCGATCCCGTGGCGACCTTGCCCTTGGCGCTCTTTTCCGCGGCTCGCCGCAGCGCGGAGGCCAAGCCGCCTTTTCCAGCCCTGGCCTCGGCCACGGCCACTTGAGCTTCGGCGATGGCATCCTCCACCGTGCGGCGGACTTCCTCGACCGACTGATTGTTGGCGTGGGCCACATTCTGTTCCGCCTGCAGGGCAATCTGCCGCATGTCCGTCGCGCCGCCCTTGCGCAGGCGCGCCTGTTCGGCCAGCAACTGCTCAATGAGCACGCCCTGTTGTTCGAGCTTGAGATTGGTGGCAGCGATCACTTTTGCCTGCTCGCCCTGGCGGCCCAGCAGATAGACACCGCCCCCGATGGCAATGACCACCGCGGCCACGGCCACCATCAGGGTGAGGCGGCGGCGTCCGCGTTCCTTCGCCAGTTCCTCGCGCAGGTTTTCCACTGAGAGCTGCAATTCCCGCGTGCGGGAGGAAAGTTCCTCCGGCGTGGCAAACTCATAAAACAACTCATCGCGCTGGAGCAGCCGGCCGCGGTGATCGCGCTGGAGCTGTTGTTTGTCCTCCGGCTCCGGATCGTGTTTGTCGAAGGGGAAATTTTCACCGCAGAGGAAGACGTAACACGGCTTTTTCATCTCCATCGCGATCTCGTACTCCATCTGCGTGAAACTGCGCCGGTCCGGCCCGGGCAAAACCGGCTGCGGCTCCGCGCCATAATAGAAGCCGGCCAAATGCACCACTGCGTCACAGGTGGCGATTTTCGTGCGGAGCATGTCGCGTACGGATTTGTAGTCCGGCGGAAAATCATCCTGCACAATCGGCAGACACTCCATGCGCCGCAGCCCCTCGGAAACCAACCCCCGGGCGGTGCGGAGATCGCGACTCGTGGCACTGACAAAGATGCGCGGGACTGGTTGCATTAGCGGGACGCTAGCAAAGTCACGTTGGGCGGCAAGAGCTCAGCGAGGCTTTCCACTTCAATCTCAACGGGCTTTTTTCGGCGTCGGCGACGGCCCTAGTGAAGCGGTCTCGCTCGGTTTTCCGACCAACATCCGTCCAACAAAGGTGCCGCCGAAACCCTCCATCTTGGTTTGGAGCGTGTTCACCGTGCTCGTGGTCTCGTCGAGCAGGGTGTTCACTTTTTTCAGGCTCGTGTCCATTTTGCCATTCACGGTGCCAACGGTTTTCGTGAGTTCGTCGGTGAGGGTTTGGAGGCGGCCGAGGCTGGCGTTGAGGGAGGTGAGGGTCTGGTCGATTTTGCCGTCTTCGGCCACCTGGACCTTGAGATTGGTGGTAACGCTCTCGACATTTTGCAGCGACGAGGCGGCGGCGGGAACGGCTTCGGCGAGTTCCTGCAGGACGGATTTGGCCCGACCGTTCTGGGGCTCGGTGAACTGGCGGATGGTGCTGTCGATCTGGTTGCCGAGTTTGACGTATTGATCGACGATGGCGTTCATGTCGTTTTTCGGCTTTTCCTTTTGCAGGGTGAGCGTGGGGGGCGTGCCGGATTTGGGATTTCGCGCCTCGATGGCGTCCGGCGCAGAGGAGGTTTCGAGGGTGATGGAACTAGGAACCAAAGCCGACTGGACCACGCCGGCCTTGACGATGCCGACGGGAACAAAACGCCATTGGGCGTAGTCGCGTTTCACCCCGGCCACGAGGGCAAAGTGGGCCTGGCCGTCCGGGCCGATGGACGGCGTCACCTTGCGCACGTGACCGACGACCGCGCCCGCACACTGCAGTTGCGACCGCGGTCCAAGGCCGAGGAGGTCGGGGGTGGTGAAATGGATTTCGGCCCGTTCGCTCCAGACGCCGAGGCTGTCCTTGGTAATCTGGATGCCGATCCACGCGCCGGCGATGGTCAGCACGCAGAGCAGGACGATGATGGTTTGGAGTTCGAGTTTCTTTTTCAAAGGGTGCGGGTGGCAAAAGCCTGGCAGCGTTCGTTGCGCGCGGCGTCTTCGCGGCGGACCAGGGTGTGGCCGCGGCCGTGCAGGAGAAGAAAGTGGGTCGCGATCCGGTGGGCAAAATCGAGGTCCTGCGTGGCCATCACCATGCCGGTGAGCACGCCGGTTTTCACCAGGCTGGCGAGCAGTTCTTCCACCAAGGCTTTTTTGGCAGGAGCCAGCGCGGCGACGGGTTCGTCGGCGATGAGCAACCGCGTGCGACCGGAGAGCGCGCGGGCCAGGGAGACGCAGCGTTTGTCGCCTTCGCTGAGTTGATGGACTTCCTCGTTTTCCAGGTGACCGCAGCCAACCAGCTTCATCCGCAGGCGGACTTTTTCCTGGAGCGCGCCATCGAGATCGAGGCCATGGACGAGGAAGGGCAGGGCGATGTTTTCGAAGGCCGTCATGTTGCGGATCAGTCCCGGATGTTGAAAGACCACACCGACCTCTGCCAGGGCTGTCTGGAGTTCGCGCCCCTCCACACGCACCGACCCCGGCGGCACGCGGAGGTGTCCGCTCAGGTGCGCCAGGAGCAGGCTTTTGCCGGAGCCATTGTCGCCCAGCACGGCGAGAATCTCCCCAGGCTGGACGTCGAAATTCAACAGGTCACCCCCGAGGCAAAGTCCTTTGACCGAAAGCGGAGGCGCGGCACTCATTCGAGATTAAACGCTGCGGTGAGCAAGGTGAGGAGGAGGTTGACGATGGTCGAGGAAAAGACCGCCGTCGCCACCGCCGAGGTGGTGATTTTTCCGACGAAACCGCTTTCCGCCTTTGCGCCCATGAATCCGAAAAATCCCGCAATGATGGACATCGCCGTGGCCGTGATGGCGAGTTTGGTCACGGTAAGGAGGAGCGCTCCCGAGGTGACGCTTGACGCGTAGGCGGATATAAATTCCGTGAACCCAGCGCCGACCGCGATCCACGAAACCAGCCACGCCCCGAGGCAGGCGGCATAAACGCCGATCACGGCCAGGGCCGGAGCGGTGAGGATGAGGGCGATGGCCCGCGGCGCAAAAACCATGTCCGCCGGGTTGAGCCCCACGGCCTCCAGTGCGTCGATTTCCTGCGACACGCGCATGCTGGCGATGTCCGAAGTGAGTCCCACCACGCCTTTCAGAACGACGAGGTTGGCAATGGCAAAGGGAATAACAAATTGCACAAACGCCCCGCCCAGCCGGGGGAGGACCAAAGTCTGAAACGCCTCCGCGCTGCCGGCGTTGCCGATCACGCCATAGGCCGCGGCGAGTCCGTAAATGAACGTCGTGAGGGCCGAGGCCGGTGCCGTGCCAGAAAGAAACCCCAGCACCTGGCGGGCCGTCTCGCGGTCCACCACCGTGGCGCGCCCCGTCAGCACCCGGGGCAGAAAACGCACCACGGCGACGATGATCGCTCCGAGCAGACTCGCGATGGAATATCGGGTGGTGCGCTCGAACGTCATTGCGGTGGACGCTTTGGCATTCATAGAATCTCGGCAGATGACTCACGGAACCGCCGTTTTCCTGCAAGACAATTCCAGGCCGCCGCCGCCGAGTATTGACGGAATTGCGGACCGGGTCGGGGCTTTGAAAAAACGCCTGACCAGCGGGGAAAAGATCACTTCACGGGAATTGCGGACGCTGTGGAATCAGCGGCTGCGCTCCTTCTGGCGCCTGCACATCGAGATGTACCGCGCGCTGTCCCGGCGGTTTCTCGAGCAGGGCGATAACTACCTCGCCAGCGAAGTGGCGGATGAAGGCGGGCAATTTTTTGGGGACGACGTGGCCCTCATTCTCACGCGGGCCCTGGCCACGGCGCGCAGCGGGGCCCCGCAGAGCGCGCAGGTTTTTCTCACGCAAAAACAGGACGTCCTGGATGGAGCCGAGGAGGCCAAGAGCCTGCTGGCACGAACGTTTAAGGATCTCTGGAAATCTTCCGGCGAGGAACAGTACCTCCGGCAGTCGTTCGACCTCTACAACCTCGACTACACCACGACCAAGGGCGACCGTGCGTTTCCGGGCGTGAATGCTGCGAGCATGGCGCTCTTTCTTGGCCGCACCGACGAGGCCCGCCGCATCGCCGCCGACGTGCTCGAAATCCTGCGGGCCAAACCCGATACCGACAACTACTGGGACCAGGTGACCATTGCGGAATGTCTGCTCGTGGCCGGGGAAATCGAGCCATCACGCGCGGCTTACTCCGGGGCGGCCGGCCGCGGTCAGATTGCCCACGCGCATCTGGCGACGACGCGCGCGCAGGCCCGGCTTTTGCTGCGCAAACTTGGTCGCTCCGAATCCGACTTCGATCCCTGCTTTCCTCTGCCCGGCGTGATTGCCTTTACCGGCCACCGGATTGATGCGCCCGGGCGGACTTTTCCGCGATTTCCCGAGGCCCTGGTGCCGGAGATCAAAGAACGCATCCGCGCGGCCATCGTGGCGGCGGGAGCCGGATTCGGCTACGCCGCCGCGGCCAGCGGTTCGGACATTCTGTTTTTGGAGTGCATGCAGGAAGCTGGACTCGAGACCTATGTGCACCTGCCTCTGCCCGAGGAGGATTTTCTGCGCCAAAGCGTGGGGCCCTCTGAGGAATGGGTGGAGCGGTTCCGTGAGGTGACCAAAAACGCCACCGAATACACTTGTGCGACCCGGGCCGGAAATGGGGCCCTCGATTTCGATTACGGCAACCGACTCATGCTCGGTGCAGCCAGTCAGCGGGCCCGGCAGTTGGGTTCGGAGTTGCGCCTGCTCGCGGTCTGGGATGAAATCCCCGCCGAACCCGGCAGTGGCGGCACGGGGGATTACGTGCAGCTGGCCCGCGACTGCGGATGCCCGGTCGAAACCATCGCCCTGCCGGGATCACCCGCCAGCCCGGCGGCCTCCCAACCCGAAGGGCGCGGGGCGGCGGAGCGCTTGCTGGC
>JBGSVZ010000066.1:0-124238 GCA_041752695.1 Terrimicrobiaceae bacterium
TTCCAGCGCCACTCGGGCTTTGAACTCCGGCTCGTGTCTTCTGCGTTTTCCTTTCATCGGCTTTTTCCTTGTATCCCTCCCTCCCGATTCCCGCAAAATCTATAGCTTAACCACTGGTCCGATTTTTGGGGTCCACCTCACCATTTCGCGGATGGGTGCGAGGTCGGCTGAGGCGGCGGCCGGATCCGAGACGCCAAAGAGCGTCCCCGGCCACGACATGGTGCCAAGCCCAACGGCAGATAAGGTGAGGTCAGAAAGACCGAGGGTTCGGGTGATCATGATTTTCGGTGCGGGCCGTCGGAAGTTTCGAAAACTACGGGCTGGTGATGGCGGGTGCTGACCTGCGCGACGTGGAGTCCCACCAACCGGGCCATCATGACGACGAGAAGCATTTGTCCCACCACGGCTTCAAAAACCGAAGCGCTGCGGGCCAGGTCGCTGGAGGGCAGCACGTCGCCGAACCCGACCGTGGTCAGTGTGGTGAAGCTGTAATAGATCAGCCAGCCCGGGCCCGGGTGGATCGGGTGGGGGAGTTTTTCGTTGCTGGGCGGAAGGATGGTGAAGCTGCCCGGGACGGCGATTTCGATGAGGGAAAAAACAAACCCCATCATCACGCCAATCAGCATATACAGCGAAGCGGCGCCGCAGAGAATGTTGGCGTCCACCACCGGTGCGGAAAAAACCCGCCGCAGCATCACCGCGATGACAAACCCCATGAAAAAGGTCTGTGCGGTGAGATGGACGGCGGCAAAGGAAGGGTGACGGAAGACCGTGCTGAAATAGAGCAGCAGTAGGACAACACTGCCGAAAACGATGGTGACGGTGCGGTGTCGGGGCGTGGACCACAAGGCGATGGCAGAAGCAAGCGTGAGGAGAAAAACAAACGGCGCAATCGCGGCCTGTCCGCGGAAGAAGCTGATGTTGTGCGAGAGGCGTTCGGTGAGCGGCGCGGCCATGATAATGAGCAGCAACGAGCCAAGGAGAACTGCGAAGGGGTATTCCTTTAGGAAATTGGGGATCGGGTTGCAGGGCTTCTCCATCGGAGGAAATCAATCACATTTCGCTGCTGAGGACAGGAGGAAATTGACGCCCCGGCCCCGTGGAACTACCTCTTGGGCGATGAAACTCGACGTTCCTGACCACCCGTTTGAAGGGTATATCTTCGATTGCGACGGCACGATTGCCGACACCATGCCGGTGCATTACCGCGCCTGGATGAAAACGCTGGAGGAGGTCGGCGGGGAATTTCCTGAGGATCTTTTTTACGCCTGGGGCGGACGTCCTTCGGCCGATATCGTGGCGGCCCTCAATGAAATGCAGGGCCTTTCGCTCGATGTGGATTCGACGGTGCATCGCAAGGAACGCCATTACCTCGCCGCCGTCCACGAGGTTCTTCCCATTGTGCCGGTGCTGGAAATTGCCCGTCGCATGCATGGACTCAAGCCCCTGGCCATCGCCTCGGGCGGCCACCACGAACTCGTCCATGCCACCCTGACCGCCATCGGCATTTACGATATGTTCGACGCCATCGTCTGTTTCGAAGACTACGAGCGCGGCAAGCCGTTTCCCGATCCCTTTCTGGTCGCGGCGAAACGCATCGGCATCGCGCCGCAGGATTGTCTGGTCTTCGAAGACAGTCCCACGGGCGTGGAGGCTGCCAAGGCCGCGGGCATGCAATACGTCTTTGTGCCGTCCGCCGGAAGACCGCTGTGAAATCACTGGCCGCCTTGATTATTGTCTTCGCCCTGTCCGCATCCGCGGCGGATTACGGGGAGAAGACGCGTTTTGAAAAGGGCAGGCCGCTGACGTTTCCCGACTGCGAACTGGTGTTCCAAGGCACACGTAAGGTGTCATCGCCGGTCTATACCCGGGGATTCGTGAACTACGACTTCCAGGCCCGTGCCGGCGGTAAAACGGCTGACGTTTCCTGGTCTGAGGGGACCGGTCTGATCGCGCCGAAACTCTTCACGATCAATGGCGAAAAGTTCGTGCTCGAGCTCAAGGGTTCCAAGGCGTTCAAGGGATGGCTGAAGGACAATGAACTCGTCCTTTGGAAACAGGCGGACTTCGAAAAACTCCAACGATGAAAACGGCGTTCCTCCTCCTCGCAGTTATGATCATGGCCGGCACGGCCTTCGCGGCTGACTACGGAGCGATGGTGCGGTTTGTCCAAGGGAAAACTCTGACGTTTCCTGACTGCGAGTTGACCTTCACCGGCACGCGCAAGGTCAGTTCCAAAAGTTATCCCCGGGGTTTTGTTTACTACGACTTCAACGTTTCATCCGGCGGCAAGACAACGGACGTCAGTTGGTCCAGCGGCACCGGGGATATCGGCCCCGAGTTTTTCCAAGTGAATGGCAAGAAGTTCGTTTTGGAATTGTCCCACTCGGAAGCCCTCAAAAGCCGGCTAAAAAACGAAGAACTCGTTCTCTGGCGGCAGGCGGATTTCCGCAAATGACTTTGACCGTCGGCAAGAACTTCGGTAGGACCTCCTCCGTGACTGTTCGCTCCCTCTTACTGGCCGCGGTCGTCGCGGTTTCCTTTTCGGGTTGCGAGACGCTGGATGATTTCCTGCTGTCTTCCGATCCCGACCCGGTCGTTTACGTGCGCGATCCGGTCTATGTGCGGGATTTCGACCCCTATTACAACCGGCCGAAATCCTACTGGCAGCCGGAGTATTACCATGAGTCCACCAGCAAGAAGACCAAGGGCAAGAAGGTCTTCAAAACGACGACGGTGAAAAACCAGTACGGCGACACCGTTTACAAACACACTGACGTCCACACCAAAAAGAAGAAGAAAAAGAAATGAAATCCCTCCTCCTTTTTTTGGCATTCACCGGCTCGGCCTGGGCCTCGGATCTGGATTTTATCCTGTCCAATGCGACCGGCCGCAGTTTCGAAGCGGTTTATATTTCGGCTGTGGGCAACAAGGATTGGGATGGCAACCTGCTGCCCAATGGCAAAGCTTTGGACGCAGGCGGCAAAATCACCGTGAAGTTTCCTGTCGAATCGAAGGGGGAAGGCTGGGATTTTAACGTGGTGGACGACGAGGGTCTCGTGGTTCGCTTTGAGGGAGTGAAACTCTCCGGTGCGGATCAAGTCACCCTAGTCGAGAAAGACGGCAAGATCATCGCCGAAGTGGAGTAGGGGGCGGCTGCGTTCCGCCTTGTGCAGTGGCGGAAGACTTGTCATGCTTGGCCTCAGAAATCTATGGCATCGTCCACTCCTCCCAAACGCGTCCAACCGATCGTCTATTTCATTGGCTTCACCGCCGCCCTGGCCGGGTTGCTCTTCGGTCTCGACGTGGGAGTGATCTCGGGGGCGGAGGGGTTTATTCAGAAAGATTTCAAACTTTCCGATGACACGATTCAGTTGATAGTCAGTTCGCTCCTCTGGGGGGCAGCGTTCGGGGCGTTGTTTAGCGGCATCCTCTCCAGCAAGCTGGGCCGTCGCAAAACGATCCTGATCAGCGCGGTCAATTTTATCATTGGTGCGATTCTTTGCGCGTTTGCCCCCAACGAAAACGTCCTGATCTTTGCACGTTTTATCCTTGGCATTGCCGTGGGCGTCGCTTCCTTCACCGCCCCGCTCTACCTTTCGGAGGTTTCTCCCCAATCCGTGCGCGGCTCGATGATCTCGATGTACCAATTGATGATTACAATTGGCATTGTGATGGCATTTTTAAGCAACACCTGGCTGGCGACTTATGCCACGTTTGGCGGGGAAACGGGCGGCCATTGGCGCATCATGCTCGGCATCATCGCCCTTCCCGCGGCGGTGATGTTTGCGGGCGTCTTTTTCTTGCCGGAAAGCCCCCGTTGGCTGTTTCTCAAAGGTTTCCACGAAAAGGCGGTGGAAGTGTTTAAACAGATGAAACTCGACGACGCGGAGATCGCGGCGGAAGTGCGGGAGATTGAGGACAGCCTGAAGGTCAAGCAGGATGGGTTTTCCCTCCTTCTCACCAATCGCAATTTTCGACGCGCCATCGGCCTTGGCATCGGTCTGCAAATCATCCAGCAACTCACCGGGATCAACGTGATCATGTATTATGCACCGCGCATCTTTGGCATGGCCGGTTTTGAGGATACCAACGAGCAGATGTGGGGCACGGTGATCGTCGGCGTGACGAATGTGCTGGCGACGTTCATTGCCATTGCTTTCGTGGACCGTCTGGGACGCAAACCTATTATGTATGCCGGCTTTGTCACCATGGGCCTGGCGCTCATCGCGGTCGGCACGCTGTTTGTCATCGGCGGAGAAACCCACATGACGACCAACGCGAAAGGGGTGGAGGAAGCATCCATTGTCCTCAAAAGCCTGGACTACGCCTACCCCGCAATCTTCTCGCTGCTCGTTTTCATCGTGGGTTTCGCCATGAGCGCGGGTCCGATCATCTGGGTGATTTGTTCGGAGATTTATCCCTTGGCCGGCCGCGACATGGGCGTGACCTTCAGCACTGGCACGAACTGGATTGCCAATGCCATTGTGGGAATGACCTTTCTTTCGCTCATCAACGGGTTCGGTCCGGGCAACACCTTCCTTCTCTACGGCGGACTGAACGTGCTCTTCATCATTTTCTTCCTGATCTTTGTGCCCGAAACGAAGGGGATCTCATTGGAGGCAATCGAGCGCAACCTCATGTCCGGTCTCAAACTTCGGAAGATCGGGCGGTAGGGAGTGGTGGCGGCATCCTGCCGCTGGAGGAAAAAGCCCCCGGCGGTGTGCGGGGGCAGTGGCTGTCACGTCAGCCCCGTCGGTTAAGCGACCGGACGTTGCAAAGCCAGGTCACGCCAATGACGGCGAGAAAGGCTAGTTGGCCGAGAGGTTCGGTCCAGACGCCGAACGATTTGCCGGTAACGATCTGGATCACGCTAATGGTGCCCACAAAATAGACAAAAACGCCGATGCTACCGAAAAGCAGTCGCCCCAGTTTTTCGGTGTTCATGAATGTGTAGGCGAAGGGAAACGCACTGCCGATGAGGGACACTCCAGCCACCAGCAGGGCGGGCTGGGGCAGAATCAATCCCGCGGCGAGCAGGGGGAGACCGGCGATGACCCCGATGCCCACAAAAATCGCCTCCCAGACTTCGCCTTTTTCCAGGGCATGCCGGGCGAAGCGGTCGAAAAGGAGTTGGAAATTTCCGACCGCGCGGGCGACATGGACCCAGAGCACAAAAAGCATGTAGGTGACCGTCACTCCCAGCGCGAGCGGGCCGGGCAGCACGCGGGGGGCGATATTGACCGCGAAAAGCAAACCCAGGATCACCAGCCATTGTTTGCCCGCGGTGAACCTCTGCATGAAAAAGCAGTAGTTCAGGTACCAACGATAGATGGCGGAGCGGGATTTGAAGGCCTCCTTCAGGCCGGCGCGGGCAGCTTCGTTGCCGGCATCAAGCCGCAGGGCTTCCAAAAAATGGCCCTCGGCCTTGCGGGCATCGCCCCGCTGGAGCGCCAGCCACCCCGCTGTGCTGTGGTTGTCACCACTCTCCGGATCCTGCGCCAGCATGTAATCCGTTTGCTCCGCGCTCTCGGCGAGTTTGTTCTGCAGGCGCAACGCGTGCGCGAGCTGATTGGCCGCGGTCGTGTTCTCGGGATTCAGATCGAGCGCCTTGCGGGCGGCAAGTTCCGCGGTTGCCCATTCGTTTTTGGAAAGGAATGCTGCAGCGCGGGCGGTGAGCGCCAGGTCGGAGTCCGGCTCGATGCGCAGGGCTTCCTCGGAGGCCTTGAGGGCGTCGCCGCCACGGTGCAGGTCCACAAGGATGAAGGCACGCAGGGCGTGGAAATCCGCCGCTTCCGGCTCCAGGGAAAGCGCCCGCTCAATGGTGGCGAGACCGTCCCTGTGCCGGTTCTGATTCGTCTCACAGACCGCAAGATGATAGAGAGTGAAAGGGTCGTTGGGATCGTTGGCCAGCGCCTCGCGGAAATATTTCTCCGCGTCCGGATAGCGGCGTTGTTCCAGCAGGACGAGGCCGCGCTGCGTCGAGGGTGAAACGCTCATTTTTTGATCCCGAGAAACGCCAGCACGTCGTTGTAGAATCCGCCCTGGTTGGAATACAGGGCGTAGTTTTTCGCGCTCTCAAACCAGGCCTTGGTGGACGGTTTAAGGGACTTGGCCACCTCCAGCAGGTCGCGCTGCGTAATGGGCACGATCTGACCGCGTTTCATCGCCACTGCCAGACTCTTCTCCACCGTCTGATCGAAGATCGCCTTGAGATCCGCGCCGGAAAAATCCTTCGTCCTCTGTGCGAGTTCCTTGGCGTTAAAATCCGCCAACGGTTTGCCCTTCGCCAGTAGCGACAGGATCGAGATGCGGGCGGGCTCGTCGGGAGGCGGAACAAAAAGGATCCGGTCGAATCGGCCCGGACGGCGGAAGGCCGGATCGATGTGCCAGGGCGCATTGGTGGCTCCGAGGATGAGGATGCCTTCGTTGCTGGCGACGTTGCCATCCATCTCCGCGAGGAACTGATTAATTAGCGTCCGTCCGGCGCTTTTGCGCATGTCGCGGCGATCGGCCGCCAGGGCGTCCACTTCGTCGAAAAAGAGAATGGCAGGCGCGTTGTCGCGGGCCATTTCAAAAAGCCGATGCAGGTTTTTTTCACTTTCTCCAATGTAGAGGTCGAGAATCTGATGGATGCCAATGGAAAGAAAATTGGCCTCAATTTCGCCCGCCGTGGCTTTGCTGATGAGCGTCTTGCCGCAGCCCGGAGGGCCGTAGAGCAGTACGCCGCCGCCCGCTTTCTTACCGTAGGCCTTGAAAAGATCGGGGTTTTTCAGCGGATAAAGAATTTTCATCCGGATCTCTTCCTTCACCGAATCCATGCCGCCGACGTCTTCGAAGGTCGTGTCGGGGCGTTCCAAAAATTCGCTCCCCGGGACGGATTCGCCGGTGTTTTCCTTATCCGGCGCCTCCCAGCCCTCGTTGGTCACCTTACCCCTTGCCTTGGGTTCGGCGGGCGGGGTTTGCAGAAATAGCTCCTGCTCAAGGCCGGGGTCCTGACGTCCACCGGGCAGTTTGAGGCTTTTTTCATAACACTCGCGCGCGTGATCCTTCTGACCTTCGGCCATGAGGAAGCGGCTGAGGTGCAACCAGGCGGTGGGGTCGTCCGGATGAGCCTGGACGAAACTTTCCAATCGGACCACGGCCTCGGAAGTTTTTCCCGTCTGATGCAGCGCGCGGGCCAGGCCGATGCGTGCCTGCTTGTGATCCGCTTCCTTGCCCAGGATTTGCTGAAACGCCGTCACCGCCTCGTCCGCGTGAAATTCCTCCAGGCAGGTTTCGGCGAAAAGCAGAAGCAAAGGCAGGTTGTCGGGAGAGACCATCACGGCCTGGCGCAGCGCATCAATCTGAGACATGCGGAGAGGCTATGCGGGGCGCGGCGGGCGTAAACCAAAAATTGCGAATGAGAGAGATCATCCATCCTTCGCTGCCAGATCTCCCATCGTGCCATTTCCGGACAATCCCGCGGAAAACCCCGCGGCTAGAGCCAGTGAATCTGCATGAGGGGATTGAAGATTGCCATGCTGGAGTTATTGTAGCAGTCTGACAGACCAGACATGAGTCAGACAAAAAGTCCCATTTCTCTTGCGCGGTCTTTCCGCGTTGCCGTGGCGGTTCTTGCCGTCCTATTCTGTGCGACCGCCACTCGGCTACGGGCCTCAGACTTAACTCTGACCTCCCTATTTACCGACCACATGGTCCTTCAGCGCGAGCAGCAGGTGCCGGTCTGGGGGCGGGCGAGGCCGGGCGACGTGATTTCTGTGGATTTTGCCGACCAGAAAAAAACCGGAAACGTGGGCGCCGACGGCCAATGGCTCGTGAAGCTCGACCCCATGGAGGCAGCGACAGAGGGACGGGATTTGGTGGTTCACTCCACCACGGAAAATCAAGGCCTGCGACTTGCGGATGTGGTGGTCGGCGACGTCTGGCTTTGCTCCGGCCAGTCCAACATGCACTTTACAATGAAGCGGGTGGAACAAGCACCGAAAGAGATCGCTGCCGCCGACCATCCCCTGGTGCGCTTTTTTTACGTCAAACCGCAGTTTTCCCGCGAGCCCTCAGCGGGGGTTGAGGGCGATTGGGTGCGCGTTTCTCCCGAGTCCGTTGTCCAATGCTCGGCGGTGGCTTATTATTTCGGGCGGGACCTGCAGCAAAAGCTGGGTGTGCCGATTGGGTTGCTGTTGAGTTCGGTCGGCGGCACGCGGATTGAGACGTGGATGCGACCACAGATCCTCTCCGACCTTGGCTTGGCGGGTCCTTTGCTGGAAAAGTGGAAAAAGATCTCGGCCACGGAACTTCAGCAGATCGAGACGGCCTACACCGACTATCAACACCAGCGGGATGCGGTCTACCCGCAGGCGGTCGCCGCGGCCAAAAGCGAGGGCGCGCCGATTCCGCCCGAACCTGCCAGACCGGAGATGCGGGCGCACGACTGTCCGGGGGCTTTGCATCATGGCATGATTGCACCGCTGCAGCCGTTTGCGATCCGCGGTGCCCTTTGGTATCAGGGCGAATCAAACATCGGCGCCCATGGCGCCTACGAAAAAATGCTGCCGGCCCTCATCGCGGACTGGCGGCGGATCTGGGGAGGGGAGATGCCCTTCCTGATTGTGCAACTGGCCCCTCATGAAAGTGTCACACCCGCTTTCCGCGAGGCGCAGTTTCGGGTCTGGCAGAAAACGCCACGGACCGCCTTGGTGGTGACTACCGATGTTGGAAATGCCAAAGACATCCACCCCATCCGCAAGCGTCCGGTGGGGGAGCGTCTCGCTTTGGCTGCTCGTGCTTTAAGCTACGAGGAACCCGTGGAATACTCCGGACCGGTCTTCCAAAGCATGGACGTCGACGGTCCGTCTGCCGTGATTTCCTTCACCCACATCGGGGATGGCCTGATGGCCAAGGGCGATGTCCTCAAGGGTTTCATGGTGGCCGCACGGGATGGAAAATTTTTTCCGGCCAAAGCCGAAATAAGAGGGGCCACGGTTGTCGTTTCCTCCGAGCAGGTGCCTAAGCCGGCGTGTGTTCACTACGGCAATGACAAAGTGCCGGACGTGAATCTTTGCAATAGCTACGGCCTGCCCGCGGTGCCTTTCCGCAGCGATATGAAGTAACGTTTTTCCTCGATTTTTCCTGATCCGAACTCATCAAGCTCATGGTCCTGTCTCTGGTTTTTCGTCGTATTCTTTTTGTCTTTCCCTTGGTCTCGGCCCTTTTTCCGGGACCGCCTGTAGTCGCTGCAGATGCAAACAAACCTCCCGATCCCAACATTATCGTGATCCTGGCGGATGATGTGGGGTGGGGGGACGCAGGGTGTTATGGGGCCACCAAGGTCAAGACACCGAACATCGATCGCCTGGCGGCCGGGGGACAGCGGTTTGAAAATGCCCACGCCTCTGCTGCGGTCTGCACGCCCACACGATATTCTTTGATTACCGGCCAGTATTCCTGGCGGCGTGACGCAGTAGGCGTCAACCGCGGAGTGGCCAATGGAAATTCCTCTTTGCTCATTCCCACCACCATGGCAACCGCGCCGGGACTCTTGAAGCAGGCGGGCTACCGCACTGGCGTCATCGGCAAGTGGCATCTCGGATTCGGGGAAACCAAGCCCGACTACAACGGGGAACTCCGTCCCGGCCCGCTGGAGATTGGTTTCGATGAGTTTTTCGGCATCCCGGCCACCAACGATCGCCTCCCCACGGTGTTCGTTCGCGACCATCGCGTCGTCGGACTCGACCCCTCTGACCCGATCGAAGTTTCTTACGACAAAGATGAATCCGAACGTCAGGGGTTGTCTTCCTGGGCCGCAGGACGCCAACGCATCGGCTGGGGTAAGGGAGGCAAATCGGCTTGGTGGAAGGATGTGGACATCGCGGAAACCCACACCGGCGAGGCGATCAAGTTCCTAGAACGAAACAAAAACAACCGGTTCTTCCTGCTTTTCACCCCCCACGACGTGCATGCCCCCAAGATCCCCCAGACCCGCTTCGCCGGCACCAGCGGTCTCGGAGACCGCGTGGATATGCTTCTTGGCTTGGACGATGCCATTGGGCAAATCTTGCAAACCCTGGATCGGCTCGGTCTGACCAAAGACACCCTCATCATTTATAGCAGCGACAACGGAGCTTACGTAAACGACGAGCAGGGCCACCGGCCCACCGGCCCCTTTCGCGGCATCAAATCCCAATCGTGGGAAGGCGGCCACCGGGTACCCTTCATCGCCCGCTGGCCGGGCCACATCCCGCCATCCGTTTCGACCGACCTTGTTTCCACCCTGGATATCCCCGCCACCATCTGCTCCGCGGCGGGGATCTCCCTGCCCGTTGACGCCTTGCCCGACAGTCACGACCTCCTGCCCGCCATGCTCGGCGAAAAAGACGCTCCCAAGCGCGACAACCTCATCATCCAGTGTGGGGCCGGACATCTCTCGGTCCGCAGCGGAGTTTGGAAATACATTCCGGACCTTGCCGTCGCCGAAGGCTGGAAATCCGCCAAAAAGGACCCGAAAGCGCCCGCCCGTCCAGGCCTCTTCGATCTCTTCAAAGACCCTGGCGAAACCACCAATCTGATTGCAGAATATCCCGCCGAAGCTCAACACCTCGCTGGGCTGCTCGAGAAAGCCAAATCCGGCCCCGTCACCCGGGTCCCGGAGCTCCCCACGCCAACGCAGGACCCGAACCCGCCGACGATGTAGGGGTTTTCGAGGTTGTCCCTGCGATATTTTCGAGTCGCGAATCACCCCGGTGGCGTAAAGCGGGTTGGAACGTTTTGCTTTCGCCATGACTTTGCACCATGCCCATTTCGGACTCCTCGTCGCCGGGTGGCATGTTCCACCAACCTTCCACCGTCTTCTGAGATGAGGGAGAAGCTTATTCCTTGGCAGTTGGCCGGCTGGACGGCGACCCGGGGGGACGCGCTCAGCCAACTCGAGGCCTTCCTGCCCATCGCCGGGCGTTACGCACGGGACCGAAATTTTGTCGTTCCCGGCCACCCGCATGTCTCGCGGCTCTCTCCGGCGGTCCGGTATCGGCTGATTCTGGAAGCGGAATGCGTGGAAGCAGCCCTTTCCCGGTTCTCCGCGTCCACCGTGGAGAAGTTTGTCCAGGAGGTCTATTGGCGACGCTATTGGAAAAACTGGCTCTCCTTGCGTCCCCAAGTCTGGACCAAATACGTCGAGCAGCTTGCGGTACTCCGGACCGACCCTGACGCCGCCGCGACCCGGGCGCGTGCGGCTTGCTGTGAAGCCGGGCAAGGTGCTGTCTCGATCATGAACCACTTCGCCCGCGAATTGGTCGAGACGGGCTATCTCCACAACCACGCCCGGATGTGGTTCGCGGGGTGGTGGATTCATATTGAGCGGCTGCCTTGGCAACTCGGGGCCGATTTTTTTCTCCGTCATCTCCTCGACGGAGATCCGGCTTCCAACACGCTTTCGTGGCGTTGGGTCGCCGGGCTGCAAACTCCGGGGAAAACCTACCTCCCCCGCCGCAGCAATTTGGAGAAGTATTTGCCTGCCGAGGTTCTCGAAGGGCACCAACAGGGGTTGGAACAGCTCGAAGCGCCTCAGGGTCTGATTCTTCCCTCCGAGGCTCGACCGGCCATCACCCGTCCGTCGCTGCCTCCCCCGCCGCTGGTGAGAGAGGGCCGGATCGGCCTCTGGATGCATGAGGAAGACCTTTTCCTCGAGCAAAGCCCACTCGCTTCGCTTCGTCCCCGTTCCATCCTGGCGACCGGGGATATTACGACCTGGAACCACCTCCGCTACCCGGAGCGGAAAGTGGCCTGGCTCCAGACCGCCCTGGCCGACGCGGCAGATCGCGCAAGCTCCGCGTTCAACGTCGAGGCGCAGGTTGAGACCGTTTCACCGTTCCTGGAGACGCTGCTTCACTGGGCTAGCGAGCACCGCCTCGATCAGGTCGTCGCGATGCGGCCTGAAATTGGACCGCTGCACGACCAGATTCCTGCCACCCAGGTCGCTCTCCGGAAAGCCGGCATCGACCTTCTCCTCTACGACCGCACGGAGGACCTTGCCCTTCGTCCGCTGGCTACCGATGGATTCTTTGGCTTTTGGGAGAAGATGGAGAAAATGCTTGTGCTTGTTGCCTGCAACAATCAACCGGAAGTTAGAAGCTGAAAGGGCCGGATTCGTCGGCTCCCGGACTGGTTCTCCAGCAAAATTGGTTTTGTCACGGCGCAGGGGGCACTACCATCGTTTCGGCAATCGGGAAGCGAAGCATTTCCGCATGGCCGTCCAAAAAGACCGCCGGGGTAGTGTCCTTTTTTCCGTAGAGGTAAAAGATCGCTGGCCTCTGGACGACTGGATTCAAGAGGGAAGCGTCGGCCACCTTGGCCTTGCTCAATTCGAAACTGCCGCTGACCGCGAAGATAGTCCCTGCCGCTTTTTCGAATTCGGCCATGCGCCGGGGATTCAGGACAGTGGACCAACTAGAACCGTACTGATAGTAACGACCATTCGCCCGGTTAAAGATGGAATTTATTGCCCAAGTGAACGGGAAGTAGGCTGTATATTTAGAACTGCTCTTTGGCACAAGTGGGTCAATAAATGGTTCCAAACCCTCACCAATTTTATTCAAAGCATCCGCACTCATGCCGGATACGTTTTCTCCGCTCAAGTAGAGATTTAGATTCCGCATCAGGAACGTATCATCGTTCCAGTTGTCGTATCTTCCCCAACCGAGGATCTGGCCGTCGTTGTCCGTCGAGTACTGGGCATTTGCAGTACCGATTTGCCGGAAGTTGCTGAGGCTTTTGGCGGTGGCAGAACTTCGTTTTGCGCCATTCAATGCGGGAATGGCGAGTCCCGCCAAGACGCCGACAATGGCAATGGTGACGAGGAGTTCCAATAGAGTAAACGCTGTTGCCTTAGCCCTGGGTCGGAATGGGGAATTCATGGTTCTTAGGGTGGAAGTTTAGGGTGGGGGTGGATGTTGAAAATTCAGGCTCGACCGTTCTGCAGCTTCGGAGAAGAGTTTCGTACGGTTGCAGTGCTGTTTTGCCGGTTACCTCGCAGCCGTCGGAGAGCCGTCGGAACGTGTTCTCCCCGAGATTGATGATAGCCTCGCTCTTTGTGTAATTGAATAGAAATTCCACAGGCCCATCAGACCCCAGACGCAATTTTCTAATGATTCCCCTTGGCAGTTCCGTGGCAGGAAGCCCGGCTTTGGCAAACAAGGTTCGATAGAATGCGATGAGGCTCTCTTCATCCAAGTGCGCACCGAGATAGTAGGTGGAGCCCAATTCGCGTTGGTTCCGCAGGATGACGGGTGAACCAGCGTAAAAGTCCGAGTCGAGCAACGCCATCGTCTGGGCCCCTTCAGCATGCAGGCGCTCAACGATATCGGTGGCCCCCATTTTATCACCGAATCCCTCCACGCAGCCGCGGATGCGGACAGTCTCATCATCAAAGAGATAGTCGATCTCCTCGTTCCAAAGCCCGAACACTTCGCGCAAGTTGGGTCCTGGGAATCCCCCGCACCAGCAGCGGTTGTGCGTGTCCACGTAGCCGGTCAGATACGTTGCCACCCAACAGCCCCCCTCCTCGACATAAGAAGTGAGTCGCCGGGCGGTCGCCGTTTCCAGCATATACAAGGCAGGGGTGATGACCGCGCGATAGCCCGAGAAGTCCGCATCGACCGCGACGATGTCGACGTCGATGCCGGCAGACCGCAGGGCGCGGAAATGCTCCACACAGGTTGTCGTGTAGAGATCACCGCCGTTTTCCTGTTTCGGGCCTGCCGATGAAGCCAGAGCCCAGCGACTTTCCCAGTCGTAGACCATGGCCACGGGCGCTCTGTCGGGACGAACCCCCACGAGGGCGGCCAGGCTTTGCAACGTCCGCCCCACCTCCGAGCACTCCTGGAAGACCCGCGAATGCGAGCTGCCTTCGTGGTCCACCACCGCGCCGTGGAATTTCTCGAAACCGCCGCGCCCTTTGCGCCATTGGAAATAATGAATGACGTCCGCCCCGTTCGCGACGGCTTGCAGCATTTCCTGCAGATGAACGCCGGGTCGCTTGAGTTTGTTGACCTTGCCCCAGTTCACCGAACTCGGCGAACTCTCCATCAGAATCCAGGGATCACCCTGCGCCATTCCGCGCATCAGGCTGTGCGTAAAATCGGCGCCGAGGGATTTCCTCCAACTGTCCTCCCGGTCGTCATGGAGCGGGTAATGGTCGTTCGAGATGCAGTCAAGGGTTTTGGCCCACTGCCAATAATTCGACGTGGGGTGCGTCCCCATGAAGTTGGTTGTGCAGGGCACTCCGGGTGTGATTTCCCGCAAGGGGGCCATTTCGTTTTCCAGAAACGAGCAATGCTGGTCGTTGACGAACCGTAGCCAGTCCAGCGCTAGACCGTCCAAGCTCGGCGCCGCTGTCGGAATCTGGCTCCACGCGGTGAAGGTGTGGTTCCAAAACCCGGTCCACCATGCGCGATTCAGGTCATCCAGAGTGGGGTATCGTTGCTGCAGCCATTCCTGGAAAGCCGCCCGGCAGAGGTCGCAATGGCACTCGCCGTTGAGTTCGTTTCCCACATGCCAGAGGGCAAGGGCGGCGTGTCCTTTATAACGGAGAGCCAGTTGGCGATTGATGGCTCGCACGGCACTCCGATAGACGGGGGAGGTCGGGCAATGATTGTGACGGCCGCCGGATGGCTCGCGCCGACCATCGAGGCCCACTCTTCGGACTTCGGGAGACTTTTCGGACAGCCACATCGGCTTGCTCGCACTGGGCGTGGCCAGAAACACTCGCAGACCGGCTTCGAGAAAGCGGTCCATCACCTCATCCAGCCAGGCAAAAGTGTACACGCCGGGTTCCGGCTCCAGCGCCGTCCAGGAAAAAATCCCAATCGAGGCCGAGGTGACCGCCGCCTTTTTCATGAGCTCAATGTCCTCGAGCAGGACGTTTTCCTGACCAAGCCACTGGTCGGGATTGTAGTCGGCCCCATAAAGCACGACCTCGCTCGCCGGCAATCTCGTTGCTTTTCTCATGGTTCGGAAATCATTTTCTCAGCGAGCATTTACCCTACGCCGAAAAGGACGGCGGCATCCTCTTCACCGCAGGTTCAAAGGGGGGTGGTTGTTGGAGGGGAGGAACACTTTCCTGCAGGATGTCTGAAAACTGTCTGAAGTCAAGGAGAGATTTTAGTCCGGGTGATTCACACTTGTTTTGTGAAGCGACAAAAGGCATCTTTCGCAGGAGTTTAGCCGCATGTCCGCGATTTTGAATATTGAACGACCACAGAAAATTCCCGCCGATGCCAATCGGAGGGATGCTGCGGTTGATCAGATCAAGCACTTCATCCGCTCCAATCGTTTACAGCCCGGAGAGCGTTTGCCGACCGTCCGTAAGCTGTCTGAACATTTTGGCGTGACGCGCGACTCGGTTTGGCGGGCGTTGCGGCAGATGCAGGAGGAGGGCTGGCTCGAGGTTTTGCCCAACAAGCGCTACACCACTGCTAAAAATCTCTACACAAAAATCCTCCGTTCCATTCGGGTGCGGGCCATCTTTTCGGGTGAGGGATACATCTATTTTTCCGGCTTCCGCCGGCTGGCGGACGCCCTCACGCGGCTTTGTCATTATCACAATCTCGAACTGAAAATTGATTTGCTTCCCTTGAAAGCAAAGCCGCCCAGGAAGGTCTGGAAGGACTGCGATGTCTTGCTGGTGGACAGTGACAGCAGCGGTTCGCTCCTGGAGGCATTTGACAAGTTTCCGGTGCCGGTGATTGGTCTGGACGCCGACTACAGCGAGCGCTACCGGGCGAACATTGTCACCGACCATCATCTGGGTGGCCGGATGGTCGCAGAGGCCGTGCTTAAGCACCACACCCGCAAGGCCTCGGTGGTTTACCATTCCGGTTCGGACCACAAAGCTCGCATCGTCGCGCGGCTGGATGGTTTTCGGCATGCCTGGCTGGAGTCGGGGCGGTCGGAGAATTCCTTGTCGTTTGTGCCGATTGCCTGGAGTCGTAGCTCGTTCGAAGTCGCGCTTCATGTGCAGGCTTTCCTCGAAAAGCACCCCGCGCACGGCACTTATTTCGTGGCCGACGGTCGGCTGGCCAGCAGCTTTCTGGAGGTTCTGGCGTATCAGGGGGTGCAAGTGCCCAAGGAAGCCGCCCTGATCGGATATGACGGTGCCCAGCGGGGAGAGCTTACCGACCCGCCCATGACGACCATTCAGCAGGACATGGACAGCATTGCCGAGTCGGCGGTCAGTTGGATTCAGAAAGTTGCCAGCGGCGATCAGACCGGGGTAGGGGTGCTGGAGCGCATCGCCCCGCTTTTGATCACCCGGGGATCCTTTTAGGGAACGTGGCTATCGGCAGGACGGGCCTTTTCCGTTGCAGAACTGGCATCTTTTCCGGGCTTGGTTTTTCCGCCCCATTCCTCAGGCCGCATTCCTTCCAGAATCCTGGGCATAAGTTGGGCCACCCAAGTTTGGAAGGCGGAGAGCATGCGGTTGACGCGGTCGGTTTCGGACGCCGCCTTCGTAAAGGGAGGATTTCCCGCCGCGCAGCGGGGTTGGAACCCGCGGAGGATCGGCGTACTGGGGGGCAAAAAAATTAATTCCGAGACCAAACAAAAATCAAACAGAAAGCGGAGCGGTTGGCCCGCGACCCGGTTAACTGGAACGCCCAGTCTGCGAATCCGCGAGTGACCTTACGGTCAACAGTCGACGACTTGATCAACCGCCAGCTTCCAAGTCGCCTCGCCGGGCACCAGTTTAGAGGGAATTTGTCGGATTGTTTTCGCTCAAGAGAAGGGTTGGGTTCCGCAAAGATTCCGTGGTCTTCGGGTTGCAACTTTGCGGTCTGACCGACCCCGGAGTGGCTGGGTTAAATTTGCGCGTCGAGGGTTTTTTGCCGACTGAATCGACCCTGGAGTTGCGGCGATGAGGACACTGGGGAGTGACAAAACCAGGAGAAGAGCGGGGGTTTGAAGAGCATTTGGTTTAGCGGAAATTGAAGGCGACGTCCTGTTTTTCACTGGAGAGTCTGCCTCTCGTCCTCAGGGGACGGCATCGATGCCACCCTGATCATGGCACAAAAAAAGGCGCTCCGAGGAGCGCCTTTTCGAAGAGATCAACTTCGTTACCAAGGGTTGCGCTGAGAATCGCGCACGTAGCTGTAACGGGTTTCGAAGCCAAGCTCCGGTGGAAATTCGGTGTACCCCGAGTTAATCCAGGGAATATCGCTGCGGTAGGGGGGGCGGTAGGAACCGCGGACGGTCGGGCAAGGAAAGGTGACCACGTCGTAGATGCCGTAACCGAGGCGGGCGAATGAGCGGCCGATGCCGCGAACGAGGCCGTAGCTGAAGGCGGCGGAGTTGCCTTCGTCGAAATTCACCATGGCCATGGAGTCGAGCACCTCGACATACCCGAAGGCGATGTTGCCAATGCCGCGACCGAGTTTACGGGTCGGACCAAAGTCCGAGGCGGGGGGCTGTTGGATGTCGGCATATGCTGAAGTTGCGATGGCAACGACAACAAGGAGGTACGCGGCAGCTTTCATGTTTGTGAATAAACTCCGAAAATCCCGTGCAAAGCAAGCAGAAACGCGGGGAAGCTTCCGGAGTTTTTCAGGCCATGAGGGCGGAGACATGCGCCCGGGTGGCGGGCCCGAGGCCGGCGAGATTGTATCCTCCCTCGAGGACGGAGACGAGGCGGCCCTGACAATACCGGGCGGCAGCGTCACCCATCAGCCGTGTAAGGGTGCCGAAATCCGCGTCCTCCAGCCGGAATTGGCCGAGAGGGTCGCCAGCGCGCGAGTCAAAGCCGGCGGAAATGAGGAGCAGCTGCGGGCGGAATTTCTCCAGGGCGGGCAGGAACGTTTCCCAGAAGGCTCCGACAATCTCGGATTGGCCCGACCCTGAGGGCAGGGGGCGGTTCAGGATCAATCCCTTTCCCCGACCGTCACCGGTTTCTTCGGCGGCGCCGGTGCCAGGATACCAGGGCGATTGGTGGGTGGAGAAAAACAGCACCGTCCCGTCCCGATAGAAAATCTCCTGAGTGCCGTTACCGTGATGCACATCCCAATCCACGATGGCGACGCGTTCGAGTCCGCGATGTTTTTGGGCATGGCGGGCGGCGATGGCGATATTGTTAAACAGGCAAAACCCCATGGCGGCGGCGGGTCTCGCATGATGGCCCGGGGGCCGCACGGCGCAGAAAGCATTATCCGCGCGGCCGTCCAGCACAGCATCGACAACGTCGATCACGCCTCCCACGGCGTGCAGGGCGACTTCGCCGGATTCGGCGGAGACACTGACGTCGCCGCCCGAGAGCTCGGTCTCGCCCTCTTTGATCAGACGGAGAACGTTCTCCACGTAGGCCGGTTCGTGGCAAAGCGTGACTTCGTCGAACCGGGCCCGGCGGGATGGCAAAATGAGCGGCGCGTTGAGGGGTTCGAGCGCGGCACGCACCGCGGCCAGTCGTTCCGGCCTCTCAGGATGACCGGGCGCCGTGGCATGGTGGGTGAGCAAATCGTCGAGAAGCAGGGCCGTTTTTGCCATGGAAGAATGATCGCACGGAAATAGAGTTGCCAGAAGGACGCAACGTGATTTTCTGCGTGACTATGTCTTCCTCCCTGAATTGGGGCATCCTGGGCACGGGGTCCATTGCCCGAAAATTTGCATCGGAACTTCCGCATTCCACCACAGGTCGCCTCATCGCAGTGGGCAGTCGCACCGCGGAAAGTGCGGCCCGGTTTGTCGAAAAATTCCCCGGGATCCGGGCTCACGCCACGTACGACGCGCTCCTCGCCGACCCCTCCGTCCAGGCGGTTTATATCTCCACCCCGCATCCGCAGCACGCGGAGTGGGCCATTGCAGCGGCGGAGGCGGGCAAACACATTCTTTGCGAAAAGCCGCTCACCCTCAATCATGCCGAAGCGATGACGGTGGTGGAGGCGGCGCGACGCCACCAGGTCTTTCTGATGGAGGCGTTTATGTATCGCTGCCATCCGCGCACGGCGCGACTAGCAGAACTGGTTCGCGAGGGCGCAGTCGGACGGGTGCGGCTCATTCGGGCGACATTTAGCTTTGCGGCCGGTTACAATCCGGAGGGCCGTTTGTTTAGCAATGCTCTGGGCGGTGGAGGGATCTTGGATGTCGGATGTTACACCACTTCCATCGTGAGGCTGGTGGCGGGAGCTGCGACCGGCCAGGCGTTTGCGAACCCTTCGGAGGTGAATGGTTCGGCGATCTTTTGTGAAACCGAGGTCGATGTGGTGGCGGTGGCGACGCTGAGATTTCCCGGCGACATTCTTGGGCAGATTTCCTGCGGGGTGTCGTTGCGCCAGTCCGATGACCTGGAGATCATCGGGGAGGACGGCGTGATCACGGTGCCGGGCTTTTGGAATCCTCCCGGGGTTATCACGATCCGTCGGAATGGAGTGGCGGAAATCACGGAGATCGCTTCTGACCCGAACCCCTACAAATACGCCCTAGAGGCTGACGCCCTCGCTCTCGCCCTGCCTGAGCGCGAAAGTCCGGCGATGAGTTGGGACGACACCCTTGGGAACATGCGGACGCTTGATGCGTGGCGTGATGCCATTAAGCTGCAGTATGCGAGCGAGCGGCCGGACGCTCCGGAGCAACAGCTTCCTGTCTCCCGGCGTCCTCTGCGACCGGGTCGTCACGCGGAGATCCCCCGGCTGGCTCTTCCCGGTGTGGATAAACCGGTCTCGCGTTTGTTTCTCGGATTGGACAATCAGCGCACCTTCCCGCACCTCGCGGCGATGGCAGACGATTTTGTCGAGCGGGGTGGTAATGCGTTTGATACCGCCTTCATTTATGGCGGCGGTTTGATGGAGGAACTCCTCGGGCATTGGATCAAACAGCGGGCCCTGCGGGACGATGTGGTTGTTATTGTGAAGGGCGCGCACACGCCGTGCTGTGATCCGGCAAATTTGCGGGAGCAATTTCACATCAGTCTGAACCGGCTGAAAACAGACTACGCCGACCTTTATATTATGCATCGCGACAATCCTGACGTCCCGGTGGGGGAGTTTGTCGACGTGTTGGATGAACTGCGTGCGGCCGGTCAGATCAGGGCCTTTGGCGGGTCGAACTGGAGCATGGAACGCCTGCGCGAGGCCAATGCCTACGCAGCCCGCACCGGGCGTGAGCCTTTTCGGGTCGTCAGCAACAACCTGAGCCTGGCGAAGATGGAAAATCCCGTTTGGGGCGGGTGCCAGAGTGCCAAAGGGGCGGAGTGGACGGCGTTTCTCCAGGAGACGGGCCTGGCCCTGCTGGCCTGGTCGAGTCAGGCCCGCGGGTATTTTGTGCCCGGGCGGCCGGATGGGGATCCGGAGATCATACGGTGCTGGGACAGTGCGGAAAACCGGGAACGACGCCGCAGGGCGGAGGAACTGGGAGCGGCCAAGGGCGTGAGTCCCATCAATATCGCGCTGGCTTACGTTCTGTCGCAACCCTATCGGGCGTTCGCGCTTTTTGGACCGCGCGCCATCGACGAGACGCGATCGTCTCTGCCGGGGGTCAGCCTCACACTGACGCTGGAAGAACTGGCTTGGCTCGATCTGGGGAGTTCGGCCCTGGGGTGAGCAAAGGTGAAAAGATTTTCGGACGCTGTTTACAAAACGTCCGTCGCGGGAGATAACGGGGTTTCCCGACTGGCGAATTCCTCGTCTGCCGGGAAACATCCTGACAATTCCAAAACCTATGGGCGACCGTTCTCCGAAAGCCAATCAGAAGAAATCCTCGCAAAAGCAGTCTAAGTCCGACGGCGCGAATAAACAAAAACAGCAGGCCGTTGCAGCCAAGCAGGCGGCCAAACTCGCTCCGAAAAAGAAGTAGCCCTCCGGCAGGATTTGCCGAACGGGCAAGGGGAGTTGCCAGCGCCCATTCGGACCTGGGTGTCTTTGCGGCTTTGTCAGTTCGGAGTGACGGGATTTGTCACACCTCGAAATAAAGCGCGGTGTAAACTTTGGGGTCGATGAGACATCCGGCCTGACGTTTCCCGTCAATCCACGTATCGATTTCACTCAGAGGGACTTCGTAAACGGTGATGTCCTCCCCCGCCACCCCGCCTCCCGCCGCGACCCTTGTGAGCCCGTCTGCGCGGAAAAATGTGACAAATTCATTGGTAATCCCCGCCGCGGAAGGCCCGTCCGTGAGAAACTTCAGGGTCCGAGGTTCGTACCCGGTTTCCTCCAAAAGTTCCCGGCGGGCCGCGTCCGCATAGTCTTCGTTTTCCGCATCGTCCCCGACCAGTCCGGCGGGAATTTCGACGACTCTTTTTCCGACGGCGGGCCGGAACTGCTCAACCAGCACAACCTTGCATTCGGCGGTCACAGCCAGAATCGCCACCACCCCGCAAGCTTTTCGCCGTTCCACATACTCCCAGGTATCCACAGACCGGAACCGACAGAACCGGCCTTCAAAAAGAATCTCATCCTTCGGCGGAAGATTCATGGCGGGAAAAGGAACCTGGACCCTCGTGAGACTGGTTTCCCGCTGCTATGACGCGTCGCCCCTAGGCCGCTTTGTGGAATTCGAATACGTTGATGGGAGGCAGATTGAGCGGACAATACTCGCGCTCGGCCAGCTTGAAGAGGTGGCTGTGGCCACACAATTGATCCGTCACCTGATAGGTGATGAACCGGCTTTCACTCGTCATGGCATTGGCGATGTTCTGCAGGATCTGGTTGCGGATTTCCTCGGGCACGACCAGGAAGGGGATGCCCGAGAGGATATAATCACAATGCGTGATCCCATGATCGGCCAGGGTCTGCGGCAAATGCAGGGCGTCGGAGTGGAGCACGATCACGCGGGGATCGTCGGCGAAATGTTTGCGGAGATGGTCGGCGAATTCCTTGTCGAGCTCCATCAGGATGAGCTTCGAGTCAGCATTCATGCGTTTGACAATCTGCCGGGTGTGACAACCCTCTCCGGGTCCAAGTTCCACCACCACACGGGGCTTGGAAAAATCAATGCGCCGGGCGGTCTGGCGGGTCAGGAACGGTGAACTCGGCACGACATAACCGACACGCAGGGGATTCGCGAGGGCGCGTTTGAAGAAAAGAAGGCTCATGCGGAATTGGGAAGGTGAAGTGCGACGGGGTCCGCGTCAACCCTGCAAAGCTATAGGCGTCCGGCCAGCGCCGTCCGCATGACCTCGAGCGGAGCGGGACGACTGAACCAGATCTCAAACGAGAGAGCGCCCTGGTGCAGGAGCATGGAGAGTCCGTTGGCGACGCGGGCTCCGGCAGACCTTCCGTCCTCAACGAGGCGGGAATCGCCCGAGGCATACACGGTGTCGTAGATCATCAGGCTCGGCGTGAGCAAGCTGGCGGGAATCAGCGCTGCGTCGGTGCGTTTCATTCCGACGGAGGAGGCGTTGATCACCAGGTCGGTGTGGGCGAGTTGTTCGCGCAGGGCGCGTTCTTCATGCGGAATGGCCTGGATGCGGTCGATGGGCCCGACCAGCCGGTCCGTGCGAAAAAACGGGGCCAGTTCCGCGGCGAGGGCGGCGGCTTTTTCAAATGTGCGATTGACCAGCACCAGCCGCTCACAGTTTTCCAGAGCGCATTGCACGGCAATGGCGCGACCGGCTCCGCCGCCCGCTCCGAGGAGCAGGACGCGCAGATCGCGCAGGTCGACAATAAATTCCTCGCGGATCGCCCGCATCAATCCCGGACCGTCGGTGTTGAAACCGATGAGTTTTTTGCCCTCCACGACGACGGTGTTCACGGCACCGGATTTTTTGGCGTAGTCGTCGGCCTCGTCCACGGTGGCGAGGGCCCCGGCTTTGTGGGGGATGGTGACATTCGTGCCGAGAAATCCGGCGGCCGGCAGCGCGCGCAGGGCGGCGGGCAGTTCGTCTGGCTTCACTTCGACCTTCACATATTGTGCCTCGATGCCGCAGGCTTTCAGGGCGGCGTTGTGAAATCCCGGCGAGCGGCTGTGCGCGACAGGGTCACCAAAGACGGAAAGCCGCGCCGGAGGTGTGAGGCCGGAAAGTTTCCCGCCGCTGAGGTCTGCTGCGGAAAAGACGTCGTTCATTGTGCCAGGGTCGCCGCGCGATGGAAACGTTCCAGCACGCGTTCCTTGCCGAGGACTTCAAACATCTCGTAGAGCCCAGGGCCGACCGATCGACCGCTCACTGCTACCCGGGCCGGATGCACCAGGGCACCGGCCTTGACGCCGCGTGCCGTGGCGGTTTCCTTGAGTTTGGCTTCAATGACAGGATGGCTCCATTCCGGCAACTCCTTCAGGGCATCGCCGAGAGCGGCGAGGTGTTCCAAAGCACCGGGCTGTTTGAGTTTTTCCAGCGACTCGGGCTCGATGGGAAACTCCTCGGTGAATAGAAATCCGATCCAGTCCGGCACATCGCTCAAGTGTTTCACCTTGGGCTTGACGATGGCGAGGGCCTTCAGCAGGGCTTCCTGCGTGCCATAGGTTATGCCGGCCTTGTCCACAAACCCCTGGGAGAGACTGGCGAAACGCTCCAGGGTCATGTGCTGCAAATACTGACCGTTGAGCCAGAAACATTTATCGAGGTCGAAGATCGCGTTACGGCGGTTGATCTTTTCGAGATCAAACATCCCGCGCACTTCCTCCAGCGAGACGATCTCACGATTGTCGCCGGGCGACCATCCGAGCAGGCAAAGGTAGTTGAGCACGGCCTCTGGCGTGTAGCCGTTTTCGACAAAATACTGCACGCTGGATCCGCCGTCGCGCTTGCTGAGTTTTTTTCCTTCGTGATTCAGGATGAGCGGGATATGGGCGAACTTCGGAGGTTCCGCCCCAAAGGCCTGATAGAGCTCCACATGTTTCGGGGTGTTGGAGAGATGGTCCTCGCCGCGAATGACGTGCGTCATTTTCATCTCGATGTCGTCCACCACATTGACGAAGTGAAAAATCCACGAGCCGTCCGGACGACGGATGGTCATGTCGGGGTGGGTCGCCGGGTTCGACATGTCGAAGGCGATGGTGCCGCAGACCTCGTCCTTGACCGTCACTGTCTTACGTGGGGAGCGGAAGCGGATCGCGCCAGCGTCCTCGTACGTGTGGCCACCGGCTTCCAGCTTGGCGAGGTAGGATTCGTAAATGCTATTGCGTTCGCTCTGGCGGTACGGACCGTAGTCTCCCCCCATGTCCGGACCCTCGTCCCAATCCAGGCCGAGCCAGTTCATGCCGTCGTAGATGGCCTGCAGGGCCTCGGGCGTATTGCGTTTGTCGTCAGTATCCTCGACGCGGAGGATCATCTTGCCGCCATTTTTGCGGGCATAGAGCCAGTTGAAAAGCGCGGTGCGGGCGCCTCCGACGTGAAGGTAACCGGTGGGAGAGGGTGCGAAGCGGGTGCGGACGGACATGAATCAAAAATTGACGAGAGGGGAGAATGAACAGGATTTCCGGAGAAAGGAAAGTCCGCATCCATGGACCCGTCTATTCAGGAACGAACTGCCCGCCATACCCCGGCTCGTAAAGGGTGAGCCCGCAGATTTTTGCAATGGAAGCGAAGTGCCCGTCGATGGAATACACACGGAGTTTTCTCTCCAGGCCCAACGCGGTGATCAAAATGTCATTCCACGGCACGGTGAGTCCGCCATCCCTCAGTCGCCACGACAGGCGCACGGCATTCTCCCACAAATCATCCGGCATCGGAAAATACGGCACGACCTGCATCCGGCGGGCGAAACTCTGGCGGCGATCCTGCCGGACCGCGCCCAGAATTTCCAGTTTCACCGGACCGCAAACGGCAGCCTCGCCTTCGGAAAGCAGTTCCTCCAGCGCCAGTTTGACCTTGAGATCACCCTCGCGTTTGGCGGCTTCGATCCAGATGCAGGAATCGACGAGGACCATTATTTGTCGAATTTTTCCGGGTCGTAATCCTCGTCGAAGGCATCGCCAAATTTTCCTTCGCGCAAGCGGCGGCCGAAATCCTTCATCCGAGCGCGCCGCACGAATTCGGTGACCGCCCTCGCCACTGCGGGGCTCTTCTTCGACTCTCCCGTGATCGCGGAAAGCTCGCTTAATAACCCATCATCAATGTCCACCGTGATCCTCATTTTGTTAATAAATACTCAAAATGCATCAAATTCAATTGTGTTTAGCAGCAAAAATCATCGAATATTTTTCTCGAAAACGTCTTTTTAGCGAACGATGATCCTTACATGACTCTCCAAGCCCAAGTTGACAACGACATAAAAGACGCGATGCGCGCCAAGGACATGCCGCGTCTGAACACCCTGCGCATGCTCAAGACGGCGATGAAAAACGCGGCCATCGAAAAGGGCGGGGCCGAAGGAGTGCTCGATGACAGCGAGAGTTCCGCCATCATCCGCAAGCAGATCAAGCAGAGGCAGGACTCTGTCGAGGGATTTGAAAAAGGCGGTCGCCCCGAGCTCGCCGCCAGCGAAAAAGTCGAGATCGATGTGCTCTCGACCTACCTTCCCCAGGCCCTTTCGGCAGAGGAAGTTGCCGCCATCGTCAAAGATGCCATCGCCGAAGCGGGTGCCACCTCGAAGCAGCAAATGGGTGCGGTGATGAAAATTGTCAGCGCCAAAGCCGCGGGCCGCACCGACGGACGTACGCTCAGCACCGAGGTCCAGAAACAGCTCGGGTAGCTTCCATGTGGCAGTCTTTGGCTGGCGCACCCGAAAGCCGATACCCGCAGTCTGAAGGCTGGACTCCAACGCTTGCGTCAGGTTGGAGTACAGGCTTTAGCCTGTCCCTTCTCCCGTGATTCCCTCACCGCTTTCCGCCATCATCGTCGCCGCTGGTTCCAGCCGTCGCATGGGTTTTGACAAACTCACCGCGCCGCTGCTCGGCCAGCCGCTCGTCGCGCACAGCCTCGCGGCTTTTGAAGCCTGTGCCGAGGTGGACGCCATCGTGCTGGTCTGCTCCGGAGAGCGCATGGCGGAGTTCGAAAAAATTGCCGCGCCCTTCGCCAAGGTTCGTGAGGTCGTGCCTGGCGGACGCGAGCGGGTCGATTCCGTCCTTGCGGGGGTGGCTGCGTTTGACGGTTTGAACCCGGTTCACCTGGCCGTCCACGATGGCGCGCGTCCGCTCATCACTCCGCAAGCGATCTCGGCCTGCTATCAGGCCGCCGTGGAATTTGGCGCGGCGGTGAGCGCCGAGCCGGTCACCGACACCTTGCACCGCACGGATGCCGCCGGTTTTGCCTTGGAAACCGTTTCCCGTGAAAACCTCTGGCGCATGCAGACACCGCAGATCCTGGAAACCGAGGTCCTGAAGGGGCTGCTTCGCGAAGCCCGCGCAGAGGGCACTTCGGTGACCGACGAAATTTCCCTCCTGCTTCGCGCCGGTCAGCGGGCGAAAGTCGTGGAAAATCCCGACTGGAATTTCAAGGTCACCTATCCCCGCGATCTCGCCCTCGCCGAGATCCTTTTGAAAAACCGCCAAATCCCTCTCTCATGAAATCCCAATTAACGACTCGTCCCTCCGGACTCCGCATCGCGACGTGCGAGATGCCCCATGCCGAAACCGCCGCCGTGGGCATCTGGGCCGGCGTGGGCGGACGCCATGAACCGGCGAAACTCAACGGGATCTCCCACTTCATCGAACACATGCTTTTCAAGGGCACGGCCCGGCGGTCGGCTCGCCGCATCATGGAGGAAGTCGAAGGGGTGGGGGGCGACATGAATGCCTTCACCGCCGAGGAACGCACCTGTTATTACGCGGCGGCCGCGTCCGAATACTTTCCGCGCCTCTGCGATGTGCTGGCCGACCTTTATTTAAATCCGCGCTTTTCCACAACCGACATCGAGCGGGAACGCGGTGTGATCGGCGAGGAAATCCTCATGTACCAAGACGAACCGTCTTCGCACGTGCAGGAGATGTTGAACGAAAATTTCTGGCCCGGTCACGCGCTGGGGCGTCCGCTGACCGGCACGGTCGAAACCATCAGCAAATTCCAGCGGGACGATTTTCTCAATTACCGCACATCCCATTACCATGCGCATACCACGGTCGTCTCGGCGGCTGGCAAAATCCGTCACGAAGAGGTCGTCGAAAAAATGACCGCCTTGCTCAAGGACATTCCCCGCGGCCGCAAAGTGCGTGCCGCCACCGTCCCCGCCACGGGCAAGGGACCGCGGGTGATCCTCAACCGCCGCGACACCCAGCAAACCCAACTCGCCATGGGGGTCGCGGGGGCCAGTCACCACGATCCGCGTCGGTACGCGTTACAAATTCTCCACACCCTCCTCGGCGGCAACGCCAGTTCGCGGCTCTTTCAGGAACTGCGCGAAAAGCGCGGCCTGTGTTATTCCGTGAGCACGCACCCGGCGTGTTTTGAGGATACGGGAATGCTCAACATCTCGCTCGGTCTTGATCAGAAAAATGTGGAAAAGTCCCTCCGGCTTATTCTCACGGCTTTCGAGGAGATCAAAAACCGTCCCGTCCGTGCTGCGGAGTTGAAGCGTGCCAAGGAATACGCCGTCGGCACCAGCCGCATGTCGCTCGAACGCACCTCCAGCCAAAACATGCGCCTCGGCGGCTCCGTGCTTGTCTATGGCCAGATTGTGCCGCCCGAGGATGTCCACGCGAAGCTCCGGGCTGTCACCGCCGAAGACATCCAGTCCGCCGCCCGCGATTTTCTGGATGCCAGCGCCGCGACCGTGGCCATCATCGGCCCCTCCCCGGAGGCCTCCGAAATCGAAAAAATCCTCCGTTCGTGATTGCCGCCATCTTCGACTGGGACGGCGTGGTGATCGATTCCTCCGCCAAACATGAACGCTCCTGGGAATTGCTCTCCGCCGAGATCGGGAAGCCGTTACCGCCGGATCATTTCAAAAAAGGCTTTGGCCGAAAAAATCAGATCATCATTCCCGAGTTGTTGGACTGGAGCCATGACCCCGCGGAGATTCAGCATCTGGCCGACCGCAAGGAAGAGCTTTACCGCAGTCTCGTGCGGGAAGGGGGCGTGACAATTCTACCCGGGGCCCGCGAACTGCTCGCCGCCTTACGCGATGCCGGGATCCCTCGGGCCATTGGTTCCTCCACGCCCCGCGCCAACCTCGACGCCATCTTTGCCTCGACCGGGCTGGATGCGTTTTTCGACGCCGTCGTGAGTGCCGAGGACGTCGTCCATGGAAAACCGGCGCCCGACGTCTTCCTCAAGGGAGCCGCGCTCCTGAACGTTCCGCCGACTCGCTGCGTGGTTTTTGAAGACGCCCTTTTCGGCATCGAAGCCGCCCAGCGTGCCGGGATGAAAGTGATCGCCGTGGCCACCACCAACCCGCTCGACCTCCTCCAACACGCCGACCGCGCCGTGCTTTCGCTGGAGGAGATTTACCCCGCCGATCTGCAAGTGCTGGTGGGGTAAAAAACGCCGCTCGCCAGCCGCCGCCGATCTGCGATTATCCGGCCATGCCACATCGTCCGCCGAAGAAAGTGAAAAAGCCAAAAACCGGGGAAGTTCCGGGATCGCGCGAGGCGCAACTGGCCGAACAGCGCCGCCGCGAATTCGCGTCCCGCTCGATCCTCTCCCGTTTTCAAAACCGCTCGTCCGAACGCAAATAGCCCATGGCCGTCCTCGGTGTTCGCAACCAACTTCCGATCCTTCGCGAGACCAATTCCGGCTTGTTCCTGGATGGCGCGGAGGATGGGGAAATCCTCCTCCCGGGCCGCTACATCCCTGCCAATGCGACGCCCGGCACGCTGTTGGATGTTTTCCTTTATCGGGATTCCGAAGACCGCCTCGTGGCCACCACGGAAACGCCGCTGGCCATGGTGGGGGATTTTGCAACGTTGCGCGTGGTGAGCCTGCATCCGGATATCGGGGCGTTTCTCGATTGGGGGCTGGCCAAAGATTTGCTCCTTCCCCGCCGGGAACAGGCCGGACCCGTGCGGATCGGTCAATTGATCACGGTGCGGGTTTTCCTCGACGAACGGTCGAACCGCATCGTCGCCAGCATGAAGCTAAACCGCTGGCTGGAAAAATTGCCGCCCCACTACCGCCGTGAGCAGCCGGTCACAATCATGATCTCGAATGAGACCCCCCTCGGGTACAACGCGATCGTCGAGGGACGTCATAAGGGATTGCTTTATCACGATTCGTTGGCTGCACCCTTGCGTCCGGGGGAAACGATGCAGGCCTTTGTATCCGCGGTGCGGGCCGATGGGAAGATCGACCTCACCCTCGACCGCGCCGGATACGTGCGGGTGAAGCCGCTCGGCGATCAAATCCTGCAGGCCCTCACAGAGGCCGGCGGTAAACTGCCGTTCCACGACAAAAGTTCCCCGGAGGAAATCCGCGCCGCTTTCGGCGTCAGCAAGAAAGCCTTTAAACAGGCCTTGGGCGCCCTTTACCGGAAAAAGCGCATCGCTCTTGACCCGACGGAGATCCGTCTTTTGCCGGAGCAGAAAAAGCCGACTCGGGGGAAGACGCGCTGACTTTGGGCGCCCTTACGGGCGAAGGGCGCCGGCGGAAAAATCGGAGTCCTTGAGGGGCACATCATGCTTGATGTTCGAGCCCTCAAGCACGGTGCGTGAGCCTTTGCCGGGACGCTCGACGGTAAAGTTTGCCGGGATGGGCTGGTTTTTGTCGTCCTTGGCAATAAGGGTTATGGTGATGCGACGGACCAGGTTCCCTTTGCTGTCGAATTTTTCGACCTTCAGTGGGACCATCCTTTTCGGATCGATCCACGTTTTCACTCCGCCGTAACTGGAGGAATCGCCCTTGCCGGGCCGGGATTCCAGGATCTGACAGGAGACGTTTTTGATCTTCTCCTCGCCCACGATCTTTTGATTTTCCCAGGCAAAATAGTTGTCGGCCAGATCTTCATAGGCGAGATCGCTCCCGAAAATTCCATCTTGGATGCTGGCGATTGGTTTTACGGTGCCGTCTTGCAGCACGGATCCCGAGGGGCTTTGTCCGGAGACTTTGCGCAGGACGAAGGACCCGTCCGTGCGGTCCTTGGGCCAGAGAACTTGATAATGCACGTCGGTGGCGGCCTTGGTCCGTCGCGCGTCGATTTTCAACTGAAGCACGGTTTTTTCGCCGCCGTCGGGCTGGAAGTCCATTTTCAGCCGGGCGGTCGAGGCATCGTCCCACACGGCCGCGGCCATGGTGGAGGCGAGGCTTTGGGCGTCCGGCGTTTCCTGCGCGTGAACTGAGGTGAGACAGGCCAGAAGGACGAGGAGATTGCGGTTTTTCATAAGGTTCAGGCCTGCAGGGCGCGGCTGGGGGACAACCGGGAACTCCGCCAGCCGGGGTAGAGGCCGCTGATGATTCCCACCACTACGGCAATGCCAATGGAGGTGAGCAGAAGGCGGGGACTCAGGTCGGGCTCGAGAAGCCCGCGCAGGTGGGTGGTGTTTTCCAGAATTTTCAGTCCGAGGGCTCCGAGGGCGACGCCGGTGATTCCTCCGAAAAGACCGAGCAGGGCGGATTCGCAGAGAACCATCAGGATGATGCGCTGCTTTTTCCAACCCACAGCGAGAAGGATTCCGATCTCATGGGTGCGTTCGAAAACGGTCATGAGCATGGTGTTCATCACACCGAGCACACCCACGATGATGGCGAGGAGTGCGGTGCTCCAGCTCATGGCTTGAGCGATGCGGAAACCCTGACTGGTGCCCACGACTTCGCTGGCTTCCATGGCGCGACCTTCGGGGAAAATCTTCCGGATGTCGCCGCGCAGGCGCTCAATGTCAGCCTTGCTGGTGTCGGGGGTGTAGCGGATATCCACGAAGTTGACCTTGCCTTCGTTGGCGGTGACCTGCTGCAGGAGGGGGAGGGACAGAATGATAGCGCCGTTTTCCACCACCGCGCCGCCATCCACGATGCCGACCACGGCGAGTTCCTCGGCTTCGATCTGCACCATGTCGCCGACTTTTTTCTTCAGGCCTTCGGCGGCCATGCGACCGAGGACCACGACGCGTTCCTGCGGATCGTTGGGCATCCGCCCTTCCACCACTTTCAACATGTCCCAAGTGAACCCGTCCCATTCGCGTCCGGACACCATGGTGAGCGGGGCGTCCTCCACACTCATCATGAGCATGAGAACGGTGGTCGTTTCCGCGACATTCGGGAGAGCCGCGACCTTTTCCTGAAGAGATTGGTCAAAAACTTTGGGCAGCAGGCCGCCGCTCATGTTGCTGACGATCATGTCGATGTCGATGACCTCCAACTGGCGGTCGATGCTTTTTTCATAACCCCAGGCCATGCCGACCAAAGCAACAACCGCAGCGATTCCGATGGAAATGCCGAGCAGGGTGAGGGCGGTGCGGACCGGGCGGCGGACGAGGCCGCGAAAAACGACAGTGAAAAATGTCATGCAGCGGTAGGGGCGGGCTCGGGAGCAACGATGCGACCGTCTTTCATCCGGATCGTCCGGGAGGCAAGATCCGAAATGCCGAGATCGTGAGTAACCAGGACGAGCGTGGTGCCGAGGTCCTTGTGCAATTTGAGCAGGAGTTCGACGATGTGACGGGAGTTTTCGCTGTCCAGGTTTCCCGTGGGTTCGTCTGCCAGCAGAACGGACGGGCTGTTGGCCAGGCTGCGGGCAATGGCGACACGCTGGCGTTCGCCGCCGGAGAGTTCCGCCGGAAAGTGCTTCAGACGATGGTCGAGGCCGACCTGTTTCAAGAGTTCCGTGGCGCGGGCGACACGCTCTCCCCGGGAGAGTTTGCTCTCAAACATTGGGATCTGGACATTCTCCGCGACGGTGAAGGTGGGGAGGAGGTGAAACGCTTGAAAGACAAACCCGATTTCCTGGGAGCGGTATTCGGAGGGGTCCTTCAGGCCGGCCAGGGATTTTCCGCGATAGCAGAGAGAGCCCTCGCTGGGTTGGTCGAGCGAGCCCAGCATTTGCAGCAAGGTACTTTTTCCGCAACCGCTCGGGCCGACAATGGCGACAAACTCCCCTTCCCAGATGTCAAAATCCACCCCGCGCAACGCCGCAACCGCTCCGCCGTCGAAGTTTTTTTTCAGGCCGCGGGCCTCATAAACGAGGGTGCGGGTCGCGGTGGAATTTTTGCCCATCAGGAGGTGATTTCCTTACTATCGCGCCAGTGGCTTCCGACGCGTGGGTCGGAAAGCTGTCCGAGAAGATGCCAGATGGCGCTGCGGTAGTTGGGGAAAGGGGTCAATTCCCCTTCCGCCTCGGGCGTGAGTGTGTCTGCATGCAGGGGAAGCTCATGGTGGGGCAACCCTGCGCTCATGTGATGAACGGCATGAAACGGCTCGTGAAGAAGCGTGAGCGAAAGCAGGCGGTCGGCCCAGGAATGGCCGATGATGCTGCGGGTGGCGCTTTTTGCGGTATGACCATGCAGGCCGATATGCTCAATGTATTTGCGCCAGCTCTGGAGATTTCCTGCCAGAAAGGCAGGCCCGGCCCAGATCCAGAGGAAATACGCCCAGATGTCGAACCACGTGACGGCGGCGATCACCGCCCCCCAACTCACCACCATCAGAATTCCCTCGGCCCAGATTTTCCGCCGCACCTTTTTGCTGCGAATGATGGAGTTCTTGCGGAAAAACATCCGCCAGAAAAGGAAGGGAGTGAAAAAGATTCCGAAGGTGAGTTCCACGAAAGCCGCCAGACAGCGCGCCCAGCGGGGCGCGCGGGTATTGACGAAAGGCCACATTTCCTCGTCGCGTTCTGTGGCCAGATACATGTGGTGGGTCTGATGGGCCGCCCGATAGAGGGTGAAACTGGTAAAACTGACGACCCCGATGAGCACGCCGTCGATTTCGTTGATCAGCCGGTTTTTCCGCAGCAAACCATGAGAGGCTTCGTGAAAACCGATCAGCGCCCCATGCATAAAATGGCTCACCAGCAGGGCGAGCGGAATGGCCAGCCAGATCCAATTGTGATACACCGCAAACCCCAGGGCAATCTGGGAGGAGGTCTGTGAGGCTACGATCAGAGGAAAAGCGGCCCGACTCGCCCAATGCGTGTAAACATGTTCGTCCGCTTCTGCGGCGCTGACCCTCACCGGAACACCGGGTGTCTCCCGGGCGTCGTTTTGGTTGGTGGGTTCGCTGACGGAAACCAGGGATTGCGAAGTCATTTTAGCGTGCGGTGTTTTTCAGATGGAGGCGGAGGATGCGGTTGACCTCGGCGATAGCCAGGGGGTGTTGGTTGGACCAGTGATGGCTGGGGACGATGAGTTCGCTCTCGGCACCCGCGATGTGGCTGCTCCAATAGGGAACGATGCCATCCGTGCTCTGTGGCGGAGTGCGGTCGAGATTGCCCCCCCGGCCGCGATCTCCGATGATGGAATGGAACGGGATGCCTTTCGTCGGCGGAATGGTATTGATGCTGGTGATAAAGCGATTATTGGGATCCAAGGTATCAATGCTGTTGGGCATACGGACGAGTTGCCGCCCATCTTCGCGCTTCCGGGTCAGTTTCGCAAATTCCTTGCCCACATCGGTCAGGGAGGCGGGAACATCAATGATAGTTGATCCCAGGCGTCCCCAGAATGAAACGGCCATGTCTGCGCCGCCCAGCGAGGCGGAGGCGAAAATCACGCGGGAAATTTCCGGGCGGTGTTTGAAAATCAGCGCGCTGGTGATGGCCTTGCGGGCGTCGGGCGAGAGGGGGGTTTCCTCCGGCGGAGTGTCAAAAAAAGTATTCCAGATGACCTTGTCGCTGTCGGTGATGAGAACGCGGGAGATACTTCCCCCCATGCTGTGGCCGATGACAACCACCGGCTTGTGGCCGGCGTGAAAGGCGTTGATGGCGTCCATTTGTTTGCGCAGCACGGCGGCCATGACGGGATAGGGGTACCCTGTGGGATAGCTGAAAAACCAGATTTGGTAGTTTTGGCGGATCACCGCATCGCCGCGCAGGGCCTCGATCATGGGCGCCCAGGTCGCCTGGGAGTCCCCCAGGCCGTGGATGACGATGATGGGGATCTTTTTGGGATCATACGGCTGGAGCCGGGCAAGACGCGTGCTACTGGCAAATTTGTCCGGACTAAACATCCGCTGAATCTCGATGCGCCGGGGACGAAGTTCCGCGAGGGCGAGGCCGATGGGCGCGGTAAAATCCGCCGCGACAGGGAAGGTGTGGCCCGCAAATTTTACGTCCTCCGTGGAAAGCGGATCCAGATAGGTGGCGGTCACCTTGCGGCCCTGGAAGCGTAAAATCTGCGTGATGCCGTAATAGACATTTTTGCCCTGGATGAAGGGGTCGTAAACCGTGGGGTCGAAGCCCTTGCTGGCGATCACCATGGGCGCACCGAGGCCGGGCTTCACCGTCCGTTCCCGCACGAGTGTGCCGCGGAAAACGAAGCGGTCGGCGGGCAGGATGCGGTAATACGACGGGTCGTGCTGACGTTTATGATTGTGGGCGACGCTGAACGTCCAGTTCCCGTGGGCTCCGGGGCAGATGACCGGTTTGATCCAAGGTTGCAACCCGGAGGTGTGCAGGACGTCGAAAACCCGCGAGACTGCGAAATCGTAGTCGCGGAGCGCCTGGGAGTCCGACGGTTTTTTCTCCAGCACCTTGGTGGCGAGATAGGCCGCGTCGATAAAGTGTCCCATCTGTGCTTCCGGAGATTTTTCCGGACGCTTGAGGGCGCGGACGATGACCTCCCCGGCGGGCGAGGCGGCGGTGAAAGTGGGCTGGCGCTCCCGCACAGTGGCGTAATTTTTACAGCCCGTGCCGAACAGAACGAGAGCGAGCGCCGGGACAAGCAGCCTCCCCATGAGCATGGGCAAAGTCCCCGGGCCGGGGGACGGCGGAATTTCTAGACTATTTGCGGCGGGCTTCATGGGTGGAGGCATTTCCACATGCCAAATAGATCTTTTGCAACTCTGGACTCACGTCCTCGCCCTCATTTGCGGCGGGGCTCTTCGCGTGAAAGGGACAGGTGGGGCGTTTGCCTGTCGTCGGATCGGCGGTTCGAAACCAGCACGCGCCCTCCGTTTGCTCCGCCGGGGAAAGTTTGGCTGGGCCGTAGGCCAGCGGGCCCGCTCCGGCAGGCTCGATCCGGGCGGGGAGTTGATCCAGCGCGATGCCGCGGCCGCAGGCCCAGGAGCGCAGGGCTTCGGCATCGACGGCATGGGTGTGATTGTCGGGACGAAAATGATCGGCCACCGCGCAAATGGTCGAGGCGCAGCCGTGGGCGATGCTGGCAGTTTGTTTCTGACGGCTGAATCCCAGCATGGGGTGGAAGGCGAACGAGCCGCAGGTCCAACGCGGTTTGACGGCCAGCACATCCAGATTGAGCGGGAGGTCGTGCGAAAGCACGTCGGGGTCGTTTTCGGCCGCGCGCTGGGCGATGATCCGCCGAATGTCGCGCTGCCCCTGCTGGAATTTTCCGATTTTCCCGTTGTAGCGCAGTTGCTTGGCGCGCGACCGGATGGCCGTCCAACTGAGTTCGTCGAGATCCTCCCGTTGTGACCAATCGGCTTTGTCCGATTCGAGCGTGGCGGTCAGGATGAGATGGGGGATTTTGGGCCGCCGCGCATAGACCGCGTTGCCGTCCTTGCCCCAGAGGTATTCGACCACCGCACCCAGTGGCAGATTGTCCATGATCCCGCCGTCTGCATATTGGGCCACCATGCCGGGGTTGCGATAGACCTCCCAGGACCAGCGGGGACGGAACAAGGCCGGAAACGCGCTTCCGGCCAGCAGTCCCTGCGTGAACCGGGGATCCCAGGAGTGCGAACTGCGGAGGATGTCGAGGTGGCCCTGAGTGAGGTTGGTGGTGGTGCCGATGAGGGGAAAACCAAAATGATCGAAACGCGCGCCTGGCACGGGTTTTCCTTCGAAGACGAACCCGTCGATCAACTGCTGCAGCGGCTCGGGCCCCAGCATTTCCAGGCCCACGCCGTAACGGTCCGCCACTTCCTGGGCCAGGGATTTGATCAATCGTCCCGCCTCTTGCCAATTGCCGGCCCGCAGCGTCTTGGTGAGTTCCATCACCTCAAAGGGACTCAAATAAAACAGACGCTCCAAACCGGCAAAGACCCGGCGGGCTCGCCTACTGAAGGCGGACGACGGGTCCGTTTCATACCTCCGGAAAATCAGATCCAGATCATGCGGGGAAAAATCCGCCGCCGCCGCGTGAATGGAAAAATGACGGATAAAGTCCGCGAAGCGATCCGTGAGAACGAAGCGGTCAATCGTGAGAAATGTTGCGGCCAGCCGGCGCATCTGGCGCTGGCGCTCCACGAGTTCCAATCCGGCAGGACGCTGGAAAACTCGCCCGGTGAGCGCCCCGACGATGGTGCCCACGGAGGATCCGGCAATGACGTCAGGCTGGATGCCCAACTCGCTGGCGGCATTGGCGAACCCGACTTGAAAAACTCCGCGAAAGACGCCGCCGCTGAAAAGAAAAACCACGGCAGGATCCTGCTGGGTGTCCGGCGCGGCGGGAGCGGCCAGGAAGGGGCTGGGAGCGCGGCGGGGCAGGCGGATGTGTTGGCGGAGTTCCTGGTCGTCCCCCGCGGTGCGGCAGGCCACACACGAGCGGCAGATCTCGGAAATGCCGGGGCCGGGGTCAGGGTTGGTTCTGTCCACGGGAGCGCTGCCAGGAAGCGGAGAAAGTCCGCCCCACGCCGCGAGAAGTTTGCGGCACGAAACGTATTCGCGGCCGTCATTCCCGGTGAGTGTTTCTTCCGCTTCACGGAGGTTTTCCACCGCCTCCCGCAAGGTCGCGGAGTGGTTGGGATCGAGATGCGGCCATTCGTCCGGCAGGTCTTCATCCGGTTCCAAGAGCTGACGCCGCTCTTCCGGTGTGCGGGTATCGGGCAGCGCATCGGTGACCAGGCGCTCGATCATAGCCCGGCATCCGTCGGCCACGGCGGCATCAATCATAGCCCGTTGTTTCGCGGCCGAGCCGGCCTGCAGCAACCGCAGACTCAAACGGGGCGGGCGTTCCGGGGCAACCAGACGGATCTTGGCGGGGAGAAAAGTCTCCTCCGAAACCGTCGCCGGCCGTCCGTTCAAAGCCCGGCTCATCCGGTCGATCAGCCCCTTGTCGAGCAGCATGTCCTGGAAACGCTGCAAATCGCGCGCCCGTAGCGCCACATCCACCAGCCCCGTGTAGGGTTCAAACTGGGCGGATGATTTTTCCTGCTTCACCGGGAGGAGCGGGGCGGAAATGATCCGCAGCGAAGTCCAGGTCTTTGTCGGGTGGTTGGTCACCATCCGGCACGCCTCTTCGTAGGCGGGCACGATGGGATCGTTGGCGACGCTGATCCCGTCGATGAAGGTGGCTGGTCCATCGGGCGTGCGAATGGTCTGGGCTTTAAAAAAAGGCGCAGAGGCGCAGGCGCACATCAGGGCATCCACCACCGGCGTGGCGGCGGGGAGGGCCTCGAGTTTGCCCGTCCCCAGATTCGCCGCGATGGGTACCACCATAATCCCGCGACTGCCATCCGCGTAGCTGGAGAGTTTTTTTCGCGTGCCCCCGCCGTGGGCGGGACTGCGGTGTTTGATGGCGCGCCGCACGCTGTCGTCGAAGTCAAAAAGCCCGTAATAGGCCGGGTCCAGGTTCTGCACCAGGGCCTCTTTCAACGCATGCGAATCGCCCAGATCACTGAAAATCTGAAAATGCTTGAGAAAGTTACTGCCCACATTTTTCCGGAAAAACAGCGACGCCCAGCCCGCGAGGGCGAGTCCGGCTAGGAGCAAAAATCCCACCTCTGTCCCGATCCACGCCAACTGCTCCGGCCGAAGAATGGCAGCGAGCAAGCCGAGCCCCAAGGCCGGAACCAGCGCGAGTGCAATCACCAGAGGCAGAAAACCCAGCACCAGCCAGAGAACGTGATCCTTGATCGCGCGGAACCACGCCCATTTGTTGAAAATGATATGGCCAGCCTCCACACCCTCTGCCGCGGTGCGGCCCTTGATCCCCAGCAAATCGGCCACTTGCACCCGGGCCACCAGACTTACCGGCATGGATAGGGCCAGGATATTGCGCGCGACCAGCCACCAAAGTCTAAAGATCAGCCCGGCCCGCTTGCGGAGACACGCCCCGGAGTCGAGTTCGTCGGCGGCATTCCACCCCATCAGAACCCGCGAAAGCTGTGCCACCAATTTCACGCTCACCCGCACTCGCAGCAGGTGATCAAACAGGCGGATGAGTCCCGTGCGACTCGCGACGGCCGTGCGACGGCTCTCCCGTTCCTCCTGAAAATGCCTCGGTAGTTCCACCGGCTTAAGGGCATGGGCGGAATTGGTTTCCAGCGGATCGGGAAAAAACCCACTTAAGACCGTGCTTGGCGCGGTGCGAAAAGCCTCGAGCAGCTCGCTGAAGCGCGCCACGCGATACTCTTCGGCCTCCTCGGGAGTGGCGTCCGATCCCGTCTGCAGCACATCTCCAAGGACAGTGGCGGTGATTGCTCCCACCGAGTGCCCGGCGACCATGTCCGGGGCCTGTCGCCGCGTCACCAGCAACGCGTGCACGACCCCCATGTGCAACACGGTATCAAATCCCGCACCCGGAAACGACACCACCCGGAAAGGCTTTCCGCCCTCCGGAGTGGTCTGCTTGGACGAATGCGATGGAGTCTCCATGATTGCGACGCCGTGTGTTATAGCCGGACGCCCCGCCGTCCGACAAACCCCAAAAACGGGGATTCCGGAACGCTACGATTTTTCGTAGACAATCACGTCATACACCAGCGCGGAGCCGACCGTGCGGGCCGGACGGAAACCTTCCTTCGCCCAGACTTCGTGCAGATTCGCGGGATGGCGGTAGTCGAATTGTTTGCCAAAAAGTTCGAGCAGCCGGACGCTGCGGTGCGGCCGGAACGTGTTGGCGATCAGACTGGCCGTGGGAGTGGTAGTGGCGGCGACCTTTTCGGCAAGTTGCCGGATGGTGAGGGGTTCCTGCGGCTCCGGCAGGCCGTGGCGGCGTTCGGTGGTGTCGCAGGTGGCGCCTTGTAAATATTCCAGGATACCGATGGTGGTCACCACGTCGCAGGGAGATTCGCCAGCGGGGGCCACAAAAATATCTTCCGTGCGCGCCGAGATGCCGTCTGGACCTATTTTCCACCCACGCGCGGGAGCGAGTTTGGCCAACAGCCGATTGGTTTTGGCGGTATTGGCGGGATCGCGGTCGGTAATTTCGGCCACAACGCCCTCCGCGCCGTCGCGCACCAGACGATCGTACGCCAGAATCATGCTCAAACCCGTGCCCGCGGCCAGGGCTTTGAGACGAACGGTCCGTCCCGGCGCTAAACGCTTTTTCGCCTCGGAATGGGTGGCTTTCGTTTCCCAAAGGAAACGCAATTTTACATCCTTGCCCTGCACCGAACCCAAAAACAATTTGTCCCAGAGGATCGCATTTTTACAGGCGGCAGGCAGGAGCATCATATAGGGGCCGTTCATCGGATCCCCCCCCTCGACGAGCACCTGCGTCTCCGCGGTGGAGGACGCCAGGAGGGCCTGCGCGTAGGGGTGCCCGGAATGTTCCAACACGCGATTGCGATACGTCGTGCCGTTGCGAACGGTCGTGCGTTTGAGAATCCGGTAGCTCAGCCCCGCCATCAACTGTTGGAGCGGACCTGCGAGCGGGGGTTCTGGCCGGTCGAAAATGGTTTCGCTCAGGCTCGAAAGGATCTCTCCGGCAAGGGCGGGATTCCCGTCGTTATACAGCGCGGCCACCGCATCCATCGGGCGGAGGTCGCTTAGGGTCGCTCCGCTTTCTGGGGTTTCGGACGGTCTTGGGGCAGTTTCGACGTTCATGACCGCAAGATAAGCAGGCGGTGCCGATTGCGCAAAGGCCGCAGTGCCGGTTCCTCCCCGGGGCGGGAATCAGGTCACGGCCAGAGAACGGGATTGAGCGGGCTGTCGAGAATGCCGCCGATTTGGACTCCCGGACACCATTTGTCCCAATCGCTCTGGTGCTTTTGGTGGGCCGGTTCGATGAGGCGAATGTCCTTATCCACATAGATCATCGTCATGACCCGCCGCGGTTCCGTCGAAGTATTTGCCCCCGCGCGGTGAAACGTCCAACCCAGGTGGTAGCTCACTTCACCGAGCGAAAACGGGGTTTCGTCAATGTCCGCCTGCGCTTCCTTGAGGGACTTCTGGATGAGGGTCTCGCTGTCGTCGCTGATTTCGAGCGTACGCCCAAAAGCCATGCGGTGGGTCTGGCGGGCGAAGGCGAGGGGACCCATCTCCATCCTGGTCTCCTGGAGCGGAATCCAGACGGTGATAGTGCGGTCGCCGGAGACCGGCCAGTAGTATTGATCGGCATGCCAGGGAGTGATGCCCCCGCCCGGTTCCTTGTAAAGAGCCTGATCGTGATACATCCGCACGCCGTCCTCCTCGAGAAGTTCGGCGGCGAGACGGGCAAGTTTCGGCGCGAAAGAAAAGGCTTTTACAGTTTCATCCTGGGTCCAGATGTTCATCACCTGAAGAAAGGCTTTTTGATAAGTGCTGCGCTGCTCCATGGGCAGGTCCATGGTGTTGAGGCGCTTCACCTGGTCCGTAATTGCGCGGTCGAAATACTGCACGGTTTCCGGCCGGAGCACGTTCTTCAGTTTGATATAGCCGTTTTCGCGGAGATAGGCGATGTCGGCCGCGCTCACCGGGTGGCGGCCTTGGAGGTCGTCACGGAGGGTTTGGGGGAGGGATTCGAGGGTAATCATAAATTGGGGATCGGCCTGCAACCTAGCGGTCCCGCGGTCTCTCCTCTACCTGATGCTTGACAAAGTATGATACTTTATTGACTTGCCCGCCGTGAAAGCCCTCTACGAAAAAATTCCCCTCGCACCGGGCGAGTCCCTGGCCTGCCGGGAGTATCGTTCCCCGACCTTCACCATGCCGTGGCACTTTCACCCGGAATGCGAACTGACCCTGATCCAGCGGGGCCGCGGCACCCGGTTTGTCGGCGACTCGATTGAACGGTTCGCCGATGGCGACCTGGTCTTCTTGGGCTCGAACCTGCCTCACTACTGGTGGAAGGATGGGGACGATCGCCGACACGCCGCGGCGGTGGTCCTGCAATTTGACGAAACATTCTCAGGCCGGCTCCTGCTCGAACTTCCCGAGGCCTCCCGCATTCGCGCCCTGCTCAGAGCGTCCCGTCGGGGGGTGCTTTTTCCCGAAGCGGCCAGCGGTGAGATTGCCGGCATATTGGCGAGGTTGCCGGCACTCCGCGGCTGGCCTCGCTTGTGCGGGGTCTTCGATCTCCTCGGGCTGATGGCGGAGTTGCGCCCGGTGCGCTTGCTGGCTTCGGCGGGTTATGCGCCGGATCTTGATGAACGTGACGGCAACCGCCTCACCGAAGTCTGCCGCTACGTCAACGCGTCCTTTGCCGGGGAGGTTTCCCAGCCACGGGCCGCTGGTCTCGCGGGCTTGAGTCCGGCCGCCTTCAGCCGGTATTTTCATAAACGCATGGGTCGGACTTTCGAGGGGTACGTCAATGAGGTGCGCATCGGCCATGCCAGCCGGCGGCTGATGGACACCGACCGCACCGTGGCCGAAATCGCGTTTGCGTCGGGATTTAACAATCTCTCCAATTTTAATCGGCATTTCCTTCGTTTGAAGGGGATGACGCCGAAAGAATATCGACGGCAGACGGCCCCGCGGGCCGCCTGAGTGCGAAAGCGTTCCACCGATAATTATCTTGAGCGCAAAGGTGGGGGGGACGAAACTTTCGTCTGTCATGCCTGATTTTCCTCTGAACGGTGCCCGACTGGGCCAAGCTCACCAGCGCTCTGCCGTTTGCCGGAAAGGTTCTGACTCCGCCCGATGAAAAGCGCGCCCCGTCACGTCGCCATCATCATGGACGGCAACGGCCGTTGGGCGCAGCAGCGCGGACTTCCCCGGCTGGCCGGTCATGAACAGGGTTCCAAATCCATCCGCGAATGTGTGGAAGGTGCCATGGAGGCGGGGGTGGAATTTCTCACCCTCTATGCGTTTTCATCGGAAAATTGGAAACGTCCCGCCGCCGAGGTGTCCGGCCTGATGCTTTTGCTGGAACGGTTTCTCGACGAAAAAATCAAGGAGATGCAGGAGGAGGGGGTTCGTCTTTTGGCCATCGGCCGCCTGGCCGAATTGCCCACCGTCTGCCAGCGCAAACTCGCTCAAGCCATTGCCGCCACCGCCTCCAATACCAAGCTCACCGTCATCCTCGCCCTGAGCTACAGCGGACGCACCGAAATCGTGGACGCCGTGCGAGCGGTCGTGCGCGACGCCCGTGCGGGGAAGCTCGACGAAGAGCAGATTACCCAGGAATTTTTTGCGCAGCACCTCTATACCGCGGGGATTCCGGACCCCGACCTTCTCATCCGCACTTCCGGTGAAATGCGCGTCTCGAACTTTCTCCTCTGGCAGCTCAGCTATACCGAGATCCATGTCGCGCCGAAACTCTGGCCCGATTTTCGCAAGGCCGACTTCCACGACGCCCTGCTGGATTACACGCAGCGGAGTCGGAGATACGGGGGAATTTAGGCGGCGGGGACTGCCACGGGGCAGGCGGGATTTTGTTCTCCCGCCCTTCTTCCGCTTATTTTTCCGCGATCTCTTTCCGGTATTGGACGTAGGCGCTGCGCACGGCCAGATAGGGGTCGAGGGCGTTTGCCACCGCCGTGTCGTAGGCGTCAAATTTGTTCGGCAGGAACGAGACGGTGTCCGCCACAGAAACCGGGACGGTCCAGGCCCAACTGCCATAGAAAAATGCCACCCACGTGATGGGGTTCATGGCGTAGTCACCGGCCAGGCCCACAGTTTCCCGCGTGCTGCTGGGGCCGATGATGGGCCAGACCAGATACGCCCCGTGGGGGATGCCCCACTTGGCCAATGTCTGACCGGTATCGGCGTCCGGCACATTGGCGAGGGCTGGAATCCGGTCCGAAACCCTCATGATCCCGCCAACGCCAGCGGTGGAGTTGACCAAAAAGCGTCCGGTTTCAAGCCCCGCCCGGTGAAAGTTTCCCTGCAAGGAGTCGTTGATGAACCGGACGGGGAACTCAATGTTGTCGAAGACATTGTAAACTCCGGTGCGCACGGGTTTGGGAACCACCGTCCGGTAGGTTCTCGCCACAGGCCGCAGGAGGTAACGGTAGATCTGGTGGTTGAGCCAGAAGCTGCCTCGATTCAGCGGCTCCAGCGGATCGGGGATGTCCGTCGAATCGTACTCTTCGAGATCGTCATCCTTGGCGGCGACCGATTTGCCCCCTGCCACACTTTTTCCGTCGGAGGCCGCGGCAGGCGCGGGAGGCTGTTTGCGGGCAGTGGCGCAACTCGTCAGAGACGGCGAGGCGCAGGCCAGGAGGAGGAGCAGGATGGATGGGCGGATTTTCATTAGTGTGCGGCTTCTGCCTGGGTAAGGGCGCCAATCACGGCGTTGGCCCCGTCTTTTTTGAACTCAGCATCAAATTGACTGCGATAATTCGCGACCAGGCTCACGCCTTCGATCACCACGTCAGTGATGCGCCAGCCTCCGTCGTCCTCCATGCGGTAGGTGACATCATACTTGCTGCCCTGGTAGGTGAGAACCGTGGGAATCTCCACCCGGCCGGGGGCGGGGGTGGTCGCGGCCTTGAAGGTGATGACCGGCTTTTCTCCCGGGGTAAACTTGCTGCTGTAGGTGCGGATGATCAGGGTGGTGAAAAGCTGGGAGGCCTTTTTTTTCTGATCGGGGGTAAACTGGCGCCAGCCCGGTCCGACGGCACGCCGGGTCATGGCGTCGAAGCTGATAGACTTCAGCAGGATCGGGCGCAAGCTGGTGGCGAGCGCGGCGGTCGTGGGGGCGCGGTTGGCGGCGGAGAGCACCTCGTCCACTGCGGTCTGGAGGCGCTTTTCCGCCTCAGCGGAGGAGGCCAGTGCGGTCCCGTGGAGGACCAGGAAAGTCGCCAGAAATTGACCAAGACTCCGAAGGTTCACGGGATGGGAGTGGGTTCGGCGTTGGCGTCGGACTTCACGCTGCCAAAGGCCATTTTGCTGATCAACGATTCCAGATCGACCGCAGATTCCGTCATAATGATTCGTGTCCCGGGCTCCAGATAAGTTTCATCGGCGCCGGGGGAAAGGGATACGTATTTGTCCCCGATGAGTCCAGAGGTTTTGATGGCGGCCATGCTATCGGTCGGCAGACGGAGTTGGGAGGCAATCCTCAGCGTGGCGATCGCGCTGTAGTCGGCGGGATCCATGCGGACGGTTTCCACGCGTCCCACGCTCACTCCAGCCAGCATGACGGTGCTGCCCTTGTTGAGTCCGCCGGCATTGGCAAAGCGCGCCTCCACGAGGTAGGTGTCGCCACCAACAAGGGAGCCGGAGCCGAGCTTGATGGTCAGGTAGGCAATGGCAGCGAGGCCAAGCAACACAAAGATCCCGACCAGCAGCTCAAGGTTGGTTTTTTTCATGACGTTAGAAGGGTAGGGGCTTCCTGGCGAATGGCAGCAAGAGTCCGGCCAAGAGCGTCAGCACTGTCGCGGAATCCGCAGACCACGGGGTGCGAGGAGGCGGAAAATTCGGCAGGCGTGCCCTCGAAGCAGATCCGGCCATGGTCCAGGAGTGCCACACGGTCGCTGGCCACAAGAGCTTCGACGACGTCATGAGTCACGACGAGTGCCGTGAATCCGAACTGGCGCTGGTAGCGGGCGATCATGGCAAAGACCGCATTGCGGCGGAGGGGGTCGAGGCCTGCGGTGGGTTCGTCGAAAAAGACCAGTTCGGGCCGCGTGACAATCGCGCGGGCGAGGGCAAGCCGCTTCTGCATGCCGCCGGAGAGCTGGCCGGGGTAGTGGTCGCCATGGTTTTCCATTTCGAGCTGCCGCAGGGCTTCGTGGCAACGGTCCTGGATTTCCCGGTCGGGAAGGCTGGTCGTTTGTTCAAGCGGAAGGGCGACATTTTCCAAAGCCGTGAGCGAATCGAAGAGGGCGTTGCTTTGAAAGAGGAAACTGCAGCGCCGCTGAAACTCTCGCCGGGTGGCCGGGCAGAGGAGATGTCCATCGAAGAGGATGCGACCGGAATCGGGCTCCTCCACATTCGCGAGGCATTTGAGGAAAACCGATTTGCCGGCTCCGCTGGGACCGAGCACAGAGAAAAGTCCGCCGCGCGGCACTTCCAGTCCCACTCCCTTGAGGACGGGACGTCCCTCAAAGCCCTTGTGCAGGTCCTCGACTTGAAGAAGAACATCGCGCTCGCCTTCCATGGTCAGACCAGAAACGACGTAATGACGTAGTCGGCCACAAGCACAGCGATGCTGGAATGGACGACGGCCCTTGTGGTGGAGGCGCTCACGGCCTGGGCCCCGGTGGCCGAACGGCAGCGATGCGCGTTGTAGCCGTGGAACGCGCAAATCGACATGGCCAGCAGGCCAAAAGTTCCGGCTTTCAGAAAACATTCCCGGACATCTGCCGCGCGCACGGCCTGCTCGACCGACGACCAATACACGCCCGACTCCACCCCGAGCAACAACGACCCGGAAAGACTGCCGCCCCACAACCCGACCGCCACAAAAAGCGCCGTCTGGGCGGGGAAAACCACCAGTGCCGTAAGAAGTCGCGGGGCCACCAGATAACCGTGGCTGCTCACGCCCATGGTTTCGAGCGCGACGATTTGCTCGCTGTTGCGCTGAATTCCCAACTCCGCGGCCAACGCCGAACCCGCCTGGCCGACCAGCATGAGCGCGGCCAGCACCGGAGCCATTTCCCGCACCAGGCTCAGAGAAACCAGCGCGCCAAGAAGACCTTCCGAGCCAAAGCGATTGAGCACGTAATAGCCCTGCAACCCAAGCACCAACCCCGTGAAGGTCCCGACGATCAGGATCACGGGTAGACAGAGCGTCCCCTGTTCAAAGATGGAGCGCAAAATCCGGCGAAAGAGTCGGCGGGAATGCACGGCCGACCGGAAGGATTTTCCGGTGAACAAGGCAAAATCCCCAAATCCGGTCACAATTTGGAGAGTTTGCCGGCCAATCGCGTGCAACATCACGCGAATTGATGGCAGGAAGAAATCGGTTGTGCAATGCCTCTGGAGGCAGAACCGGCGGATCGATCCACTCGCCGCGCTGGCTGGAAAAAACTTTTTTGAAAAAATGGCTGTCGGTGTCCTTTTCGCGCCGCGTTGTTCGTCGTTTCCTTTAAAGGCCGCTCCGCTGAGCCGGGCAAACACTCATCATGAATTCTCAAATCTTCGTCAACCTGCCCGTCGCGGATCTCCCTCGGTCCCGCGAATTCTTCGAGGCCCTTGGCTACACATTCAACGAACAATTTTCCGACGACACCGCAGCCTGTCTGGTGATCAGCGAAAACATCAACGCCATGCTTCTCACTCATGGGAAATTCAGGGAGTTTTCGCCCAGGGCCATCTGCGATTCGTCGAAGGCCTGCGAGGTTTTGATCTGCCTGAGCTGCGATACCCGAGAAGAATTGGAAACTCTCGTGCGCCAAGCCGTGGCCGCGGGCGGGTCCACTTACGCTGTGCCCAAGGATTATGGATTTATGTACCAACACAGCTTTCAGGATCTTGACGGGCATTGCTGGGAGCTGGTTCAGATGGTGCCCGGAGTAAAGTGCCCTGGCTGACGCTCTAACCGGAAATCGCTCATGAAGACTTCATCCACTCTGCAAACCTCCCGGCTCATCCCGGCCACGCCTGCATTTATCCTCCGGGCCTTTCAGGACCCTGAACGCCTCGCCCGCTGGTGGGGGCCGAAAGGATTTCGGAACACCTTCCACGAATTTGCCTTCGAGCCCGGTGGCGCATGGAGCTACGACATGCACGGCCCGGACGGCACCGTCTATCCGAACAAGAGTATTTTTGACGCAATTTCAGCGGAACGCATCGTCATCCGCCACCTCGAGCCGATGCACCAGTTTCTCCTCAGCATCACTCTGTCCCCAGAGGGCGAGGGGACCCGGCTCACCTGGACGATGGTTTTTGATTCGGTGGAGGAATGCGGCAAAGTGCGCACTTTCGTTCCCCGGTGTAACGAAGAAAACCTCGACCGCCTCGAAAGCGAACTCGCCCGCCTCACCGCCGGCGATCGCGAGTTAGTGATTCTCCGTTACGTCGAGGCCCCGCCGGAAAAATTGTATCGGGCCTGGACCGAACCCGACCTGCTGAAACAATGGTTTGCCCCGCTTCCGTATACCACTCCGGTGGCCGAGCTCGATGTGCGCCCCGGAGGTTCCAGCCTCATTATCATGCGCGGTCCGGACGGCACCGATCTTCCAAATCCGGGTGTCTATCTCGAGGTGGTGCCCAACGAAAAACTCGTCATCACCGATGCCTATACCAAAGCATGGGAACCTTCCTCGAAACCCTTTCTCACGATTGTCCTCACGTTCGAAGACCTAGGCGGACGCACCCGTTACACCGCACGCGCTTTGCACTGGAAGGGTGAGGACCGCGAAACTCACGAAAAAATGGGCTTCTATCCTGGCTGGGGCCAATGTGCCGACCAACTCGAAGCCCTCGTTGCCCGCATTTAAAAACAGAACCTCATCCAAACTATGATTATCAAGATTCTGATCGGCTTTTTCCTCCTTGTTGCCATTCTCCTCATCGTCATCGCCACCCGGCCGGCGGACTTCCGATATAGTCGGTCTTTGGCCATTGCCGCACCACCAGACGCCCTTTTCGGTCAGATCAACGACTTGCATAAGTTCCAGGATTGGAATCCCTGGGCCCAAGTTGATCCCGCCGCAAAAATCGAATACACTGGCCCGGCCTCCGGAGTCGGAGCGGCCTACTCGTGGGATGGCAACAACGACGTCGGCGCTGGCGTGATGACCATCGTCGAGTCGAAACCCAGCGAACTCGTGCGCGTCCGGATGGATTTCAAAAAACCAATGGCCGCCATCCACGACGCCGAATTCACCTTCCGACCCGATGGCGACAAAACTCTCGTCACCTGGAGCATGTCGGGCAAAAACAATTTCATGAGCAAAGCCTTCGGGCTGGTCGTCGACTGCGACAAAATGGTCGGCGACCAGTTTGCCCAGGGCCTCGCCACGCTCAAGACCCTCACCGAAAAAACCCAACCCTAAGAAAACCCACCCCATGAGCACACCCAACTACCCACCTCTGATTTCTTACCTCGGCGTCAAGGATGCCGCCAAGGCCATCGCGTTTTACCAGGCCGCCTTTGGAGCGAAGGAAGTTTACCGTCTGACCGACTCGGCCTCGGGGCAGATCGGACATGCCGAACTCGAACTCAACGGCAGCATGATCATGCTTTCTGATGAGTTTCCGGGGTTTAACACCACCCCTCAGGCGCTCGGCGGTACGCCGGTGAAATTCTGCCTGATGGTGGAAAGTGCCGACGCTGCCTTTGATCGCGCCGTGGCGGCTGGCGCGGAAGTGCTGCGTCCGGTGACCGACGAATTCTACGGCTACCGCAGCGGCTCCTTGCGCGACCCCTTTGGCCACGAGTGGATGCTCCAGCACGAGATTGAAAAAGTCTCGCCCGAGGAAATGCAGAAACGCTGGGATGAGATGGCGAAGGATTGTCAGGGTCCCGACAGCGAAACCAAGTAGTTCATGAACCCGCAAAGATCCACCAACGAACACCTCCTCATCCGCGGCACGCATTGGAGTGCGGGATTGTCGCCTGCTGAATTGCAGCGGGTGATGACCGACTTTTACGCCTGGGTCGAAGGACTGAGCGCCAGCGGCATCCATCGCGGGGCGCAGCCTCTGATGGAAGAAGGCAAAGTGGTTTCCGGCGCGTTAGGCTCCTCCGTAACCGATGGTGCGTTTGCGGAATCCAAGGAAGCCATCGCGGGCTACTTCCTTCTCGCCGTGGCTGATCAGGACGAAGCCGTGCGCATCGCCCAGGCCTGCCCCATCCTGGCCTACGGCGCGCAAATCGAAGTGCGCCCCATTGCGGACCTTTGCCGGCCGATGGCAGAAGTGAAGGCGGTATAAGGATGTTCGGAGGGACAACCGACCCCTCCGCGCAACTCGCGGATAACCTTTTTCGCCGCGAGAGCAGCCGATTGGTTGCCTTGTTGGTTGGACAGTTTGGTGTCCACCGTTTGCAACTGGCCGAGGACGTCGTGCAGGAGGCCCTGGTCAGAGCCTTGCAGACCTGGCCCTACCGTGGTCAGCCGGACAACCCTGCGGCGTGGCTTCTCCAGACGGCAAAAAATCTTGCCCTCGATAGTTTGCGCCGGGAACAGCGTTGGAGCGAAAGAGAGGACCGCATCGCTGCCGAACAAGAACGCTGGCTGTCCGAGCCCGCCGGAGAAACCCACGAAACCTTTTCCGATGATTCGTTGCGTTTGATGTTCGTCTGCTTTCATCCGCAGCTTTCGACCGAGGCGCAAACCGCCCTGGCGTTGCGCACGCTTTGCGGGTTGAGTCCAGCCGAAATCGCCGCTGCGTTTCTCACCAGCGAGGCCGCTATTAGCAAACGTCTGGTGCGCGCGCGGCGGCGGATACAGGAACTTGCCCTGCCATTTGCCGTCCCTCTGCCCGACGAACTTCCCGCCCGCCTTGATGGCGTGCTGGGCACCATTTACCTGCTTTTCAACGAGGGATACAAAGCGTCCGCTGGCTCGCGCCTCGTTCGCGAGGACCTGTGTTACGAAGCCATCCGTCTGGCGGAGTTGCTGGCCCAGCATCCCTATACCAATGTTCCTCGCACCCATGCTCTCCTCGCGTTAATGCTTCTGAACGCTGCCCGTTTGCCCGCCCGCACCGATGATGCCGGCAATCTCCTTCGGCTCCATGAGCAAAATCGTTCGGCTTGGGACACTTCCCTGATCCAGCGCGGGATCCGCGCTCTCGGCCAGTCGGCCCGCGGCGACACCGTTGGCGAATACCACTTGGAGGCGGGTATAGCAGCCTGTCACAGCACGGCACCCGACGAAACTTCCACCGATTGGCCGCGAATTCTCTCCCTTTACGACCGCCTGGTTGAACTCACCCCGTCGCCCGTCGCGGCGATGAACCGTGCGGTGGCGGTCGCCCGCGTGCACGGCCCCCAAGCCGGACTCGACGCCCTCGGCGGGATCACCAACCGCCGATCACTGGAATCCTATCATCTCTACTACGCCATCCGTGGCACGCTAGCCGCCGAACTTGGCCAAATTGCCGCGGCACTCACGCATTTTCGGATGGCGGGCAGTCTCGCCGCGCTGCCAGCGGAGCGCGATTTCATTGCCCGCCGGATTCGGGAATGCGAAGGCCGGATGCCATGAAGAGTGAGGAAAATCCGGGCGGTTAAGCGGACCGTGGAGCATCGGCGGGCAGGTAGCGGCGCAGAGCGTAGGCAACGTAGGCAAGGGCTCCGAGGGGCTGCAGGGCAAGGAGGAGGGGCATCTGGAGACGAGGCACAAATCCAACGCGAAGGACGGCCAGAAGCAGAATCCCGTAGGCGGTCAGGGCGGCGAGTCGGGTGAAACGGTCGGTGGGACGGGTAAGAACATCCACGACAGCGAGCGCGGCGGCCGGGGCCAGGAGGAGGTAGGTGAGCCATTCGGAGGCGGGGCCCAACAAAACCATCCACGCGCAAACAAAAGCGAAAAGCCCGCCGAGGAGGCGTTCGGCCGGCCAGCGGCGGAGGGCCCCCACCAGGCAGAAGGAGGCAATGGCGGCACCGCTGGCCGCGCGCAGGAGGGTGTAGGCGGATTCGGTGAGCGGCAGTCCCAGGACGCGGACGAGAAGAAACCAGAGATCGAGCGGCGCGATGGCGAGGTCGTAGTTGAGGCGATTGTCGGCCAGGCGGGTGGCGACCCATTCGCGGTATTGTTCTGCCACGTAGGCCGGTTTTTGAAAAAGGAAAGGCAGGGCGGCCATGAGGGCGAGCGCCAGAAAAAACCGCCAGGAAAACGCCTTTGGCGCGACGACGCAGAGAAGCAGGCCGGCAACAAGGGGGTAGATTTTCCAGTGCACGGCTCCGGCAACGGCCAGCGCGGCAAGCGTCCATCGGCCGGTGCAGGCGGCGGCAATTCCGGCCATGAGGAGTCCGATCACCATGGGGTTCGCCTGGCCACTGTCGATGTTGCTGAGGGAAAGCGGGAGGATCAGGAGAAAAACAATTCCGTGGAAGCGCGTCGGAATCCGGTCGAACGGACCGAGGCGCAACACACTCCAGAGGCCTCCCAGGAGACAGGCGATGGACAGGAGGCGCCAGATAACGTTGGCCACCGCCGGAGGGACGCTGGTGAAGGGGGAGAAGAAGACGGCGGCAAGCGGACTGTAAACGAACCCTTTGTTCGGCTTGTAGCTGTAAAGATCGACGCCCTCGAGCCAGCGGTCCGCCCCGCGCAGGTAGGGCGCGAAGCCGGTCACCTTGTCAGGTTTGGCGATAAAGATGCCAACGATGACGAGGCAAACCGTGAGCCACGCGATGATGGCCAGGGTGCGCCAGCGGTTGGCGGCGTCGAGGCGGAGAAGGGCGAGGCGTTGGTCCCAGGAATTTTTCACAGCGTGGCAGGTGGAATAGCGGGGCCGACGCCCGGCGGGAAGCGGGAAACCCGCGGTTGGCTTTTGGGCCGACAGGCGGGGCCGTCAAAATTTTCAAAAAAAGTGAAAATCTTCTTGCGTGTCCGAATTCCTGTGGCAATGTTGGAATTGTTCTGGGGGGAACACGCAGGCCGTCACCGCATTCGCAGTGGCGGCCTGCGATCTTTTTGGGGTTCTTGCCTCTTCCCTTGGGAAGGCTCGAAAGATTGGCGGCACGCAATGCTGGCGAGCCGACTTGGACGCCAGACTTCTAAACCGGAGGTTGCAGAATGCGGACCTCAGGTTTGTTCTGCCGCTTTTGTTTGTAGATGTTCGGTGGACTGACCGAGCGGACCTCCGCCCCTTGCAAAACAAATTCCGGGTAAAACCCATCGCTGGCCGGTTCGTAAACCATCTGCCCGGAGAAGCCCCCTTTGAGCGTGTACTCGTAGTCGTTGTCCATCCCGAGTTTGTTCGCCGCCCGGTCGGGCGCAAGCATCCGCTGTTCGTTCAGCATGACGAGTTTGGCCGATTTCCAAGGCCGGCCTGGCTCGCGGATCCAGCCCCACACCTTGTAATCTTTTTTGTACATCCGGCGGGCGACAAAATAATCCCCAGGTTGTTCCGCCCGGATCGCCGCGTTCATGGCGGCATTGCCGGAATCCATCGATCCTGTGGTCTCACAGCCGACGAAGGCCAGGGCGGCAGCCGCCGCGAGGCAGAGGGACAAAATCCTCATGCCAGATGCGTGCGGGCGAGGAAGGGGGCAATCCACTCGGCGAGGCTGTCTTCCGACTCAATCTGCATTTCCTCGGTGAGAGGGAAGAGATACCAATTTTCCACGTGTGAAACGGTTTCGTCCGGCCGCAGGGTCGTGATCGGGCCGAGGCTCTCGATCTCGATCATATCCGAGTCGGCAAAGGTTTCAAAATTGCAGCCCCCATCCGGATACTGCGCATTGGATTGGAACTCGAACGTCTTGATGAAAAGAGTCTCGCCGAGGATGTAGGCGATCCATTTTTCGCGATGAGCAAGCCCGATTTTCGTAGGCGGGTAGTCGGCCTCCTGCTTGAGGAGCCAGAATTTCTGCCCGAAGGTGTACCGGGGATCGGAGAGGTCCGTGTAGGGCCAGAGGACCATGCCGCGGTTGGGCAGGAGGTCGCGAGGGTGTTCGCCCAGAGCGGGTTGGGGGATGATTTCCAAACCGCCGGGTTCCATCACGGTGAGCCCCCAGGTTGCCAGAGAGATGTTTTGCTCGCTTACATTGGCCGCGGTGTGGCGGATGGTGACCCGGGAGCCGCTTTCGGAGAGAAGAATTCCCAAGGTCTTGCGGATGTCCTGCGGGCTCGTCTGCAAACTCTCCACCAACAATTCGTTAGAGAACTCGTCCCGGCGATAATTGGCGGGAACATTGTCCTTATGGTAGCTGAGGATCTCGTCCTCGGGCGCCAGCCAGAAACGGTGCCCGCCGCGAATGCGCCATTCCTTCTCGTTGGCCGAGCCAAGCTGATCTTCGAAAATCTTCAGGATGTTGTCTCCGGTATGCGTCTTGTAGACGAGAATCCGGGGACCAACATCCGTTGTGACGATAAGCTCTACGGAGTCGTTGGAGAGTTTCAGGGTATGATTCCAGCCGTGGAAGGGGGTGGTTTCGAGCTTCATTATTTTGGAAAAAGACAGTCAGCCGACGTGGAAATCCCGGAGGCCCCGCCGATTGTCGGAAAATCGGACTGTGGAGAAATCACGCCGGGCATCAATGCGATTAGGCACGACATCCGTTCGGTGTCAAGAATACTGCGGAAAACCGTCCATTGAAACCAGTTGCACACGCTAATGCGGTGGAATTCGCGGAATTTTGGAGGCTCAGTGCGGCGAGAATCACCTGTTGAACGGACGAGCAGGCCATGGCTTCGCCCAGGGAAAGTTTGGGAGCAAGAAGGGTGGCTTCGGGGAAAATCTGACGAAGTTTTTTCCGTTCCTCACGTCCCAGCGGCGTTCCCGAATCGGACGAAACCACGATGTCGGGACTTTGCGGCAAATTCCTTGGCAACGACACGCACTCCGCGCCTTGGTCGATCTTATCCCGGTTGGGGGTTACCGATTGCACAGCCATTCCCGCCCCCTCCCGGCTGAGGAGGAGGGCCCCGGCGCCCTCTGAAAAAATGGCACCATGCGAGGAATCGGGGGAGGTGAGTCTCCAGCGTGCATAAGCCTCGCAGGTGATCCAGTCCAGCTCCTGCGCCCCGACGACCAGGCAATGATCCGCGTCCCCGCAAGCCAACAACTCACAAGCCGTCGCGATGGCGTCCAAACCCACTTCGACATCGCCGACGAGAGTCAGCGATTCTCCAACAAGTCCCAGTCGGGCGGCCACATGGCTGGCCGGGGCATTGTAAACCGTTTCGGGGAAAAGGAGGGGGCTGCCTGCCCCGGGTCCGCGCTCCAACACATCGCCGTAGAAACGCCGAGTATAAACCACTCCCCCGTCTGAGGCCGCAAAAACCAGGGCGGTGCGCGCCAGTTGATCCGGACTGAGACCCGCGGTCGCGTCAATCGCCGCCGCCACCGCAAAATGCGAGATCACGCTGGATCGCCGCAGCCGGGGAAACGCGGCCGCATCCTGCAAAAATGCGGCGGGGATGCGGAAGACGGGCAAATTCGTGCCGGTGGACGGCGTGATTTCGTCCTGAACGTCCGGTTTTTTCCCGGCACCCAGGTCGGCGTGAACCTGCGCCAGATCCCGGCCCAGTGGCGTGACCCATCCCATGCCCGTAATGATGGCCTTCATCGAAGTTCGAGGAGCACGGCAGCGTTGGCCCCACCGAAACCAAAGGAGTTGGAAAGCACACGCCGGGGGCGGGCCGGACGGCTTGCATTGGCGACCACCTGAAGAGGAAACTCCTCCTCCGTCCGGGTAAAGTTGAGGTTGGCGGGTAAGAATTCCTCCTGCATGGCGATCCCGCAAAAAGCCGCCTCGATGGCCCCCGCCGCCCCCAACGCGTGTCCGGTCATGCCCTTGGTGCTGCTCATGGGAACCTGGGGACAGAGCGCAAGAATGGCCCGCGCTTCACTGGCGTCGTTGAGCGGAGTGCCAGTCCCGTGGGCATTGATGTAATCAACCTCCGCCGCATCTACCCCTGCGCTGGCGAGGGCTCCACGCATCGCGCGCAGCGGGCCGGAGCCCGACGGATGGGGTTGCGTGAGGTGATGGGTATCCGCGGCGCTGCCGTAGCCCGTGACGCAGAGCCCGGAGCCTCCGGCCTCGAGGCAAAAAAAGGCCGCCCCTTCCCCGAGAGCGAGGCCGTTGCGGTCCCGGTCAAACGGCCGGCATTTCCCGGGGGTCGAGGCGCGCAGGCAATCGAATCCCGCAAAAACCAACTCGGCCAGTGCATCGTATCCGCCCGCCAGCACGCGACGGGCAGACCCGGCGCGGATCATCTGACAGGCCAGCCCGATCGCGTTTGTCCCGGACGCGCAGGCGTTGGAAATCACCCGCACCGGCAGGTCCAGCCCAAGTCCGTCCAACGCCTGATGGACCGGCTGTTGGGGGGGGTATCCGATCAGCTTGCGCGCGGCGGAACCGGTTCGGTTGCAACGGACTGCCGCGCGATAAAAATCCTCCCCGAGAGTCATTCCTCCACTGGTCGTGCCGACCACCACGGCGTCCGGCAGAAAGCTTCCGGCGGCTGCCAGAGCCTCGTGCGCCGCGACCAGGATCATTTGCGTGGCCCGCGTCCAGCGTTTAGCTCTGGGGCAGAGGGCGGCCGCCCGTTCAGCCAGTTCCGGTCCCACCTGGCCCGCTGTTCTCGACTGACAACCCTCCACCGAAAAGAGACGCACTGGCGAGATCCCCTCGCGTGAATGGCGCAGGTTGTCGCGGGTGGCGGGCAGGTCGATTCCCAGAGGGCTGACACAACCGAAGCCGGTGATCTCCACGGCAGGAAAAGGGATGGGCATCGAGAAGGACTACGAGATTTCCCACAGGATGGACGACGGCATTTGCCGCCAAAAGAACTTTATGCAGGGATTTTCAGGGAGTTGAGCCGGGCCCGGAGTCGGGAAAACAACAGTCCGGCGGCCACCGCCAGCCCCGCCACAAACCCCATCCAAATTCCCGGTGCCCCCACGCCTGTTCCGAAGGCCAGGGCTCCCGAGACCGGTAGGGCAATGCCCCAATAGGCCAGGGCCCCGATGAGCATCGGAGTCCGCGTGTCTTCAAAGCCTCTCAGTGCCCCCGAGGAGACAATCTGAACGCCGTCAAAAAGCTGAAAAACTCCCGCCAGCAGGAGAAGCTGCACGGTCAGGGCGATAATCGCGTCGCTCGGAATGAACCACCCGGCGATCAGGCGCCCGGCGAAAATAAAGATAAGGGCGAATGCCGCCATGAGGCCCAGGGTTACCCCCATCGCACCAAAAACAATGGGTTCACAACGCGCCAATTGTCCCGCGCCGCGGGCCTGTCCCACGCGCACGCTCACCGCCTGGGAAATGCCCAGCGGCAGCATAAACGTCGTCGCCGCGCACGTGATGGCGATCTGGTGGGCGGCCAGCGCGTCCACGCTGATCCAGCCCATCATGATGGAACCGAAGGCGAACCCGCTGACCTCGCAAAAATGCATCGCCCCCACCGGCAGGCCCAAGGTCACCAGCGGCCTGAGGTGCCGGAATAAACCGGGCGCCCGCCACCGCTTCGGGAGGTGTTGTTTGAGCGCGGGGGAGGACAGCACGTAGCCGAGGAGGGCGACCATCGCCGCAACTCGGGCCAGCAGCGTCGCGAGTCCGGCGCCCTCGAGCCCCATGGCGGGGAATCCCCATTTTCCGTAGATCAACAGCCAGTTGAGCCAGACGTTCAGCAGCACGCTGGCCAGCACAATCCAAAAGGGGACCCAGGGCCGCGACAACGCCTCGCAAAAGTTTTTCGCCGCCGTCGTCAGATAAACGGGCACGACGGACCACGCGCACAGGATCAAAAACGTCACGCTGGCGGTATTGACCTCCGCCTTCTGTCCCAAGATAGGCAGCAGAGGCGTGCCCCACTGGATCGACAGGGCCACCCCGAACCCAAGCATCGCGGCCAGGACCAGTCCGGCCCGCAAGGCTTCCCCCGCCTTGGTCGCATGTCCGGCTCCATGGGCGTGCGAGGCCCGTACGCTGATGGAAGAGAGCACACCGAAACCAAAAACCAGCGGCACGGCCAGCACCGTATTGGCGAAGGCACACGCCGCCAGGGGCACCACGCCGAGGCGTCCCACCATCACCGTATCCGCCAGCCCCATGAGCATCTGGCCGACAAAACCCGCTACAATAGGCGCGGCCAGCGCAAGGGTGCGGCGGTTTTCGGATAAAGACTGGGAAAAAAGAGACATGGCAAAAACGGAGGACGCCGAGCGGGGGAAATTCGGGAGACGGACCGACCGGCCCGACGAAATCAGGCGGGCAGGAAGCCGCCAGCCCTGAGGAGGCCGCGCACGCGGTCTTGCAGGGAAATCGTGACGGGTTCCATGCCGACAGATTACCCACGAGCAGGGCGAAGTCAATCCGCGCAGAACAGATGGCAGGCCCAGCGGCAGAGAGAGAGAATTTGGAGGATTTTTTTGAAAAATTGCGCTTGAAAAATCTCACGATTGATTCTTCTCTGGGTAGCGCTATGCTCCCCCTGCTGCGATTCTCTCTCTGGCGTTTTGGTTTCCTGAGTCTTTGTGCGTGCGGATTTCTGCCGTCCCTTTGTGGGCAGGTGGACGCCATGAAGATCGAGTCCTGGCAGGTTGATGGCCAGGCAGCCGTGGATCCCTCGAAGACGCATGCGGAGGGTCCCGGAGCTTTCCGACTACTGCCGGGATCGAAGATGGTCTTGCCCCTGCGCGAGGACGCTGGCTCCGGTCGCGTGACGATGTGGGTTTACGATGACGGCACGCTGCCGCCGGATGTTGCGTTGAAAGATCGTCATGTGGGGCCGCGCTGGGGGGTGGCGCAGCCAGATGGACGCGCGCTGGTGGGAAGTGTGCTTTATGCGCCTTATCTGGCCGGCGACACGAGTTACGTGGTGAGTGATTCCGACCAGAAAGTGTGGCACAACGTGGCGGGCGTGACAAAGCGGAGTCCCGGCTGGCACGAATGGGTTTTCGATTTTGAGGCGAAGAGCGGAATCCGGGTGACGATGGATGGCAAAACGGCCGCTCGTTTCGACTGGAACAAGCTGGGCATCGGGGGCTTTTCCGCACTGGTACTCTACGGGGATTCCAAGGATGCGAAAAGACCGCAGGACCTTTGGGTCGATGATATTCAAGTGACCCTGGGGCCGCCGATGGAGGTGAAGCCCGTCCCGCCGCCTCCACCTCCGCCCGTCTTGCCAGAGAAAGATCCAGCGCCGCAAGGTGCCGTTCCCGAGTTGGGCGAAGCCGTTCGCGGCAAACATCCAAGGCTCCTTTTTACGGCGGAGGATGTGCCCCGGCTCAAGGAATTCTATGCCAGCCCGGAGGGCGCAAAATGGCGTAAGCAATTTGACGAATATTTGCCCGTCAGCACTGCTCCCACCGACGAGAAATTTCTCTCCGATGCGACCGACGGCCAGCGCCAGGGTTTTTGGAAACTTCCCACCGTCGCGCTTCACTACGTGCTCACCGGCGACAAGACGTCGTTCGAACGCACCGTGGAATTCCTGCAAAAACTCCTCGCCACGCCCCACTGGGAGACCGGCAATGAGCTGGACAGCGGCATGTCGGCGGCCAACATCATGATCGGCGCGGCGCTGGCCTACGACTGGCTCTACCACGACCTCGAGCCTGCCTTCCGCGAGCAGTTCCGGCAGAAGCTCATCCGGCACGCCCGCTCCATGTATCACGGCGGGCACCTTAAAAAAAATCCGGGACTGACCTACTGGCAGACCGACACCCAGAACAACCACCGCTGGCACCGCAACGCCGGGCTCACGCTTTCGGTTCTCACCACCTACGAGGGCAAGCCGGAGGAGCAGTGGCTTTTGCAGAAAACTGCCGAAGAGCTGGCCTTCATTAACAAGTGGCTGCCGGAGGACGGCACCAGCCACGAGGGGCCGAGCTACATGGTCTTCGGCGGGAACCACCTCGTGCTGGCGATGGATGCGGCGGACCGCTGCCTCGGCACAAACTATCTCTCGCTGCCCTTTTACCGGAAGGCTGGAGAATTCCTCGCCGGGACAACCTTGCCCGGATTTGCTGGAGCGTTCGGCTTCGGCGACTGGGAAGGGAACGGGCTCGGGAATTACGGGAACTTTCAGCTCAGGCTTGCTACGGCGAACAACCTGCCCGACCTCAAGGACGCGGCGATGAAGGTCTTCGAAGCAGAGCCAAGATCCATGTCGTTTTCCTGGTTTTCCCTGATCTGGGACAGCCTGCCACTCCCGCGCGGAGACGCTGCGAAACTCCCGCTGGCCACACTCTGGCCCGATCTTGGCCTGGCCGTAATGCGCGACTCGTGGCAGGCCGATGCGGTGGCCGCCATGTTCAAGTGCGGGCCGTTCGGCGGCTATTTGCTGAACGAATTCAGCCAACAAAACGGCAATTCTTACGTCAACGTCGCCCATGACGACCCGGACGCCAACGCCTTTGTTCTGGCCATCGGAAACGAGCTGGTCGCCGAAACGGACCGGTATGCCAAGAGCAAAAAATCCGCCGCCCACAACACGATTCTGATCAATGGAATGGGCCAGATGACAAAGGGCCGCGCGGAAGGCCAGGTCTTCAGTCAGCCCGGCGGGGACATGACAAAAATGGGGATCATCACCGCTTGGCGTGTCACGCCTGACATCGTGGCCGTCGAAGGGGAAGCCGCGGGTTCCTATCTGGAATATCAGGACAAAAAATCCGGAGCTTCGCGTCCCGCCCTAGAGCGATTTCGTCGGACATTTTTGTGGGTGAAAAGCGGCTACATTCTTGTGCTGGATGAGGTTCGCGCCCCAGCGACGGTGGAAGTTTCCTGGCTCATGCAAGGCCCCGACTTGAAGGCGGTGGACGAGGCGACAGGCCGCTTCGAGCTGGGATCCAAAAGCCGGCGTTGCCCGTTCCAGGTCGTCGCCAGCGAAAAACTGGCCTTCGCCATCGGTGTTTCTCCCGCCGAATCCCGCGGGAACAATCTGGGGTTCCGCCAACTGACGGCAAACGCCTCAGCGGCCGGGCTTTTCGTTGCGAGCATTTATGATCCTTGGGGCAGGGGACAACTTTCCCTGCATTTGGAAAATCTCACGCCCGGCGCGGCGAAGATCGTGGTGGAAGGCGGAGGGATCCGGGACGTCTGGGATTGGAAAGCCGCAGACGGGCTCGCCCCATCATCAATCAACGCCGTGCGTGAAAAGGGGCCTGCCGCCGGATTCCCTTTCGTCCTCGATGCCGCCAATAGCCAGCCGCCGAGGTAATTTTCTCAAACGATCTCAAACGCACTCCCGGGCTTTTAACCTGATTCCCTTATGAAGCACATCCCCCTTGTTTTGCTAACTGCTGCCGGTCTTGCTTTCGCATTGCCCGCAGGACGGGCAGAAGTGTTCGTTGATGCCAAAGCCGCGGCGGGCGGTGACGGGAGGGCGACCGCGCCCTTCCAAACCATTAACGCAGCACTGGCGGCGGGTGATTCCGGGCCGATCACCGTGAAGGGGGGGCTGTATCGTGACACGGTTAAAATCACGAAAGGCGGCACGGCGGAATCCCCGCTGCTTCTCCGGGCTGCTCCCGGCGAACTGGTGACGCTCACAGGGTTCGAACCGCTGGCTGGTTGGAAGGATGAGGGCAGCGGGCTTTTCAGCCTGCAGGTCACGGAACGGGTGACCGATCTTTTTGTGGATGCGCGGCGTCAGCGTCTGGCGCGTTTTCCGGAGGCAGACCAGCCATGGGTCCGCGTCACTGGGGCGGACAAGGCCATTGGACTCCTGCAACTCGAGGCCGTCCCCAATGTGCCGGAGGACCAGCGGAAAGATGTTTATGCGCTCATCTACTGCGAGGGGATCACGGGCGAAGTCACCTATCCGGTTACGGCAATGGACGCCGCGGCGAATACGGCCACGGTCAGTTCCGGCGACCGGCCGTTTGTGCCGCAAACCGGCGACGCCCTGATCTTTCTCAATGCGGCCTCTTTCGTTGACACGCCGGGCGAATGGAATTGTCAGCCGTCGGGCGATGGCTGGAAGGTGCTCTTTCGGCCGGTGACCCCTGACGAACTGGCCCGCACCCAGACGCGCCGGAGGTCGGAGGTAATACGCATTTCCGGCGAAGCGGCAGGGCATGTCACGGTCGAAGGATTTGAAATCACCGGCGGTCAGTCCTTCGGTGTCTACGCCTCTGGCGCGCCCGGGGTGCGGCTCAGCCGTTGCGTGGTTTATGCCAATGGCAGCTCGGGCCGGGCACCCGGGTTGGGCCTGCGGATCGACACATGCCGGGATTTCACCCTGGATTCCAGCGTCATCTTTGCCAACCACATCAACGGGATCGGGATCACGCAGGGCGAAAACGTCACGGTCCGCGGTTGCGAGATCACCGCGAACGATGGTGATGGAATCCAGTTTGCCGGACGCAACAATGCGCCCGATGCCCCGCTGCGCCAGGCGAGGCTCGAGAATTGTTTCGTCCACCGCCATTTCTACCTGGGCCATCCGGACAACACGCAGATCTTCGGCCATGTCCGCGATGTCACCTACGAGAACAACGTGTTGTTCATGGGCGGGCAGAACGCCATGATCCAGCAGTGCGAGGACATGAAGTTTGTCAACAACCTGTTCTTCAGCGCCACCGCCCGGCATGTCATTCTCGGCCACGGCAACGCGCACCAGGCGAAGTTCGAAAAAAATACCTTTGCCTTCGGAAACTTCGGCGCCATCGGCACAGCAGCCAAGGGGGTTGAGATCCGGGATAATATTTTTTACGGCAATGTTCTCAGCTACGAATCGGACGAGGTGAAGGGCGACGGAAACGTGCTCTGGACCGCCCGGGAGGAGGATCCCGTTCTTATTCACACCGTGTCGCGGTGGAAAAAATTCCTCACGCCGCAGGAGTTCGCCGCCGAGCATGGATCCGAGGCCAACTCGCAGCGGGTGGACCCGCAGTTTAAGAACGTTCCGCTGACCCAGGTGATCGGACGCAGTTCGTTCTTCGCAGGGGCGCGAAACATGATTTATCTGGATCCGAAAAATGTCTCCGGCTTTGCCGCCGGTGACACGATTGAGATCAACGGCGACGGTGTGGCCCGCCGGATTGAAACGGTCGGCGCGGACGCGATCACGTTCGCTCCGCCCTTGCCGACTTTGCCTTTCCGCAACGCGATCATCTGGAAATGGCCGAACGCTGCAAACCTCCAGATCGACCTCCACGCCGCCAGTGCGGGAAAGGCTGGAGCCAATCTGGATCTTGCGGCCTACCAGCGCGGGGAACTCGACGGTCCGGGCAAACGCTCGCTGCCGGAACTGAGCGCCGCGGCCAAAGCCGCCATGCCGACTCCCGACGTGTTTGTGTATCCCTTCGGTTTGCCCCTGGGAAAATGAAGGCCCATCGCTGAATTTTATGAACTGCCATCGCATCCTGCTCCCTCCCTCCGGCCACCTCGCTAATGCCAACACCCGGCAGCGGCATCCGGCGGAAAACGCGGCCTGGATCTGGCATCCCTCGCGTCCCGTTGGTGAGACTGCCATCCTGCGCTTCACGCTTTCGTTCGAGCTGTCCGAGCCCGCAAGCCCGGTGATCCACGTGACCGGCGACCAGCGGTTCCAACTTCGCTGCGATGGAAACGAGGTTTCGTTCGGCCCCGACCGCTGCGATCTCGAACATTGGACCGTGCAGAGCCTGCAACTCGATCTGGAGTCGGGGCGGCACACCTTCGAAGCCATCGTCTGGTGGCTGGCCGACCCGGAAGCGGCCTCCCGCACCGACCAGTCCGGTGCCGATCCCTTGCCGAGACCACCGATGGCGCAGATGACCTGGCGCGGGGGATTTCTTCTTTTTTCTGAAGACCTTCCGGTCTGCACCGGCCAAGCCGATTGGATGGTGGCCGACCTGACGTCCTCCGTGCGGCTTTTCCGCCAGCGCATTCCGCAATACTTCGATGTGGGACCATCGTATGAATTTGACCTGGCCACCTGGAGCGGTGGAGAGACCTGCACCGCTGCCGTCGTGACCGAACCGCTGGAACAAAACGTTTACGGCGTACGAAGGCCGGGCTGGTGCCTGCACCCGGCAAGCCTGCCCGAGCAGCGCCGGCAATTTTGGACCGGTGGAAAGATCCGCGCCGTGCGGGCAGGGTGGGGGGAGGAAGCTTTCTGCGAATCTGCCGACGCGGCCTGGCAATCGCTTCTTGAGGGAGGAGAGATCGAAATCCCGCCGCATTCTGAGGTGACCGTGCTTTGGGATATGGAACACTATCGTTGCGGTTATCCCGCACTCTCCGTTCGGGGAGGGGATGGTGCCCGTATCGAGTGGGATTGGGCGGAGGCCTTGTATGAGGCTCCGAACTCCAGCGCGGTCGATTCTGTCACTCCGAAAGGCCATCGCGGCGAGATCCAGGGAAAATCGTTCCTGGGTTTTGGCGACCGCTGGCGGATTGGTCCTGATGGCGGGCAGATGCCTTTCCTTTGGTGGAGATCCGGCCGTTATGTCCGGGTCCGGTTGCGGACCGCTGACCATCCGCTTCGCATTCAGAAGCTCGGGATCCTCGGCACCGGTTATCCCTTCGAACGCTCGGGGGGCTGGACCTCCTCCGATCCCGGATGGGACAGGCTCTTTCCCATCTTCGAGAATTCCTACCGGTGTTCGGCCCACGAGCAGTGGACAGACTCGCCCTACTACGAACAAATGGGTTATGTCGGCGATTCGCTCCTGCATTCCCTCTCGAGCTACGTGCTCTTCTCGGACGATCTTGTCACCCGGCGGTCGATCGAGCTGTTCGAGTGGTCACGTCGTCCGTCCGGGCTCGTGGCGGAACGGTATCCCTCGGCCTGGCGGCAGGAGAGTGTGACGTACTCCATGCTCTGGTTGATGATGGTCCGCGATTTTGTCAACTGGCGCGACGAACCGGAGTTTATCAGCGGTTTGCTCCCCGGCGTGCGTGGAGTGATGGCGGAAATCGAAGCTTTGCGCCACGAGAAGGGTCTGCTGGTGGAGGCTCCAGGATGGCCGTTTATCGATTGGGTGCCCGAATGGGACACGGGCTGCGGGCCGGGCGTGCGCGAGGGGGATTCCAGTATTTTTAACCTCCACTATGTGCTTTGTCTCCAAGCCACTGCTGAAATTGAAGACGCCCATGGCGATCCCGTGCTGGGAACTCGGTGCCGTCTCCTGGCCAGCGAAGTTTTTTCGGCCGTTCTCTCCCGCTACTGGGATGAAAAGCGCGGCCTGCTGCTCGATACCGTCGGGCACGCCAAAGCCAGCGAACACGCCCAAGTGTTTGCGCTGGTCACCGGTCTCCTTGATCCTGAAAAATCCCAGCTTTGTCTGAAGGCTCTTCGCGATGAGGAGGACCTCAGCAGAATGACCATCTACGCCGCATTCTATCTCCTCGACGCCCTGTACCGTCACGGCGAGGAATCCGGGTTTCACCGGCAACTCGAATTTTGGCGCGCTCTGCCCGCGCTTGGCTTCACCGCCACGCCCGAAGCTCCAGAACCCACCCGGAGCGACGCCCATGCCTGGGGGTCCCACCCGGCTTGGCATTCGCTGGCCTCGATCGCTGGCATTCGGCCCGCCGCTCCCGGTTTCCGCCGCGTCCGCATCGCCCCCTGTCCGGGGCCAATAAAAAACATTAAGTGTTCCATGCCTCATCCTCGCGGCCTCATCGAGGCGACACTGGAATTCGTCGCGGAAAACGTGTCCGCCACCATCACATTGCCTCCAGGCCTGGCGGGAACCTTCCTCTGGCGAGGCTCCGAGCATGAACTCTTGGCCGGCACCAACCGCCTGCTGGCCTGATGCGTTTAAATCGTGAATTTTTATTGACCAATCACCAAAAAATATCCATCGTGTGATTAACGCAATCGTTTCACCCCTGAATTACCCCTCGCTGCTTCCTATGATTACCCCATCTTTTCGGCTGATTTCATCGTCCCTGGCCATCCTTGCCTTGTGCGCCTCCTCCAACCGCCTGCACGCCGCGAGCGCGACTTGGACCGGGGCTAACAGTGGGGTTTGGAACGACGCCGGTAACTGGTCGCCATCCATCCCGGGGACTCCCGGTGGTGCCACCACGGATGCTGCCACCTTTAACAACAGCACCAACACCGCGATCACGGTGGATGCCAACCGCACGGTGGGTCAGATGCAGTTCGATACGGGGGCCGGAGGATTTCGGTTCACGGGGGGTCCGCTTATCCTCAGCGGAACTGGGGCGACGGCCGCGCAAATCATCTTGAGCGCAGGTACCAACAGATCCCAGACGTTCGATTCGAACATCACCTTGTCGACGCAAACCTCGATCACTTTTTCGAATGCCTCCACGACGGCTGGAACGGTTTTCAACTTGAATGGCAACCTGACCACGAGGCCGACTGGGGGAAATATAAATTTTAATGGGGCGGGAACGGGTATCATTGTTCGGGGAAATATCACCGACAATGGGGCAGGCGTTACTAATATTGCCAAAGACTTTAATCAGAGCAACACTCTGATCCTTAAGGGGAATAACTCCTACACGGGCTTGACATCGCTGGTGCGTGGGGAGGTCTACTTTGATTCCGTTTCGATGGTCGGTGGAGGCAGCAGTTCATTTGGTGCCCAAACGACGGCCGCCAACGCAAAAATTACGGTAGCGGCTTCGACGACAAGCGCGGAATTTTCGCTCGTTTACACTGGCACGGGAAGCACTACCGACCGAGCGATTGATATCGCTCCAGGCGCATCAGCTACGATGGGTGCCAACCTGACTACGTACGGAACAGGCGCTTTGCAGTGGGATGGCGGAATCAGTTCCAGTGGATCGAGCGGAGTGACCCACAGTTTTACTCTGGCCGGAGCCAACACTTCGGAAAACCGGGTGGGTGGTGTTATCTCCAATTCCGCATCGAGCGGTGCGACGTCGCTCACCAAATCCGGGCAATCGACGTGGAACTTAACCGGCGCGAATACTTACACCGGCAACACTAATATTGGCGAAGGTCTCCTGCGTCTTGATTTCTCGAACGCATTAGCTCCGGCCACGAACATTATCTCGTCATCGAGTGCGCTCGTCATGGAAGGGGGGACTCTGGCGCTGCGTGGGAAGGCCTCCGGAGTTTCGTCGCAGACCGTAAACAATCTGACGCTCAACGTCGGCCATTCGAAGATCCTGGCCGACGGCAATGGTGGCACTTCAACAACGCTTGCTTTGGGCGCGATCACGCGCTCCGGCACCGGCGCGACCTTGGATGTCTCTCTGGCCTCCACAGGTGCTGTGACGACGACGACCTCCACCATGACGAACTCGGTGATTTCAAATGGCGGGGTAGCCTATGCCACGGTTAACGGCAGCGACTGGGCGACTTACAATGCAGGTAACATCGAGGCCCTTTCGACCTACCAGACAGCCACCAACCCAGGATCCTGGGCTTCAACCGACAATGTCAGCCTTTCGGGCAATCCCTCAGCCAACGTGGGGACCCAATCCATCAATACACTACGCTTGGATGCGGCATCGACAGTAACCATCACCGCCGGGCAAACCCTGACAGTGGGTGCGGGTGGAATCCTGATGACCGGCACGGGAAACACGTTGATCACAAGCGGAACACTCAAAGGTTCCGGTAGTGCGACCAAGGAATTGGTGGTCTATCAAAACAAATCTTCGGGCACAGCGGAGATCTCCTCCGTCATCGCCGACAACACTGCGGCCACGACCTTCACCAAGGCCGGGAACGGAACACTTACCCTGAGCGGCAGCAACACCTACACCGGCAACACGGTGATTTCGGGAGGCGTGCTCAAAGTTGCGGGTGTCGCCAACTATGCAAACCGGGGAATAGTCTTCAGCGGAGGTGTGCTGGGACTGAGCGGTGGTGACCTGACAGGTCTCACGTTGGGAGTAGGAGCAGCCAATCGGGTGAGTTGGACAAACAGCGGGGGCTTTGCCGCCTACGGGGCCGACCGCACGGTCTCCTTCACGACCGCACCCGTGTGGGGCAGCACTGGAAACTTTTTGGGCACACAGGATGCCCTTAAGCTATCCGCCGCTGATTCCGATGCCAAAATCATTTTTGCCAGCGGCATTAATCTTCAGAACGCGGGTTCAACCACGGTTGCTCCCAAGCAGATTGAGGTGGCCAACGGTGGCGCCGCGGTGGATGCCGAGATCAGCGGGGTGCTCTCCTCGGGATCGCCCAACGGCGGACTTGTCAAGACAGGTGCCGGCACGCTGCTCCTCAGCAACACGAACACTTACGGCGGTGTCACTTACATTTCGGCGGGAACGCTCATTGTCAATGGTTCCATCGGCAATTCGATGCTGACCACCGTGGCCTCGGGTGCTACCCTCGCAGGGACGGGAACCACGGCTCAGATCGAAATCATGGCCGGCGGTGCCATCGCCCCTGGCAACGGCATCGGCGGACTCAACGTCAGTCAGAACGGGAACAGTGACCTGGTCTGGAACGGTGAGACCAGCGGATCCTTCGGACAGATGAAGTTCGAACTCGCCTCGGGAAGCAGCTCCTCCGATCAACTGAATCTGGGGGTTGGGATGCTGAACAAAGGTTCGGGCACGACATTTACCTTTGACTTCCTGGGCACGGGTGGAGCGAGTCAGACCTACACGCTCATCAACTTCGGATCGACAGATTTCACGGTGGGTGATTTTAGCTACACCAATTTGTCCTCCGGACTCACTGGTACCTTCTCGCTCAGCGGGTCGACCCTCCAGTTCACGACGGTTCCTGAGCCCGCGACCTTGGGCATGGTGGCCTTCAGCCTTACCACGATGCTGATGCTCCGCCGCCGCAAACGCGACTGAATCACAATGGCCCGGACGGGGTGAAAGCGAAGAATCGTTTCGCAAGGCTCGCAATAGCGCTTTTTAGATGGGGTCGGTTAAATGGATGGTGCAGGGAGCACCATCCATTTTTCCGTAAATGGGCAGGAAGCATTTTGGGGAGTGGGCTTTCTTTTCGATCTGGCTGTGCGTTTGGTTCGAACGCGCGCCCTGTGTTCCCGTGCACTGGCCTCCAGCGGCTTTCCTCGGAATTTCCAACGCGGCGCGGATTCGAATTGTTTTGTTGGCACAAGGCAATTGTTACGCGCGTCGGATTCTCGGGAACAAATACTTGACAGGGCCTGCTAGGTACATACATTGACAACATCTCAGGATTGATATCCCCGATTATTAGGTTACCCCCAAAATGACCGTATCTTCTTATTATCCTTCCGTCAGGATATCGGCTGGCGTGTTCCGCCCGTCGAGTCGGGCGGGCTTTTCCTTGGTGGAGGTGCTTTTGGCGACAGCGCTGGTGACTTTCGCCATGCTGGTGATTTTTTCTTTGATTCCCGCCGGCCTTTCGAGTTTGCAGGATACCAACCGGCAGATCGTCGAGACCGAAATTTTCAACACGGTGGGAGCCGAGATGTCATCAACTCCCTTCGCCAGCCTGGATACCTACTCGGCAAATCGGTTTCCGCGGTTTTTGGACAACGAGGGCCTGGAGGTTGCGCAGGCGGAGGACGCGGCATTTACGGTCCGCTGTGTGGTGACAAACTCCACGGGGCCGGGGTCGGGGGAGTTGCGGCGGGCGACGGTCTCGATCGGTTACCGGCGTGATCCGAACGCTCCGGGTGCGAAAACGACAAAGCGGTCATTCCTTTTGGCCAACCGGGGATTTTGAGGATGCGTACAGATCCCCCCAAAAAATATGGCCAGGGAGCCTTTACGATCCTGGAGTTGCTGGCGGCGGTCGCCGTTCTGCTCATTGTGATGATGGTGATGCTGCAGATCACCGGGAGCGTGGGCCAGATTTGGAAATCCAGCACGGGGAAAATCTCTGCGTTTCAAAATGCGCGGTCGGCCTTTTCCGCAGTGAATCGCCTCCTCGCCCGCTCGACCCTCAACACCTACAATGACTATGTCAACGCGGCGGGGGAGAGCCGGACGTCCGCCAATCAAGCGACCTTCGCCCCGGTGCGTTTCGCCCGGGCCTCCGAGTTGCATTTTCTTTCCGGGCCGGCCGCGCAGATTGTTCCGGGAGGGGATGCCGCAAAGAACCCCGGCGACGCCATGTTTTTTCAAGTGCCGCTGGGAGAGACGGACGATACCCAGTTAGCCAACCTAAACCGCACGCTGAATTCGACCGGATTGTATATCCAGTATGGAGACGCGGATGCCAGCCTTATGCCGGATTGGCTGAAGCCGCTTTTTTCGTCGACCAAACGGTTTCGGCTAATTCAAATGGTGGAGCCGACGGAGAACCTGAACGTGTACACGGCGACATCGGGTGGCACCTACCCGGCGAATCCTTCGGATCCCGCCGGTTGGCTCGCGTCCTTCAAGACTCCCGTCACCAGCCCGCAGCCCCGGGCCAGAGTGCTGGCTGAGGATGTTTCGCTGCTGGTGATTCGTCCTCGGCTTGCTCCCGACGACGAGGCACTGACCGCTCCGGCCCTCGGGGCAACGTTTAGTGATGCTACGCAGAATTCGATTCTCAGCCCCAACTACCATTATGACTCCAGGGCCTGGCAGAGCGGCTATCCGGGCGGCAGAGTCTCCGCGGCGGGAGGCACCCTGACCCGGCCCGAACTGATGCGCAATCAACTGCCGCCGATTGTCGATGTCGCAATGGTCTGCGTGGACCGCCGATCGCTGGCCCGGTTCGACCAGACGGGAGCCACGCCTCCGGTGGAACTTCAAGTGCCTGCCGGACTGTTTGTCGACAGTTCCAAGCTCGACGAGGATCTCGCTGCCTACAGTGCGCAGCTTTCCAATGAAAAAATCCGCCACCGTGTCTTCCGCAGTTCGGTCGATATTCAAGGGGCGAAGTGGTCGAATAATTGATATGAAAGCTCTTCACCGGCAGCGGGCCTTCGCCCTGGTTCTCGTTCTGATTGTCATCGTGCTCACTGCGACCATGGCCGTATTTTTCCTCGCCAGCGCGGGGCAGGAGCGCCGGGGCGTCGACCTCTATGGCCGTGGGAGCCAGACGCGGCATCTGGCCGGCATGGCCGTGAGTCGTGTGATCGGACAAATCGGGTCGGCGACCAAGGAAGCGACCGCCGCAGATCCGGTCGCCTGGGCGTCGCAGCCGGGAATGATCCGGACGTACGGTCAGGACGGAAATCCGAGGAACATTTACAAACTGTATTCTTGGGAATCCGATCTCGCGCAGACGGGGGTCGGATACACGCCACTGGGCACCAGCGAAGTGCCTCCGTCCGGCTGGAAAGACTCGCCTCAGGTGTTCACCGATTTAAATCACCCCATCAACGGTCTTTACCCGATCGTCGATCCCGCCGCCGAGAATGCGGTCGAAGGGTTTTCCATCGACAAGACCAATGCCGCCGTCTCCGGATCGGGCTCGGAAGCGCCGATGCCGGTGAAATGGCTGTATGTTCTGGAGGACGGCCAGATGGTCGCAGGAAGCTCACCTTCCGGGTCAACCGTCACGGTCGCGGGCGCGTCAACGGCCAATCCTGTCGTCGGTCGTGTGGCGTTCTGGACCGATGACGAGACGAGCAAGGTTAATATTAACACGGCGAGCGAGGGAGTCTTCTGGGATGTTCCCCGTTCGGGGTCGAGGGACGATGTCCAGTTCGCGGGAAATCCCCCGGTTAACTACGAGTTTCAACGGACGCCCGGGCATCCGTCCATGACGTCTTTGAGTGCGGTCTTTCCCGAGCTGCTCACGGAGGCTGCCTTGGATCCGACCCAGACACGTTGGGGATCCGACTTTGTGGCAGAGGTGCAAAAGCTCTATGCCATGTCCCCGCGCATCGCGTGGGGAGCCGCGGGAGAAGGTTCCCAGGGCGGGAGGTTTCCCATCACGAGTTATTCGTTCAACTATGGACCAGCGAGAGATGCCATCCCCTTGAGCACTCTGCCAAAAAAGATCACGTTGGATTCCGATCGGCTTTACGTATCCGCGGATGATTTCTGGTTCAAACCAGACCGCGCAGCCAATGAGGCTTTTGCTGGCAAACTGACCGCCGCCGATTTCCAGAAACGTCTCTTTTTCCTCACGGCCAGCAGCCGTGCTCCGGAAACCACCCTCTTTGAGACTCCTCGGGTCAGCTTGTGGCCCATTACCTGGCCCAACGTCTCTTCCTACTTCGTGACCCGGAACGCCATCGGAGGGCTACCCGCCAAGTACAAGTCTCCCACACCGCAGAATCCTGAGACAACCAAGCTGGCCGACATCAATCCCGTTTGGATCACCGCTCAGGAACGTCTGCTGGCCTTCTGCGCGAGCTTAAATACTCAGAATGCCAATGGAGGAGACCGGTATTTTTTCCAGAGAAAAGATCCGGACAGTCCGGTCAACGACTGGGACAACATCCCCAGGAATCAGGTTTTGGTGAACTATCTGATTCGCCAAATGCGCGAGGAGGTTCCGGGTTATGGCAGTTCCTTGCAGAGCGGCTTGGGCGGCAGCGCTCCCACCACGGCCTGGATCGCCTTCAACGCGTTCGATTACGTGCGATCTTTTGTAAACCAATACACCGCTCCCGATGCGCAGGAAGGGATTCGGTATTCCTTCGCGGGAGTGAGCTTCCGGAATGGGAGAATGGGGGGAGTGTCCATGAATGCGCTCAATGAGCCGAATGCGAAAACGCCCACGCCTCTCCGCGCGAACATCGAGGGCGTCGAGCAACGCGGTATCGGCACCCTGCCGGTTTTGGAGGAAGCGGCGCTCGCTTTTTACGCGGTCGAACGCAATGAGCCTGTTCCTCCGGTTTTGCCTCCGGGCATCACCGACCCGGAAGATCCCGCATATCCGGAGTGGCGGGATCCTTACAATTGGACAAACCTCATCAACCTGGACGCCACGAACGGGTATCCTGTGGGGGCCCAGACCACAAAGATGCGGGCGGTCATGCTCCTGGATTTCACCGGGTTGGAACCTGGAGTCAGCATCAAGCCGACTTTTTGGGTAAAAGTCAAAGGGGACTCATTTCGGGTCAACGGGAACCCCATTGGGTTTCCATCCGCCAGTGGTTTTACCGCGCAGGTGACTTTGTCCACTGCCGTCACCACGAGTCCATCGGTCACTCCTCTGTATAAGAAAGACGGACGGCCCAAGATCTTCAGCAATAGCGAGACCGGCGCCACGGTCTGGCAGTTGGTTAGCAATGATATTCCCGTAAACGCTGGAGCCCTAAACTTTCAGTTTATTGGTTCGCCGACCACGATCGAGATCTACGCCTGCGACCCGACGAACATCGACACGGATCCGACCAACAACCCCGCTCGAAAAATTGCGGAAAAGACGGTGGACTTCAGTCAGTGGGATTCTCCGAGTCTGCCCATGCCGATGGCCCCCCGCTGGGGCATGTCCAGTCGCGCTTATCGGTTCGACAATGCCGGCACCCTGATCCCTGGGCAGACTGGACAACTGCCCGGCAGCTCACGTTCCAAGACGGCTGCTCCGACGGCCAAAGATAATATGGCGAAATTTAGCCGGGTTGCCGTAGGCGATGCTTGGCAGCCCAATCCCACCTATCAAAATTTTCCCGGAGCCGCTCATCCCAACACGACGTGGGCCTGGGCCGAGTATGCCTCGTCCATCACGGCACCTACCGATGCGATGCCTGATATTCGCAGCGCTTCAACCATTGCGCAATACCGACAGAACTCCACCACCTACGCGTATCGGACCAGCCTAGCCGGATGGACGCGCGACACCAATGATCCGGATGAAGCGCGTGAGTCGGGCGATTCCCTCCGAAATCTTTCGACAAATTTCCGCAAGCGGGTCGGGGCGGTCAATCAGAGAAACTCCGTCCTTCCTCCCCGGGCCGCATTTTGCGTCGAGGGGCATACGGCACAGGCTCCCGTGGACTTTAATGATCCTAATGCGGTTAGCGGCTCTTCCGGCCCCACCTTCGACCTGTTTGTCCAGACTACCGATGGTCGATTGTATGACAGCCTGCCCCTTCTCACCCCCTACGATACGGTTCTTAGTATGGTCAATGCCCCTCTTTCCGGCACAGACGATCGTGATCCCCGCTTAAGCCAACTTTCCAGCAGTAACGACTTCCGGCGGATTACAACCGTCCTGACGGGAGTGAATCCCGCAACGGTCATTGATCCGCTTTTTCCGCGCACGACGGTTCGTTCCCAATGGCACGGATTCGGCACGCCCGGGCTCTTTTCAAATGTCACAGGATATCAAAGTTTACCGACTTTCCGGACCAAAAAATTCGCGCGCAGTGGCACTTATATTCCCGGCGCCGGAGGAGACTTGGGAGGAAGTGGGGGTATTGGGGGGATCGTCGGAGCTGTCGTGGGAGCCCGAAATAAAATTCCCGACGCCGGGGACTGGACTGGCATGCCCGGCCGCTATGCGGACGGTGGCCTCCTGACCCGCCCCGACCAGGAATATGGCCAGCTCACGCAAGACACCTCCGGGGGAATGTATGTTCCCTTCTGGCCCCGCCTGGGATACGGAGACTACGTCGGGCCGGTGGGAGCGGGCTCGGCCTTCTCGGCAGATCTCAGTTACTTTTCGCCCAATCGGCAGATTCCGTCTCCCGTTTTGCTGGGCACGCTGCCCAGATCGCTCACCACTGGCTGGCAAACCCTCGCATTCAGCCCCAATCCCGCTGCCAAGGCCGGTCACCCGGGCCTTCGCTCTCCGACCAATGGTGCTCCGGATCACTTGCTTTTGGACCTGTTTTGGATGCCGGTCGTCGAACCTTATCCCATCAGTGATCAGCTTTCGACGGCGGGGAAGGTGAATCTAAATTATCGGATGATGCCGTTTTCGTATCTGAAGCGACAAACGGCTCTTTATGCCGCCATGAAAAGCACCTGGATCACCGCTTTGACGGATAATGACAACAATTTCGCAAACCATAAAAGTCATCTTCTGTTTCGGGATCAGGCCGGATCAAAAACGCGCTACAGCATCAATGTCGACGAGACTCTCAAGGGATTTGAAGCCGTGTTTGATGCAGGAGACCTCATGCGATCCGCCTCGCAGATTTGTGAGATGTTTCTCGTGCCACAAGGAACCACTTTGGCGGATGCCTCAGACACTTATTGGGACAGTCATCGCCTGACCGCGGACAATGCCCGGGAGCAGCCTTACGATCACCTCTATTCCCGGGTGACGACAAAATCGAACACCTACACTGTCCACTGGCGGGTGCAGACGCTCAGAAAGGTTCCTGGAACGACCGCGAACGTCTGGGAAGAGAACCGGGATCGCGTGGCGGCGGAGCTGCGCGGGTCCACGCTGATCGAGCGCTATATTGACCCGAACGCCATCAATATTCCGGACTATGCCAGCGACACCACGGCTGAGCCGCTGGGCGGCTTCTACCAGTGGCGCGTGGTTTCGGAAAATTATTTTCAACCCTGAATAATCTCTTGATCAATCTCACGATTGATGGCTTATTCTGGAAAACGGTCACACCCCATGATTCCCCCCCTGCCCAAATTGCCTATGACGTTGCCACAGCGCTTTCGACGGATGGCGGCGTTCAGTATGATCGAGTTGCTGACGGTGATGACGCTCATTTCCATCTTAGCGGCGGCCACTGTTCCGGCCCTTCGCGGCACGCTTGACGGTGTGACGCTGAGCGGCGCGGCGGGGGTGGTGGAATCGGAATTTTCCCTCGCCCGGCAGGCCGCGATGAGCAGGAATCTGCCCGTTGAGGTTAGGTTTTACGAGCACGACGACGGCAACGGATTGGCGTGGCGGGCGATTGCGTCCGTGATTCCTGCTGCTGCGAGCGGCGAGACGTCCGACGAGTGGGTAAGCAGGGGCAAAGTGCTTCCGGGCAACATCGTAGCCGATGATGCGCAGGATTTTTCGACAGTGATTTCCAAGGCAGCGCCGATTTCCGCAGAGCCAGAGGCTCCCTGGAGCGCGGTGGAGTCGTCTTCGGCTCCAAACCTTTTGAAAGGTAAAACTTACGTCGGGTTCCAATTCCGGCCGGATGGTTCCATGAACCTCCCGAACGGGCAGCCCTGGTGCGTGACGCTTCGCGGTTACCATAGACAGGCGGTAGGTGGGGCGCCGGCCGCCAACTACATTTCCCTCGTTTTCGACGCGCTGACCGGGCGGACGATGGTCCATCAGCCCTGAGGGCGGTTACCCCGCTGGAATGGCGTTGGCGCGTGAAGCTAGTGCTTGTTTGGCACTTTCGCAGGAAACCTCGCTAATTGTGACTGCTGTGAGGGACGTCCTTTGCCTTCGGTCGTCGCCATTTAGCCTAGTTCCGGGAGGAGCTGGCCGCCGTTGCAGCGCGGATAGACACGGATAAGTTTCTGGAAACAAGGCGTTGCGAATCGGCCGCCCGCGTCCAAAAGATTCCCCCGGTGAGTTGGTTGCTTGGGTTTCTGATCTTCCTCATTCTCCGTGGTTTCCGGGAACTCCCTGGTCCTCATTTCCGGTTCTAGGATCACCGGGCCACCGGAAAATCTCGGTCGCGCAACCAGATTTCCGGCGTCCCCCAACCGGGAACGCTTCCGTTGGCATCCTGCGGTGGACGGATAAATGACATCGTGGAGGCCATGCTTTCGAGAATTCGATAGGTGGGATAGGCCGAAGGCAGGCCGTATTGGCCTTGCCCGCCCCGAATGACCCGGAACGATTCGAATGTTCCGCCGAAGCCGTCGAAAAGCGTAACCTCCCCGCGTGGCAGGTCAGTCCCGGGCGACCAGGTCCAATCCATGTCTTTCCTTTGGTGGTCGATGTTGTGCCGGATGAAGCAGCGAGGACGGCCCGTGCTGAGGGGCATGTTGTTGAAATCCGTGGCTCCGACCCACTTGCCGCCTGCCCAGACGCGCACCCCGGGGACGCCCGTCTCCGCTCTCGTCCAGCGAAGATCAAACTCTTTTGCCGCTTCGGTGGAATCCCCCTTAGGGCCATCCAGGTGCAGCGTGAAAATGCGATTCGGAGGAACCGGGAAGGCGTCGCGCAAAAAGTTCTCCGCCGTTCCCTTGCTGGTTGGCGTGGGCGCCTGGCCGGCGGATTTCATTGCCGTGTGAATGGCACGGATCGCGCAGGCATAGACCGAATCGGCCCCGGAATCGACGGCTTCCCACTGGCCATTCTTCCGCACAAAAAACCGATGCTGCCGGGCCGGGTCCAGCCAGATATGAACCGCCTCCACAGTATCTTCTGGAAGGGTCGGCGGTTCCGCGGAGGAGACAATCTGCATGCGGCGGAGTCCCTCGCCGTAGTTTTTCGCCAGGAGGGCGTTCGGGAAGTGGCTTTCGGAAACCAAAGGGAAATACGGGGTATAAACCTGCATCGTCAGGTGATCCCCATCCTTAAACTTATCGAAGCCCTCTACCCGGCTGAGCACCCGCCCGCCTGACTTGAGCTCGAAGGCGGCGGTATCCCGTTCGGTGAGTGCGACCGAGTATTCCAGGCCCTTCCCGTCGGTCTCCCTGATCAACTCGCGTCGGCTGCCGGGAGTCCCCACGGAACCAAATTTGATGTGCAGCAGAAAGCCATCGTTTTTCGCGTCGGTGCGCCAGGGGGATTTCATCGTCTCCCGCTTGGCAGTGACGGGGGGGGCGGACAGCTCGTCGAAAAAACCACCTGAGCGCGCAGGGTCTCCGAGAAATGCCGCGAGGTCTGTTGGCATGGGGGCAATCTTGGCCAGTTCGCTTCCGGGCGTCAATCGGGCCGCTCCCGAGGATGAAGTGGTCCACGCTGGCGTCGGGGTGTAGTCGGTGGGATCGGCAAATCCGTCGAGCATCTTGTGGCCGGAATATTTCGTGCGAGAGAAGTCGGCGTCATATTTCGTGTCGTAGCTCCCGGTATAGGTGATGGGCTTTTCATAGACATCGGTGATCGTGGCCACCCCCTTCCGCCAGTCGGTGCGGACGACGGGATCCGGCCGCCCATCGACATGCCCTTTGAACAGAGCCGGAAACACGTCCATCCCAGTCACACCATAGACGTTCTCGGAATTCAGCAACTCGAACTGCGGCTGATTATAACGTCCGGCGATCGTCGAGAGGCCCCGGACGTAGCCAACGGGCGGATGATTGTTGAAATCCAAGCGGTCGAGGAACGCGTTTCCCATCACCGAAAAATCTTCGATGTAATCACGCTGGCTGAGTTTTGGATCCTGTTCCACCCAATCCTTGTCCGGGTTGATCGTCATGAAGCCGCGGTAGCCGGGTGCGAGGTTTTGAAAGACATTCCAGTAGAAGTGCGTGTTCGTGTAGGCGTCCCCGTCGATGATCACGTTCTGGGTACCTCCGCCGATCTCAGCGTCCATGGCAGGCCAATCGTGCCGCCCGAATTGGGCGAAGTTCGAGAACACATACATGCTTTGGGGGTAGCGGGCGGTCTGGTTGGCTTGGGATTGAAACTCATCCGGATGCAAATTTCCGCCAAGATAGGGACTGTCCCCCTCGCGGTTGGCGCTGCCTGTCGCCCCCGCGAAATGGTTGTAAGCCACGATGGCGTCCACCCACGAACCATACATCTGGACGGCATCATGACCACGGGCGATCCAGTTCCGTGCGATCACTGAAGAAGTCACTGTTGCCGAGCCCGGGGTTTCGATTCCCGCCCCGGAAGTCGCCAGGATATTGTCGACGACGGTGCTGTCCTTGAGGGTTCGCAATTGGACCCCGGCAAAAGCCACCCCGTCCGGGCACTCGACCCAGTTGTTGCGAAAATCCAGGTTGGAACCATCGAGGCCCACTACGCTCGAGGGGAACCTCGGGCCCGCCGTGGCCAGTTGGTCGGGTCCCAGCCTCGCGAACCGGCAAAAGAGGAAACCAATGTTCGCGATCTGTGCCACCTGGAGGTTTGCCATCACGGTTTTCGGGTGTCCGACAAACCAGACCTTGCGGCCTTCCGTCAGTTTGTCGATGGCCGCGCCCCATTTTTCCCAGCGCGAGGCGGTGACAAATGGGCGCGTCTCATCCGTGATTTCCCCGGCCGGCAATTGAATCACGAACGGTTGCCCGGGAGTCACTTTGCTGTCGTCAATGTTCTCAATGATCCATGTTTTCAGATCAGCCCAAGACATGGCAGAGGCGTCGAAATCAATTTTCACATCCCCTCGCTGCAGTTTTTCGGGAATTCTGTCCGCCGGATTTTTCCATGGCTCCAACAAAAACACAGCCAGCTTCCGGAGGTGAGTCTTACGGTCCGGTCCCTGCACCGCGATCCGGGTCGGTCGCCAGGGACAACCCGCAAGGGGAGAAGTCATCTCCTTCGAAAACCACACCGGATCGGACCCGTTGGGTCCGGACATCTCAAAGACAAAAAGCAGCCGGCCCGGTGGCGTGTTTGGCAGCCGGACGCCGATCCGGTTGTACGACGAGGAGTTCGGGTTTCTGGCATCCGCCACCTTCAGCCCGAGCGGCTCGCCGGAACTGTCGTGGTCTAACGGCGGGGGCACCGCGGTAATGGATCCTCCCGTCTGCTCGGCTGGCAGTTGGTCGATGGGATCCCGCATCTCGCGACGGTCGGTTTTTACCAATTCCCCCGAGACATCATAATATTCCGGAGCCATTTGCGCCTCGATCTCGGCCTTCTGCGCCGCTTCGGCCGCCTGCAGGTCGACCCGGCCTACCACCTTGAGAGTCCGGGGCGGTCCGCCCGGAACCTCCAATGTCACTTCCCCGGAAACAGACGCTTTGTCCCAGAGCATCTGGGCCTGCGAACTCCAGTTCGGGGATTCCGCCTGCGAGGTTGAAACGATCGACATTCCGACGAGGAATGCTGTCGTCAGGGAGATGCGAAACACGGGGTAAGAAGGAAATTTCATGAGGAAAAGGGGAGGAGCAAAGATTTTTTCGGGGGAAATCCGATTGGTGACCTTGTCTATATCTCACGTGGGATAAATGCAAGGTCAATCGGCTTAGGGTGGGGGGGAAGCCATGTCTCGCGCAATGGCCGCGGAGGTTTTGGGGGCACCGAGGGGGACGTCTGCGAGGCGCAGACGAGAAGGCGGGACGCTACTCGGAGACTTCGGTCGTCTTGAAGGAGAGATCGTCGAGCCAAAAGCGTCCGCCCGCCGCCGCGATTTTCGGGAAAGAGATCCCCATCTTGATCTTCTGAGTCTCCGGTTTCAACTTCACGCGGCACACGACTTCGTTCCAGGAGTCGGATTCGACGATTTTGGCGGCCCCCCAGTTGATGTCGATCCGCTGGCCAGTGCCGTCGAACTGCTGGACATTGAAGAGCCCTTCGACCCCCAGCCCCTCGCTGCGGGTAAAAAATCGGATCTCCACGGCGGCACCGGACACCTCGACTTCCGGGATGTTTAAGAACAGCCCGGTGGTATCCTGCAAAACCTCGATGGCGAGGCAGTTTCCGCCGGATTTGGGTCTTTCGCTGCTGATGGAGACGGTAAAATATTCAGAGTTGGCTGATGCTCCCCAGCTGGGCGACTGACCGTCAATATTGGCGCCCGCACGCCATCCCGGGAGGTCCGGCGCAAGCGTCTCGAAATTGATGCCCTCGGTCTGTGGAGGCGTGGGTCAGCAGCGCGAGGATGACCGCCAAGAGCGCATAGCCGGACGGCAGGCTCCGTCCCCCTCCTTTTTTGGTTCGGAGAGGCGTCAGGTGAAGGGAAAGCGGGGCGTGGGTTTTCATCTGGCTTGATTGTTATGGGAGGGCGCGCGACCGGGAACCGTATTCCGTTCGGTCGGAAGGATCTGGAGATGCATAGTCATTTTCCGCCACGCATCACACCTGAGATGGACCTTAGGAGTGATCGGTGATGACGTCAAGAGGCGGGTGTTGGGTCCGCCGGGCAGCTGGCCGCGCGTTTAAGCGATACCATTGACGGAAATCAATCCTGTGATAATTCAGTGCCCTTTTTATGTATGCGATCGACCCTGGCCTTCTCGCCGCTGCGCGGAAGCACATCGAGAAATTTAACCGGAATGACGAAGAGGGTTTCCGTCAGGCGGTGGACAACGCCTCGGCTTGGGAATGGCTGCGGGAGCGTATGCCGCTGTTCGAGTGCCCCGACCCGCTGATTGAAGAAACTTTTTACTTTCGCTGGTGGACCTACCGGAAGCACCTCAAAGAGACGCCAGATGGCACGATCATTACGGAGTTCCATGCCGTGCTGGGCCACGCGGGCAAACACAACTCGATCAACTGCGCCTGCGGGCCTCATTTCTACGAAGGTCGCTGGCTGGCGCAAAAGAATCGCTTTCTGGACGACTACGCCCGCTTCTGGTTTCGCGGCGGCGGTAGCTTGCGTGCGTATAGCGCGTGGCTGTCGGACGCGATCTGGCAGACCTGTCTGGTCAGCGGCGATTTCAGCCTGGCCGTCGATTTGCTCCCCGACATGGTGGAGAACTACCGGGCGTGGGAGCGTGGGCATTTGCATTCCAGCGGCCTGTTCTGGTCCGATGATGACCGCGACGGCATGGAGTTTTCGATCAGTGGCCCGGGCCTGCGCCCGACCCTCAACTCCTACATGGCCGCCGACGCGACGGCGATCGCGGCCATCGGGCAGATGGCGGGCAGACCGGACGTCGCGGAAGAGTTCACCGCGAAAGGTGAGTTGCTGGCGAAGCTGATTAACGAACGACTCTGGGACGAGCAGGACCAGTTCTATAAGACGGTTCCGTTGGAAAGCAAAGACACGCCGGTTGCGACGTGGGATTTTCGCCGCATGGACCCCAACCGCAACGTGCGGGAGCAGGTGGGTTTCATCCCCTGGGCCTTCCGCTTGGCTGTGCCAGGGCGCGGGGCGGCGTGGGCGCAGTTGACCGACCCACAGGGTCTCGCCGCGCCTTTCGGCCCTCTAACTGCCGAACGGCGGCACCCGCGTTTTATGTTCGAGCATTCCACGCACGAATGTTTGTGGAATGGTCCCTCCTGGCCCTTCGCCACCAGCCAGACCCTGATGGGGTTGGCCACCCTTCTGGCCACCGAAGACCAGCCGGTGGTGACCAAGGCTGACTACCTGGCCACCCTGCAAACCTATGCCCGAAGCCACTACCGGGAATTACCGGACGGGCGCATCGTCTCGTGGGTGGACGAAAACCTCGACCCGTTCACCGGGGAATGGCTTTCCCGTCGAATGCTGGAGTCGTGGGGCTGGTGCACGGACAAAGGGGGGTATGAGCGCGGCAAAGACTACAATCACTCCACATTCTGTGACTTGGTGATCTCCGGGCTTATTGGCTTCCGGCCCGGTCTAACGGGTGGTTTCGAGATCAGGCCGCTGGTGCCCGCCAAGACCTGGAACTACTTCTGCCTCGACAACCTCCGCTTCCGCGGCCAGCGGATCACCATCCGTTACGATGCGGATGGCACTCGCTATGGGCAGGGACGCGGACTGCAGGTGTTCGCAGACGGCATCGTCGTGGCCGGGGCGGATGAGCTGACGGACCTCATGGTCGGCGCCTAGCAGCTGATCGCCGCTGGCAGGCCATGGTTAGTCGCCTCGGAACTCCGCACGAACTCGCGGCCCTTGCCGCTTGATTCGCGCAGCTTCCCGATCATTCCCCTTGCGGGGCGATATCCTTTTCGGTGAGCGCGATCAGCGTGGCCCCTTTGCGTTTGCCCTCAATCATCGATGGGGTGGCATTATCCTTCGATTGCTTCCACGTCCACGTGTCCTCGAAACCGTCTCCCTTAACGACCACGGTGGCGGTGTCGCCGCTGTCCTTGAGAGTCATGGTGGTGTTTTTTTTCCAAGGATCGAGAAGGCAGGCGTATTTCACCGCATCCGTCTTCACCGGGAACTGGAATTGTTGGATCAGCTCGTTCCCCCAGCGTCCCGCGAGGAAGCAGTGGTCAATCGCCCCTTGAATCGGCTTGTTGGAGAGCATCTGCATATCGACCTCCTTGCCGCCTTGAGTGGTGATTCGGCATTTTCCTTCGGTGGGATTGATAAAAGCAGCCTTCGGCACGGTGCCACGCCACATGATCTCGCGGGGGCCATCGGCCACGATATCGTCAAGGACGAGAACATATTCGCCGGGCATCCAGAGCGTGGTGCGGCGGAACTTTTTCAGCACTGAGTCGGTGAAAATGTTTGGCTTCGGGGGTTCGGGGGCAGCGGCGGGGTCTTTGGCCGCTGGGCCTTCGGTTCCCGGTGGGCGACCGTAGTAGCTGTAGGCCTTCCCGGCTTCGCCCTCAATGATGAGCCTTCCCTTGTCGCCGGTTTTCCAGCCGGTCAGGTAGGAAAGCTCACGCATGTCCCTCTCCGGAAGCGGCTGGGTGTAGGGATCGCCTTCCATGACTTGCCCCCTTCCATCCACCGTGATGGTGCTGAGGGTGTCGGTCATTTTTCGAGTCGAATAGAGGCCCGGGTGAAAAAGGAAATCGCCCGCGATGCTCATGGCGATTGAGTTCGCATCGGGGTCGTCGTGGGCCAGGTTCACGTAGTGCGGCTTGCCATCCGCCCCGAGAACTTCGTGGCGGTATTCGTTCAGCCGGTATCCGCCGTAGGGTCCGGATTTGAAGGTCAGGACCACGGCGTCATCATCCCAATTGTCGCGCATGGAGGCGGCTCCGAGATCGGCGAAAAGATGGGAGGGATCGAGCGCCTTGTAATCTCCTGTTCCGACGGTCGGGTCGTAGAAGGCTAGCAGGGTCCAGGGATAGAGAGTCTTGCCATCCTTGGCCTTCGATCCCTGCCAGAACATGTTGAGCAGGGCGGCCTGGGCGGTTTTGTCGCGGGTCAGCGAAGGGCCGATCAGGAACGGGGGGCTGTCATACATGTAGGGATAGGGGGGGTTCTGGGCATCCCCAAACGAAATGGTCCGACCGCTGCCGGGCAGCCAGTAGTACACCTGCTGCTTCCAGGCGTTTTTGAAACCGGGGTGCTCCAAGTATTTGGTGCCGAGGTTGCGGTCCATCATCTGCGCAGTCTCGAGGAGGGAGCGGAAACCAAAGGCCTGGTAGCCGGAGCCCTCGTGACAATCCCCGTCGGCGGGGTACCACTTGGTGAGGAAATCCGTCTCTTTTTTCAATTCTTCCATGAGGTAGCCGGTCTCCAGGCCTTTCTCATCTGCGATCGCGAGCAGGCTGGCCGCCAGGCCCCGGGCTCGGTACCAGCGGTGGTTGGGCTGCGGATCCTGTTGCCAGTATTTGATGGGCATCAGCCCGAGTTGTTTGTGGCCAAGATAGAAAAGGCGACGCGCGTGGGTGAGGAGCTTTTGGGCGACGCGTTCGCGGAATTCCGGTTCGAGGTCGTGGTAAACCGCGTCGTAGAGCACCGCCACCATCATCATGTTGCAGGCGACTCCCATGTTGGCATCAAGCTCAGCGGTGGCTGCCCAGTGCTCTTCGTTGAGCATCATGGTCAGAATGTCGATGATCGACTGCTTGACGGCCGGATCGCGATCGAGGGCATAGGCGTAAGCCAGCGAGGGATAAACGCCGTTAGCGGTCGCGAGGGCAGGGGTATCGTTGGTGACGAGTTGCTTTGCGATCTCGGGGTTGAGTTTGAATTTTTTGGACCGTGTCGAAAGTTCCTCGTAGGCGCTCTGGAGGATCGGATCGGTTGGGATCCTTGCCTTGAGAGTTTCGATTTCCTTGGCGGTGAAAAGCACCCTCGGATGTTGGCCGGCAACCGAATCAAGCAGCTTGGGCGGGTTGGCAACGACAGGATCCGTCGGCGGAACCTTTGCCAGGTTCTCTTTGATCTGTTCGGGTGTGATCCCGACGGGAGTGGCCGCGATGGTCGAAGGAACCGTGAGCGTGAGCAGGCAGGTGAGAGAGAGAAGGGGATGGAGGATTTTCATGGGGGCGACCGGGTTTAGTCGTTGGCGAAGGCGATCTTGTCGATGACGACCCGGAAGTCCCGGGTGATGTTGTCATGGGTTTTCGACCAGTTGAAGCCGACGGCGCTGACGTCGCCCTGACCAGGACCCCAGAAGCAGAGTTGGGCCATCGGGAATTTGAGCACGGTGGTGGTATCCGGAGTGCGTTTGTCCGGAGTGGGGTCCGCCAGACTGGCCGAACCCAGGACCTCACCGGCTTCGTTGAACAGGCAAACGGGAAACCAGAGATTCGCCGCTCGCTGGTCGCTGGTCTTGCCACCATTAGTAACCTTGCTCGTGCCTTCCATCCGGCAGGTGACGATCAGATAATCGTATTCCTTCAGCTTGAAAGAGTCCGGCAAACCGTTTCCCTTCCATTTGATCAGTGGTTTGATCGCAGCGTTGCCAACGATCCGGCATTCGATCGCTCCGTCTTCCGTGAAAGCCAGTTTGCTGTTGGCGTCGTCAACAAAGGAGAGGTGATCGGCGGGTTTTCCTTTTTCAAAAATCACCAGTTTTTCGACCGGTTCCTTGTTGATGTCCTTAATGACTTCGAAGGCCTGCGATGGTCGCGGAAGACAGGCGAGGGAAAGCAAAATCAGGATGTTGAGTGGGTGAAATAGGCGCATGGCGGAGGAGGAAGGAGTGGGGCACGGGTTGACGTAGAAACAACAATCAATCCTGTGATATTTTTAGATTTGCTACATGATTACGAATTGTCAAGTGGGAGACCGGATATTTCTCAAATCGAATCCAATCGTGGAGGGGCGGGGATGGGGTTCGGGCATAAGCATCCTCACGGACGGTCGGAGAGCAGCCGTCTAGGCTTGCGGTGGGCTCCCGCCACGGTGTTTCAAAGCTTTCGAGAGCCTGGCTGAAGGCTCCATGGAGACGTGGAATTCGCTTGTCGGTCCTTCCCGAGCGGTTTTTACTGACATGTAGTTGCCCCAACCGGCATAGACGGTGTTTCCAAAATCAAACATGCCATCCCTCAAGCGAATCGCCACCGATCTTGGAGTATCCCACACTTTGGTCTCCAAGGTTCTCACCGGGAGGCTGGGCACGACCGGCGTAAGCGCAAAGACTCGCGAGGCCATTCTTCAGAAGGCCAAGGAACTCAATTACACTCCGAACCGGCTTGCGGTGGCCTTGAGAGCTGGCCGCAAAGGAGCTGTGGGAATTTTTCTGCACCATATTGGAAGCCCGGGGAGTGATGTCAGCGACCGGCTCCTCCGCGGGATTGCCGAAGGGTTGGAGAAAAGTGACTTGCGGATGTGGCTGCGGTTTTTCACGACAGATGAGGATTTCCTGGCGGCTTGCGGAGAGCGTCTGAAAAGCGAAGTGGACGGATTGATGGTGGCGGGCCTTCACCATCCCAATCTGATGCCGACGTTCGCCGAACTCGAGCGCCAGCATGTGCCGGTCGTCTCTCTGTTCAATGAGCTTTCCGAGGCCGACCATGAAGAACTGACGAATGTTGCCGTGGACTACGAGATGCAGGGATATCTGGCAACGCGTCATCTCCTGGCGCAGGGGTGTCGCCGACTGGCTTGCTTCAGAACGGTTGATAACCGCACGGCCGGTTTTTTCCGGGCGCACCAAGAGGCCGGTCTCGAATTTGACGCCCGGATGGTCATCCCCACAGCAAGTTTTCTTCGTGAGAATGGCCAGACGAGCACCGCCCTGCTCCTCGGCCTCAACCTGCCCTTTGATGGCATCGTCTGCCAGTCCGATGCTCAGGCCAGCGCTGCCATCAACGCCCTTGCCAGCAAAGGCATCAAGGTGCCCGATTCGGTCAAGGTTACGGGCATCGACAACTCGCCGATGGCGGAAGATTGTTTTGTGCCCCTTACTTCCGTGACCTCGGAAATGAAGCACGCGGGATTGAAGGCGGTGGAATTGCTCCTGCAAAAGATCAATGGTCGCCCCGTAAAGTCCGCAATTATCCAACCGAGCTTGGTCGTGCGCCTTTCGTCGGGAGTCCCCGCGCCAACATCTCCCGATTTGAGTATTCTGAAGTAAGCCAGGGTGCATTCCCGCGGGGTTTTCGGAGTGGTCAGTCGAAGGAGGTTTGCGGGGCAGTTGGGTCAGCCGCGCAGTGAAAGCGTGGACGCTTCGTAGCGTTGGACGCTTTCCATCCAGTGTCCATCGCATGGGCGGTTGTGGCGGTTGCAGTGCTCGTCCCAGACAGCGCCCCAGGGGAGGGTGCGCCAGTCTTCAAAAAGGGCCAGGCGCTGTGCAGCGTCTCCGGAATTCTCTGCGGCGGTGAGGCGGCTTTGCGGGGCGAGGAGGCCAAGGAGAACCGCCTTTTGGGTATTGCGAGTGCCGATCGTCCAAGCGGCGATGCGGTTGATCGAAGCGTCGAAAAAGTCGAGGCCGACATGGGTGCGGGGCAAGAACCCACCCACGACCACCTCATGCAGCATTTCGCGGGTGGGGTCGTCGAGCATCACGACATGGTCGCTGTCCCAACGCACGCCCCGGGAGACGTGAAGCAGCAGACGTGGGACGTGAAGCATCACTGCGGAGATCTTGTCGGCCACCGATTCGGTGGGGTGGAAATGCCCCGCGTCGAGACAAAGGGCGACCTGATGACGGGCAGCGTAGCCGAGAAAAAATTCATGCGACCCCACGGTGTAGCTTTCCACGCCGATGCCGAAGAGTTTGCTTTCGACGGCGTCAATATTAAAGGCCGCCCTGGATCCGAGGTCGGAGGCGAAGATGGCATCGAGAGACTGCGAAAGACGTTCGCGAGGCCCGAGACGGTCGGCGGGCCGGTCCTTCATCCCGTCCGGAATCCAGATGTTGGTGACGACGGGATTGTTCAGAGCCTCGCCAAACGCGGCGGCGATTTGTCGGCTGGCGATGCAGTGGGCGATCCAGAATTCGCGCACGGACGGGTCGCGGTGGGAGAGCGTGAATCCCTCGGCGGCGTGCGGGTGGCCGAAGCAGGTCGGGTTAAAATCGATGCCCCACCTGCGGTCCTTGGCCCAGTCGAGCCAGGAAACGAAATGTTCGATGGTGAGCGCATCACGATCCACTTGGGCGGCATTGTCGGTCGCGTAGCTCGCATGGAGGTTGATCCGGAGCGGGCCAGGCAGCAGTGAGGCGACCTGCTCAAGGTCGCTGGTGAGCTCGGAAAAATTCCGGGCTTTGCCGGGATAGTTGCCGGTGGCGACACAGCCGGAGCCGGCATTGCCGGAGGCATTTTCGAAGCCGGCCACATCATCGCCCTGCCAGCAATGGAGAGAGATCGGGGTGCTGGCCAGTGTGGTGAGGGCGGCATCGGTGTCCACGCCCCATTCGGCGAAGCGTTCCTGAGCGGATTGGTAGGGAGTCATGACGGAGCAGTTGAGTTGGCGAAGGTTTCCTTGATCGCGCGCAGGCTGGCGCGGAGTTCTTTGGCGAGGTGCGGGTCCGAGTAGTCCCGGCCGATTTTTGGCCCCATGATCTCCAGATAGCCGACCACATCATCGACCGGCCAGTCGTTGGCGTGCCGGTCGCAGAGGGTCTTGAATGCAGCAAGATCAACCGTGCCGCGCTTTTGCTCTTCGGCGTTGAACCCGAAGGTCGAACTGAAAATGGCGTCGGTATTTTTGAAATGGAACTCGCACATCATCGGGAGGCCGGCCACGAAGAGGTCGATGTTTGAAAATAGGACGTTTTTCTCCGCGTCGCAGAGGCCGTGGCTGATGTCCCCACAGAGCCAGGTCGGAACGGTCTCACCCGGGTGCGCCACGTGATCGGCCTGCATCTCGCCGATGTAGTTTCGCATCTCCTCCGGCGTGGTGGGCGGCTCGGCGAGGCAGGACATTGGTTCCATGGTCAGCGCCTTGAGTCCAAGCGACCGGGCCTGGCGGGAAAGCTCTTTGAGATGGCGCAGATAACAGGCCGTGCCGGCGTCTTTTTGGGCGGCCTGGTCGCGATACACGGCGCCGGGATTTGACCCCACGTAGTCTGCTCCGACGAGCGCGCCAACCTCGATCAACCGCTCGAAGCCCCGCCGCGCGGCACGTTCCATGCGGGAATCCCCGACGAAAAATCCCCCGAGTTCCCGGTGGGCGGTGAACACACTCTTGATCTTTAGGCCCCTCGATTCCGCCTTGGCGCGAAGGTCGGTGAAATACGAGTCGTCCAAAACATAGAGCTCGTAAAACGAACCGAGCTGAACGTTTCGGATGCCCTCTTCCCCAAGGAGGTCGAACAGCCAGTCGAAGCTGTAGCGGGTTTCGATACAGTCGGTTTTCAGGCCCAGTCCAATTTTCATAAAAGCTCCGGGCTGACGCGGATGATCACCTTGTTGTGGTAGGCTTTGCGGTGACGGATGCTGTCGAAAATGTCGGTGCCCTGATCGAGCGTGGGCGTGTCCGTAATCAATGGTGCGATGAGCAGTTGCCTGTCCATGTATTTGAGCACGGTGGACCAGTCGTCAGTCCCGCGCGGCACGACCTTGCTGTTCCATGTGCCGTGGAGCGTTAGCTCGCGGCGTAGGATGCTGGAGAACGCCTTTTCGCCGAGTTGAAATTCGCCGTGAAGATTGCCCATGAAAACCACCTCCCCGAACGTCGCCGCGCAGGCGATGGCCTGGGCAAAGGTCGTGGGCAGGCCGCACGCTTCGATAACCCTCTTGGCACCGATTCCCGACGTCCTTTCAAACACCTGCTGCACCGGGTCACCGGCTTTGGAATCGATGGTCTCGAAGCCCATCCCTGCCGCCAGTTCGAGTTTGCGCGGATCCACATCGGCGATCATGACGCGCGCACATCCGTGAATGCGCAGCCACTGGGCGGCCATGTTTCCGATCGGGCCCGCACCGATCACCAACCCAGTGTCGCCCGCGGCGATGTGCATCTTGCGCACGCCATGAAGAGCCACCGCGGCAGGTTCGGTACACGCGGCATGCAGAAGATTCACTTCTGGCGGCAGCATAAAAAGATTGGCAACGGGGACCCGCAGAAATTCCTGCATGCCTCCATCGCGGCGGGAGCCGAAATAATCGTAGTTGGTCGTCTGCGCAAAGTCCCCGGTGTCAAAGCCGGGCTGACCGGGTTTTGGAATCAGGGGAAAGACCGCCACTCGGTCCCCTCGCTTCACGCCGCCGCCATCCTCCTCCACCACGGCGCTGAACTCATGCCCGAGAACAAGCGGATACCGATACGCGCCACCGGGATCGAACCCGCGCGGAATGTCGCTGCCGCAGATCCCGCAGGCCGCCACACGAACCAGAACGGAGTCGGGGGAGGGGGCTTCGGATGGAATCGGACAATCCGAATGGAAGACGAAGTGGCCGGGGGATTCGAGGACGAGGGAGTTCATGGCTTGTCAAAATCGATGATCACTTTCAGGCTGTCGCGATCGGCGGCGCGTTGGATTGCCTGGAGGATCTGTCCTCGTCCAAACCGTTCGCTGGCGTTGGTCATCAACCCGAGCTTCGGCAGTTTGCCGCCGGTGAGGAGTTCGTGGGCCAGACGGATCCCCTGCATCGAGGAACCGTGGGTGGCCTGGTAACATTGCAGTTTGTAATGAACGTCGTTGTTGAGGTCGACCTCGTGAGCGATGCGTGGTTTTCCTCCGGCTCCTTTGACGCCGGCATGGGCATCCAGCACGGTGCCATAGCCCATAAGTCGGACGGAGAGTTCATAACCCTCGCGCGCCGGGACGTTCATCATCACAAAATGCGGCTCGTTGAACGGTTTGCAGGCGGCAAAGACCTTCTCGACGACGTGGTCATCCCAGCGGATTCCAACAACACGTTCATCGCCAAAATCGTCTATCACGCGTTCGAGGCGCTCCGCTCCGCGATTGACCAGAATGATTTTGCGGGCTCCCATGGCCTGGGCGCACTGCAGGGCATAAGTGCTCTGCGAACCTGCGCCGATGAGCACCACCACGCGGTGGGTGATACAGTTGTTCACTCGCGTCATCCCCTCGAGGCAACAGGCCAGCGGCTCGAGCTGGCAGGCGTGATCGGGATCAAAGCCCTCGGGAAATTTCATGATCGGGCCCAAATCCACAAACCAGTCGGGCAGGACGGCGTGGGTTCGGGCGAACCCGGGAAATTCGTGTCCGGTCGCCTGCGTGTCCGGGCAACACGTCCAATCCCCGGTTCCTTCATCCCCGCAATACAGGCAGCCACGGTTGCCGCACGGGATATCACAGCCGATCCCAATGAGATCCCCCGGTGCAAACTTTGTCACCCCCTTGCCGACGGCGAGCACCGTGGCACTGACTTCATGCAGAATTTCCGCGGGCCAGTTTTTGATGCGCGGCAGGCCTACCTGCTGGATCACCACATCACTCTGACAGACCGAAACGCGGCGGGTGCGGACAAGAATCTTACCAGGCTCTGGTGCTGGGAGTTCTTTCTCCACGGCAGAAAATGATCCGCCTGGCTTGTCTAGAGGGTAGGAGGTCGAGAGCATGCTTGGAATATGATTGACTCGTAGTCCCAAAACAGTCATATATCAATCACTTTCCGCCCATGAAGCAAAAAATCCAGATCTCCCCGTCGATGATGTGCGCGGATCCCTTTGCGCTGGCGGACGTGCTGGAGGTCTTTCAGGCAGGTGGCATCGAGTGGCTGCACATTGATGTGATGGACGGGCGTTACGTCCCGAATTTTACCCTGGGCCCCGATTATTGCCGGGCGCTGGCGGCGGCCAGTCCGATCCCGCTGGATATCCATCTCATGGTCGAGGAACCCGATCGTCATGTCGGGCTCTTTGCGGGATTTCCCGGCTCCCGCATCTCCTTTCACCCGGAAACTGTCCGGCAGCCCGTGCGACTGGTCGAGCGTATCCGCGAGCTTGGTGCATCTCCCGGCATCGCGATTGATCCCGCCATGCCTGTCGAGGCCTGTATTCATCTCCTTCCGTTGGTGGATCAGGTGGTCGTGATGACCGTCAATCCCGGGTATGCGGGCCAGAGGCTCCTGCCGTTTTGCCTGCCGAAAATCACCGCCTGCCAGAGTGCGTTTGACGCCTGCGGGAGCGGGGCCTCCGTGCAGGTCGATGGCAACGTGAGCTGGGAAAACATCCCGGGCATGGTGGCGGCCGGAGCCGACATTTTAGTGGCTGGCACGTCGTCACTTTTTGTCGGCGGTCGAGTCAACGCCGACGATATCCGCAGGATGCGCTCGATTTGTGACTGAAATCTGGTTTCCTTGACGCCATGAGACGAATGGAACGCCAGCGCGCGATCGTCGCTCTGGTCGAGCGCCAGGGCGACCTGACCGTTGAAGAGGCCTGCCGCATCCTCGGGATTTCCGAGGCCACCGCACGTCGGGATTTTGTGCAGCTCACGGGACGGGGAGTCCTGGAAAAAACCTGGGGGGGCGTCCGGAAATCGGCCTCGCCGGCTCCCGGGGACATGGTGCCCAGCGGTCTGCGCGAGGAACTGCATCCGCTCGAAAAAGAACACATCGCACGGAAGGCCTGTGAGTTCATTGAAGACGGAGATGTTTTGGTGATCGACGGCGGAACCACGACACTCTGCATGGCGCAGCATCTGGCCAACCGTCCGGTGCGGATCCTGACTAATTCCATTCTCATCGCCCACCGGATCGACCGCCTCCGTTCGCACCCCAATGGCGCGGAAGTCTTCCTCACCGGGGGTTTTCTCTATCCGGGTTCCGGCCTCCTCGTCGGACCCGAAGCGGTGCGCAGCATCGCGGCTTACCATGCCCGCTGGGCATTTTTATCTGTGGGTGGACTCGATGAAAAAGGCGCGACCAACACCAACCACCTTGTCGTGGAAAGCGAGCGGGCGATCCTCGGGATTGCCGAGTCTGTGGTTGTGCTCGCCGACAGCTCCAAATGGCAGTGTCGGGAAATGGCAAGGGCTTTCTCGTGGGAGGAAGTCACAACCCTGGTGACCGAATGCCGGCCTCCCAAAAACACCCGCCTCGGGAAAAAAGTCGTCATCGCCGGTCTTTGACCGGAGAAATCTCTCCTCAGCCTGTCTGGAATTTCTGAGCGGGTGGGAATCGTTAGCCCAGTCCCTAATCGAGGGGAAACTCCGTGAACCGGTATTGTGGTACCCATCCGAGTCTGGTCATCGTGTGGCTGATGTCTGCCCGCTGCTCGGCCCCCGGGCCGGCCATCAGATAGAATGCTTCGCAACCCAGATCTTTCAGGGCAAACGCCGCCATTGCCGCGGCCCCGATGTCGCGGGGATCGATAAACTGCCAGTTCACGCTGGGACGTCTCAGGCCGTATTTATCCTCGAGCGTATCCCCCATGCTGATGTAGGCGGGGCGCAGCATGGCGACCTCCAAACCGTGTTGGGAATGATAAAATTGCGCGGTCTCCTCCTGCAGCGCCTTTGTCAGCCCGTAGATCGAATCCGGACTGGCCGGCAAATCCGTGGAAAGAAATCTCCCTGCCGTCACGGCCTGCTGCACAACCGCGACGCTGGAAATTAGCACCACGCGCTTCACTCCCTTCCGCACTGCCGCATCCAGAAGCAGCGCGGTCCCGCCGACATTGATTTCAAAGGGCACCTTGGTGCTGTCGTAAATGCCGGGAGCCCGCGGGGCCATGTGGGAGATCACGAGTCCGCCCATCCCTTCCAGACTGCCGTCGATCTGCTCGGCGTCGGTCACAGATCCCTCACGGAACGCTTCGTCACCTCCCGGATTTCTCACGTCGAACGCAACTACGGGATAACGCGATCGCAGCACGCCTACCAAATGGCTGCCCAAAAAACCGCAGCCGCCGGTGACAAGGATTCGGGAATCGGAAGAAAGAGCGGGCATAACTATGTTTCGCAGGAGGGTTGAAAATCGTCAAATCCGTAATCAATGATGTGATTGCAGGTCGCGCGGGGGATCAGTCCGTATCCGTCCGAAAAGGGAAAGCCGGCAAACCGGCACTACTGTAAAGATTGACGACCGGGCTCATCTGCCAACCGTAGCGCACGAAGGCGGGATCGGGAATCGCCTCGCTCCAGACGAGCACCTTGTCGGTGCCTTCGATAGCGGCCTTGGCAGCGACGAACTTTTTGTCCTTTCCGGCGATGGCAAAGCCATGAAGTTCGTCGGTCGGTGGTTGCGGGGTCAGCGAGGATTTCGGCGGCTGCCCGATTTTCAGTCCGTCACCCGCATGGCGGAAAGCGATCTGGATTTTGTTCCCGGTCACCGTTGCGCTTTCGATAATCGGACCGCCGTAATCGACGTTCTCTCCATAGGCGAAATGGCCGGCGGCGAGCGCGAGGCGGAGGGCAATATTTTCTTTTTCGTCGGGGTGCAGGTTCCGATTTTCGTCGGGGGAATTCGTGCTGCCCAGGTCGATGGTGGGAATCAGGCCAGTATTAGGGACGGCCTGGTGGGCTTTCATCTGCCTGTCGCGGACGGTGGCCCAACCGATTACGGGCTCGGCGGCATCCTTCTGTTGTTTGCTCTTGTTCGGCAATTGAACGATCAGGAAGGGGAAGTCGCCGATTTGCCAGCGCTTCCGCCAGTCCGTGATGAGGGCGGCGAGAAGTTTGTCGTAAAGAGGATCGTTGGCGTTCGATTCGCCCTGATACCACAGCGCGCCGCGGATGGGAAAATTGACGAGGGGGTTGATTTTCGCATTAAAAAGCACGGTGGGGAAGGTGGTCTGGGCCGTGAAATACGGGGGCTCGGGCTTGGGCTGAGCCGGCGCCGGCCGGTCGAAGGGTTCGTTCTTCTTCAGGGCCGCAAAGCGGTCCATATACCATTGTTTCCGGTCTTTCTCATATTGTGCCCCGCCTTCCGCGAGCCATTGGTCATGGGCGGCTTTGGCGGCCTCGGGCTGTTCGAAAATTGCCGCGACTGGCTGGAGGTAGGCTTTCTGGAGGTCAGGATTCTCCGCGAGCGCTTCCCGGCTCAACCACACTTCCGCCTTTGAAGCGCCAAGATTCGCCCCGATCAGGCCGACCGGAACTTTTTGGGACTGCAAGATGTCCCGGCCAAAATAATAGCCGACGGCGGAGAAGGATTTGGCGGATTCGGGGGCACAGACCACCCACCGACCCTTGCAGTCGGGCAGGGGAACACCCGACGACTCGTGCGCGATTTGAAAGAAACGCATTTGCGGCCGGTTGGCCTCGGCAAGCTCCCCGGACGCCCCCTGACATTCGCCAAGCGGGAAGGCCATGTTCGACTGTCCGGAGCAGACCCAGACGTCGCCGACCAAAACATCGCGCACCGTGATCGTGTCCACTCCGTCGCTCACCACCAGCTCGACCGGACTTCCCGAGGCGGAAACTTTGCCTGTCGTCGCTGACCATGCGCCGTTCCCATCGGACTGGGCGGTGGCGGTGACCTGGCCGAGAGCGACATTCACGGTTGTCCCGGGTTTTGCCCAACCCCAGACGCGCAGGGGAACATCCCGCTGGATGACCATATGATCGCTCAGGATCGAAGGCAGCTTGAGCTTCGACGAAGGTTCTTGGGAATGGGCGGCAACCACCATGAGAAGCAGGGCGGAAATCAGGGCGAGAGAGCGCGTGGGAATGTTCATAAAATATTCAAAATGGTCTGGAGACTAGATGCCAAGCCGCCATCGTCTAAGCTGGGCTCGCCTTCCCGGTATCCATCGCGGAAACGGGGATTTCACAATAGATCGCCACTTTTTTTCTTCCCAAAGTTTTAGAACTAGGGATCAGATCGCCTGCGAGCACATTTCCATCCAACTCGATCCGGGGTGCGGAGCCTCGCCGGATATGGATTTCGTATTCCACGCCACGAAACGGGCGGGTGATCCGCGCTTCGTTCCATTGGGAGGGGAGTTTGGGACGAAGATAAAACCCTTCCAAAGTGCGCTCGATGCCAAAGAGCTGATTGACCGTATTAAGAAAATTCCACGATACCGTGCCGGTCCGCCAGGGATCGTCCGAGACATGCAAACTCATCCGCTGGGCAGCTGGCCCGACATAACCATTAGCCTGCGCGTACGGTTCCGATTTTTCAGCCGACGGCAAAATCCGTTTAAGCGTGTCGTAGGCTTTGTCGTTTCTTCCGGCCGTAAAATCCGCCGCGATCTTGAAGCTGGCGGCGTGGCAATAGACATTCCCGTTGGTGAAGAATCCGGCGGGAGTTCCGCTGAGCTGGCCGATGCCGTAATTGTATTCGGTGAAGGGCGGCCAGTTATGCACCGGCCCGACCGGTGTCTCCATGAAGGTTTCGAGGTGCTCCGCGATTCCGAGATACGTCTCCGCGTCGATCACCCCGGAGAGCAGCGCCCATGATTGGGGATTTAAAAAGCAACTGCCCTCAGAGGAGGAGCTGGAGCCAATCTTTTCGCCATCATCATTGATCGCATAGATAAAATGTTTCCCGTCCCAGCCATATTTCCAGATCGATTCCGAGAGTTCTTCGTGCCGCTGCTGACAGAGGTTTTCGAGAGCTTGATCTCCCCGCCAGGCCGCCAGTTGCTTCATCACCTTGAGCACACGGGCCAGCGCGAAGCTCATCCAGACCCCTTCGCCTTTTCCCTGGGGGCCCGCCTTATCAATCAAATCGTTCCAGTCCCCGCAGTGGATCAGACTTAGGCCGTGGCTTCCGCGGTCATTCCAAAGAAATTCCATCGCCTTCAAGTTGTGTCCCCAGATCGTGTCTTCCCCTTTATCCGAGTATGCGACGACCTCTTCCAGTAAGCCGAGATCGCCGGTCTCGCGAACCAGGGCATCGGTGGCCATGCTGATCCAGGAGGGAGAGTCAGCGTAATGTTTGTCAGCGGCAGCGATGTCCATGCTGGCAACGCGGAACGCGCGCGGACAAAAGCCGTCACTCCGCTGATTGCGCAGGGCCTTTTTGAACATTTCCAGCGCGCGGGCGGGATCCACGAGGCTCATCCCCGCGGAGTCCTGGCAGGTATCCCGATATCCCTTGAAATAAAAGCGCGCCCAATCCGCCATGAGGTGGAGTTGGTGTTTGAGCCAGGTGTTGTGCAGATGGTTGAATGCGACGTCGGGAGTTTCGATGTTTAGGGCACCAAGCCGCACGCGATTCGCCTGCTTCATCGCGGCAAATTCTGTTTCGATTTGATCGCCATCCCTGAAGCCATCGCGCATCCGCCGTGCGTCGTGAACGTCCACCACCAGCCCCAAAACGTAGTGGATTGTCCGGGCATCCCCAGCGTCCAACTTCAGATCGTGCTGCATCGCGCCAACGAGAAACTCCACGCTTGCCACACTGTTTCCAAGCTCTCCCAGCACCACCCGCTCAGGGCGGCTGAAGCTGCGATTTTTCCCGAGAAAAAACTCGCGGCTCGTATCCCAGCGGTCGGGTGGCACGTCGGCATACATAAACGCGCGGTATTTCTTATCCACGACCGTGTGCGTCATGTTTTTGAAAAATAGGAACTCGTCCTCCCGCTCATATTTCCCGCTAATTCCGCCAAAATACCCGTAAGGCATATTCACGCCATCGAGCATGATGTTCGTAACGGCAAAGAGGGAGAGCTCGCGGCTCCTGGCGCTTTCGTTCACCACGTGGACGGTCCATATTTCGGCCGATTCTTCACGTGGGACAAAAAGCCGGAACTCGATCCGAACTCCGTGGTGGAGGGTTCGCAGCACGGAGTACCCCAGGCCGTGCCGACATTCGAACTCCTCCATCTCCGTCCAGCAGGGAAAATATCCGGCGCTCCAGAACTCCCCTGTTTCGTTGTCTCGCAAATAAAGCCACCGGGGATCGTCGCGCATGTCCTGCTTGCCGAACAGGTTCGTCACCACGCCAGAGTCCTCCTGGTAGAGCGAGAAGCCGTTCATGTTCTGCCCCGCGCAGGCCAGATAGGTCGGATTCCAGAAAAAGTTGAACCAATCTCGCGGGGGATGGGGCGCCGTCACCACGTACTCCAGGCCGTCCGCGGTGAAATGTCCAAATGCCGTGTCGTTCATAAGTTTTTATTCATCAGGAAAATTGGTCAGCTGTTCCCGTTCTGCCAGGCGCTGAGATAATGCTGTTCCACCCGGACTGGAGCACCCGCCGCATCTGTCCGGAAGGGCAATGGGGGAAGGCCGTCTTCGCTAAACACATTGACGCCCGGATCACCCTGCCAGAGATATCGCAGGTCCTTGTCTCCGCCATCACTCTCAACCACCGCGGTGCAGGGGGACGTCAGTCGGGCAACAGCCGTGCGGAAGACCCCGTCGTCGCCGGCCAGTTCAAAGCCCGCGACCGCACTGCCGACAACACGGACCGGTTGAGAAAATATACAGCGGAAGCTTTCGTCATGGGTGCGCTCAATCCTCATGATACGAGGCGCCTGCGGCACCTGGGCCCCGGTGATGGCAAGTTGGACAAATCGGGCCAGCCTCGCGGCTAATAGATCTTTGTCCGCCGGATGGTAGTCCTGCGGGTCTCCAAGATCGAGGGCTGGAACCAGGAATACCCCGTTCTTTTGATCAACCGCTCCGGCTTGCGCTTCGCGGACCACCGGCCAGTTCTCCGTGGTTTCATCGGCAGCACACCGGACAAGCTGCACGAGAAAAATGGGGAGCTCCGGCTGCTTCCACGCAGCGCGCCATGTCGCGATCAACTCCTGCAGATGGCGGGGGTATTGCGATGGTTCCTCGGCGTCTGTTTCCCCCTGGTACCAGACCACGCCGCTGATGGGGTAGCGGGTCAGCGGATCAATTCCGCCGTGATAAAATCCCGAGGGTTGCGCCCGACAGCGCGGCCCTCGCGGACCAAAAAAAAGATACTTGGTCCAAGGCAGCGGCGTTTCTCCGGCTACCGCACGGCGGGCGTTCTCTGCATCGTGCACCTCCCGGTCGGAAACCCATTTCGCATAGACCTCCTCCTCGTTTTCCGGCTGCCACGGATAGCCATTCCAGTACGTCTTCAGATCTTCGTATTTTTCGAAGACCGAGGGCGGCAGCCAGGAGGTGATGCCGCTCCCTCCAACCGCAGCAGTCAGCACTCCCACAGGAATACCCAGCTCCCTTTGGAGCCGCAATCCGAACAGCAGTGGCAAAGCGGGCATTTCCGGCGCGTTACCCGGAGTGGCGACGATCCACCTTCCGTTCCTCACATCACGCGCCGGAGCGGGAACGGGTTGGCAGTCCTGAACAAAGATGCTCACTTGAGAATTATCGGTGTGCGGCACGATCTCCTCTCTCGTGCTGAGGGACGAAACCGGAACCTCCATGTTCGATTGCCCGGCGCACAAAATCACTTCTCCGACAAAAATTCCTTCAATCCTCGCTGTTTGTTCGCCACAGACCACATCCAGAGTCAGAGGTCCGCCTGCTTTCCGGGCCGGTAGGTGGGCATTCCAGACACCGCCTTTGACAAATGTCCGGACAGATGTGTCCCCCAGCGACACCTCGACGGGAGCATTTTCCAAACCCCAGCCCGAGATGCAGATGGAGCGATTGCGCTGAAGCACTGCACCTGGGGAGAGCAGCGAGGAAACGCCAAACGCCTCGCCCAGAATTGGGGGATACTCGAGAACCGACGACATTATCACAGGATTGATACTTTGAACCCAAAGTCATATCCAGCACTATTCCGGGCGATTTGTGGGAAGCCTGAATGAGGCGTAGAGGAACAGCGTATTGACCGCAGGCGGCTACATCTCGCTTTTCGGAAGGGCACTCTCCTCGATCCTCGGACTCCCAATGAGGAGACCGGCAACCCTGCGCGACCTGGTCTCAGGAATCGGCGGCCATTTGGGCAGCGCGAATCAGGGCTTCAGCGACCAAATGCGCTTCGGCCGGACTCATTTCTCGGGCGTCACAGACGTCCAGAGAGACGAACCCGGTGAGTGCGCTCGTCCGGACGACCACCCTAGGGGCGTGGTCGGCGCTACCGAAGGGAAGGATGGTGACGGATTCATCGCCGCTTTCGGGGCTGACTTCCTTGCGCACCCAGGGGAGTTTTTCCTCATTCGCGGTGATGGCTGCGACATGTTCGTCGAGCCCGCTTTCCTCGCGGGCTTCGCCGGTCCGGCAAAGCAGGCGCATGTCCTGCAGCGGATTGCCGCCCTTGCGCAGGAAGGTGGTGCGAATCTCGCCGTTTTTCAGAAAAACGCGGCTCTCGTAATCGCCCTTCGGGGTCCGTCCCCTCACGGCGTAGGTATTGGCGACGGTAATGGTCAGGGTGGGGATGTCCGCCTGGAGGCGTGCGACAAGCGGGCGGAGCGTGAGTTGGGATTCGGAGAGCGCGATCATGAAAGTGAGGCTTCCCCGCAGAAGAGTTTCTTTGGAAGAAGTTAGTGACAAATTTAGCAGGTTTCCCGCAGAGCAATAGAAAAAATGTTACGAAACCGTCACAGGAAAATCCGGCGCGATGAGGGCGCGATTTTTTCGAGCGTTTCCGATTTTTACCATTACAGTGCTCCGCTCGCATGAACCGGCTGTTGATCGTCATCCTTGCTGCGCTCTCGATGCTCGGGGCGCTGTCCATCGACGCCTACCTGCCGGCTTTGCCCGCCATCGCGAAGGAATTCGGCACCACGATGGGGCCGGTGCAGCAGTCGCTCACCGCGTATGTCTTTGCCTTTGCGGTAATGACGTTGTTTTACGGCACGCTTTCCGATTCGTTTGGCCGTCGCCTGATTGTGCTGTGGTCGCTGGTGTTTTATCTCTTCGGCACCATTGGAGCGGCCTGTGCGGGGTCGTTGGAAATGCTGATCGTCTTCCGGCTCTTGCAGGGATTTTCCGCCGGGGGAGGGGCCGTGGTGGCAAGAGCGATCGTGGCCGATCTTTTTACTGGCGCGGAGGCGCATCGGGTCATGTCCTACATCAATGTGGTGTTCGGTCTGGCGCCCGCCCTGGCTCCGATCATTGGCGGCTGGCTCCTGGCCGTGGCTGGCTGGCGGTCGATCTTCTGGTTTATCGTGTTGTTTACCGTGGTGCTGCTCGTCGCCTGCGCCTGGGCTTTGCCCGAGAGCCTGCCGAAGGAAAAAAGGCAGGTTTTTCAGATGCGTGTCATGCTCGCGAACTATTGGGAGGTGGGCAGCCATGGCTATTTTCTTCTTCGCTCGTTGAGCACCGCGATGGCTTTTTCGGGTATCATGATTTACGTCGCGGCGGCTCCGTTTTTTGTCATGGACATTCTGGGGATGAACGTGACGGATTTCGGTTGGTTATTTATTCCGCTGATTGGAGGAATGACCGCAGGCTCCGTCGCCGCTGGCTGGCTGAGTCAGAGAATCAAGACGCCCGCTGTGATCAGCGCGGGATTTGCTATCATGGTGCTGGCGGGCATTTGGAATGTGATTTATGCGGCGGTATTTTTCCAGCGGCTTCCCTGGGCCGTGCTGCCGCTGGCGATTTTCTCCTTTGGGGCCGCGCTGTGCTCGCCCGCCATGAGCATGATCACCCTGGAAATGTTTCCCAAATACCGCGGCCTGGCGGCGTCGCTCCAGACGTTCCTGTTTATGCTGCTTTTTTCCGTCGTATCGGGCCTGGTCGTGCCCCTCATGCCGGAAGGGCCGCTGCCTTTCGGAATTGCCGTTCTGGTCGGCGCGGTGCTTTGCGTGATCTGCTGGGTGATCGCGGCGGCGGCCCCCGTGCGGCCGACGGGGGAAGCGCGCTGAATGATTTGTTTGCCTCCTGCCGTGTTTCCGGGAAATTAGGTGCATGATTCTGGTCATCGATAACTACGATTCCTTCACCTACAACCTCGTGCAGTATTTCGGCGAGCTGGGCGCGGAGATTGTGGTCCGGCGCAACGACGAGGTCACGGTGGAGGACATCGAAACCATGAATCCCGAGCGCATCGTGGTTTCTCCGGGTCCCTGCACGCCAAACGAAGCGGGCGTGAGTTGCGAGGTCATTCAAACCTTCGGCGGAAAAAAACCGGTGCTCGGTGTTTGCCTGGGCCATCAAAGCATCGGGCAGGTTTACGGCGGGGACGTCGTTCGGGCGGACCGGCTGATGCATGGCAAGACTTCACCTATTCACCATACCGGCGAAAATGTTTTCACGGGTTTGCCCAGTCCCTTTGAAGCCACCCGGTACCATTCGCTGCTGGTCAAACGGGAAACGCTGCCGGACTGCCTCCGGATCACCGCCTGGACGGAGGAGGGGGAAATCATGGGTCTCGCCCACCGGGAACTTCCGGTCTACGGCGTGCAGTTCCACCCGGAGTCCATCCTCACGTCCGAGGGCAAAAATCTTCTGCGAAATTTTCTGACCTTGTAAATATCCGCAACTTGCCTGTTGCGGCCGGGATAAACGTGGTACTGTTCATGCCATGAGACTCCTCAGTATTCTGAAGTCGGTGACCGGGAATTTTAAGGGAGGGCGGAGGTTCCGCAACTCCCTCGTTATGCTTCGAGTGGGGATATTTTTTGGTCAGATCCGGACCTTTTTTCAGGTCCTGGGGGGGAACCGCGATTTGCGCAACGGCGAAAATCTCCCGCCGAGGATTGGTGATCTGGTCCCGATTCGGTCGAATTCGCCCCGGCGTTCTCACGGGCCGCTGCCGGCCGAAAGGTCGCGTCTTTTCCCGCGCGACTGACGCCACGCGGATTTTTCCTTGCCCGCCGCAATGCTGCGGAGATAGTAACCGTTCTTTGCGACCAAGGCGTCGCACATTTTAGGAAGGGTGGCTGAGTCCGGTCGAAGGCACTCGACTCGAAATCGAGCGAACTGTAACAGGTTCCGTGGGTTCAAATCCCACCCCTTCCGCGCTTCCGTAAGGAGGGAAAATTTTGGCAACGAAGCCACTTCCGGAAAGCCTGCGCAGCAGGCAATCCCATCCTTTCCGCCATGGCCCGCCCCCGGTTTTCAGCGCACCTCTGCCGCCGGTTTTTCAAAGACCCGCACGCTACCGCCGCCAAAGGACGCAACTTCCTTCCAGTCGGTTTGCTGAAAATCCTTCAGCGGCAGGCCGGTGAGGTCGGAGTATTTCGCTTCCCAGATTACGACGGTGCCGGGTGGGAGCGTGGCGGCGCTTGGACTGATCTCGTCGGGCGGTTTTGCGATTTCGATCCAGTCGCGGGAAAATGCCGCGTAGATGTGGTGGCAGATAACCGGCCGGGCGGCCGGACGATGCACTTCCTGCCAGTCGAGGGCTTGTTGGAGAGCGTGGTGGATGGGATCCCGGGCCAGGCCGAGCTGTGGGGGGACGCCGGCCCATTTTTGCATGGCCAGGACATGAACGAGGAGGAGTCCTTGCAGGGCCAGACCAGCGATGAGGATTCCGGCCAACACGTTTGATCCGATCCGGCGGCGGTCGAGCAGGGCATCCGCGCCAAAAACGGCCACGATCGCCAGGCCGGGCACCGCAGGCATGAGAAAATGGTAATATCCCCCGGAGGCAAACAACCCCTTCCAGAAGATCACACTGTGGAGGGCAAAGTAAGCGGGATAAAAAAAGAGCGGCCAGCACTGGCGCCACCCGCGGAGACAACGCGGGAGACCGCAGACGGCCAGAATCACGGTGCACACTCCCGCCGGAACCAGGCAGATGGCCGCGAAATGCCAGAGCGGTCCGCTCCCGTAGATCTCGGTGGGTTTGGCGTCGAAGTAGATCCGCGAGGGCAGATCATGCAGGCAGATCCAGGCGGCGAGGTTGTAGGCGGCGAGGGGAAACGCCGAAGCCAGGGCGGCGGGGACGAGGTCGAAGGGTTTGCGATGAAGGAGACGTTCGACGGTGACGGCGATGGCCCAAAGCCCCAGCAGGGCAATGCCTTCGTGGCGGATGAGCGGCAGAAGGCCGAAACAAAACCCTGACCAGGCGAGCCGACGGCCGGAAAGGAACCAGATTCCCCCAAGCATGGCGAGGAGGAATGGGGTCTGAGTGAGGACTCCCCAGGACAGTTCGACAAACCAGGGCTGAAACCAGAGTGCAAGCGGAACCAACCACGCTCGTTTTGCTCCGAGCCGTGCCGCCAGAAGGGTGCTGATCCAAACGGCCAAAGCGGCGAAAAGGAGCGTCCAGATCCGCGCGGCGGTAAGGCCGAAATGGGAGGGCAGAACGTGAAACAGATTTCGCCCGATGCGAGTCCAGGCGTCGAAAATCAGGACGGGATTCTGCCAGACACTGCGGGAACGCAGGTAGTGGGAAAGTTCATCATCGAGGCTCCAGCCGGTGGACACCAGGAGGTAAAAAAGACACCAGATAAACCCGCCGATGAAGGAGGTAAGGAAAAAAGCTTTCTGGCGGCCGTTCCACCCGCTCCAGAGCCAATTCACGGCCCGTTGGGCGGAAGATCGTCCCGGAAAGGTTCGGGCATGATTTTCACGCGGGCCCCCACGCCGACCGTATTGTAGAGCTCGATCACATCGCGCGAACGCATGCGGATGCAGCCGTAGCTCGCCGGGGTGCCGATGGTGCGCTCCTCCGGCGTCCCGTGGATGTAAATGAAACGCTCGTAGGCGTTGTCGTTTTGCGGTTCCTGGCCTTCGAGCCAGAGGATGCGGGTGACAATGGGGTCGCGGCCGGGAGCGTCGATGGGCAGAATTTCTCCGGTCGGACGCCGGGATTTAAAAACCGTGCCGGAGGGGACATCACCGCCGATTTTTTTCCGAATCTTGAGCAAGCCGAGCGGGGTGCCGTTGCTGCCAGGGGTGTCACTGAGCCCGAACTTCGAGGTCGAAACCGGGTACTCGGCGATTTTGATGCCCTCGCGCAGGACGATCATGCGCTGGCTGGACGTACTGACGAGGATGCGATGTTTGGTATCCTCCGCGCAGCCCGCCAGGATCACGGCCAGCGCCAACAGCGGAGCAACGCGGATCACGGCTCGACAGTCTGACGCGGAGCAAGCAGAGAGCCGAAATGCTGGAGCCAGAAGGCGATGGATTTTGACGAAACGTAACAAAATCCACCGAGGAAGATCAGCAGGAAGGGGATCGACATCCACTGTCCGGCCAAGGCACTTTTCCAGACGCAATAGCCGAAATAAAGCGCGAAAAGAAGCTCGATGGCGGGAAGGAAGGACTTGAGTGGCATGTAGCGCACGCGACGAGCCGGGCGGGCGGCTTTCTCGATGCCATATTTTGGCGTGCGAGTGAAATCCGAGTGCTTGTTCAGCATCGCCTCGATCACGCCGCGGGCATTGTTAACCGACATTCCCGTGGCCAGGGCGAGGGTGAGGGGGAAAAGCCAGAACTCCTTGAGCCAGCCGCGCGGATTGAGATGCATCTGGGCAACCAGATAAAACGCCCCGATCGAGACCGATGTGGCGAGAAAAATCGGCAGATCGACCAGAAGGGAATACATCGCTCCTTTGTCTCCGGTGAAGGAGTGAGGAAGGATGAGGACACAGAGCATGACAAGCAGCAGGTAGCCAAAATTGGCGGTGAGGTGGGCGGTGGCCTCCAATTTGATCAGAAGGGGCAGGGGAGCCTGCCAAACGGCCGGGAGGAGCTTCTTACAGGTCTGGATCGAACCCTTCGTCCAGCGGTGCTGCTGGGATTTGAAACCGTTCATGTCCACGGGAAGTTCGGCGGGAACGACCACATCGGGCAGATAGACAAACTGCCAGCCCTTCAGTTGAGCGCGGTAGCTGAGGTCGAGGTCCTCGGTGAGGGTGTCGTGCTGCCATCCGCCGGCGTCGGAGATGCAAGACTTGCGCCAGATGCCGGCGGTGCCGTTGAAGTTGAAAAAACGCCCGGCGCGGCTGCGGGCGGTCTGCTCGAGAAGAAGGTGGCCGTCGAGGAAAACCGCCTGAACCTTGGTCAGGATGGAGTAGTTGCGGTTGAGGTGGCCCCAGCGCATCTGCACCATACCCACTTTCGGGTCGGTGAAATGATGGATGCAATTAAGGAGCGAGTCAGGGCCGGGAACGAAGTCGGCGTCGAGGATGTAGATATATTCCCCCGTGGCGCTGTCCATGCCTCCTTCGAGGGCACCGGCCTTGAAGCCCTCCCGATTGGTCCGGTGGATGTATTCGATGTCAAAACCCGCCGCTTTGAGGCGTTCCGTCGCGTCGCGGGCGATCTGACAGGTTTCGTCGGTGGAATCGTCCAGAATCTGGATCTGGAGGCGATCTTTGGGGTAGTCGAGCTTGGCAACGGCTTCGATCAGGCGACGAATGACGTAATATTCGTTAAAAACCGGCAACTGCACGGTGACGCGGGGCAGTTGAGCGAACTGCCCGGCCGGTCGCATCTGCTTCTTTCGGTTCTTCAAGAACAGGTAGATGATGCAGTAGCGATGAATACCATACGCGGAGAGTCCGATCAGGACGCCCACGTAACAGATATTCCAAATGAAGTGGTGAAAAATCGCCTCAAGCGATCCGTTCATCACAGATAATTCCTCCCCATGTAAAATGCGGCGCTATCAACCCAAACCAGCTCAGCAGGTCAAGAGCAAAAACCGGGCCAGGAGGCCGGCCCCGGGGAAACTGAAGGCAAGAAATCTTCAGTAAACTTGGAGCGAAGGCCCCCCGAAACGTGTAGGCCGCACCGCCGGAGCGGCGGGCAAGGGAAGTTTGGAACAGGGTGCCGGCGCGAATTCGGACTATGGCCGATTTTCGTCCGGGGACAACGACGCCAGCCTCGCCTCGAGCTCGGTGATTCGTTCCCTCATGGGCGAGACAATTTCGTCCACCTCAGCGGCCGTAAAGCGGGGCGTGATGAATTTGGGGCAATTCCAATCGTAGCTTAAGACATCGATGAGAAAAATCCGCTCGACCCGGGAGGCATGACCGCCCGAAGGCGCGACTTTTTCTACGAGAGCGGGATGCTCCCTGGCATCAACCACCGTCGCATGACCGAGAATCTTCAATCGGGACTGGCTCGGATAGTCCATCAGGAAGAGGGCGACCCGATCCTGCTGGGAGAGGCTTCCAACGGTGATCATCTGACGGTTCCCCCCGTAGTCGGCGAAGCCAATTTGATGAGCCCCAAGGGTCCTCAGGAAGCCCGTTGGTCCTCCACGATGCTGGATGTAGGGCCAGCCGTTTTCCGTGATAGTGGCGAGGTAAAAGCTATCGCGGCTCTGAATGAAATTCATCTCGTCCGCCATCAGCGCCTCGGGCTTCGGAGCGGATTCGGTCGTCGGGTAGGTCCTCCCGTAATAGTGCTGCTCCGCCTCAAGAACGGCGGGCGTCAACATTGTATGCAGAAATCGAGCGGCCATAAATATTTACATTCTGTTCGGAGTTTCCGTCTCGGTGGAAATGTTCTGCCATTCAGGGCAGGTCATGCTCTTCCTCCGAAATTTACGAAATCATCGACATCGAGATACTCGAAAATAGTTTCGATGTCGGCTCGTCCGGGGCAGAGGCGTTTGATTTCCCCGGTGAACCACTCTCGGGATTCCACGTCATTGACGGAGAACCGTTCCGTCCAAGCCGACCACTGACTGATTTCCAGCGCGGAGCGCCGAAGCGGGGCGTTCTTCGCGATCCATTGCAAAATTTCGCCATCGGATTTGCCCGCCCTGGCTTCTTCGAGGAGGGAAGTCGCCGCACTCCCAGTGAAGTCGAAAAACAGGGAATCCAGTGTGCTGTTGAATTTGTATTCCCCGGCCGTTCCGGCGGCGGTCGCCCGGGCCTTGTCCAGGAGGCGCGGCAGGATGGCGTATCCGCCAAGACGAATGCGCGGGCTGCGGGGTGGGCGAAGGGTGAGGTCGGGTGTTTTCATAGTCAGTGGGTGTTTGTGATTTCTGGCCCGAAGGCGGGTCCCTCGGGACGTCTCGACCATGCCCCCGGCGGCATCTCTCGACCAATGCCGGTTCGTTATTGCAGATATGCCCATCGGGCATATCGTCCCCCGATGCTCGAACGTCTCCGCGCGCTAATGATTGTGGTCGAAGAGGGCAGCGTCAACCGCGCTGCCGTCCGGCTCCGGATCACCCAGCCGGCCCTGAGCCGACAGATGAAATGGCTCGAGACGGAAATCGGCGGTAGGTTGCTCGAGCGTGAAGCTACTGGCGTCAAGCCGACCGGCCTCGGGCTGGTCCTCCTCAAAACGATTCGACCGGTCATCGATTCTTACGAAGCTGCCATAGCGGAGGTGAGGCGGGAAGCGCGGGGCCTGCGGTCCGAGCTGCGGGTGGGTTTCATCATGTCGGCGGCGCAATCCATTCTGTCACCCGCGATGAAAAAACTGCAAAAATCCCATCCGGACTTAAAACTCAAGCTGAGTGACATGTCCCCCAGAGAGCAAATTGACGCTCTCAAGGCCGGGGACATTGACGTGGCATTGACCGGTCAGGAGGGCGTGGTCGCCTCGAGGGATTTCCGCAGCCTCAAATTGAGATCGTTCGCCGTCTGTGCCGCCCTGGCCTCGACCGATCCATTGGCCGCCCAAAACCACCTCGCAATGAGCCAGCTCAGGGATCGGCCATTCATTGGGATCGATGAGGACCAGATGCCGGGCCGGAACCGTTGGATTACCGCCCTCTGCCGGGCTGCCGGTTTTCGACCCCGTTTCGTCTCCATCACCGATGGGATCTCCCACGTCCTATCCCTCGTGAGTTCCGAGTCGGCCGTGACCCTCTTGCCGGACTATTTCAGGGAAAGTTCCCACCCCGGAATCACGTTTGTTCCTGTCAGCGACCGGAAAGCGAAATGGGATTTCCTTATCCTCTGGCAACGGGGAAAGACCCCGCCGGCCACTCTGGCCCTCATCGACGCTTTGCGGGACGGTGTCCCCAAGTGAGATGCCGGCTGCGATCCTGGACAGGCGTCGGACAGGTGCGTTTCATGAACCGCAAATTTTGCAAGCATGCGGGGCGATGAACCGAGTTGGTCCCATCGCCCCGCTGGCTGCCTAACCAATTATTTTTCTAAAACTCCGGGAGCTTATTGGCAAGCTTCACATTCTTCGCCGTTGCGCATGGCTTCGAGGGAGCAGGCTTTTTGTTCAGCGGGCGTGTATTCGCGCTTGGGTTCGGCGGGCTGGCCACCGGCAACACCGCGCACTTCTTTCTTAGTCGTGGTGGTGGCGCTTTCGATGTTCGAGGCCCCGGTGCTGCGTAGGTAATAAGTGGTCTTCAGGCCGACGGCCCAGGCGCGGCGATACATGTGGCTGAGCACCTTGAGGTCGGGTTCCTCCATGAAGAGATTGACCGATTGAGATTGGTCGATCCACTTCTGACGGCGGGCGGCGGCATCGAGGACAAATTGGTAGGGAATCTTAAAGACGGTGAGGTGCTTCTTTTTGATCTCCTCGGGGATGTTGTCCACGTTGTCCAGTTCGCCGCCGAAATATTTGATCTGCTCCCGCATGGTGTCGTCCCATTTACCGATCTTTTTGAGATCGCGGACGAGTTCGGAGCTCAGGATGGTGTATTTGCCGCCGAGATTTTCTTTGACGAAGAGGTTCTTATAATTCGGCTCAATGCACGGGGTGGTGCCGGTGATGTTCGAGATCGTGGCTGTGGGAGCGATGGCCAGCACGTTGCTGTTGCGCATGCCGTGCTTTTTGATTTTGTCCCGGACGGGGGTCCAGTCCATCTTGCCGCCGCGGGGGACGTCGATCTTGATGCCGCGTTCGCGTTCGAGGGTTTCGATGGTGTCCTGCGGAAGCAATCCGCGATCCCACTTCGAACCGCGGTAGCTGCTGTAGGTTCCCCGTTCCGCCGCCAGGTCGCTCGATGCGCCGTAGGCAAAGAAGGCGATGGCTTCCATGAACTCGTCGTTAAAATCCACCGCTTCGTCGCTGGCGAAGGAGAGGTTGCGTTTGAAGAGGGCGTTTTGCAGGCCCATGATCCCGAGGCCAATGGGACGGTGGCGCTGGTTGCTGCGTTTGGCCGCCTCGGTCGGGTAGAAGTTGATATCAATGACGTTGTCCAGGGCGCGCACGGCCACGGTGATGGTCTCGCGCAGCATGTCGAGGTCGAGCTCGCCATTGAGTTTCATGTGCGAATCGAGAATCACCGACCCCAGGTTGCAAACTGCGGTTTCGTCCTCGCTGGTGTTGAGCGTGATCTCGGTGCAGAGATTCGAACTGTGAATGACGCCGGTGTGATCCTGCGGCGAGCGCAGGTTGCAGGGGTCCTTGAAAGTGATCCAGGGGTGCCCGGTGGCGATGAGCATCTTGAGCATCTGTTTCCAGATCTCGAGGGCGGCGATTTTGCGTCCAAAGATTTTGCCCTCGGCGGCGAGCTTTTCGTAGTGAACGTAGCGGTCCTCAAACTTGCGCCCGTAGAGTTCGTGCAGATCGGGCACTTCGTTGGAGCGGAAGAGCGTCCAATCCTGGCGGGCCTCGACGCGTTTCATGAAAAGGTCGGGGATCCAGTTGGCCGTATTTAGATCGTGGGTGCGGCGGCGTTCGTCGCCGACGTTGTCCCGCAGCTTGAGGAAATCCTCGATGTCGTTGTGCCAGGTTTCCAGATACGCGCAGCCGGAGCCGCGGCGTTTGCCGCCCTGATTGACCGCCACCAGCTGGTCGTTGTGGAGTTTGAGAAAAGGAATGACCCCCTGGCTTTCCCCATTGGTGCCCTTGATGTACCCACCCGTGCCGCGCACGGCCGTCCACGAGCCACCCAGTCCGCCCGCCCATTTGGAAAGGTAGGCATTTTCCGCAATACCGCGCTGCATGATGGACTCGATCGAGTCGTCGATTTTGTAGAGGTAACAGCTTGAGAGCTGACTGTGCAGCGTGCCGGCATTAAAGAGTGTCGGCGTGCTGGAGCAGAAGCGGCGGCCCTTGTAGAGATTGTAAAGGCGGACCACCCAATCCTCGCGATCTTTGGGTTCTTCAAGGAAGAGCCCCATGGCGACGCGCATCCAGAAAAATTGGGGCGTTTCCAGACGGCGGGCGGACTTGCGGGTTTTGTCCACCACGAGATACCGGTCGTACATCGTCTGGATGCCGAGGTAATCGAAATCGAGGTCGGCGGACGGGTCCAGGGCCTCGGCGAGTTTGTCGAGTTGGTAGCCAAGAAGTTTCGGCGACAGGCGTTCGATGGTGACACCGTGGCGAAGGTAGCTCTTGAAGGCCTTGCGGTGGGCTTCCTTGAGTCCCTCAATACCGTTGCGGACAATGTTCCAGTCGAGGACTTCTTCGTAGATGTAGGTGAGAAGGATGCGGCCGGCAAATTTGGCGAAATCCGCATCGCGTTCAATGAGGGCCTTGGCGTTGAGCGCGATGGTGTCGCGCAGGCCCTCCTCGGTGGTTTCCGTGCCGATGGAGCGGCGGAGTTCGCGCTCGATATGGTCCGCATCGAGGTTGAGGTCGAGGCCGATCATGGCGAATTGGATGCGGGCCTTAAGGTCGGTGCCATCCCAGAAATCGCTCTGGCCATCAGCCCTGCGGACAACTACGAGCGAGTCCTGCTGCGGTTCGTCGGCCTGACGGGCTTCGTCTTCGCGCTGTTGGAAACGATGCGCGCGATAAAGGACGTAGCTAGCGGCCACTTTGTAGTAGCCCTGGCGCATGAGTTCTTCCTGCACCATGTCCTGCACGTCCTCAATGTGAACAAAAGCACGGTCGCCATTGCGCACGCGTTCCGTGATGGCGCGGGCGATGCGGGCGGCGGGTTCGGCGTCTTCTTTCTCGGAAAGGAAGGCCTTGCGCACGGCGGTTTCAATTTTGTCCTCGATCCACGGGACGACCGAGCCGCTGCGGCGGATGAGGCGGACCGTGATCGGGGCGGCGGCGGGACGGGCGTCGGAAACGCTGATGCCTCCGCGGGCGGAACGGCTGAATACCAGGCTCTTCGCCACGTCGTGGGCGTCGTTTTCAATGAGCGCCTTCTCGATGAGGAGGGAAATGTCGTTGTCGGACAACTTGAGGTTGCGACCACCAGCCACTTGTTCCGCCAGCTTTTCCGCGACGGAATGAGCGACATTGGCGACCAGGCCGCGGTTTTCTTCGTTGAAGATGTCTTTTTCCTCGCGCGACAGAAGGAGGTCGGTGAGGGCGTTGCCGATTTCGTCGGCCACGTCCGCGAGGTTGAAAATGTGTTCCTCGCTGCCCCGGGTGACTTTGATTTCCGGACGTTCGACCGGGTCGAGAACTTCGCGCCAGGCGTAATCCGGTTTCTGATTGCGCGGAGTGGTGACAACGCGCTTAAGGACGACGTCTTCTTCGAGGGTGAGTTTGCGGATCATGGTGGCAGCGGGGCGGGCGGTTTGGGGGCGGAGAATTAAAGGTCGTCGTCGTCCGCATCCTTGATTGCGGCGGCGCGGCGATAGTCGGTGACTTTGCCTTCGAAGAAATTGGTTTCCTTGCGGAGATCCATCATTTCCGCCAGCCAGGGGAGGGGGTTGGCGATGGGACCGTTGAGAGGCTGGAGACCGACACCTTCGAGGCGGCGGTCTCCGATGTAGTCAATATAAGTGAGGAATTCATCCTTGGTCAGTCCGACCGCAGACACCGGCAAACAGTCGGCGATGAAATCCTTTTCCAACCGCACCGCCTCGCGCATGGTGTCGCGCAGGTCTTCGCGGAAATCCTCGGTCCAGATGTCGGGATTCTCGTCGATCAAATCCATCAACAGGTTGCGAAAAACCTCAATATGATTGCTCTCGTCGCGCAGGGTGTAGCTGAACATCTGCCCGATGCCGGGGAATTTGGTCTGACGGTAAAGCGCCAGCACCATACCGAAGAGACCGTAAAATTGGGTGCCTTCCATGCACTGGCCAAAGAGGAAAATATTCTTGGCGAGCGCCTGTTTGTTTTCCAGCAGCGTCAGGTCCACGTCGCGGCGGAGCGAGCGGCTGTTGCTGACGACAAAGTCGGTCTTTTCCTTGATCGTCTGGATGTCCTCGAACATCGCCTCGCACTCGTGTGGGTTGATGCCGAGAGAGCTGATCATGTAAACCAGCGAGTCCGCGTGGATGTTCTCCTCGTGGGCGTGCCGGCCGAGGACAAGCTTCAGTTCGGGCGCCGTGACGAGTTCGCGCACGACATGCTGGATATTGTCCCCCACGATGCCTTCCGCGGCTGAAAAATACCCGATGGCCATTTTGATGATCCACCGTTCGGTCTCGGAGATTTTGCCCGAGGCGTCGCGCCATTGTTCGATGTCGCGCTGCATCTGGATGTCCTCGGGCTCCCAGTGGTTCGCCTTCATCGTCTTGTAAAGGTCGTAGGCCCACTGGTATTTGAGAGGGAGGATGTTGAAAAACATCGTCTCCCGGCCATTGATCACGCGTTTGGCGGCGAACGCTGCTTCCGCTTTGTCGCGGTCGAGCACAAAGTGTCGGTCTCCAATCGTGATTGTCGTTGTGGCCATGGCGGAATGAGTCTGTGTAGGTGGTTTAAGGGCTGGCGGAGGGGCTCCGCGGGAATCGTTTCCCTGTTTGTTGCCCTTACGTCCAGCGGTGAGGGACAAGATGCAAATAATTGGACTCTCCGTCAATAAAAACCACATATGGAGTAGGAAAAATTCCAGACACCACAATATGTGGTGGTTTGGGCGCAAAATCCGCAGAATTGACGTAAAGCACTCAGAGCACGGGATTTAGCGAAATGTTGGCAAAAATTGCACCCTGAGACTTTCTCCCGAAAGCCGCGCATTGGCCGCTACATCTGGTGGCTTTTCCGGGGGTTCCGGGGTCCCTGATGCGAAACCCGAGGCCATCTCCGGGTTGACCTTACGGGGAGAGGGACTATGGGTTTCTGATGCGACCTGACTCGAAATATCCCTTCCAAGTCGGTCTCATGGCCGTGACCCTTCTTTTCACGCTCGGGCCAGTTCAAAGCCAGAGTCCCAGCGCGGCGGAAATGTCACAAAAAGCCCTGGCGCTCGACCTGAAACTGGAAGCCGCCGAATCTTTGGCCCTCTATCTGGAGTTGGAAAAACTGCAGCCGGAAAATCCGGACGTGCTCGTGGGGATCGCCCGCCAGTATCGCCATCTCATGCAGGACGCTTCCTCGAAGGACGAAAAAGCCCGCCTGGCGGATCTTGCTCTGGGCTATGGGGAACGGGCCGCGGCGGTGGCGCCGAACGATTCGGACGCACAGCTCTCGGTGGCCATCACCTTCGGAAAAATTCTCCCGCTCAAGAGCGCCAAGGAACGGGTGGAGATCTCCCGACGCATCAAGACCCACGTGGACGCGGCGCTGAAACTCGATACGCGAAACGACCTCGCCTGGCATATTCTCGGACGCTGGCACCAAGGCTACGCAGAAGTCAGCACGGTGAAGAGAGCCCTCGGGGAGGTGCTTTTCGGCAAGCTGCCGGAGTCGACCTATGCGGACGCGGCGAAGTGTTTCGAGAAAGCCGCTCAAAGCAATCCCAAGCGGCTGATGCACGCCATTGAGTTGGGGATCACCTACGCCCGCATGGGCAAAACCGAAGAGGCCCGCGAACTGTTGGAGAAGGGCTTGGCGATGCCCCTGAAAGACAAAGACGATCCGGCTATGAAGCAGCGCGGAAAAGAGGAGTTGGGGAAATTGGGCGCCCCAGAGGTTGTGGCCGTCAAGGCGGCTGCGTCTACCGACTGAAATCCACTAATCGTCCACAGATTCGGCGGTCGTGCGGTCTGCGGGCCGGCACCATTGTGGGCGTTTCCCTACAAAATTCGACGTTCTGGCATGGGGATGCGCGTGAAGTTCCTCGCAGAACCGAAGATATACAACTTGCGCGTGCAGGGTTCCAGCGATTAGGACCACGGGCAGTATTTGCCAGAAAATTTGTATGGAAAAAGAAGGTATTGCCATTATCGGGGTCGGTTGCCGGTTTCCCGGAGGAATCAACGACACTGCGGCCTTTTGGAAATTGCTGGTCGAAGGCCGCGAAGCCGTCTGTGAGGTTCCGGCCGACCGGTGGAATGCCGACCGCTTTTACGACCCCGAGCCGGGCATTGTGGGGAAGTCGGTCACGAACCGCGGCGGGTTCATCGAAGGCCTCGAAGAGTTTGACCCGCAGTTTTTTGGCATCTCGCCCCGGGAGGCCCCTTATGTGGACCCACAACACCGGTTGCTCCTCGAAACGGCCTGGGAGGCCATCGAGGATGCGGGGGTTGTGCTGGATTTCGAGAAGGGCTCGGATCTCGCGGTTTTTGTCGGGATCTCGCACACGGATTTTCAGGTGATCCAGGGCACGCCCTGGGATTGCTCCGGCATCACCGCCCATTCCTCGACCGGTTCCGCCCACAGTATTGCGGCCAATCGCATTTCTTATTGCCTGAATCTGCGCGGTCCGAGCATTGCGATGGATACGGCCTGTTCCTCAGCCCTGACGGCGGTGCATTCCGCCTGTGAACACATTCGGGCGGGCCGATGCAATTCCGCCCTGGCGGGTGGGGTGACGGTGATGATCACTCCCGGCGGATTTATCGGATTTTCCCAAGCGTCGATGTTGTCTCCCGAAGGCCGCTGCAAGGCGTTCGACGCTTCGGCGGATGGTTTTGTCCGCGGTGAGGGCGCGGGGATGGTGCTGCTCAAACGGCTGTCGGATGCCATTGCGGATGGGGACCCCATCCGAGGGGTGATTCTTGGCACAGCGGTCAATCAGGACGGTCACACCAACGGGATTTCCTTACCGAGCCCGGAAGCCCAGGCCCGCCTCGTCCGGGAAGCTTGCGCGGATGCGGGCATCGCGCCATCGAGTGTGGGCTTTGTGGAAGCCCACGGCACTGGCACCGCCGTCGGCGACCCGATTGAGGCCCATGCTCTCGCAGATGCCCTCTGCGTGGATCGTCCCGCGGACGAACCCCTCGCGATCGGTTCGGTGAAAACCAATCTCGGACACATGGAAACCGCCGCCGGCATCGCCGGGTTGGTCAAGGCCCTGCTGGTGCTCGAACACGGACAGATTCCCGGGAGCCTGCACTTCAAAACCCCGAGCACGCATATTGATTTCGAGGCGCTTAAGCTGCGCGTTCCCACCGAGTTGGAACCGTTCCCGGAAATGGGCGGAGTCCGTATTGCTGGCGTCAATTCCTTCGGATTTGGCGGGGCCAATGCGCATGTCGTTCTCACGACACCGCCGGTCCAGCCGACTCCGGAACATCCGCTTTCCGAAGAAACCCGCGCCTGGCCGCTGGTCTTTTCCGCACGCTCGGAAAATGCCCTTCGCGCTCTGGCAGGAAATATGGGCGCCTGGATCGACGAACACATGAAATCCAACGGCCGCTCGCCGTTGTTGCCCGATCTGGCCCACACCCTGGGGGCCCGCCGCAATCACCATCCGCACCGGCTCACCATGGTGGCCGCCACCACGGACGAGTTGATCGAGGAACTCCGCGCTTTTGCCGCCGGTGAGGACGTGCAGAAACTCCGGACGAGTTTTTCCCCCCGTCGCGAACACCCGGCCCGCATCGGCTTCGTCATGAGCGGGCAGGGACCCCAGTGGTGGGGCATGGGGCGCGAACTGATGAAACACGAGCCCGTCTTTCGGCGCGCCATGGAGCGCTGCGCGAAAGCGTTGAGCCCGTGGACCCAATTTTCGCTGCTCGAAGAATTGGCGCGCGAAGAAAGCGCGTCGCAGTTGTCGCGAACGGAGGTCGCTCAACCGGCCATTTTTGCCATGCAGGTCTCTCTGGCGGAGCTCTGGAAATCCTGGGGTGTCGTTCCTGCCGCCATTGTCGGACATAGTGTCGGGGAAATCGCCGCGGCCTGCGTGGCCGGCGTGCTGAGCCTGGAAGAAGCGGCCCGCGTGATTGCGCTGCGGTCGAAATTTATGGAGGAATGCGCCCGGGGCGACGGCACCATGCTTGCAGTCGGCCTCAACGAGGACGAGGCTCGAGCGGTCATCCTTCGCCGGGACCGCACGGTGTCCATCGCGGCGTTTAATGGTCCGCGTTCGCTCACGCTGTCCGGTCAGCGCGCATCCTTGGAAGCCATCGCGGCCGAACTCGAAGCGGAAGGGGTTTTTGCGCGCTTCGTGCGGGTGGACCATCCGTTCCATCACGCCATGATGCAACCTGCCGCGGATTCGCTGCGCGAAGCTCTGGCGGACCTGACTCCCCAAGCTGAGAGTGTGCCTTTTTTCAGCACGGTGACAGGCGGACGCTGCGCGGGGGAAACCTGCGACGCGGCGTATTGGGGCAGTGGGATCCGGCAGCCCGTGCTCTTCGCTCCGGCCATCAAAGCCGTTGCGGAGTTCGGTGTGGATGAATGGCTGGAAATCAGCGCACATCCGGCCCTGGCTATTTCCATTCAGGAGTGCCTCGCGCAAAGCGAGCGCAAAACGCCGGTGCGCTCTTCGACGCGCCGGGATCGGGAGCACGAAGCTTTCCTGGAAACCGCGATGGACTTGCACCGAGCCAGCGTGGAGCTGGATTTTGCCACGGCCATGCCATCGCGCAATCTCCTCTCCCTGCCTGCCTACGCCTGGGACAAGAGCCGGTGGTGGCACGAGTCCAGCGATTGGCGGGAGGGCCGTCTCGCGCCCGGCGGCCGGGGACTTCTTGATGTTCGCCTGCCCCGCGCCACCCCGACCTGGATCGCCCGGCTGGACAGCCGCCACATGGCGTTTCTCAAAGATCACAAGGTGGAGAGTCATGTTGTTTTTCCCGCCGCGGGTTTTGTGGATATGGTGCTCGAAGCAGGCGTGCAGATCTTCGAGGGCCGTCCGTTTGTCATCGAAGATTTTGAAATCCGTCGTCCGCTCATCGTGCCGGATCCCCCGTCGGGACTGACGATCGAGATTTCCTACGACCCCGACGCACGCACGTTTTCCATCCAGAGCCGTCAGGGCTCGGCATGGTCTGCCCACGTCGTCGGTTCAATGCGGGGGGAACGGGTGGAGTCCGAATTTTCCACCATGCCTCGGCCGGATTCCTCCGGACTCGCGCATGTTGGGGTGGAGGATTTTTACACCCACATGAGCGATCTTGGCCTGCGCTACGGCAGCGAATTTCGCTCCGTCCGCGAACTGGCCGCCTCGGCCGGACAATCGGCGGGACGGGTCGCCCTTTCGGAATCCAGCGCGAAACGGGCTAGCGAATATCCGCTGCACCCCGTGCTCCTCGACGGCGCACTGCATGTGTTTTCCTCCGGCACCGCCACTTTGGAAGGCCGCAAGGGGCGGATGAAACTTCCGGTGCGTTTTGCCCGCATCCAGTTCCTGCGCTCGCCGGGCGCGTCCTGCCTGGTCAATGCCGCGGTGCGCAACTGCAACGATGAATTGGTCGAGGGCGATATCGCCCTTTACGACGAGTCGGGCGAACCGTGTGTTCTGGTCGAAGGCTTTCGGGCCATCAGCCTGGCAGCCGCCCGGCGCTCCGGCGCTCCGGGGGGAATTCGCGATTTGATCTACCAAGTGGAATGGGAGCGCACCCCGGCGACCGAAAATGTGGAGAACCTGGCACCCGTCGCGCTGGATCGATTGCACAAGGCCGCTGGCGACGCGCTGGAGGTCATCATCGCCTCTCGCGGCCGGGAAAAGTTGGAGGCGACTTTGGCCGCCGAGGACGAACTGGCGGCTGCCCTGATTGCGGATGCCCTGCGCAAAATGGGAACCGGAAAATCCTTCACTGCGGAATCGCTTGGGGTCGCCCCGGCGATGAAAGCCGTTTTCGAACGGTTCGCCCGTAACCTCGCCGCACGCGGTGCGCTGAAAGGCGGCCCCGACGGCTGGCGTCCCACAACGGCCTTTCCCAAGCTGGCTGACCTGGCCGAATCCGCCTTGTTCACCTTCCTTTCGGCGCATCCCGGTCACCTGCCCGAGGGTTTGATGTGCACGAATACCTGTGCGGAACTCCCGGCCATCCTGCGCGGGGAGAAGGACGCCGTGCAGGTTCTTTTCACCGGACCCGGCGCGGAATTGCTCGATCAATTTTATGGCGACGGCCTTTTCGCCAGCCAGTGGATGACGGCCATTGCCAGCGCCCTGAAGCTAGCGGTCAGCGAGTTGCCCGAAGGCCGTGGCCTTCGCATCCTGGAAGTCGGTGCCGGCACCGGCGGGCTCGCCGGACATGTGCTGCCGCTGCTGGAACGAGGCCTCCATTCTTACACGTTTACGGATATCTCGGCGGGCTTCTTCAGCACTGCCGCTCAGAAACTCGCAAACTTCCCGGAGGTCGAATACAAGGTTTTTGATTTGGAAAAATCCGGAACCGAACAGGATTTCGAACCCGGTTCCTTTGATTTTGTCATTGGCACCAACGTAATCCATGCGGTCTCCGATGTGCGCCGCGCCCTCGGGCATGTTCATGAGTTGCTTGCTCCGGGCGGAACCTTTTTCTTCATGGACACGGCGTCGCCCCAATTGTGGACCGACGCGGTCTTCGGGCTCACCAGTGGTTGGTGGAAGTTCACCGATCATGACTTGCGCACCGAGCATCCGCTGCTGCAGCGCGCCCAATGGGAGAAGGTTCTGCGCGATACCGGATTCTGCGAAACTCATTCGCTGCCCGGTCTGCGCTGTCCCCACGGTGGCGAAGGTCAGGTGGCCGTGCTGGCCCGTAAGGCATGGACGGCACCGCTCCCGCAGTCGGCGACGCTGGAGGCTCCTCCCGAAAAATCCTGGGTCATTTTTGCGAATGCCGGGCTCGGGGACGAACTCGCGGAGAGTCTGCGGACATCGGGCGCTCGCTGCCGAATCGTCCGGAAGGACTCGGGCACTTCGGAGAAAGACACGTTATTCCTCAAAGCCGGATCACCCGAGGAATGGGCGAAACTTTTCGCCTCTTTCGCGGGGGACGAACCCCCCGAGCGCTTTGTCTGGCTCTGGAGTCTGGACGAAACCCCGGAGAACCTTTCCCTGGTGGGAACCGACGCCCTGTTGCATTTCACCCAGGCGCTGGAAAAAACGATGCCGACCGCCAAGCTGCGCATCGATCTGGTGACGCGGGGCGCGCAGCCTTTGCAGGAAGGCGCCGTGGCGGTCGCCCAGGCCTCTTCCATCGGACTTTTCCGTGTGATGCTCAGCGAGCATCCGCAATACACCTTCCGGGCCATGGACCTTCCGCCGGTGGTTTCCCCTGCGGACGCGGGGTTGGTATGGCGCGAGTTGCAACGCACCGATCCCGAGCGCGAGGTCGCCTTCCGCGGCGAGGCCCGGTATGTGCAGCGCATCGCGCGGGGTATCCCTGCGGCCGAGCAATGGCTCGACGCCTCGGTTCCGCTCCGCCTGGAGTCCCGCGATCGCGGCATTCTCGACGCCCTGCGGTTTGCGCCTTTTGCTCTGCCGGTGTGCGGCCCGGGGGAGGTGTTGATTCAGGTCAAAGCCGCCGGCATGAACTTCCGCGACGTGTTAAAAGCACTCGCGCTTTATCCGGCGGAAACGGCCGACGCCAGGATCTACGGCGACGAGGTCGGCGGGATCGTGCAAGCGGTCGGCGAGGGGGTCACGCATGTTGCCCCCGGCGACCGTGTTTTCGGCATTGCCGTCTTTGGTCTTGCCACGCATACGATGGCGAGGGGAGGGGACGTACGGAAGATTCCCGAGGGCCTTTCTTTCGAGGAGGCGGCAACGTTGCCGGTCGTTTTCATGACCGCCTGGCACGCCCTGCACAACGTGGCGCGGATGCGGAAGGGCGAGACAATTCTTGTTCATGCCGGGGCCGGCGGTGTTGGGATGGCAGCCATTCAGATCGCGCTGCATCTTGGCGCCGAAGTCTTCGCCACGGCGGGCAGTCCGGCCAAACGCGCGTTGCTCAAAACGCTCGGCGTGAAGCATGTCATCGATTCGCGCCAGGCGGATTTCGCCAATGCCATCATGCGCCTGACCAACAATCGCGGCGTGGATGTCGTTCTGAACTCCCTCGCGGCCGAGGCGATTCCGATGGGGCTGGCCTGCCTCGCCGAGTTCGGCCGGTTCATCGAAATTGGCAAGCGTGACATTTATCAAAACTCCCGCATTCCACTCTGGCCGCTCCGGGCCAACGCCTCGTTCCATGTTGTCGCCATGGATGCGGTTTTTAACGGGGACGAACATCTGACCCGGGAGTTATTGGCGGAAGTCACGACTCGCGTGGAGGAAGGGGCGCTTCGCCCGCTTCCTTTCCGCTCGTTTCCAGCCTGCCGGATCGACGCGGCCTTCCGCCTCATGGCACAGGGCAAACACACGGGCAAAATCGTGGTCGCCTTTTCCGACCCCTTTGTGTCGCGCCGCGGGCGCCCGTTGGTGCAGGATTTTGCAGTGAAACCGGACGTTTCGTATTTGATTACCGGCGGTCTGGGAGGGTTTGGGCGCGTGGTGGCCACCTGGCTGGCGGATTGCGGCGCGCAGCACCTCGTGCTCACCAGTCGCAGCGGAGCGGCGACGCCGGAAGCAAAGACGTTTGTGGCGGATCTGGAAGGCCGGGGCGTCAAGGTTCAGGTCGTCAAGGCGGATATCGGTGTGCCGAAGGACGTGAACGCATTGCTCACGAAAGTGCGAAAGTCGAAATACCCGCTGGCCGGCATCTTTCACCTTGCGATGGTGATTGACGATGCCCCCATGGCTGCGCTCACCAGTGCCCGCATGGAAGCGGTCCTCGAACCCAAGGCCCGGGGAGCGTGGTTGCTGCATGAGGGGACACGGGACATGGCGCTCGACGCGTTTGTCATGTTCTCCTCGGTTTCCAGCATTTTTGGAAATCCGGCGCAGGGGAATTATTCCGCGGCCAATGCCTTTCTCGACGCTCTGGCCCATCACCGTCAGGGGCTTGGGCTCCCCGCCCTCACCATCAACTGGGGGGTGCTTGGCGGTCAGGGATACGTCGCACGCAACGAACGTGTCGCGGAGTTTCTGGCCCGCCAGGGCACCGGCGCGCTCTCGCCGGGCGAGGTGCTGTCCGTCATGGAATCGTTCCTCTCCGCCGGAGTGGCCCAGGCTGCGGCGATCCGGGTGGATTGGTCGAAATGGCGTCAGTCTTTCCGCACGTCCCAAGAAAATCCCCTGCTCGAACGCATCTTTGCCGCAAGTCTGGATGACGCGGAAGCTGGAAGCACGACGGATGACTGGAAGGGAAAGATTGCCGCGGCGGCACCGGATGAGCGTGAGGAAATCATCGGTCAGGCGGTGCGCACCATCATTGCCTCGGTTCTGCGGGTCAAACCGGAGAGCCTCCGCGACGACCAACCGCTGACGGATCTGGGCCTCGACTCGCTGATGGGGGCGGAAATTGAGACCTCCATCGATAGCGCACTTGGCGTGGGTCTTCCGCCCACCAGCCTGCTGCGGGCTCGTACGATTTGGCAGATCCGCACGTTGATCGCGGAACACATGGGAGCGTCCGCCGGTACGTCGATCAAAGCCGCCGCGCCGGTCGAAAAAGTCACCGCCGTGGACGAGGTTGATCTGGACGCCCTTTCCGATGATGACATTGGAAGCCTTCTCGACGACGCGCTGCCGGAATCGGAGCCTGCGTCGGAAAAGGCCTGATTTCGCATGTCCAAAGACAGCCGCTCACGACTCAAGCAGTGGCTGGAAACCGGCGAGGCCCGGCTCCAGCCGCTGAGCTATTCGCAGCGTGAGCTTTGGGAGGCGTCACCGGTTCCCGTGGCTGATGTGTCCAACCACATCTGCACGTTCATGGAAGTGCGCAGCAAGATCTCGCCCCAGGAGTGTGTGTCGGCCATGCAGCGTGTGGTGGACAAGCAGGAGGTGCTCCGTCTTTCGTTTTTGCCCGGTAAAAACCAGCCCCTGCAACTCATTCGGACCACCTCCGTCCCCGCCATCAGCTATCACGAACTCACCGCGGAAGAGGCGCAGTCGGAAGCCCTCGAAACGCGGATGTGGGCGGTATTCGACACCCCGTTTGATCTGGTCCGAGGACCGCTCTATCGTGTGGAAATTCTCCGGCGCGGGCCCGATGACCTCGTGCTGGTTTTCGCCATTCATCATGCGATCGCGGACGGGTGGTCGCTGGGCGTGTTTGTGCAGGACATCTTTGCGTCCTATCTTTTTGGGGCCATGGGTGCCCTCGGCGGCCTGCCTCCCGTGCCTCTGACCTACTCGGAATGGGGGGCCGGCGAGCGAGCCGTCTGGCCTGCGGAGAAACTCGCAGACCATGGCCGGTTTTGGAAAACCCAACTCGCGGGCGCGCCGCGTTTGTGGGAGTCGCCCGTGACCGCTCCGCGACGCCTCGAGCGGACCGTAGTTTTTGTGGCCGCTGACGTCACCGCGGCCGTGCGGGATCTCGCCAAGCGTGCCGACGCCACGCTTTTTAGTGCCCTCCTGGCTGCTTTCCAAATCACTCTCCATCGCTGGACCGGACAGGCGGACATCGTCGTGGGAACCCCTGTGGCGAATCGGGCGAAGCAGGCGGTTCGCGAAACAATGGGCTATTGTTCCGGCAATGTGCCCCTGCGTGGCCAGGTCGTGCCCGGTCGGAGTCTGGAGGAAAGTGTGCGTGCGACCCACCGGGTTGCGGTTGATTCCTTTGCGAATGCGATTCCCTTTGCGGAACTGGTCAGGATTCTCAACGACCCGCCGGCCCCCGGCCATAATCCGATTTTCGACGTCCGTTTCGCCCTGCAAAACCATCCCATTCCCGACATTGACGTTCCCGGCCTTTCCGTCCAACTCCGGATGCGTTCCACCGGCACAGCGCGTTTCGATCTGGGTTGCGAGGTGACCGAAATCGGCGAGCGGCTGGAAATCGTTTGGCTGCACAAATCGGCCCTCTTTTCACCGCAGGATATTGCGTCCCTCCACGGAATGTTTCTGGAGGTGTTGAGCAGCGCAGGCGTTATCCCGAAGATTCCCGCGACCACATTTTAACCCGGCGAATTTCGCGGAAGACCGACCGCCCTGTTCGCTTTACCGGTCCTCGGAGCGCGGAAAAAAGAAAAACCGCTTCTGTTTTGGCGTCGAGGCTTCCACCAACCGGCCTGCATTCAAAAGCTCCGCTTCACTGCGCGGCGGGCCGACCAGTTGAAGACTGGTGAATTTCACGCCGCTGTGCCGCAACGGAATCGGGACAGCAAGAGCGGGATTGCCCGCGAAGTTCACTGCGGAGGTATTTTGCAAGTTGAGGACAACGGCGTCGATGAGTCCGGTGTTCAGATCGCCGGGTATCAGGAGGGGCGTCGTTTGCATGGTGGGGAGGGCGATGAAGTCGACTTTGCGAAACTGCTTCGCGAGCGTGCGCTGCCATGCTTTCTGGCGGGCAAGAGCCTTCCAATATTCGTTCTGGTAGGCGATTTTTCCCAGCAGAATCGCTCCCTTGGTTCGTGTGGCAATGCCGGGTTCGGAGCGGTATTTCTGGTTGCTCAGCCAAACCCCGGAGGCGGCGACGGTGTTGCCATCCTTTTGTGCCTGGGCCCATTTCGAGACGAACTCTGGTCCAAGAGGCACGACCTGGAAACCCGCCCGGCTCAGAGCTTCGTCGACAGCGGTGTCGATTTTGGGATCGGTTCCTTTCACCTTCAGCCGGCCGACGCGAAGCCCCTGCGCCGTGGGTTGAGAGGTCTTGGCGGCCTCGTATTTCGCGGCGAAGCCTGCCTGCAACAAATCCATTCCTTGCGCCGTGCGGGCGATGTCCCGGCCTATGGGGCCAATGGTGTCGAGATGTTTGGGTTCCACAGGATGGACGCCTTTGACCGAGACGAGGCCAAACGTGGTTTTCAGTCCCACCACGCCGCAGCACGCCGCCGGCACGCGCACCGATCCGGCCGTGTCCGTGCCAATCCCGACATCGGCCATCCCTAACGCCACTGCCACCGCGGACCCGCAAGACGACCCCCCCGGAATGAGGCTCCGCCAGCCGCTCAGCGGACTCTTCGGCGTGCCAAAATATTCGTTAATTCCCGCGGGCGTCACGGCAAACTCGCTCAAATTCGACTTCCCGACAAAGGTCACACCCCGCTCACGCGCAATGGCCAAGCAGGCTGCGTCGCGGGCGGCTGGTTTTCCAAGATCGTAAAAATGTTTGGAGCCCGCCGTCGTCACGACGCCCTTCATGTCGATGTTGTCCTTCACGGCAACGCGCAAAACGCTGGAATCCTCCGGGGGCGGCCAATAGGCGATGAACGCTCGTTTGCCGGGTGATTGGGCCGAGGGAAAGACGGCGCATCCCCCGAAAAGGACCAGAGAGACCGGACCAAGCAGCAGGGACGGGAGGACGATTCGACGGAGATGGCTCATCATGACCACCGGACTGTATTTCGCGGTCCCGTTTATGCCACTGAATATTGGGGGCGAAGCGGGGAGAAAAAAACTGCGCAAAAACATTCCCGCCCACGGGAGTTCTGTTAAGCTTTTGTTCGGGGGTGCTTGGGTTTTTGTTCAACCGGGGGCTCCCGTAAAACCAGAAACCTCTGAGATCAAGACGCCGCCAATTTAAAAACCACACAGGATCCTTCCAAGGGGTGCATAGCACCAAGTGGCGGGCGCGCTGGCAGATTATCGGCATGCTGATTGTGGGCGGGGGAATTGTCGCGGTGCTGGTGTACCTCTCGATCTCCGGCTAAACTGGGCTCCTGCCTGCGGTTAGCAAGTTTCCGCTAATTTATCGCAAGGCCGCGTTAGCGGGGCGGGGTGGTTTCCGGCATCTTGTGCGGCATGACACTTCACCCGCCTGCCCTGGGAAATCGCAAAACACGCCCAGTCATTCGCAATTCCCAGTTAGTGGCCTCCTTTCGCGTGCTCTAAATTCCTCATCTTTGAAATGAAGTTCGCCTTACCCTTTACTTTTCTTGTCGCCGCCGCGGCCTCTGTGTCCGCCCAAATTATTCCCATCGATTTCGATCCGGGTGACACCACGTCCTTTGATGGTTGGGCGAATCTCTCCTCGGCTGGATTCCCCGGACCGGGGTATGGGACTTTCCCCGGCAGCGGGGCCTGGCTGGGCCCGGTCGGCTCCAACGTGGCAGGCTCGGGCGATGCCAATTTGGGGAAAATCGCGAACGGACCCGGCGGCGGACCCTTTGTTGCGGCCAATTCCATTTACTTCGGCAGTTTTACGGCCGTTCCCAACACGCTGGGGGGAACCTTGGGAGTGACGGACACGACCATCCTTGCGGGCACGAACACCCTTGTGCTCCAGATTCAGATTGGGGAGGCCACGGGATATGACTTTTATAATGGCGCACCTCCGACGCTTGTTCTCAACGGCACGACCCCCATCACCTTGGAGTATTCCGGGTTGGTCAACCAATTTCAGGATGGGACGTTTACGAATCCGGTGACAGGACTGCCCGAACCGGTTTACGTCAACACCTGGGGCTTCCAGTGGGACGTGAGCTCTTTCGTTGATCCGATCACTTCGCTAAGTATTGAGTTTAGTGGGGTAACCAACGGTGTTGAAGGTAGCTGCTAAGTGACAACGCTTATTCATAACGTTAAGGGGCCAGCAGCCCCGCCACGACCCTGGTTTTTCGGATATCGAAAAACCATTCCTTTGATGGGAAGGCAAAAAAGAACGGCATTTCTGC
>JBGSVZ010000067.1:0-46277 GCA_041752695.1 Terrimicrobiaceae bacterium
ACTTTTACTCTGTAGAATGGCCATTTTCCGGCATCTCGCCCCTTCCTCTTGTGGGGAAGGGTGTGGGGAACCCGCGAGGTCGATATCGAACCCCGGATTCTCAGCGAAAAAGGTTCGAACTTCGTCCAGGGTCTGCCGCCAATGGCGAAGCCATCAAGAAATTCTCGATGGGATGAGAACGCAGTTCGAGCCGGAGCGAAGCGGAGACAGGCGAAGCCAATCCCACCCTCTCCGCGCTGCAAGGAAGGGAAGTCTATGACGCAAAGCCACTGGGAAGGCGAAGCTAATCCATCCGCTCCGCCATGACCACAATACGCCCGCGAACCCCGAAAGATTAGGGATAAAAGCGATCATCCCATGGCCTCGTTCCATCATCCGGACGAACTGCCTGCCAAACACGCTGGTCCTGTCCGCACTCATCGGCAGAGGGCCGACAGATACTCGCTGCCGGTTTTTCCAACCCAGCCGTGCGAAGGAACACTCCAACTGCAGAACGGGCCCGCCAGAATGCTGTAATTGTGATCCCGTCAGCTGGCAGTCTTCCATCCGGTCGTGATCCAGTGCCCTTCGATCACAAATCCCCGAGCCACAGTGGGAACGCCATGCCGTCCGTGCGCAAGCTGAACATGAACCATGTCCACGGAGGCGTTGCCCACCGTTTCATGCGCCTGATCGGTTCCAAACTGTTCGGCTTTTCCAGGGAGATATTCCATCGTGGCCCAGATGATCCGGCCGGGAAGACCTTCCAAGACACGCTCGGTCAGATTCCAAGAATCCAACCCATAGACGGCATCGGGCCGGTAACGCCGGGCCCACTTCTCAAGTGCGGCACGGTAGTGCGCCGGATCCTTTCCCACTTCGTAAAAAGGCGGCATGCGCACTCGCCCCCGCTTTTCCCTGCTCCAGCCCTCATAGGCACAACTGATGCGTTTCTCAACCAGCAAATCCAAGCCTCCGGGCAAAACGAGTCCAATCCGTTGACACCCAGCCAGGCTCAACTCTTCCAAGGCACGTCTGGTATTCCCGAAGTGATCCGCACAGGCAAAATCCAATTCGGGTTGCCTCAGCCGTGAACCCAGCGTCGTGCAGGCAAATCCCTCCGGATCGAATGCAATCCCGGACTCCGAGGTTTGGGTCCAGTCGCGCACGTAAAGGATGATTACGCCCTTGATGCCCCGTGCACGCAAAATGCTTTCGAGGCGTCCCGGCTTGGCTGCGTGGGCACCGAGCCAAAAGGGCTCCACCCGGTATCCCAACTGCGCCGCCCGTTCCTGCACTCCCTTCATCATCAGGCCGAAAGCCGGAAAGTGTTTCACTTGATCGGGAAACGGCCCGGTCTCGACAAATGCCAGAGTGGATTGGATACGCGTTTGCGGATGACGCCGCATTTGCGCCAGCCCGATGGAAATCAGAGGGTCGGGCTGGTAGCCGAGCCGCTTGGCTATATCGCGTACTTTCTCGCGTGTCTCATCGCGTATCCGCCCAGTCCCCCGCAGAGCATCGCTGGCGGTTTGACGGCTCACGCCAGCAATCTCCGCGATCTGCCTCAAAGTCGGTGGCGGGCCGGTCGGCATGTTTCAAAATCCTCCGAGGCGATCGGGCATGAACGAGACATTCACAATAAACTTGCCATCAAGCTGTCGCTCTACGGCAGCCTTCAACATCAAGTTGTTGCAAGCGCTCCCCCTTGTCAAACTCTGGAAACGTGGGATTTGCGCCGAGTTATGCAAGGTCAGTCGGGCCGGGAATCGAATCACCCGCATCCACTGTCTCCCTCCGTCCCACGGGCCTGATCGGCTCGCGTTTCCGACCGTCCGACGATTCCACCGGCACCCCGTTTTGATTCCATCGAATAACTTCGCCGTCGTTTCGCTCCGCGAGCTGGCTGATTTGTCGAAGCAGATTTTCAAGAAATGGCTTTCTCGCACGAATGCATCTATCTCGCCGATGAATTGGACGCAGCGATCAAAAACACCATTCGGATTTCAAATCTTTCTATGTCCACGGTTCCGCACCAGGGGCATTTCGTCTCCGCACTTTGGTCGGGATGACCTCCGGCGGTTCCGAGTGATCGTCCAGGCGATGACATCTGACAAGGAAATCGTCCGTTGCCTCCAGATCCTCAAAACAAACCGTGCCGACACGGGATTTATGTATGAATCGTTTTACGAAAACGACCCCAAGGATTTCACTCTCCACTAAGAGTTGATTCTAAACTGCTGGCCGAGTGGCCTGACCTTCTTCGGTAATTTCAGCCCCCCAAGAGAGACATTGCCCGCTGAGAACGGAGAGGGAGACGGACTGTCAGGCAATATCTTGATTGTTCGAATTTGGAGGGATGTTAATGGTCTGCAAAGAGCAATAACCACCCACTAACACCATGAAATCCCTCACGAACAAATTTCTCATCATCGGTCTCGCGGCAGGAGCCATGCTCACTGTGGCAGTCACCCCTTCCAAAGCGGTCCTCATAGCCTATGACGGCTTTGCCACTACCGGGGCACCAAACTACACCGCCGGAACATCGATTAACGGCGTCAATGGCGGCGCAGGCTTCACAGGCGCCTGGCCCGCCGGGGGGTTTGATGCCCAAAACGGTGGTTTAACCTTCGGATCGCTAGCCACTACATCAGGACAAGCAACGATCGTTTCGAATTTTGGCTTCAATGCCTCAACCCGTGGAATTCCTTCGACCTCGTCGGGGGATTTGTGGGTCAGTTGGCTTTGGTCGCCGGTTGATCCTGCTGATTCCAATACTTACAGTGGCTTCGGTCTCACCGCGCAATTTGGCGGTGCTGATCTTTTCTATGTAGGCGACGATGGAGCAGCCGCCGATACCTACAACGTTGCGATTCGAGACTCCGGACAGGTTTCTTACTCGCCCCTTGTCAGTGGACAAACCTACTTTACGGTGGTTCACATCAATTTCGGCACATTCGCCAACGATGGGTCTGTGGACGTGTATCTGAACCCAACTCCGGGGGGAGCGCTCGGAGCTCCCTTGCGATCCGTTTCCGGGCTCAATCTGCCCGCTACGAATGGCTTGGTTATGCTGGGATATGGAAATGGTGCGACAGCCTTCGACGAAATCCGCTTCGGCACAACCTACGCTGAGGTCTCCGCGATTCCCGAGCCCTCAACTTTTCTGCTTCTTGGTGCGGCAGGATTGGTGATGGTCATCAGGCGCAAGCGACGCATCGCCGCCTGAGTTTCTTTTGCCTGCGGACTCCAGACGAGCGAGGACGTTCACTTCCAACCATGTTTGCATCCCAGGATTTGCAATCGAAGATATTGATTTTCTGACCGTCCCGGGGTGCTCTCAAGCAATAGGGCGGGCTACACACCGATTCTCATGCCAGCAGCGATGCTCAACCAGCGAAGGGCAGGCTCCTCCACGGCGGATTCCGCTGATCGGATCTATACGACTTCGCGGGATGCTGGGGAACGGTTTGCTCAGATAAAGTTGTCGCCGCCAGCGGGTCCCGGTGCTGTTGACGTTGCCGTCTTCACCGCCCACCGCTTTCAGACAGTTCAGGGATTTGGAGGATCGTTCACTCCCTCTGCGGCCCAGACATGGCTGAAACTTCCCGTGGAGTCGCGGGAGGAATTTCTGACCGCCTGCTTTGATCCCGCCCTCGGCAATGGCTACACGCTCGGGAGGGTGGCCATCCATAGTTGCGATTTCTCCGACGGAAACTGGACCTATGTCAGCGATGAGGATCCGGGCTTGGGAACGTTCTCAATTGAGCGTGACCGTCGCGACGTGATCCCGTTTCTGCAGGCGGCGACCGCAATGGCTGGCGCTCCGCTGAAGCTGGTGGCCTCGCCCTGGAGCCCGCCGGGCTGGATGAAGAATACCGGCCGAATGTGTAAGGGGGGCTCCCTCCTTCCGGAACATTACGCCACATGGGCCGCCTACTTTGTCAAATATCTGGAGGCCTACCAAACCGAGGGTCTGCCGATCTGGGGAATCACCACCCAAAACGAAACGGAAGCGGTGACTCCATGGGAGAACTGTACGTATACATCGCTCAAGAACGCGACTTTGTCCGCGATCATCTCGGCCCTGCCCTCCGCCGGGGGGGATTCGCCGACACGCGCCTCTTCATCTACGATCACAATCGCGATCACGTCGTCACCCACTGCCGTCCGATTCTGGACGATGCGATAGCCAGCCGTTTCGTCACCGGAGTTGCCTATCATTGGTATGTGCAGAACAAGCATGACAACCTGCGCCTGCTGCACGAGACCTGGCCCGACAAGGAGATATTATTCACCGAAGGCTGCGTGGAGCTGGCCAACAAGGCGATTTACGAAGGCGGGGAGATCAACCTTACGGGATTCGGTTCGGATGGCGAAGACGGGGTCAGCCCGCTGGAGGGCCGGTGGGACTTTAGGGAGCGCTATGCCCGCTCAATGATTCAGGACTTCAATTGCTGGAACACCGGATTGATTGACTGGAATCTTCTACTCGACGAACGCGGCGGGCCAAATCACGTCAATAACTTTTGCAGCGCGCCGATCATGGCGGACACGCGCACCGGAAAACTGCATTACCAGAGCAGCTATTTCTACATTGGCCATTTCAGCCGATTCGTCCGGCCGGGTGCCTGCCGTGTTCTTTGTACGACGGCGCACGATGCCCTGCTCGCCACCGCATTCTTGAATCCCGATGGCTCCCGGGTGGTCGTCCTGCTCAACGATCGGGATGAAGCTCGTTGCGTGCACCTCATGGTGGATGACGAGCATTTCGCGATCACGCTTCCGTCTCATTCCATCTCGACGGCGGTCTTGTCTGCCGCTTGGTCGAACCCGAGAACGGCTCTTCCTCTTGTGGGCTCGGGAACCCGTTTCGTAAACGCAGCTTACGGGGTGGGATGAAACGATTTTTGCTTTTTCTGCCCGGGGTCTGTCTTGCCGTGACCGCGTTTGCCCAAACCAACCTGCTGACGGTCAATCCAGGATTTGAAACGGCCCCCAACTTATATCTCGGTGGGGTGGGAACATTCGGGGGAATCGCGGGGTGGCTGGTGATTGGCAACAACACCGGAAGCGGGCCGATTGTGGGCGTCTCGACGGACCAGCCCCTGGTCACTGGCCGAGATGGCTCGGCTGTCGCCTACATCTGGAACGGGTCTTTTGAAACGGCCGCAGCGGACCGGCCCGTAGTGACTGCGGGCAATCGCTATCTGGTGCGGTTGCGGTCGGAAAGCGACCTGGTGGGCCCGGCGGATTTTACGCTTGGCGTTCGGTGGTATGGCTCAAGCCTGGGTTACACGCCGCTTGCCACTTCCCAACAAACGCTCCGCGTGGGAAATCTGTCGGCGTTTCAGACGTTTTCACTACCCGTTACGGCTCCGACCGGATCAACCCATGCCGCAGTCTTCGCGGCAACCGGGTCAGGCGTCGGCGTTTTGCTGGATCATGTGGAGTTCCTTGTCCAGCCGATCCCTCCACCCGGCACACCACCCAGCCTGCCGTCGCAGAACAACATCAGCAGCCCCTACGGGGTTCCCATCCAGATTGCGAATACTGTGAATTACCAAGGTCTACCCAGGGTGGATCTGACTTACTCTCTCTTGTCTCCACCCGCCGGAGCTACCATTGACGCTTCGGGAGTGGTTTCCTGGACTCCCACCCTCGCGCAAAGTGGAACTACCCACACGATCACAACCCGGGTGGTAGATAACATCGATAACAGCCTCTTCGACGAAAATTCGTTTCAAGTGACCGTTGTGAACCCGCCAAATAATGCTCCTTTACTGCCGGAGGCCGTGCGGAGGACCGTTGTGCTGGGATCGTCGCTGACCTTCACCAACACGGCCACTGACGATAATATTCCCGCACAGACCCTGACCTACCAATTGCTAAGTGCCCCTCCCGGAGCGGCCATCAGCCCCTCCGGCGTCATTTCGTTTTCCCCAACAGCGTTCGGTCGTTATGTCATCACCACACAGGTGACGGACAACGGCTCGCCGGCGCTGAGCGCCATTAACAGCTTTGTCGTTGAAGTCATTCCCGCTCTGCCAGTCGGCGCGACCAATCTTCTGACCAACAACCCGGGCTTTGAAGCCGTCGCCTTCAGCACGTTCACCAATGGTGCCTATAGCTTCCAGGGTTGGAATGGACACAATCCGCTCTACAATCAGCACGCTGTTTACGACGGAGGTGGTACGCAAGGGACTCGCCATTTCCACCAGGACTGGGGGGGCAACCTGTCCACCGCTCCGAATGCGCGAGCTGCCGCGGTGCCGGGACAGCAATTTCTAATGCTGGTCGATTTGCGTTCGCTCATCCGGAATTTTGATTTCCAGCGCCTGGGCACCCGTCTCTTCATTGAGTTTTTTAACTCGTCAGGGACTCTCATCAAGCAAGTGTGGGGGCCGGACTGGTCGCCCCAGGTGCAATCGACGGCGGCCGGCACGGGCGTTTGGGAAACGCATCTCGTGCGGGGCGTGGCTCCCGCCGGAACGGCCAGCGTGGGGGTGAGGATTTATTCGCCCTCCGGGCAGTTTAACAGCAATGAAGCGAACTACACTCAGGATCGTCATGTCGAAGTGGACAACGTGCGGGTCTATGTCCTGCCGGAAAACCAGGACCGGTTGGCCTACCGCCGCGCCCCACGTTTGGTGGAACCGGGGAAGACGGCCACTCTCAAAATCAACCATGCCACTTCGAGTCCCCGCACTCTGCGGGTCGCCCTTCTTAACTCCTCCGGGGTGGAGGTGACGTCCGGCACAGTATCCGTCAGCTCGGGGCGCTTTCGAGCAACTCCGATGAATGTCGCTGTCCCGGGTAATCTTCCCAACGGCACCTACTCGTGGCGCATCACCCTGGTTTCCACCGCCGGGGGGAACGCCGTCGCCACCCAGGATGTTCCAAATGTGATCGTTGATGAAACGATCTCAGCCCCGACCCTCAATGGTACCGATTTCCGCGCGGACAACCCAAACATTGTCTACATGGGCCGCATCGAAAATCTCGCAAACGGCTCGCGCTGGCTTCATTGGTTCGGGTCCGAGGTCCGCATCCGCTTCAAAGGCACTTCGCTCAGCATGATTGGAGGGATCAATGAGAGTCCGTTCGGCGGATTTTTCGACCACAATCTAAGGGTCGTCGTTGATGGGGACTTTGCCAATCCGGTCACGGTGAATCTTCCAACGAACGGTTCGCAATCGGTGACCACTCTGGTTAGTGGTCTCTCCGATGCCGTCCACACCGTGACGATCATCAAGGACCAGGAATCCGACCGATCGGTACGTCTCGACGCGTTTCGCGTCGATGCGAGTCGGGGTCTTCTTCGAGCAGAACCACTTTCCGATCGTCGCATCGAAATCTTCGGGGACTCCGTAACCAACGGCGGCGAGGCCTCGCCGAATCTTTTTGGGTATGCTCCGCTCGTCGGACGCGAACTCGATGCGGATGTCCACATCATTGCCAAGGGAGGCACCGGCGTCGCTTCCAGTTTCAGCGGTCAGTCCACCCTCCTGAAGTATTGGGATAACCTGACTTTCCAGAACGTGTTTTATCCTGAGGGCGGCCAAAAATTCGACCTGGCCGGCTGGGCTCCGGACATCGTCGTTGTCGCGATTGGCCATAATGATCAATTCAACGATGGCGGTTTCATTTTCCGACCGCGTTACGCGGATTTTCGAGCAGCATTGCGTTCCGCCTACGGCGAAGTGCCTGTCGTTTCCACGAATACAACCATCAGCAATCCCCTTTTCCATTTTGAGAATGCGATCGCGCCTCTCACGGCGGTGGATTCGGACTGGTTTTTCCTCTTCCAACACAATCCTTCGGACAACCTTCTTTATGGGCATCCGGACCGAGCCGGGCACGCTGCCATGGCCTATGGTGACACCCTGCGCTTCAGCCTGGCAGACGGCATCGAAGATCAGGCGGGGTGGGGGTTGGATTTTCCGGCCAAGACCTACGAGCAGTGGGTGACAGAAAGCTTCACTCCCAGCCAGATTGCCCTCGGACAGCATCTGCCGGACCGCGATTCCCTCGGACAGGGAGTGACTAACCTTCTTCGTTTCGCATTGGGAATTCCGGCAAACGAAACCTTGCAGCCGGGAGACCTGCCGTCACTGGACCTGACCACAGGGGGACATCTCGCCCTGACTTTTCTTCGAGCGCGCACGGATGTGGACTACCACGTGGAATCCTCCGCCGACCTCAGCCATTGGGAAATTCTGGCCATCAATCCCGGAATCGTCGGTCAGGCAGTCACCGTCACGGACTCCTCGCCGATCGAACGTAACCGATTTCTCCGATTGCGAACGACTTTGCGTCAGCAGTTAATGCCATGAAACTTACGGCTCTTCTCATGCTTATGTTCGCAGGCGCGGCGGCAGCGCAGCAGTGGGAACCGGTTCCACTTGTGACAGCCAAAACGCTTTCCGAGGGTTTGGCCGGAGGAGAAGGCGGGCAATGGCCCCAGGCCCTCGCAGTGGCTTCCGGGGGCGACGTTCTTCTCTTCGGAACCGATGTGGGCGGGATCTACCGGAGTGCCGACAATGGAAAGACCTGGACGCCATCCAACGACGGCCTCAATGGGAGGGGAGCGTGCGATTTCGCCTTCGATCCCGCGTTCCCCAAACGGGCACTGCTTGTCGCCGGAAACTCGCTGGAAAGACCGTTTCATGGTCTCTACCTATCAAAAGACGGCGGCGTCTCGTGGAGCAATGTCCTGCCCTACGACAATACCGGCTACCGCGATTTTCGTCATCAGCTCGCGTTCGATCCTTCAAGTGCCGATCCCCAGTCCGGATGCACCAGAACCGCCTATTGGTCTTCGGCTTTGACGGGCTCGCGGAAAAAGGGATTTTTCCGTTCCGATGACGGAGGAGAAACATGGAGCGAAATCGCGGACTCGCGAAAAGCAGCTGGTCAAAGCGTCATCAAGGTGCATCCGACAAAAGGCTGGGTCTATGCGGCCAACCCTTCTGGACTATTCCGCAGCAAGGACCGCGGTGCCTCATTTCAGAAAATCCTGAGCGAGGCCATCAGCGGTCTCGACGTGGCAGTCGCGGAACCCGACGCCGTCTTTATCAGCACGCCGAAGGATCTCCAGATCTCCCGCGACAATGGAGACACGTTCTCCGTCGTCCCGTCGGACTCGTTTCCCCCGACGACCCGGAGTGGGGTCAAACGTTTGGCAGTGAGTCCGGCTGATCCGAAGCGAATGATTCTGGAAAGTGACGAGGGCGATTGGGCGCGACATCGCTATGTGACCCAGGACGGAGGGGTCACCTGGACGAAGGGAGTTTTCGATGACTCAAATGCCTTTCTTCCCCGCAACGATCGCGAAATGGTTGTCACTTGGCATCCCATAAACCCGGATGTGGCGTGGTCCATCGGAGGGGATTTTATCACCCGCTCGACCGACGGAGGCCGCACCTGGGTCTGGAACGGATCTGGCTACACCGGGGTGATGGTTGGGCATGCTTTCACCTTCCACCCCCTGAATCCTGATCTTATGGCTTTGCCGTCGCAGGATTATGACGCCGCTGTGACCTCCGATGCGGGAAAGACATGGTCGCGTTTTGGGGTTTCCGGAGAGCCTTGGGGCGGTTTCACCTACGGGGCCTATGCTTTTTCGCCATCCCGGATGGCCGCCGGAAGCCGGACCTCATGGGGCGGACCTTCGGAGCTCCGCATCAGGGATGGCGACAAGATCACCCGAACGGGAATCACCCTGGACGGCGAACCGGTCGGGTTCGGTGATCCCCTGAATCCCGACATCGCCTTCCTTTACAATTATCGCACCACCGACGGGGGCAGAACATGGAGCCCGATGAATAACTGCCGGGCGGTTTATACCAGCGATCCGGCCCATCCCGACCGCCTCTACGGCACGAACGGCCCTTCCGTCGTTGTTTCCACCAACCATGGTGCCTCGTGGCAGGACGTGGTCACGCTGCCAGACAAAGCCTGGGTGCGCGATCTCGCCGTGGACCCATCCGCCGGCGTGCTCCACCTCGTCACCTACGGCGAGAGGCTATTCCACTGGAGCGCTGATACAGGACTGGCGGACGTCACCGATCGGCTCCCGGCCGATCAATTCGGCGGCAAAAGCGCTCAGTCAGTCGCAACCGATCCCGTCGAACCAGCCATTGTTTACGTCGTTGGTCCGGGCAATCGCTACCTGAAGGATACCGCGGTGGCTCGTTCCACCGATGGCGGGAAAACCTTTGTCACCCTGACCCGGAACCTCCGTCTGGGACTCAATCTTGCGGGTCCTGACGGTGGACGCGAGGCGATGTGGGTTCGCGTTCATCCGGGCAACCGCCACGCCTACACCGCCAGCAATTGCTTCGGGGTTTGGCGAATTGCCCCTCCCGCCCTGAACACGCAATCATCCAAAAAAACACCATGATCCCGCTGGCCCTCACCCGTCCGCTCGCCATCACCATGTGGGATTTTTCCTGGCTGGAACGTCGCTGGCCAGGTTCCGGTTATGAAAACTGGGACACGGCGCTTGCGGAACTCGCCGAGCGAGGCTACGACGCCGTGCGCATTGATGCCTACCCGCACTTGCTCTCGCAGGCGGCCGAGGGCACCTGGGAACTAATGCCCGAGTGGAACGTGCAGGATTGGGGCAGTCCCGCCCTCATCGAAGTACAGGTCTGGCCCGCCCTGCCGGAGTTTATTGCCGCCTGCGCCCGCCACGGCCTGAAAGTCGCCCTTTCGAGTTGGTTCCGTCAGGACACCCACAACCACCGCATGAACATCGCCGACGGAACTGCCCACGGTGACATTTGGGTCGACACCCTCCGCCGCCTGGAGAGTGCCGGTTTGCTGGATCACATCCTTTTCGTGGATCTTTGCAACGAATGGGGCCTGGACTGCTGGAGCCCCTTCTTCAATGCCGGACGCAAGGACGCCTGGTTCCATCATCCCGACTCGGTCCCGTGGATGAATCAAGCCATCGGCCGGGTGCACGAGGCCTACCCGGACATCCCCTGCACGTTCTCCGCGTTCCCCTTCAAGCCGGCGGATTGGACGGCACCGGTGGTGGAATCACTCGACCTGCTGGAACTCCATGTCTGGATGACCGGGGAGTGCGATTTCTATGCCAAGGTCGGCTACAACTATGAGCGCTTCGAGACCAGGGGCTATGAGAACCTCGTCCGCCATGGCGAAAAATTGTATCGCTCGAATCCCGATTACTGGCACCAGGTCACGCGGCGCGCGGTGGAAAACGCGGCGCTGATCGGTCGCGAGATGACACGTCCTCTCGTGACTACGGAGTGCTGGGGCATCGTGGATTACAAGGATTGGCCCGGCCTCCGTTGGGATTGGGTGAAGGAACTTTGCACCACCGGGGTCGAAACCGCCTGCTCCACCGGCCAATGGGCCATGATGGCCACGAGCAACTTCTGTGGCCCCCAGTTCCGCGGCATGTGGGACGACGTCGCGTGGCACCGACGACTAACGGACCAAATTCATCAGGCCAAGTTGCCAGGAGAACAGCTGGCTGTTTGAGTCTGGAAAATCCTGCACTTATGCTTTTTGAACTGACGACTCCGCAGACAACGCTTCTTTTGTCAGGCGGTCTCGGGAGCGGGTCCATGCGTAAAGTTCGCCGGTGCGCGGCAGGAGATTGACTTCAGCGCCTTCGCCCGTTTTTTGGCAATGCGACGGCCGGGAGTTCCGTATCGAGCGTACCCAAAATTTTGAAGTTCTGGCGTCATTTTGGCAACCGGACACCAGCTGGCAGACGATCGGGTAACATGATCAAGGACAAATCCTCTCAGCCCCCCCCAAACGCTGGATGCGTGAGGGGACGCATAAATCCGGCACGCCATCCTTCGAGTAACCCCGTGTTATCGTCCGGTGGAATCCGGTCGGGGGCGAAAGGATAGCGTATATGGCACACACCTTTGCACCCTTCTCCGCCTTGGATGATTTGGACATCCCGGAGCCATCAAAACGAAACGTCGGCAGGAAGGAACGGGTCGGTTCTGCGGTGGCAGGTGCCGCCTTGGCTGCCTACGGAGTCTCCCGTCGCGATCGATGGGGGGTCGCCCTGGGTCTACTGGGAGGCGCTTTGCTCGTTCGCGGAAGCCGCGGCTTCTGCGAAGGGTATGCCCTCCTCGGCATCGATACGGCGGGCGGGTTGGATGGCCGGGGAGTCCCGGGCGATGTTGGCATCCGGATTGAGCACACCGTGGAAATCGCAAAGTCCCCGATGGAGCTTTATCATTTCTGGCACACCCTGACGAATCTTCCCGAAATTCTGCCACACGTGAAGTCCGTCACGGTCGAGGGGGCGCGTTCACATTGGGTCGTTGCCGGTCCGGTGGGACACGACGTCCATTGGATTGCGGAGTTTATCAGCGAAAACCCGGGGGAGGTGCTGGCTTGGCAGAGTCTGCCTGGCTCTGAGGTGCATAATGCCGGATCGGTGCGATTTGAATCGCTCGACGACGGCGCCTCTACGCGAATGAAGGTTGCCATTGAATATCTTCCGCCCGGGGGCAAGCTTGGGGCGGCCCTGGCGGCCCTTTTGCAGGCCTCCCCGCAAAAGCAGCTAGAGGCGGATCTGGAACGATTCAAGGCACGGATGGAAGCCGTTTAGGGCGGGCGGTCATGAGGACTCTTTGGAAAGGTGCGATTAGTTTTGGCTTGGTCACAATTCCCGTTTCGCTTTATCCGGCGACACGCCGGGAGGAGCTGAAATTCCGCATGTTGCGGAAGTCCGATTTGAGTCCGATCAATTACAAACGGGTGGCGGAGGCCGATGGGAAAGAGGTGCCTTGGAACGAAATCGTCAAAGGGTATGAGTACGAGAAAGAAAAATTCGTCTTACTCAAGGACGAGGATTTTGCCCGGGTTGATGTCGAAGCCACCCAGACGGTTGACATCATCAACTTTGTGGCTATTGAGGATGTCGACCCGTTGCTGTTTTATAAGCCGTATTATCTCGAAGTGGGAAAGGGTGGCGACAAAGCCTACGTTCTCCTGCGCGACGCGCTGATGAAGGCCAGGAAGATCGCCATCACGAAAGTCGTGATTCGTGCCCGCCAGCATCTGGCGGCCCTCAAACCTCAGAAGACCGGGCTGGTTTTGGAATTGATGCACTTTCCCGGAGAGTTGATCGACGTGGCGGAATTTAAGGAGCCGACGGAGAAAACCATCGGCAAGGCGGAGATGAAAATGGCGGAGCAGTTGATCGAAAGCATGACCTCTCCGTGGAAACCCGAAGAGTATAATGATGACTACCACGACGCGCTGGAAAAACTCATCGAAGAAAAGATTGAGAACGGCGACGAAAAACCGCCGAATCAGCGTAAGAAAAAAACGCAGTCCAATATTATTGATCTCGCGGAGATCCTGAAAAAGAGCCTCGCGGAAACGAAAAAAACCGCCAAGCCTGCGGCCCGTAAGAAGGCGGTGAAGCGTCCGCGGAAGAAGGCGGCCTGATGTCCCTCGCCGAGTATGGCCGGAAGCGGGATTTCCAGAAGACCGCGGAGCCGCGCGGCCGGGCGGGGAAGGGGAGGCAGAACCATTTTGTGGTGCAGAAACACGCCGCCTCCCGGCTGCACTATGATTTCCGGTTGGAAATGGGAGGGACCTTAAAATCGTGGGCCTTGCCCAAAGGAATGCCTTATGAGAAAGGCGAACGGCACCTGGCCGTGCAGGTGGAGGATCATCCTGTGGCATATGCTAATTTCGAGGGACCGATTCCGAAGGGCCAATATGGTGGCGGAACGGTGATGGTATGGGATCACGGCACCTATGAACCGCTGAGCAAGACGCCGGCGAAGGATCTTCAAAACGGCAAACTTCATGTCACCCTCCAAGGTGAGAAGCTTCAGGGAGAGTGGTATTTAGTGCGGCTGAAGGACGGGGACAATCAGTGGCTCATCATCAAAGGGGGTGAGTCCATGAAACCCGTGACAAAAAAGGCCGACGATCTATCCGTGGCCAGTCACCAAACCATGTCGCAACTTTCCCAAGGAGACCGGGTTGGGCAATCGAAGGAAACCCCTGCCAAACGGGGGAGAAACGCGCAGGCGATCAAGGCGGCCCCCCTTCCGGAATTCGTGGAGCCGATGCAGGCCAAGCTGGCGACTTTGGTTCGGGGGGGAGATTGGCGATACGAAATCAAGTTCGACGGCTGGCGGGCGGTTGCGCTCAAGGGGGGCAGTCAATGCCGTCTGGTATCAAGAAACAGAAAAGACTTCGGCGCCAAGTTTCCGGAAGTGATGGAATCTGTGGCAAAAGTGAAGGCTGAGAATGCGATCATTGATGGCGAGATCGTGGCTTTGGACGAAAAAGGACGTTCGTCGTTCCAGCTTCTCCAGGCTTATGACATCGGACAGGAACGTCCCCCAATTTATTTTTACGCCTTCGATCTGCTCCAGCTCAACGGCAAGGACCTTTTAAAATCTCCGCTGGAAGAGCGGCGGGCGTTGCTGGGCAAATTGCTGAAAAAGCCGTCGGGCGTCTTACGACTTTCGCCTGACTTGGGAGACGATGCGGCCCCGCTTTTGGAACAGGCGCGGGGACTGGGGTTGGAAGGTCTGATCGGGAAGCGGGCAGGTTCGCTCTATGAGGCTGGGCGTCGGAGCGGCAGTTGGATCAAGCTCAAATTGGGGCAGGAACAGGAGTTTGTCATTGGAGGATACACCGAACCAGAAGGTTCAAGGTCCTGTTTTGGCGCGCTGATTGTGGGTGTTTACCAAGGCAAAGACCTTGTGTTTTCCGGCAAGGTGGGAACGGGCTTTAATGCCAAATTGCTGCGCACGCTCTTTGCGCAGTTTAAGACCATCCCGCAGGCCGACTGTCCATTTTCCAATTTGCCTCTGCCGCGCAGCGGGAAGTGGGGACAGGCGATCACGAAGCACGAAATGCGACTCTGCCATTGGGTTGAACCGCAGTTGGTCTGCCAGGTGAAGTTCAGCGAATGGACCCGGGACGGCCGGCTGCGGCAGCCGGTGTTTCTTGGCCTCCGCGCGGATAAAGATGCCACGGACGTCGTGAAGGAAAGGGCGCGTGGGAAATAGTGCCACACTGAAAATCGGCGGAAAATCCGTCGAAGTGACGAACCTCGATAAGGTTTTTTATCCTCAGACCGGGTTTACGAAGGGTGAGGTGATTGATTATTATATCAAAATTTCACCTGTCCTGCTGCCCCATTTGAAGAACCGTCCCATTAGTCTCAAACGATATCCCGATGGGGTGGAGGGCTTTTTTTTCTATGAAAAGCGTTGCCCCGAGCACCGTCCGAAATGGATGAAGACTATCGCCGTGGCCAAAAAGGACGGCGGGGAAATCCCGTATTGTGCGATGAACGACCTGCCCGCGCTCGTCTGGGCGGCGAATCTGGCGGATTTGGAACTGCACACCTTTTTGCACCGGGCTCCTGCTTTGCACAGGCCGACCGCCATCGCCTTTGATCTGGATCCGGGTGCGCCCGCGGACATCGTACAATGCTGTGAGGTGGGGCTGATGATCCGGGCAATCTTCGCGAAGCTGGGATTGGAAAGTTTTCCGAAGACCTCCGGCTCGAAGGGCTTGCAAGTCTACGTCCCGCTGAATAGCCCGGTGACTTATGAGCGCACTAAAGCTTTCGCGCATGCGCTGGCGGAAAAACTGGAAAAGCAGCACCCGAAGCACGTGATTTCGCGCATGGCAAAAAACCTTCGCCAGGGGAAGATTTTTGTGGATTGGAGTCAGAACGACGACAAAAAAACAACCGTGAATGTCTATTCCCTGCGAGCGAAGGAAGAACCCACGGTATCCATGCCCGTCAAATGGAGCGAGGTGGAGAACGCGTTGAAAAAGAAGGCCCCTTTACAATTTAACGCGGGAGAAGCTCTGGCCCGGGTGAAGCGATGCGGGGATTTGTTCGCTCCGGTCCTGTCCTTGAAACAGAAACTGCCTGGGCTGCGCGAACTGGCAGCCCTTTGAAATTCCCAGGTGGAGGGGCGGGTGCGGTGGTTCAGGGAATTCCCCGATAAAACCCTCAGGGCCACCAATTTGCTTTCTCTGCGGGCTCCGGCAAGGACGATATTTTCCACCAGTTTCCGAGCCCTATCCCGCATGCCTCCACCCCGTATTCTTCCGCAAAATCGTCGAACCATCAAAAGCGACCTTCCCCTCGCCATCAGCCTTTCTCTGGTGGTGATCTTTTTCGTGGCCAGCGGGGTGGTTTCCTTTCGAAACGCCCGCTTTCTGATGGACGACGTTCTGAGGGTGGCGCATACCCACGAGGTCATCACAGCGCTCGACTCCGTGGGGGCATTGATGAAGGACGCCGAATCGGGCCAGCGCGGGTATGTGATCACCGGCGACGTCCGGTATTTGGAACCTTATACCAGGGCCCAATCTGGAATCGCCGACCACATCACTAAAGCGGAGACTCTCGTCCAGGACAACAGCGAGCAACTCTCCCAATTCCCGCCACTCAGGGCGCATGTCGCCGCGAAATTTTCCGAAATGGAAGAGACGATCTCCCTCCGCCGGACGATCGGATACGAGGCCGCGAGGGATTTGGTGGGCACCGACCGTGGCAAGATCGAAATGGATGCGTTGCGCGCCCGGATCACCGAAATGCGGGATGTGGAACGAGGTCTTCGCCGTCAGCGGGTGGCCAGCATGCAGCAAGCCTATCGCACGACGGTAACCAGCGGCATTGTGACCGCGGCCCTCGGGATTCTCTTATCCCTCTTTGTCGCCATCCTCCTGCGGCGCGCTGCGGGAGCCCGGCGGGAGCAAGAGTGGCTCCAGGCCGGCAAAGTGGGCCTGGCCGCAGCGATTGTGGGAGAGCAGCACATGGACCAGCTCTGTGAAAACCTCCTCGGATTCCTTGTGAAATATTTCGACGCCCACGCGGCAGCCGTGTTCACGCGGGCAGGGGAGGAGTTCCGGCGCGTCGCGACATACGGCGTGCCGGAGGGGAGCACAACTCCGCTGCGTTTTGGACCGGGTGACGGGCTCTTGGGCGAAGCGGTCACGCGCAAGGAACTCATCATGATCCACGATGTTCCGGATGGATACCTCACCATTGGGTCCGGGTTCGGTCGGGGCAATCCCCGTCATCTGATCATCGCCCCCGCTGTGACGGACAGCACCGCCAACGCCGTGATCGAAATGGGATTCATTCATCCTCTCGACAAACTTTCGCTCACTCTGCTGGTGGAGGTCGCCGATCAAATCGGGGTGGCGGTGAAATCGGCCATCTATCGCGAAAATCTTCAGGAACTTTTGGAAGAAACCCAGCGGCAGTCCGAGGAATTGCAGGCCCAAAGCGAAGAACTCCGGGTTTCCAATGAGGAACTGGAAGAGCAAAGTCGCGCGATCAAGGAATCGCAGACCCGTCTGGAACTTCAGCAAGCGGAACTGGAACAAACCAACTCACAACTTGAAGAGCAGACGCAGATGCTGGAGGCGCAGCGCAATGACCTGGTGCAGGCGCAAGTCACCGTGCAGGCGAAAGCGGACGAGTTGGAACGGTCGAGTCGCTACAAATCGGACTTCCTTGCGAACATGTCCCACGAGTTGCGGACCCCCCTGAATTCGCTCCTCATCCTTTCGAAGCTCCTGTCGGATAACACCGACGACAATCTGACTGCAGAACAGGTGAATTACGCCCGGACTATTCAGTCTTCGGGTAACGATTTGCTGGTTCTGATCAACGACATCCTGGATCTCTCCAAGATCGAAGCGGGCCACATGGAGATCCATCCTGAGCCCATGCCACTGAGCCGGCTCGCTGGCGATCTTGCAAGGGTGTTTGATCCGCTGGCCAAACAAAAGGGCCTTCTGCTGACGACTCATCTGGACGGCACCTGTCCGGAAGTGATGGAAACCGACCGCCAACGGCTGGAGCAAATCCTGCGCAACCTTCTCTCGAATGCCCTGAAATTTACGGAAAAGGGTCGGGTTGACCTGGCCGTCAGCAAGAACGTGGAAGGACGAATGGTCTTTGCGGTGCGCGACACGGGGATTGGAATTTCTGAAGAGCATCAGCGTGCGGTTTTCGAAGCCTTTCATCAGGCGGACGGAACGATCAGCCGCCGCTATGGTGGCACGGGTCTCGGTCTTTCCATCTCGCGGGAACTGGCCAGGCTCTTGGGCGGAGCCATCAGCCTGGAGAGCACGCCGGGCCAGGGCAGCACCTTCACCCTCGTTCTGCCGGAAACCTTCCAGGGTCAATCTTCCCCGGCTGCGCCCAAACGGGAAATCTTCGCGCCCCTCCCGCAAACGCCGGCGAACGTCGAACCAGCATCCGCCGTCGAACGAACCCGCTATGTGCCGGATGATCGCGAGGCGCTCGTCTCCGGGAAGCGGACAATCCTCGTGGTGGAGGATGAGGAGTTTTTTGCCAGGGCCCTGCATGATATGGTCCATGAATTGGGGTTTCAGTGCCTGGTGTCCACCAGCGCGGAAGATGCCTTGCTCACCGCCCGCCAATATCTTCCCAACGCCGTGCTCCTCGATGTGGGCCTGCCGGACAATTCCGGACTCACCGTGCTGGATCGGTTGAAGCAGGATATCCGCACGCGACACATTCCCATTCACGTTATTTCCGCAGGGGACCATTCGCGCACCGCGTATTCGCTTGGCGCGGTCGGCTACCTGTTGAAGCCGGTGAAGCGGGAGGAGATCCTCGACGCCTTGAAACAGCTCGACGCGCGGCTGGCCGAAGGCATGCGTCATGTGCTGATTGTGGAGGATGACGAAGTGCAGCGCGGCAGCCTCGCTAAACTTCTGGGTTCGCATGATGTGGAGACCGTCGCGGTGGGAACGGCTTCGGAATGTTTGGAAAAGTTAAAAACCACCACCTTCGATTGTATGGTGCTGGATCTGACTCTGCCTGATGCCTCAGGGTACTCCCTTCTGGAAACTTTGAGTCGCGAGCATGCGTATTCTTTCCCCCCGGTGATCGTTTACACCGGGCGCGACTTGTCCCACGAAGAGGAGCAAAAGCTGCGTCGTTATTCCAAGTCGATTATCATCAAGGGCGCCAAATCCCCCGAGCGCCTGCTTGATGAAGTGACCCTGTTTCTGCACCAGGTCGTGGCGGAATTGCCTCCGGAACAGCAGAAGATGCTGAAGAAGGCCCACAACCGGGACGCGGTGCTGGAAGGTCGTCATATTCTCATCGTGGAGGACGATGTGCGGAACATCTACTCGCTCACCAACATTCTTGAACCTCGTGGGGCCAAACTGCAGATTGCGCGCAACGGCCGGGAGGCGCTGGCGGCCCTGGAAAAGACCAAGTCCGATTCCGGGACGAAAATCGATCTGGTGCTCATGGATGTAATGATGCCGGAAATGGATGGCATGACGGCCACGCGTGAGATCCGCAAAGAGGCGGCATGGAAAAAACTGCCCATCATCATGCTCACCGCCAAGGCGATGAAAAACGATCAGGAACGCTGCCTCGAGGCGGGGGCAAACGACTACATGGCCAAACCCCTCGACGTGGAAAAGTTGCTCTCCCTCATCCGGGTGTGGATGCCCCGCTAAAATGCCACACCGCATCGAAGACCTGGAGATCCGGTTGCTGTTGGAAGCAATCTACCAGAAATATCATTACGATTTTCGGGGGTATTCCATGGCTTCGATCAAGCGGCGTCTGGCCCACGCGAAGGATAAGCTGGCCTGCGGAACAATTTCCCACTTGCAGGACAAAGTGCTGCACGACCCGGCGATCATGCCCGAGGTGTTGGAAATGCTCACCGTGCAGGTGAGTGAACTTTTTCGCGATCCCTTGTATTTTAAAGTCATTCGGGAGAAGGTTCTGCCCCACCTGCATACCTATCCGTCGCTGAAAGTCTGGATTGCCGGCTGCAGCAGTGGAGAGGAGCTTTATTCTTTTGCGATTTTGTTCCGCGAGGAGGGCCTGGAGGAGAAGACGATGTTCTATGCCACCGACATCAATCCCGACGCTCTCAAAAAAGCGCAGGCGGGTGTCTATGGTCTGGACCGCATCCAGCTCTTCACCGAAAACCATCGCAAGTCCGGCGGGAAGTCGTCGCTGTCGGAATATTACACGGCCGCCTACGGCGGGGCGAAATTTGACAAGTCTTTACGTAAGCGGGTCGTCTTCTCCGACCATAGCCTCGTGACCGACCAGGTATTTGCGGAGGTGCATTTGATCTCCTGTCGGAATGTCCTGATCTACTTTGACAAAGAGCTGCAGAATCGCGCCCTCGGGCTCTTTAAAGACGCTTTGGTGCGCAAGGGGTTTCTCGGTTTGGGATCGCGCGAGAATCTGCGGTTTTCCACGCACGCGGAAGCGTTCGACGAGTTCGCCCGTGACGAAAAAATCTACCAGAGGAGGGGCGTGTTATGACGCGGGATCGTTGGGAGGCGGTGGTGATGGGCGGCTCGGCCGGGTCTTTGGAGGCGTTGACGGCCATTCTTCCCGACCTGCCGGAGAACTTCCCTCTTCCTATTCTGGCGGTCGTTCATCTTCCGGCGGACAAAAAGAGCATGCTTCCCGAGGTGCTGCGGTGTAAGTGCCGCCTTCGCGTGTGTGAGGCTCAGGACAAGGAACCCATTCAGCCGGGCACGGTTTATTTCGCCCCGCCCGACTACCACCTCCTCGTGGAATGCGACCGGCATATTGCACTTTCCTATGACGAGCCGCTGCGTTTTTCCCGACCGTCCATTGACGTGCTTTTTGAGTCGGCCGCGGATGTCTATGGGGAAAGCCTGGTGGGCGTCGTGCTGAGCGGAGCAAATAGTGATGGAGCCAACGGTCTGGCGACCGTGTTGGCCGGGGGTGGGGTGGGAGTCGTGCAATCTCCTGGGCAAGCGTATTCCACCGCCATGCCGCTGGCGGCCCTTGAGAAATGTCCGACTGCCGAAGTGATGGTGCCGGGGGAAATTGCCGGATATCTGAAAGGACTATGCAATTGTGACCGATGACTCCGTCTATTTCCTGCTGGTGGACGATTTGGACGAGAACCTTCTTTCCCTGGAAGCGTTGCTCCGTCGCGACGGTCTTGTGCTGCTCAAGGCGCGATCGGGTCCCGAAGCGCTGGAGCTTCTGCTCAAGCATGAAGTGGCCCTGGCGCTTTTGGATGTGCAGATGCCGGGCATGGATGGATTTGAGCTGGCGGAATTCATGCGCGGGAACGCGCGCACCGGCCGGGTGCCTATTATTTTCCTGACCGCCGGCAGCGCGGACCGCCAACGACGTTTTCGGGGCTACGAAGCCGGGGCGGTCGATTTTTTGCATAAGCCCCTCGAGCCGGACATTTTGCGCAGCAAGGCACAGGTCTTCTACGAGCTCTATTTGCAGCGGAGGCAACTGGCCCGGCAGAGGGATGAACTGGAAAACTATGCCGGTGCGCTGAAGGATGCCGACCGGCGGAAGGATGAATTTCTGGCCGTGCTGGCCCATGAACTGAGGAACCCGCTCGCGCCGATTCGCTACGCCCTGGAAATTGTCAGGATGTCACCGGATGGCAAGATTACGGAGGAGATCCGCGGAATGATGGACCGGCAGGTGACCCATCTCGTGCGCCTCATCGACGACCTGCTGGATGTCTCCCGGGTGAGTCGCGGAAAGATCGATCTCCGCAGGGAAAATGTCGCCCTGCAAACAGCGCTTCACGCCGCGATCGAAACGAGCCGTCCGGTGATTGCCTCAGGCCACCACGAGCTCACCCTGGATATTCCGGACGCGCCGCTTTTGCTGAATGCGGACGTCACCCGGCTTTCCCAAGTCGTGAGCAATTTGCTGAACAATGCTGCAAAATACACCTCGCCGGGAGGAAAGATTTCCCTGACGGTCCGGCGCGAGGATGGGGAGGTGACAATCGCGGTCGAGGACAATGGGGTGGGCATCCCGGAAGCGATGCTGCCCAAGGTTTTTGAACTTTTCACGCAGGTGGAGAAAGGGATTGAAAGGTCCCGGGGCGGCCTCGGGATCGGCCTGGCCCTCGCCAGCCAGTTGGTCGAATTGCATGAAGGTTCAATCAGCGCGGAAAGTCCGGGCGCCGGACTGGGCAGCACGTTCACGGTCCGCTTGCCCCTTTTGCCGCAGGGCGCTTTGGCCGCTGGGATCGCCTCCGAGCCCCGGGTGGAGGGATCCTCTCTGAAGGTTCTCATCGTCGATGACAATGTGTCGTCGGCGGAGACCACGGGCCGGATGCTGTCGATGATCGGACATGAGACGACGCTTGCATTTGGCGGACAGGAAGCCCTGGAAGCCGCCCGGACCTTTCATCCGGATGTCATCATGCTTGATCTGGGAATGCCCGGGATGAGCGGTTATGATGTCTGCCGGGAACTCCGCCGTGACCCGGGCTTCGAGAGGACGATGCTGATTGCGCAAACCGGATGGGGCCAGGAGAGTGACCGGCGGAAGACGCGAGAGGCGGGGTTTGACCACCACCTCACCAAGCCCGTTGACTTGCAGGAGCTCTCCCGCCTGCTAGCCCGCGTTCAGGTCCGGGCTTAGTTCAAATTTTCCAGAGACGGAATGCTGTAGTCCTGCTGAAGCTGGGTTTTGCCCTTCTCGGCTGCTTCCGCATCAAGGAAGATGAAACCGGGATCATCCTCGAATTCGATCTTATGAAATCCGTCCACCGGACCCTCGGCTGCTTTGACCAGGTCCTCGAGGCTTTTGATTTCCACGCCGTTGACTTTTTTCACCACGAGGTGATCCAGATTTTGGTAGCCGAGATTGTTGGGGGAAGGGAGCACCTGGCTAAGGAAGACGACCTTGCGTCCGGCCTTCTCCTTGTCGCTCTGGAACATATCAAGATAGACGAGACGTTGTGGAGCCTCCTTCGGCCAGCCACCGCCCCATTCTTGCAAGTAGGCGCGTGAAAGCTCCTGAAAGACGAGGCCTCCCAGAATGAAATATCTCGGCTGACGGTCAAACTGATAGGGGTCGCTCAGAACGCCCCGGCGGTCTATGGGGGCGAGGACGAGGGGGATCGTCACCCGCTTGCCATCACGGAGGAGGACGAATTCCACCGTGTCGCCGGAATGCGCGACGGTGTTGGTCAGGTGGCTGAAGGAGATCCGACCGAAGTCGTCGCTGGCATAGTTGCCGTCCTGGTCCACGGCTTTTCCCGCAACGGAAAGAATGACATCACCTTTCCGCACGCCCGCAATGGCACCGGGGCTTCCGGGTTTGACTTCGGTGACATAAACACCGCCGGGTTCCGTGAGCCCGATGTAGCGGCGAAATTGGGGATCGCGCGTGCCAGCAAAGGCGATTCCGGCTCGGGGGAAGCCCGGGTATTTTTCGAGTTTCGCGTCGGCGAGAAAGTGGGCAATCACCGGTGCAGGGATGAGATCGGCAGTCTGGCTGCGTCCGTCGTATCGCATCAAGAGGCCAAGCAACCGGCCGTTGCGCACCGCTGGGATCGTAAAACTGCCTTCGCGATTTTGCAGCGGGGCACTGATCCGGTAGGTAAGTAGAGCCAGCTGATCCATGGGATATCCGGTGACCGTGATAGTGGTGATGGTGGCCGGCGTCTGGGCAATGAGCCCGTTGGATTCCAACTGCAGGATCATGGCGCTGTCACCGACGCGGGCCCCGGTGTCCAGCTTGAGCGGGCGGGCTTTCGCGAGGAACTCGGGATTCACCGGTTTGAGCAAGGCGAGGTTACAGTCGTAATCGACCACCAGCACTTCGGCCTGGGATTTTTCGGCGGAGTCGGCCTTTTCGAGTTCGACGTAAGTGCGGTTCGCGACCAGTTCAGCGGTGACGAGGATTTGCTGGTCGGCGAGAACAACGCCGAGGCCCCGACGCATGTAGGGAGCCTTCTTGGTCCATGGCCGGAAAAAGTCGAAAGCTTGGTTCGTCGAATTCACCCGGACAAGGGAAGAGCTGTCGACGGGCAGGACGGAGTCGGGTTTTTCCTTGGCGTCCGGGGCGGCTTGGAGGGCGAGGGGACAGAGGAGCGCGAGAGCAGCAAAGATCGGGCGGGCTTTCATTTTTCGAGGTTCTCCTCCTTGTTCACCCCATAGCGGGCAATGATACGGTTGCGGGCATCTTCCACGGCCTTCCGTTCGAGAACAATGGGGCGTCCATCGCCGACCATTTCAATGACGTAATAGTCGGCAGGTTCCTTAAAAGCGGCGGAGACGTCGGAGAGTTTTCGAATCTTCCTATCGTTGATCTTGTCCACGATGTCGTAGCGGAATTCGGCCGCGTAGGCATTGATGGGGTCCGCCAGCACGGCGCTCAGGGTGATGATTTCCTCCCGTTCCCGGTAGATGCCTTGCGTGATGAACTGGTCGAAATTGTAACGCAAACGGAGATCCTCCGGGTTGTGCTCGGCCATGAAGTTGGCATCCACCGGCTGGAAGACGAGACCCCCAAACACCACAAAGCGGGGCTTCTCATCGTACGCGTTGGCCTGGAGGGAAAACGGCCAGGGATGCGTAAGGGAGAGAGTGACATTCATGGGTTTTCCCTCCCGCAGGATGTCAAAATTCACCTTGTCGTTGCGGTATTTTCGTTCGACGACCTCAGCCATCTCCACGGGATCCTCGCCATTCATTACCACGGTGCCGTCGCTGGCAATCGGCAGACCATCAATCGCGAGAAGCACGTCACCCGGCTTGAGGATTCCATCCGACACACCGCCGCCGTAAACGCTGCCCACAAAAACGCCTTTATCCTCCTCAGTGACGCCGAGCGCCTTACGCATGGCGGGGTTGTGGAGGGGATGGTAGCTGATGGTCAGATCCACATACCGGTCGTATTGTCCGTCTTCGACGTCCTTGAGAAATCTTTGGACCACCGGGGTGGGAATCATGTAGCCGACGTTTTGCGCCACATCGCCGCTGTACCCCTGGAAGGCAACTCCAACCACCTTGCCGTCCTGCAGCACCGGACCTCCGCTGTTTCCGGGGTTGATGGCGGCGTCAATCTGGATCGTGAGGTGCGAATCCACCCCAGAATGCGAATACGGTTGAAAATCGATGCGGGAGACCACGCCCCGGGTCACGGAAAGCCGGTCGCCGCCTATGGGATACCCATAAACTGATACGGTGGACTCGATGGCGGGAATGTCCCCAAACTCCAGAGCCGTCGTATTTTTGAAGAAGTCGGGATCTTCGACCGTCAGCAGAGCCAGATCGCAGTCATGGGCGACGTGAAGAACCCGCGCCGGATACGGCTTCGGATCGCCCTCCTTGGAAACCGTCAGGAAACGCCCGTTGCTCACGACATGAGCATTTGTCATGATCCGATTGCCGGAAACGACAAAACCCGCGCCAACTCCACTGACCACTTCACCGCCACTCCACGGCGCGCGGTAATTGGGTTCCTGGGAAGTGGCCTGGATTCGCACCAGGCTGTCGGCAACTTTGGCGGCCTGAACCGGGATTCCCGCAGTCGCCAGCACGGCGAAGAGCGAAATCCCCAAAAAACGAAAAACCATGACGCGAGAACCTAGGCAGGACCGGTCCTTTGACAACAAGGAAAATGCGCTCATTTGCGGGCTCTAAATGGCGTTTTCCCACTAGTGAGCCGCGGCTCCTCCGGTTGGGGCTTCCATTCCAATTGGGGTAATGACTGGCCCGCTGCAAGGGGACTGCCGATCGCAGAAAATGGAATGGTGCCTAATCAGTTGCCCCTCGGCCGGTGAATAACTCAGCATCCCGGTGTCGTTCTTTCAGGGCTACGGTATTTATTCCAGAGTTGTTCACAACCTAATAAACCCCTCGTCGTCAGGTACATATATAAAACATCATATAATGTTTGTCATGTATAATTGTGGGGCAAAGTGGTTTTAAGGACCTTAGGCAGATCACACTAAATGCAAAAGTTGCGGCAGCACCTCGCGCAGGCCATCGGAGATTCCGATTTGGGCGGTTTTGGCGTTTTTAAGCAGCGCGTTGAATCCGACAACCGACGACGGACTGGTAATGAGATGGCGAAAAAGTCCCATGGGATCTGGGCGGCAGGTCTGAGGGTTGAGCAAGACGTCGGCTGGCACTGGCATATCATCTTCCAAGGCGTCGCTGATACAGCGCACGCTGATCATGGGAACCTGATGTTCCGCGCAAACCCGTGCAAGATGTTCGGTTTCCATATCCGCCACCAGGCAGCCGGATTCCTCACCAAGACGGCGTTTGTCGACGCATTTTTCGACAATCGCCGGCACGGTCAGGACGTTCCCCCGGTGCCAATGCGGCCCCAGTTTTAAGTGTCCGGCGAGCGTGGAATCCGAATAATTGACTCCGAGTACCAGGTCGCCGACAGCCAGTCCTGGTTGCAGTCCGCCGGCAAAACCGGCCGAGATGACCAGTTCTGGTCTGTTTTGTGCCAGTCTTTTCGTCAGCATTGCCGCCGTTCCGGCGCCCATGGCCCCGAGTAACCAGGTCGAGACACGAAGGCGTCTGTCGTGTTTGGCGGCAAAAACGGCGCTTTCGAACTCGAGGGCGAAGGCAATTGCGATCATGGAGTCCTCTTTTCAACGATAACTTCGATCAGGATGCGAGGCTCATTCCCTGTCAGGGCCGGAAATTCCAGCTCCTGGACCCCGGCGCGGCAGGCCTCGGTGAAGGCAGGGACACGCTTTTCGGGAACGGAAACCCAAAGTCGACCCGCACCCGCCTCCGCGCTGGCCGGCATGGCAGAGCCCCCGATGGAGGCGGTCAGCCGAACAATCCCGCTGACGACAGTCGGCGGGTCGTCCGCCTCGATCCGAATGGCTCCCGTCTCCAGAGCCTTAGGGGCAAGGGTCTTGTCCGAAATGTCCTCCAGCGCCCGGGTCAACTGCGGGTCCGGCCCAGCCGTTGGAGGCTCCGGCTTGGGTTCTTGTGTCACGAAAAAGACAATAACGCCGGCGATGGGCAGCCCGAGGGCCAGCAAGGAGATGGCAATCATGAGCCAGGCCTGCGGATTGAGGCGAAATTGTGACGGTTCTTCGGTTTGCACTGTTGACCGGGCGGTTCGGGTCTAGGATAGTCCCCAACCTTTCCCGATGTCCATCGAACGCACGCGCAACTTTTGCATTATCGCGCATATTGATCACGGCAAGACAACTTTGTCCGACCGTCTTCTTGAACGCACCGGCACCATCCAAAAGCGCGAGTCGCAGGAGCAACTGCTGGACGCCATGGATCTTGAGCGGGAGCGCGGGATCACCATCAAGTCCCACCCAATCGCCATGCAATACAAGGCGAACGATGGCGAAATCTACCGCCTGAATCTTTCGGACACCCCGGGACACGTGGATTTTTCCTACGAGGTTTCCCGGTCGCTGGCCGCCTGCGAAGGTGCCCTGCTGATCATTGATGCCGCCCAAGGTGTTGAGGCGCAGACGGTTGCCAACGTTCATTTGGCCGAAAAACAAGGGCTCAAGCTCATTCCGGTCATCAATAAGATCGATTTGCCCAATGCCGACGTCGAGACGGCCAAGCGCCAACTCGAAGACATTCTGGCCATTCCCGCCGACGAGGCGCTTCTCTGCAGTGCGAAGGCGGGCATCGGCATCGAGGAGATTTTGGAGGCTGTTGTCGCCCGTATTCCTTACCCCAAGGGAAAACCCGACGCCCGACTGCGTGCCCTCACCTTTGACTCCACCTTCGACACCTACCGCGGTGTGGTGATCTACACACGCGTGATGGAAGGCACCATGAAAGCCGGCGATCCGGTCAAGCTCATGGCGACCAATCGGAACTACGAGGTCAAGGAAGTGGGAATTTTCCGCCCGCAGATGCCCAAATTTTTCGTCCAGGACAAACTACAGGCTGGCGACATCGGCTACGTGATCGCCAACATCAAGGCCTCGTCCGAGGTTAAAGTCGGCGATACCCTCACCAGCAGCCGCCTCCCGGCGGAATCTCCCCTGCCCGGCTTTCAGTTGGTTCAGCCCATGGTTTTCAGCGGCATTTACCCGATCAATACCGCCGACTTCGAAGGCCTCAAGGCGGCGATGGGGAAACTGCAGCTCAACGACGCGGCTTTTCACTTCATGCCGGAGTCCAGCGTGGCCCTCGGTTTTGGCTTCCGCTGCGGCTTTCTTGGCCTTTTACACATGGAGATCATCCTGGAGCGCCTGCGCCGGGAGTTCGACATGGACATCATTGCCACCTACCCGTCGGTCATTTACGAGGTTCTCAAGACCAATGGCGACCTGCTCAAGGTGGACAATCCCGAGCAGCTTCCCGACATGAGTGTGGTCGAGGAAATCCGGGAACCCATCGTGAAATGTTTCATCATGATCCCGAATGAGTACATTTCGCCCCTCATGCAGCTCATCATGGAAAAACGCGGCGAGGTGAAACACACCGAGTCCCTGGATACCAAACGCATCATGATGACCACGGAACTCCCCCTTAACGAGATTCTCGTCGATTTTGTCGATAAAATGAAGTCTATCACCCGTGGATACGGGTCCATGGATTACGAACAGGGCGGCTACCGCGCCGGGCAACTGGTGAAACTCGACATGCTGGTCAACGGTGAACGCGTGGATGCGTTCTCTTCCATCGTCCACCGGGACAAGGCCGAAAGCCGGGGCCGGGCCCTCGCCACCAAACTCAAGGAAGTCATTCCGACCCAGCTTTATCAAGTCGCGATCCAAGCCGCCATCGGGGGCAAAATCGTCGCCCGCGAAAGTGTGTCCGCTTTGCGTAAGAACGTGACAGCCAAGTGTTACGGTGGGGATATTTCGAGAAAAAGGAAATTATTAGAGAAGCAGAAAGAGGGCAAAAAACGGATGAAAGCGATCGGAACGGTCAACATTCCGCAGGAAGCTTTCATCGAAGTTTTGAAGACCAACTGACCTCATGCAAGCGGGCGACATTCTCTTTTTTCCCTTCCGTCTTTTTTTCAATCCCCGACACATCAAGGAAGGGAAACATTACCGGCACGCCCTGAAGCGGCTGATTCATTACAAAGAGGACATCCTTCCGGAAAAAGATCTCGCAACGTTGCGCGGCCTCCTTTCCACCATCGAGACTGCCCTGAAAAGTCGGAGCCGGGAGAAGCTGGCGGCCGCCCAGGGGGATATCGACAAGGCGATCGGCAAGATCATCCCTCCCCCACCCGACGCCGGATGGCGGGAGAACGTGGAGGTTTTTCTGGTGGCCATTGTGATCGCGGCCGGTGTTCGGGCCTATTTTCTCCAGCCGTTTAAGATTCCCACGGGCTCCATGCAGCCCACCCTTTACGGCATCGTCGGAACGCGAACCGATACGCCGCCGCCCAACCTGCTGGTCCGGGCCGTTCAGATGGTCTGGTTGGGACGGCATCATTTTGATCTGAAGGCCAAATCGGACGACGTGGTTCAGGACGTCACCGAAAAGACCTATCTGAATTTTTTCACCTTTACGACGATCGTGGGAGGACGGGACCGCTACACGCTTTTCGCGCCGAGGGACACGCTCGTGCAGTATTTCGGTGTTCGCCCCGGGGTGCGGCTGAGGGCCGGCGAAACCATTGCCCGGGGATATATCGATACGGGAGACCAGGTCTTTGTGGACAAAATGAGTGTCAATTTCTCCCGTCCTTCCCGCGGTGATGTCTTTGTCTTCAAAACCAACGGGATTAAGGCGATTCAAGACGGACTGCCCCCTGGCGTGGAATCCCAGCATTACATCAAGCGCCTGGCCGGTGTTCCTGGCGACGTGCTGAGCATTGCTCAGCCCAACCTTTATATCGACGGAGCCCTGCCCAAGGAATGGGTTTTCCAGCGCGTGATGAGTCTGAAAGACGGGTACCGCGGATATTCCAACATGCCGATGTTTGCCTATCTCACAAACCCCGGGGAAAAATTCACCGTCCAGCCCAAGACGTATTTCGCCCTCGGTGACAACAGCTTCCATTCCCGGGACAGTCGGGACTTTGGCGGGGTGCCCGAGCAAAACGTGGCTGGTCGTGGCTTTTTTGTCTATTGGCCGTTCAGTAAACGCTGGGGGCTGATCCATTAGGAGGTCTGTCGCTCCATGGTGATCTCACGCGGTCACCTCGACGTCAAAGGGCCGCATGAAGTCGGCGTTGCCTCGGACTTTCCCCCAAACTTCGATGCGCCACGAGACGATAAGTTCGACACTGACCAGCGACGGCTCGGCGTCCGGGGGGACTGGGACTGTTGCCCGAAACTCCTGCGAGCCCATCCTCGGCACCTCCCAGGGACCGCTGTCGAAAAAGTTGGCTTGGCAGGGATGTGTGACGGTCCGGGATTTGCCCGGCCCGCGCACACTGCGTTCGCAGACCAGGTTGGCTCGCAAGGATTCGAAGAGCACAGGGCCCTCCTGGCGGATGACCAGACCCGTGGACTGGCCAGGCCGCAGCGGGGTGGCCGACAGTTGGAGCGTGGTGGGCGGGGTGCGGGCGGCAAAGAGGCAATGAACGCCGTTGAAGAGGAGCAAACCCCCCAAAAGCGCAGGTACCACACTCGCGCATTGAAAGATCAGCGACCCACTGGCGAAAAAAAAGAGCGCCGCCAGTCCGAACAGGCAAAACATGGCAAAAAAACTGAACCCCGCGCGCGATTTTTCCCCGAAATCGGTCTTTTGTTCTGCTGGATCAGACATTCTTAAAAACGTGCAACGGATTGCCTCGGGACTGCGAGTGAGGACGCGAAGGGCGGTTTTTGAGGGGCTTTCCGATGCGTGATCACGGGGATACAGGAGGAACGGACGCAAATTTTTGCATGACACAACCCCACATGTGTGGTAGGCTATCCGCTCATGCTTATGCAAAGAAAAAGTGCGTTTTCTCGCCGTCTTCCCGACCTTGTGACCGAAGAGTTGGTGGCCGCCCTGTCCAAGAAGGGCTCCAACTTTGAGTTCAAGCAACTCTTCGACGTCGTCCACGAACGTCTGCGCGCCCGGAATGCTGCCAGTGGCGGTGAGGAGATGCTTCGTCTCCGCGCGTATGAAAAGCTGCAAAATCTCGTTTCCCGGGGCATGGTGAAAAAGACGGGCAAAAAGTATCGCGGTCTCGCCTCGCTCGCCAAGGCCCTCACGCCTCCCGCCGAGCTGGCTCCGCCAGCTGCGGTCGCGGCCAAATAGGCCTTTCCGCTCTTCATTTCGAACCAAACGCCAAGGCCGCCGTGCGCGGCCTTTGGCATTTTTGGAGTGACAATGGGTCACTGGGTCGTCCGCGGCTGAGTGATAAATGGGGCTTTGAGGTAAAGGGGCTCGGGCACTCCCCCAGGCACGGAGGATCGTTCGCCGATGTGTCCCAGTCGTGCGGCCGAGGCCATCCGGATCTCCGCATCGGCGATCAAGTCAATGGCCGCAGGCACCAATGTGCGTCTGCCCGCAATGCGTCCGAGCAGCGTTTCCGGATCCAACAGAACAGGCTCTTCGAGAAGAAGACCGTTCTTCACCTCCGCAAAATAGAACTGACCACGCCGGGCATCGCCGACCGCGCAATACTCGCCCTCATCGAGGCCCAGGAGCGAGCACACGCCCACCAGCGGAATGCCATGGGCTTGCGCAATTCCCCACCCGCAGGCCAGCGCCGAGCGAATGCCGTTGTAACTGCCCGGTCCGGTCCCGACGACCACGCGATCCAGCGCGGGGCGCTCGCGCAATATTTCTTCCAAGGCACTGAACAGCGCCCCTCCCCGGCCCCGGGGGGTTTCCACGAAAATCTCCCGAGCCACTCTGCCATACTCCACCAAAGCCACCGATCCCCGCGAAGCCGAGCTGTCGAGCGCCAGGATCATGGCACCCGCTCTCCCGTAATCCGACGCCCGCCATCGGGCAGGAGGTCAAAGCGAAGTCTCAGGGCACCGGTGGGAAACACTTCGGGAAATTTATCCCCCCACTCGGCGATGGTCACTCCCGCGGGAACACAGTCGTCGAAACCCGCGGTGAGCAATTCGTCCTCGTCTTTCAAACGATAAAAATCGAAGTGGAAAACCGGCCATTTTCCCGCGTATTCATGCATCACCGCGAACGAGGGACTGGAGGCCTCACCGTCGCAGCTCAGCCCTTTCGCCAGCCCTAAGGCAAATTGAGTTTTGCCCGCGCCGAGCGGCCCCTCGAGGCTGAGAACCGTCCCGGCAGTTAACTCCGCCGCCACGGCCTCACCCAAAGCCCGGGTATCCTCGGGACGCGCACACACCACCCCCTGCGGAGCGAGAAGGCGGTCAATGGCGACGGAGAGCATACGATGTGAACGTAGGCAACCAGACAGGGGTTCGCCTAGTACGGAAAATCCATTCTGCGAACCCTCCCAAAAGACCGATGTGAAGCTGCCGACTTGGGAGGCAAAGTTCGGGGCTGGCTTTTTCGCGAAATCCCGGTACCAACGCGCCTAGGATGAACTGGTTCTACGCTACCAAGGAAAAAACTCAGGCCGGACCTGTGGACGAAGCCGCCCTGGAAAGTTTGCTGCGCTCCGGCACGATCACTCCGCAAACTCTTGTTTGGAAGGAAGGCATGGCAAACTGGGCACCCTATTCCTCCGTGCTCGGTCTTCCGGCCGTTGTCTCGGCCGAAGCTGGGACCATCCGCTGCGCCGAATGCGGACTCTCTTTCCCGCAGGACCAATTAATTTCTCTCGGCGGGCGCTCTGTCTGCGGGGCCTGCAAACCGGTGGCGGTGCAAAAGTTTCAGGAAGGGGTGGTCAGCTTCGGGCAAACGGTGGATCCCGAGGAACTTTGGAAGACGATCCAACAGCGGGGCTACAATTTCTCCATCGGCTCGATCCTTTCCCGGTCGTGGAATTTGGTGAAGGGGAACTTGTGGCCCAGCATTGGTGTGACGTTGCTCTGCTACCTGATTTTGGTCGGATCTCAACAGATTCCCCTGCTCGGACTGGTTGCCATTTTCCTGGTTCAACCTCAGATCATGGCCGGGCTCAATTGGTATTTCCTCAAACAATTCCGAGGGGAAACCGCAACCCTCAACGATGGCTTTGAAGGGTTCAGACGGGGCTTTGGGCAGCAGGCTCTCTACATGCTTATCGTCTTCGCCATTATCTTCGGAGCCGTCTTTGCCTGCGCCATTCCTGCGGCCATCGCCATCCCGATCATCGTCAGCGCGGCGGAAAAAGCCGGAGGTGATGTCCCCTGGATTCCCATCACGTTGATAATTCTCGTCCTGACGCCAATCATCCTGGCGATCTGGTATTTTATCATCTGTTGGTTCTTCGCCCCCCTTCTCATTCTCGATAAGGGCCTCAAGGCCACGGCCGCCATGAAACTCAGCCGCCGGGTCGTGCAAATGCGTTTCTGGAAAATCCTTCTGCTTTTTCTGGTAATTGGTCTGCTTTGCCTGGCCGGTCTCCTTGCGCTGGTTGTCGGGGTCATTTTTGCCCTGCCCATCGCATTCGCCGCCTTGTCGAGACTCTACGAGGACGCTTTCGGCGAGGAAAGTCCCGCAGCCTGAAAGGTTTGTGACAACGCCCGCCCCGCTGACCTGCCCGAAGTGCCAGGCCGCGATCACCGGCTTGCTGGCGTCGCCCGGTGCCCCGAGGCCTTGTGGGGCGTGTGGGCGTTTACTGGAAGGATGGAGCTTTCCGGCCCTGCAGCGCCCCCCGGCACCAGCCCGGCTGGCGGAAGCCCTGGTGGCGGTCGAGGACGCAGGGTGTTTCTACCACGCGCAAAGCCGGGCCCAGGTCCCCTGCGATCTCTGCGGACGATTCCTCTGCGCCCTCTGTGATGTGGAGTTGCACGGCCAGCATTTCTGCCCCGGCTGTGTGAACACCGGAAAAAAGAAAAAGCAGATTCGCAACCTCGACACCGACCGTTTGCTCTATGGCGGTATTGCCCTCATGATTGCCCTGTTGCCGGTGCTGCTCTTCTGGCCACTCACCATTATCACCGGCCCTCTCGCCATCTTCGTTGCCGTGTATGGCTGGAACAAGCCTCCCAGTCTCACCGGGACAGGCCGAGGCAGCGCCATCGTCGCGATTGTTCTCGGTCTCCTGGAAACTGCCGCCTGGATTCTTTTGTTCCTGGGTCTTTTCAAAGCCTTCTGATCATGGCCGAACGCATCTATCACCGCCTGCCGGGCCGGGGCCGCCAGTTCCTCAATTCCTCGACCTTGTGGGAAGCCGCCGACCATCTGCTGTTGGTGCAATCTCATCTCGTTTCGGAATCCTACCGGCGGTTTTTCTTTCGGGATGTCCAGGCTCTGGTGGTTTGCGAAACGAAAAGCGGTCTTGTCATGACCATCGTCCTGGCCGCGCTGGGAGCCCTGGCGTGTGTGCCGATGGCATTTGTTCCGGACGGCTGGTGGATGGCCTTCGTCGCCCTTGCGCTCCTTTTTTTCCTTCCGGCTTTGATCAATTTCCTGCGAGGTCCCACCTGCCGCTGCACCCTGCGCACCGCCGTGCAGACGCAGGACCTGCCCTCTCTCAACCGTCTGAAAATCGCCCGAAAAGTTCTCGCCCGGCTGCAGCCGAAGATTGCCGCGGTGCAGCAGGACGCGACGCCATGACCTCGCTTGTCCAACGGCGTTGCCTCAACCACGCGGACCGCGAGGCCGCCGCCCGCTGCCCGGAGTGTCAGCGTTTTTTTTGCCGCGAGTGTGTGTCCGAGCATGAAGACCGCATCCTGTGCTCCGCCTGCCTCTCCCTTCTGGCGACACCTCCTCCCCCGCCCCGGCGCACTTTCGAGGGCGTCATCCGAGTGGGGCAATGCGCTCTGGCCGTTGCGCTGATCTGGTTCTTCTTTTTCCTCATCGGTCAGGTTCTTCTGGCCATCCCGTCGTCGTTCCACGAAGGCACGATCTGGCAGAACTGGGAGACGAGATGAAGCGGGCGTTTTTGCGCGATCATGGCAAAGCCGGCATCGAGCTGATCGAGGAGGCGTTTGTCCTGCTGCGCACCTGTCCAGCGTCCATCCTTGCCGCCTACTTTCTCGGCACCGTTCCCTTCGCCGCGGGGTTTCTCGTTTTTTGCGCCCATCTCAGTCGCCATCCGGAAGCCCCCGACCACCTTGCGGCCGCCACTTTGACCATGACGGGGTTGTTTATCGGGATGAAATTTTTCCACGCCCGCTTCGGCGCCATGTTGCTGGCGAGGCTGCGCGGCGAGGCTCCGCCGTCGTGGGATCCTGGAGCCACTCTTCGGTCGGTCACTACGCAAACCATTCTCCAAGGGACAGCCTTGTTCATCCTCCCGCTCTCGACGTTGCTCGTTCTGCCGGGTGGCTGGGTTTATGCCTTCTACCAAAATGCCTCGGCCTTGGACGATGGGAAGACGCCTCTCCGTCGGTTGGTGCGCTCCGCCATGCAGCAAAGCAGCCTGTGGCCGGGACAAAACCACATTGTCCTCCTCGCCCTCACCGGATTCGCCTTCTACGTTTTGCTGAACTGGATCATCCTCGCAATGATTACTCCGCAGCTGCTGGAAATGTTTCTGGGCATCGAGACGGTCTTTACCCAGAGCCCGCTGAGCATGCTAAACACGACCTTTTTTGCTGCCACCGCCGCGGTCACCTTTTTGAGTATCGATCCGCTGGTGAAGACCTGCTACGTGCTGCGCTGCTTTTACGGCATCTCCCTCCAATCGGGCGACGACCTCAAGACCGAGGTGCGGAAGTTTTCCCGCCGCGCCAAGAGCCTCGCACTGTGCGGACTGTTGTTGCTTGCTCCGGCCGCCTCACGCGCCGCGGAAACGCCGCCGGCCCCCAATCCTGCCGTCGCCGTCCCGGAACTCGACCGGTCGATTTCCACCGTGGTTCAGCAAGACAAATACCTCTGGCGCTCCCCCCGCAAAAAGGCAGACAGATCGCGGGAGGGATTTCTGGATGGCTTTTTCAAAAGCATAGGGGAGATGGTGCAAAGTGCCTTCCGCGGCCTCAGAGATTTGCTCGAGGCGATTCTGGATTGGATCTTTGGCCGGGATCGCAGGTCCTCCAATCCCTGGGGCAACCCGGGCTGGGAAATGCCCCAACTTGGCCTTCTGTATGGCATCCTCGCCGCGGTGGCTTGCGGATTGGCCATCACCGCGATGCGGACCCTTCGGGCTCGCCGACTTTCCACCACCGCAGCCGAATCGATCGTCACCCCCCTGCCAGACCTTCAGGACGCCAACACGACGGCGGACGAACTTCCCGAGGATGATTGGACCCGGATGGGCCGGGGGCTTCTTGACCAGGGCGAACTCCGCCTCGCGCTGCGCGCGTTTTACCTCGCCAGTTTATCGCATCTCTCTTCGCGTGGGTTGATCACTATTGCCCGTTCAAAATCCAACCGGGAATACGAGCGGGAACTTCGACGGCGCGGACACGCCATGCCGGAGTTGCCGCTCCTCTTCGGGGAAAACGTCGGTATATTTGACCGCATTTGGTACGGCTTTCACGAAGTGAATGCCGACATGGTGCAGCACTTTGTGGCCAATCTGGAGAGGATGAAAACCGTCGGATGAAACGATACGTTCCCATTGTCGTTCTCCTCGCCTGCGCCACGATTTTTGCGGGAACGTTTTTTCTTTTGCTGAAAAGCCGCTTCGAGGTGGGAGACGTCTATCCCCCGTCCTCATCCCTGCGCAGTGATCCGCTTGGGACGATGATTCTGTTCGAAAGCCTTCAGGCACTTCCCGGCGTGCAAACCCTGCGTGATTTCAATGCCGTCAACCGTCTCCCCCCCGGCCAGGCGACGACCTACCTGCATTTTGCGGCCGGAGCTGACGACTGGACCCTGGTGCCTCCGGAACTCTACCGCACCCTCGATCAGTTTTTGCTCGAAGGGGGTCGGCTGGTCATCACGTTTAAACCGGAGTTTTCCCGCAAGGACGAAGCCGGAAAAAAGGAACCCAAAAAGAGCAAAAGCGACTCGGAAAAAGAGGCTGACAAAGCCAAGGAAAAAGAAGAACGAACGTCCACGTCGACATGGATTTCCCTCAAAGAAAAATGGGGCCTGGAGCTGTTCCGGGATCGCAACGAGGCGCGCGGACACCTCGTCAAAAACGTCTCCTCGCTGGCCCTCCCGGCAACACAGCAATGGCACGGCGATCTTACCCTCAAGGATCCCGATTCATCCTGGACCGTCATTTATCAAGGCGACAAGGGACCGGTCGTGGCGGAACGCAAACGCGGCCCTGGCAGCATCGTCGTCGCCACCGATTCGTATTTTGTCAGCAACGAGGCCCTGGTGCGTGATCGACAGCCGGAGTTGCTGGCCTGGTTGATCGGATCCAGCAAAACCATCGTCTTCGACGAAGCGCATTTTGGCATCTTGGAAACTCCGGGAATTGCCGCCCTGGCTCGCAAATACCGCCTGCATGGCGGGGTGGCGGCGTTATTGGTCCTGGCCGGACTTTTCGTCTGGAAAAATTCCTTCAGCCTCGCGCCACCGCGGTCGGCGGCGGACCATTCGCCGGATGTCGTGTCGGGACGGAACGCCGCCACAGGTTTTGTGGGGCTGCTCCGGCGCAACATCCCCGGCGACCGCATTTTGGAGGTTTGCCTGGAGGAATGGCGGAAGGCTTTTGCGCTGGGCAGTCGCGTGACTCCCCGCGAGAAGGCCGCCGTGGACGACATCGTTACTGCCGAGGCCTCCCTCGCTCCGCGTGACCGAGACCCCGTTGGCGCCGCTCAAAAAATCCACGCCGCCCTGCACCACACTCCTGCCAAATCCCACACTTAGTTTACCGCACACACCATGGAAACCACCCGTCTTAAGGAAATTCTCGCCGAAGCCCGCGCCGAGGTTGGCAAGGTCATCATTGGACAACACGATGTCATCGACAAAGCCCTCATCGTCATCTTCACCGGGCATCACGCCCTGATCGAGGGCGTTCCGGGAGTGGCAAAGACTCTCCTCGTGCGGACCCTGGCGCATGTCCTGGGGTGTGAGTTTTCCCGGATTCAATTCACCCCGGATCTGATGCCGTCGGACATCACCGGGACCAATGTTTTTAATCTCCAGCATAACGAGTTTTCCCTGGTTCGAGGCCCCGTTTTCACCTCCTTCCTGCTGGCGGATGAAATCAACCGGGCTCCGGCAAAAACCCAATCCGCCCTCCTCCAGGCTATGCAGGAACGCGAAGTGACGATCGACCGCGAGACCCATCGCCTGCCTGCCAATTTCACCGTATTCGCCACGCAAAACCCCATCGAATACGAGGGCACTTATCCATTGCCCGAGGCGCAAAAGGATCGCTTCATGCTCAAGATCACCATGCACCCGCCGGATCGAGAGGAAGAGCTTCTCCTCGCCCAGCGCACCATCGGGCAGGACGCTCCCGAAGCCACCCTCGCCGGAGGAGCGGTGCGGGCGGTGGTTTCGTTCGACGACCTCCTCGTGCTGCGCGGTCAGCTGGGACTGATTGTCGTCCGCGAAGAACTCATCGCGTATGCGGTGGACATCGTGCTGGCCACCCGACGCCATGAAAACATTCTCGTGGGGGCTGGTCCGCGGGCGACACAGGCCCTGCTTCTCGCCAGTCGGGCGAATGCGGCGATGGCAGGGCGGGATTTTGTCACGCCGGACGATATCAAAGCTATGACCCTCCCCGTCCTCGAACACCGGGTGATCCTCCGTCCGGAATTTGAGATCGAGGGTCTATCCGTCTCCGAGGCCATCACCGGCATCCTTGAGCAAATTCCCGTCCCACGATGATCGTTCCGCGCAGCCGGCTTCTGATTTGGTTTGCCCTCACCGTCCTGCCTGCCGCCGTGCTGGCCGGAGTGCATCCGCCGGCTGCCGCAATCTGCCTGGCGATCATTTCCGCAGTGGTGGTGGTGATGGTCCTGGACGCTGTGATGGCTCGCCATGCGCTGGAGGGTCTCCATCTTGAGGCTCCCCTGCTTTCCCGCCTGGCCATGGGCAAGGATGGTCTGATCGAATTGCGCCTGCAAAGTCGCACGCCAAAATCGCGCACGGTTCGGGTGGCGCTTCCCCTGCCCACCGAATTCGTCACGGCCTGCGAGGAACTCGTCGTTTCCATCCCGGCGGGAACCGAGTGGTCGAAATTTCCCTGGGCCTGCCGACCTCAGAAACGCGGGAATTTTTCCCTGCGCTCCGCCCATTTGGAAACCCCATCGCCGCTGGGCTTCTGGAGCAAACGCCGCACCCTGCCGATCGAAGCGGTCATCCGGGTCTATCCCAACATGGAAAAAGAACGCGCCGCGCTGGCCTTGATGTTTCGGGGCGCCTTCGGCACCCACGCGCTGCGCCAGGTCGGCAAGGGACGCGAATTTGAAAAACTCCGCGATTATGTGCCCGGCGACGGTTCCGAGGATATTCATTGGAAGGCGACCGCCCGACGCGGACGTCCGGTGACCAAGGTCTTCCAGATCGAAAGGACCCAGGAGGTTTACGTGGCGATCGATTCCTCCCGGCTGAGCGCGAGGGAGAACGCCATAGAACGCCATCTTTCGTCTGCGCTGCTCATCGGGATGGCCGCCGAGCAGCAGAGTGACCTCTTCGGACTCCTCTCCTTTTCCGACCGGGTGGAACATTTTGTGCGAGCGCGAAATGGCGCGTCCCACTACCAGGCCTGCCGCGACGCCATTCACAGCCTCCAACCGCGGGAAGTGAATCCCGACTTTAATGAGGCCTGCACCTTCATCCGCCTCCGTCTCCGCCGTCGCGCCCTGGTGATTTTTTTGACGGCGCTGGATGATCCCGTGATCGCAGAGGACTTTCTCCGCAATGTGGACCTCATTGCCCGTCAACATCTCGTGATTGTCGGCATGATAAAGCCGGCCGGCATGGCCCCGTTGTTCAGCAGGGATATTACGAGTCGCGACGAACTGTACGATCAACTCGGTGGGCATCTCCGCTGGCATCGTCTGGAAGAACTCAGTCGAAAGCTGCAACGACGCGGGGTCAAACTCGCGGTGTTGGACGGCGAACGGATGGGGCTCAGGCTGGTCTCGGAATATCTCAACATCAAGAGGCGCCAGATCCTATGATCATCGACATTCCCCGTTTCATCAGCGCCGAAAGCCCCTACTGGCAGGAACTCGAAAGTTATCTATTCCGGCTGGAGACCAATCCGCACCTCATTCTCAGCCTTGAGGAGATCAAGCGGTTTCATTTCCTCTACGAACGCAGCGCGGCGGATCTGGCCAGGCTCCACACCGCCGCTGAACCGGCCACGCGGCAATTTTTGGAAAACCTCGTCGCCCGCGCCTATGGCGAGATTCACGAAACCCGCGGCGGGCGCACACGGCTGCATCCGGTGCGATGGTTGTTTCGCACGCTGCCGCAGACCTTCCGCCGGCACTTGCGGGCCTTCGGCCTGGCCCTGGCCATCACGCTGGTGGGATGCGTCTTCGGAGCCATGGCCGTCGCCTTCGACCCGGAGGCCAAGCAGGTCATCATGCCATTTTCCCATTTGCACGGCGATCCCTCCGACCGTGTCGCGGAGGAAGAATCCGCGGGAGAGGATCGGCTGAAAGGTCACAAGACGGCGTTTTCCGCCCAGCTCATGACCCACAACACCAAAGTCTCCGTCCTCGCCCTGGCTCTCGGAATGACGTTTGGCGTGGGTACGGTGGTCCTGCTTTTTTACAACGGAGTCATCCTCGGCGCAGTGGCGGTCGACTACATGCGCGCGGGAGAAACGGAATTTCTGCTCGCCTGGTTGCTGCCCCATGGTTCCATCGAGATTCCCGCCATCCTCATCGCCGGCCAGGCGGGACTGGTGTTGGCCGGAGCGTTGATCGGCTGGGGAGTGCGCGAGCCCCTCACCCGTCGGTTGCGAGCGGTCGGGGCCGACCTCGTCACGCTGATTTTTGGCGTCGCCCTGCTGCTGGTCTGGGCGGGCTTTGTGGAGGCGTTCCTTTCGCAGTATCACGCTCCCGTTTTTCCATACTCCATCAAGATCGGCCTGGGTTTGGTTGAACTGGCCCTGCTCACACTCTTCCTCCTGAAGTCGGGATCCTCCGAGGAAAAATCATGACTGCGCGTGTTCTTCGGATCCGCACGCCGGAGGGTGTGATTTTTGCCCAGACCCTGGCCGGTCCCGTGGTGCGTTTTGCCGCTTGGGTGGTGGACCTCGCCGCCATTGGTGCGCTGATGAGCCTGGTTGGGCTGATTATTGGTCTCCTTGGTCTTCTTAGTGTCGACATCGCCATGGCGGTTTACGCGGTGTTGTATTTTCTCATTTCCATCGGCTACGGCCTGGCTTTCGAGTGGTTTTGGCGCGGTCAGACGGTGGGAAAAAAACTCTTCCGGCTGCGCGTGGTGGACGCCGAAGGCCTTAAGTTGCAGTCCCACCAGATCGTGGTGCGAAACCTCCTGCGCTTCGTGGACAGCCTGCCGGTTTTTTATGTCGTCGGAGGAATTTCCTGCTGGGCCACGCGCAAGTTTCAACGCCTGGGCGACATCGCGGCCAATACCATTGTCGTTCGATCTCCGAAAATCGCCGAGCCCGACATCGAGCAACTCGTCGCCGGGCGCTTTAACTCCCTGCGCCAGTATCCCCACCTCGAAGCCCGTCTGCGACAGCAGGTCGAGCCGTCCGAAGCTTCCCTCGCCCTGCAGGCTCTATTGCGGCGGGACGATTTTGAGCCCGCGGCCCGCGTGGAACTTTTCTCCGAACTGGCCGCCCATTTTCGCAAGAAAGTGGCCTTTCCCGCCGAAGCAACCGACGGAATCAGCGACGAGCAATATGTTCGGAACGTCGTGGATGCCCTGTATCGCAAACAGCGCGCTTCCTAACGCTAACCCACGAAACGCCGAATCGCTTGTTCCAGCGCGGACACATCAACCGGCTTGACAAGATGCACGCTGAAACCAGCGTCCCGGCTCTTGCGAATGTCTTCGTCCATTCCGTACCCGCTCATGGCAATGCCTGGAATGCCAAATCGCTCGTGGATCGTCCGCATCAGGGTATGGCCGGTGGCGTCCGGCAATCCCAGGTCACTCACCAGCAAATCAAAGGGATGTTCTCCCGCAGTTTCGAGCGCGGAAGCCACGGTGCCCGCCGTCTTGACGGTATGGCCTCCGAGTTCCAGCAAACGGCGGAGCATGATGGCCGTGTCCGCATGATCCTCAACCAAGAGAATACGCAGGGCGCCATTTCTTTGCTGCACGCTCCTTTCCGGCACGACGTGAACTTCCCCGGAGTCCGAGGGTTCCGATGGCAGTTCAATCAAAAACGTGCTTCCTCCCCCTGCGCCCTCACTCTCCACCCGGATCGATCCCCCGTGCATTTCCACGAGGGCTTTGGAAATCGCCAGGCCCAATCCCATGCCTCCAAATTGCCGGGTGATAACGGCACCTCCCTGCTCAAAGGCATCGAAAATCTTGGGCAAGACCTCGGGTGGGATGCCCACCCCGGTGTCTTGCACGGAGACGAACGCGCGGCCTGCCTCGCATCGCGTCGTCACGGCGACGGTTCCATTCTCAGGAGTAAATTTGGCCGCATTGTTCAGCAGATTCCACAGAACCTGCTGCAGTCGGGAAACATCCACCGTCACTGATCCCGCGTTCGGATCAAGTTCCACCCGGAACCTGATGCCTTTCTCCTGAATCTGCGGGCGGCAGATTTCGCAGGCGTGCCCGACCGCGGTATTAAGGTTCCCCCTTTCGAGACGAAGCGCCAGTTTACCGCTCGTGATTCGGCTGAGGTCCAGCAGGTCATCGATGAGTTTGGTCTCCAGCTCAATGTTGCGGCGGATCATTTCCAAATCCGTGCGCAGTTCCGGATCGAGGTCCGGCCTCATTAGCCTCGCGGCGACGGACATCAGAACCGGCGTAAGGGGGGTGCGAAGTTCGTGACTGAGCACGGCCAGGAATTGATCCTTGGCGCGGTTCGCGGTTTCGGCCGCCTCCTTGGCCTCTTTGAGCGCGCGTTCCGTCCGCTTCCTTTCCGTGATGTCCCGGGCGATTTTGGCCGCTCCCAGCACCTTACCCGAGACATCCTTCATCGGTGAGACGCTGAGTGAAACTTCCACCTCCGAGCCGTCCTTGCGCATGCGCACCGTCTCGAAGTGCTGGATCGGCTCGCCGCTTTGGATCTTGTCGAGAATCTCCCCCTCCTCATTGAGTCTTCCAGGCGGAATCAACATCGAAATCGGACGTCCCAGCGCCTCCTCAGCCCGATATCCAAAAAGCCCCTCGGCCGCCCGGTTCCAGCTTGTGATCCGGCCGTTCAGGTCTTTGCTGACAATGGCATCGTCGGACGATTCGACGATGGCAGCCAGTCGCCGCGCCGTGGCCTCGGCATGTCTGCGCTCCGTCTCAAGCCGGGTGATCCCCGCCACGGCAACAACGTTGCCCGCCGTGTCGAAGACGGGGTTGTAAATGTACTCGTGAAAATCCTCCACGCCTGCCGCACTGCGCAAGATCGTCCCACCCCGGATGGGAAGCCCGGTGGCAATGACTTCCAGCAACTCGCCGTGCAGGCGCTCCGCCAATTCCGGGGGATATTTGAGTTCAAAAACATTTTTTCCCACCACCTCCGGCAGCGTGCGACCCCAGATTTCGAGCAGGGTTTTGTTCGCATAAATAACCCTCGCCTGCCGGTCAAAGGTATAGACCAAGTCAGAAATGTGAGAAAGGGCCGCATCGAAAAGCAGCGCTTGTTCTTCCAGTTGAAGGGAAAGACCCGCCACCCGCTCGTCCTGGATTTTTCGCGCCGCCGATTCGGTCACATCGGTCACGGCGGACATCCAGCCGCTGACCCTTCCTTCCGCATCATATTCCGGCACATACGAAACACCGACCGTCCGGAGGCCGAGGTTCGGGTAGTCGAGAGTCATCTCAAACTCCGCAACCTCACCGGCCAGCACGCGGGTTATATGGGGGCGGATTTTTTCGTAAACCTCCGCACCGGTGATTTCCTCCACTTTCCGGCCGATGATTTGATCGACCGGCCGTCCGCGGTATCGCGCATAAGCTTTGCTGACAAAAACAAACCGCTCCTCCGCGTCGCAGACCATCAGCATGGTGGACGTGCTGTCCGCCACGACGCGCCATGGCGTCTCCGTGGCCTGACGTGGAATCTCCTCGCTCACAGCTTTCCCGAAATTCCAGCCATCTTCCGCCGCACCGCCTCGTCCATGCGGATGATCGGCGGCCAGTTGCGTTTGAAACCCTCGCCCGGCAACTTTTTCGTCGCATCCACACCAAGCTTGCTCCCGATGGCGATCTCGGTCGTGGCATGATCGAGCACATCCGCCGGCCCCTTGGTGAATATACTGTCGCGCTGGGGATCGGTGTTTGCGCAGAGCCGGAAAAGCACGTCGCTGGTGTTGTGCACATCCACGTCGGCGTCCACCACCACAATATACTTGGTGAACATCATCTGCCCCATGCCCCAGAGCCCGTGCATGATTTTATAGGCCTGCATGGGATACGTTTTCCTGATGCTGACAAAGACGGCGTTGTGAAAAACCCCCTCGGCCGGTAGGGCGATATCCACGATTTCCGGGAAGTTCATCTGGAAGATCGGGAGAAAAAGTTTCACCGACGCGCAGCCCATGTAAAAATCCTCCATCGGCGGGATGCCGACAATAGTCGCGGGATAAACAGCGTCGTGCCGGTGGGTGATGGCAGTGACATGAAAAACCGGATACGGCTCCGGGAGGGTGTAGTAGCCCGTATGATCGCCAAAAGGCCCCTCGTCCCGCAGGGACTCGGAGGGGTCAATATATCCTTCAATGACAAAGTCCGAGTTGGCCGGGACTTCCAGGTCACTCGTCTCGCACTTAACCATCTCGACAGATTTTTTTCGCAGATACCCCGCCAACAAAAACTCATCCAGTCCGTCCGGCAACGGCGCGGTGGCGGCAAACGGAAACACCGGATCGCCGCCGAGAAAAATTGCCACCGGCATGCGCGTCCCGGTTTCGTAATACCGACGCCCGTGCCTCGCGGCCACTTTCTGCAACTGCCAATGCATTCCCGTCGTCCGGTCGTCATATACCTGGACGCGATACATTCCGAGATTGCGCTCCCCCGTGTCCGGGTCGCGCGTCACGACACAGGGAAGCGTGACAAACCGCCCGCCATCCAGCGGCCAGCATTTCAGAATGGGAAGATTGAGAAGGGTCGCGGGTCGCGGGTCAAAAGTCGCAGGCTGCTGCCAGTCCGGAGCCGGTGGCCAGCTCTCGACCCTCGACTCTGGGATTTCAAATTTATGAATCACCTCCTTGCACGGGCCGGTCTTGACGTGTTTTGGCCGCGCGTGGCGGAGTTCCAATCCTGCTCCGAGCAAGGTCATGGCCTCGCGAAGGCTGGTCGGCGGCTTCGCCTTCATGATCGTGGCAAGATCGGCCGCGACCTCGTCCACCGACGCCGCGTTCATGCTCATGGCCATGCGTTTCGCCGAACCCATGGTATTGATCGCCACGGGAAACGGGCTCACCACTCCATTGACCGTCGGCTTTTCGAAGAGCAACGCCTTGCCCCCGCCGGGTGATTTCATCTCGCGATCCGCCAGTTCGGTGATCTCGAGTTCCGTCGCCACCGGATCCGGGAAACGCTTCAGTTCGCCGGCCTGATCCAGAGCGTCGACAAACGCCCGATAAGAAGAAAAAGCCATCGTTCAGGCCAACGTGGAGGACGTTCCCTTAACCCGCAATGCAGGAAGCCATTCTCGCAAAACCCCGGACGACGACGCACCAAAAGCGGCATCCCCTCTGACATCGTAACAAACCGGCATGACGTTGTGCATAGGGGACGAGGCGGAAGCTGGCAATGGCAGGGACGCCCGAATGAACCACTTCCCCCCGAGGAACGTCCTGTTCAGGACTCGAGGGTGGTCTCCAGCGTGATCGGGGCGTTGAGCAGTTTCGAAATCGGACAATTGGCTTTGGCAAACGTGGCCAGTTCTTCGAATTTTTCCTGGGTGATTCCGGGGACCTTCGCCGTCAGGAAAAGGTGGATCGCCGTTACGGCAGGGGCGCTTTTCACCTGGTCGAGTGTGACCTCCGCGCGGGTATCGAGCGACTCCGGAGTGTAGCCCGCATTGCCCAAGAACAAGCTTAGCGCCATGGTGAAACATCCGGCATGAGCGGCGGCGACCAACTCCTCAGGGTTGGTGCCGGTCCCGGATTCGAAGCGGTCGCGAAATGAGTAGGGCGTCTCCTTGAGAACCCCGCTGGTGGTGGTGATGGTGCCGTGTCCGGCGTTGAGATTGCCCTGCCAGTGTGCGGAAGCGGATTTTTTGATCATTGGAAATACTCCAGCTGGTAATTTTATCCGGATTGGGAATTTGGCGACTTTTTTCCACGAAAAAAAATCCGCGCAATTTCTGGAAAAAAAGGTTGGCAATCCGTGGGAAGCCGCCATATTTCCCAACCCTCCCAGGCAACACTGGAGTCTTAGCTCAATTGGTTAGAGCGCCGCCCTGTCACGGCGGAGGTTGCGGGTTCGAGCCCCGTAGACTCCGCCACTCATTTCGAGTGGCGGAGTGACCGGAAACCCTGATAAACACAAGCTCTCCGGGCTTTGCGGTC
>JBGSVZ010000068.1:0-87241 GCA_041752695.1 Terrimicrobiaceae bacterium
CTCCGCGGGACTCAAAATCGCGGCTACGCCGCCTCAACAATCCCTTGCCTCTACCAACCCAAATGAACTAAATCAACCCCGTCCTAAGTGGTGCACTTTGAAGTGACCACAGGTGGTGCATTTTGAAGTGACCGCCGACACTGTGGCTGAGTGGACAGGCTACTCCTGAAGCGTGCTTTCCCTATTTTGATTTCGGATCCTACGACCCGCTACGTCTTCCGCATTCTGACCTGCCGCAATACGGATTCGATGAACTGATAGCCGCCAGCGGGTTCCCCCATACTCCATTCTTGAAGTCAGACTTTGGAACATTTGCGGCCATCGACGCAACCACCGCGGATCCGATGGTGAATACCTGGACCGGAACGTGGCGAATTACGTCGACCAGGGATAGCCCACTGGCCACACATCCTCCGGGGCTCGACACATGCAACACAATCGGATCGTTGCCATCATTGGAGAGTGCCAGTAGCAGTTCATTTTGCCCGCTGAAGCGGGCAAGCGAAGATCCTTCCCTACTGACAGTTCACCCGAGCAGACAGTCTTTCTGCGGCCCGGAGTTTCCTGGAAATGAGCTTAACGCCGACCCATCATCGCTATCCATTTCACGGAAAGCATCAGTTCTGTTGATTCCGAGCCTGCAAATCTGCTCGAAATACTACCGACTGCATTTGACGGTCCGAAACATACATCAACTCGACTTCCTCCAACAGTCGCAGGAAAACCTGTACATTTTCCAAACTTCCAAACCGGCAACTTAGGAAGCATCCGCGGATCAACGAGCCTGCTAAGAAATTGGTCGCTGTTCCATTCTTCGACGACAGAAAGCGCATGGCCGTCCGCATTCTTCGAGATCTCGATATTTGGTTGGTCATCTTTGAGAAACTGACCTTGAGTTCGGAATTTCTGAAGCTTTCCCTCGACGAGCCGATAGGAGACATGCAGCAGCCCTACCTCCAAGTTCGATGCGGTGGGGGCACGATTATCGGTCTTCTTGTGGGTGGTTTTTTCGACACACCAATTCACAAAATTTTGCCAATGCCCCACCGCCGTAGTTACCTCGGCTAGTTGAGGAAGAAACGGGATGCTTTTCAGTGAATCTCCGGCCAATGGGAGCAGCAGGAGGATGAGTGCACCAGCAAGGATTCGCCAAAACTCTCGATTTTCCTGTGGCCATGGCCGCTGCGCTTCGATGAGATCAAGTTCTTCCCGATACTCGGCGCGATCTTCACGGTTTTTCGCGTCGCGAATCTTCACAAGCGCTTGTTTTTTCACCGCATCGATTTCTGGCTTCAGGGCCTTATTGTTTCGATAAGCCGCGATGATCGTCAACGCCAAACCAAGACCCAGAACGCTAAGTTGGATCATCACGGTTACCACGGACGAGGGATCAAAAGCCCGCATTGTTGAATTTTTCAGGCTATTCTGACTCTGCAACAGCATGCTGAAAACTCCGATTAAAATCGCGTATAGAACGAGATTGTAAGTGTGGTGAAGATCGCGGAGGCCAAACTCCTTCTGCGAGTCTTCGAAATACAGCGCCAGAGACCAACCATAAGTTCCCTTTGAAGGTAGCAGGCGATGGACGATCACGAGCCAAAAAAGATATTTCGCCGCAATCCAAAGCGCAAAGGCATGAAAGAAGCTCTCTATAAGCATAACACCGATGAAAAAAAGATAAAACCAAAGCCTCTCACTTTCTCGGGTCCCTCCGGTCGCAGCTACGTTCAAGTGAAGAAATCCTTTGGCAACGGCTTTCTCGACGTCAACCTTCGTATCTTCCCATCCCATCGCCTCCCGGGAGTTAACCTCGGCGGTAATCGGCCAATTCTTGATTGCCACAAGCTCAGCCTTCACCCAAGCAAGAAAGTAGTTCTGATGCCTTGCCAGACGCTCCCGAACCTCGCCTTCGAGCGAGCGCCGGAGCATTTCCATGTCTTTAATCTGACCTAACTTTTGCTCCGCGCCCGCCTTCTCAAGGTTATCCCGAAACCTTCCGAAAAAGGGAGCTTGAATGTAGCCGAAAGTTTTAGCAGTTCCCCCGATGACTTCCGGCTTCGTCCAGCTGTAGACCTCGCGAATTACATTATTCAAGAGCGCCGCGGCAAAAAAAATCGCTGGCAACCAACGAAACCAACGCAAATTCGAACGCCCCAACTTTCTCAAAAAGCCACGGAACCGTGCTTCTTCAAAGGACCTCTCCTCGGGCGCTGCCAGCGGAGCAGCTTCCCGAACTTCATTCGGAACAAGGATTTTCTCCTGTGCCAGGTCGATAAGCACCCGATGGCAACGGCCCACCGACCACCACGCGAGCAGGAAACACAAGGGGACAATGATGAGATAATAAAGACCATGATTTGGCTCCGCCAGGTATCCCGCTTTCTGCTCAACCCGTAGTTTCACCCCTTCGGCACCGGGAGCCGGTCTTACTTCCGCCGCCACCTCGACTCGCAGCAGGTCGGAGTTCGCCGCGTGAGCGCAAAAAAGCACGGCCAGCACCAACAGGCACCACGCTCCCAGCCAGACAACAAATGTCACCCGCGCATCGGCAAAAGAAATGCGCCGGATCAAGTTTTTGAATTCCCGCACCAGAGGCCTTTGAACCCACCACTCTTCCGAGTGCATGTTGGTCGAATGCACAAAGGCACTCGCAAATTTGTATCTCATAGGCTCATTCGCCGGGCCCACACTGTATTCATCCCGAGTTGTCTCACCGGATCTCTCCGACTTATCTCGTGAAGACGAGGACCGAATTCGCCGGAATCACGAGGCGCGCTACCGCAGGCATTTCTTCGCGGGACTCCGTCCGAGCGTGCGTGGTCACATTGCCTGTCGGCAAGTAGTCATCGTAGGCGTCGCTATTAAATATCTCCCGCCAATGTCCGACACCGGGCCATGGCAATTCGTAGTCACGGAGAGTATGATCGTTAAAGCTGGCAACCACGACCACGTCGCGGCCTTCATTTGGAACCCAGCGATGGAAGGCAAGCACCCGATTTCCTTCATGGACGCCCAGCAGACTCAAGGTTTCCGCTCGCAGAGCCGGCTGAGACCGGCGCAACCTCACAAGTTCCTCGATGAAACGGTGGAACCGCCCCATGTGCGGATCCTTGCCCCAGTCCAGGCCATCCCACCAGATCAGTAAATTTGCATGGTTCGCCGCGTCGTCTGCCCATTGTTTGTCCTCCAGCAGGCACTGACCCATGAAAAGCATGGGAATGCCGGGTGCAGTCATCAAGATGGACGATACGACCCGCGAGCGACTCCTCGCATACCACGATCTCGTATTGGAACCGTCCGCGAGTCCGGGAATGCGTCGACCTCGGTCGCGATAAACCTCATCGTGACTCTCCACATATTGAACCGCGCGCCAAGCGTTGAGGAAATTGGGTGCCCAGAGATTCGCCGCCACTGCCCCGAGGTTGATCGAGGCCCCTTCGCCCACCGATGCGGCTCCAACAGCGGAGCGAAGCGAGACACGGAGGCCGTCGTGCCAGCAGGCGTCAAACCCCGCACCTCCGTGTTCGGGAAAACGCACCACATAGGGGTCCACACTCCAGTATTCGGCCACGTTTATGGCAGAAGGCTTCGCGGACTTCATCGTATTCGTTAAATCCTGGCAGAAGCGCCAACCATCATTGCTATTCTGGCTTACGATCACACTCACCTGATCGTACCGATAGCCATCAAGGTGATATTCCTCGACGAAGAACTTCGCATTATCGATCAGAAACTGGCGCACCTCCTTTTTCCAAATTGCCCATACTGGCCCCGTATGGTCCTGGTCGGTAAAATACAGACTGTCATTCCGATTGGTGCCGGCCGGCCGGTCAAAGAACCACAGGCTCTCGTCCTGTCCCATCACTTGCCCGCCCGCGTGATTGTAAACCACATCCACAAGTACGGCCAAACCGCTCAGGTGGAAAAGCTCGACTACGATTTTGAGTTGATTCGTTTGTATGCCGATATCATCCTTGCTTAACGGCGGAAGCCCGTGGCGACCGCGAAGTCCATTCACCAACATCTCATAGTCGTCGATTTCCCCGGGCGGCACCGTGTAGTCCATCTCCGGAGAGAAAATATCACACCCCTCGTAACCAAGGCTGCGCGGGTTATCAAATTCCACGATGGGCAGCAGCAGGACTGCATTGATCCCAAGCGCCGCCAGATAATCCAGCTTACCCAGAAGGTCCAGAAACTTTGCTACGCGATGCGGGCGATCAGGACCGTTAAAGACCCCAACATGCAGCTGATAGAAGATCAGGTCGTTGAATCCGGGCGGATGATAATATTCGTCGTGCCATGTCCAATTTCTTGGGTCGCGCAGCACACAGTTGCAGAAGGGGTATGAGGGCATTCGCGTGAGCTCACGCGCGTAGGGGTCCCGCTTGTGGCCGGAAGTGCCTGCCCCTACAACATAAAACTTGTATTCCTGGCCTTCCTTGGCATTTGCGACAAATCCCGACCAATGGTCTCCATTCCTGTGCATCGCGCCATCGTCCGACTGACCCCACTGGTTGAATTCTCCATGAACCGAAACCTTCAGTGCCCTTGGTGCCCAGCATCGGAACGTGGCACCACTTCGGTCTGGAACGATATTGCCGCCCATGGGCGTCGACGTGGGATGCAGGACAGTCTGGGTCGGCATGATTTTTTGTTTCCGTATAAAAGTTGCGAAATCGAAAGGAATTAAGCTGTGCTGTCCAAAATGGACCGGACAATCGCTATTCCCAACCGGCTCCTAGTCGTACCCACCGAACATGAATAACGAGCAGGGTTCATCCATCACGTTGAAGAGGGCGTGCAATTGGCCCGTCTTGCAGAGCGCGATGTCACCCGCCAGCATATGCCTGATCTCGAAAGCCCGGTCACGATCAGGGAACTCCGCCCAATCTCCCACCATCATCAACCCGTGGCCGGCAAGCATGAGAAAAGCTTCTTGGTTATCACGATGCCGATGAATGCCTATGGAACATTCTGGCTGAAGGATGTGCAGATCCATATAGTCAACCGCCATGAAGCTTTCCCTCTTCCCACTCGTCAGATTTGGACCGGAAGTCTGAGCGTTGGTGCCGTAGGTGTTCGCATCAAAGTTTCCTGGAATAAGATCCCGGCCGAGCTCCGGAAGCGTTCCGTCACCATGAATCTCCATCCGACGCTTCTCGTAGAAATAGTTGGAGAAAAGATTGCGATACTCCAGGAAACCGACTCCGCCGTGTGGATTTCCGCTAATACCGCAGCTGAGGAAAGACTTCCAACCTCGCATCGCCATATTGAAGACCAGCTTGTAATTCCGCCCACCTTGGGAATCCCAAACGCTCTCGTCAGACTTCGCAAAAGCGATTTCCAGCTTCAGGGGTCGCACCGGATGCATGCAGTGCTCTGGAGCATGATCAAGAATTTGCCAACCTTCCCTGCGGCGATTCAATTCACCGCGCAGTTTATCAATTCCCTCGCCCTCGAAATCCGAGAGAGATCCCTTCACCAGGTCGGGACGCGCCTGCAGAAGGCCGAGGTCGATTGCCTTCTTGCCATTCAGGTCGAGCAAGTTGCCCAATGGGGTCGCTCCGGCATAGGACCAGAGCTCAATCTCGTAGTTACCCGTCTTCGGGTTCAGAGGCATTGTGATCAGACTCGGCGACTGGACGCCATTAACCTTGAGATGAAGCTTAATCGCCAAACCGGGATCACCCGCAGTCTGTTTTCCGAGCGCGGTGCCGGGCGTTCCTCGGTAAACGATCTTCAGGAATACTCCCGCCCAATCTCCAGCAGCCGCATAGCCGCGAATCACGAAGAAGTCACCGAGGGAAAAGTCCGCGATGTTCTGTTTCTGAAAATCGGTCTTGATATTCTGGCTAGCTGGCGTGAAAGCATCCGGCGCACCTTGGGCCGGGCCATAAAGGGATAGTTCCTTGTAGGGGAACAGATACTGGATGCTGTAAGGATGATAATTTTCCCGCTCGGACGCAAGCCTTTGTTGCAACTGTGCCTCGCCAATGAGCCTCAGTAGGGGATTGTTGACATCGTAGGGAGGAGTGGTTCCTCCCGGAACTGGTCGCACTTGGTCGAATTTAGGGAATTCCATACTTAACTTGAGTGATAAAGGAAGGCGACGAACTTCAGTTCCTCGGTCCCCGTGTTTCTGATTCCATGCATACCGCCGCTCTTGGTGAAGATCACTGACCCAGGCTCCACGGGCACTTCCCACATCTTTCGTTCGTCTAGACCGAAGATTGGCATCGACACCAAGGGATACTGAGGCACTTGGGCACTCAGGCTTGGATCATCGTTCTCGCCCATGTAGGCGACGCCTTTTCCCGCCGTGACGAAATAAAGCTCCTCACTACCGATATGCTGGTGCGTCCCCTCCACCCCGCCGACCGGCACTGTGACTTCGTGAAAGAAAACAAGATTGGATCCCAGTTCTTGTTGGAAGATCCAACGCATTTCGGTAATATTGGAATGCATGTTTGCCGCATTCCCATTATAAAATCGGTCAGCAAACTTCTGGATGTCGCTGTCAAGCATCATGGCGTTTCGATAGCTGACTGGCGCGATGCTTTTGACATTCTGAAAATACCAACCCCGCTGGAAATCGATTTGATAGTTCTTCGCATCGATGGTGTTCCGTGGATCGCTGGGATTATTAAAGTCGGGCCTCTGGATCGTCCGATCAAAAAAGTTATCCCATCCAGAGTTCGTGTCAGTTATCCCGTAGCCGAAGGGCTCGTGAACCGGACCTTCGCGGAAGGCAAGGTAGACCTTGGCGATCTCTTTAGGGGTTTGAAGCGCCGGCGAAAAAGAGGGCACCCGGGTGATCGATCCTCCTGCACCCATCATATCCAGCACCTTGATGTCATGAAACTGTCCATCTGGAACCTCTAGAGAGCCCCAGATTTCCGCCTGATGCGCATCTGTCCAGGGACAGTATGTGAGTTTAACCCTGGTTTCGACTGCCTGCCCGTTTTTGGGCTCGATTTTGATCCAGCAGATGACCGTCCCGCCCACGAAGCGCTGCTTCAGCCGCGTTTGCTCGGTCAATCTGCCTGCCCGGTACTCGATACGCAGGAAATTCGTGAGAGTGAAGTCGTCGAGCCTTACCGAGCCCTTCAGCACCATCGCGTCGCTTTTGCTCCGCACTTCGTCCACAACATAGGTGTAGCGGCTCGACCGAGTCGCATTGAGGTAGGAGGCGTGGTAAACGCGGTCGGGGAAAAAAACCACGTGAAACACCTCATTGGCGGGGTGTGACTGAATGGCATCGAAGCGCAGGTCCATGGAGTGTTGATTGGGTTTAGGGACTAGATTCGGGAGGCAAGGAGGTCGGCCACCCGGAAGGAATTAGCCTGAATCGTGAGAGTTGGGTTTGCGCCCCCGCTTGTCGGCATGAAGGAGCCGTCCGTGACGTAAAGATTGTCGACACCCCAGACACGGCAGTCAGGGTTCAGCACGGAATCGTTCTCATCAGTTCCGAATCGCGCACCGCCAAGGATGTGATTAGCGATTCGAACGGTATTTTCCAGCTTCATGCCATAAACGCTGCCGAACTCCACAGTCAAATCGGCAGCAGGAATACCCTTATTCGTGCACCCCTCCACCAGAATGTCACGACAGATCTCCGCCAGTCGATGCATGAGGAACTCATCGTGTGGATGCCAGTCCTTCACAATGTGCGCGACCTTGCGTCCCCATTTGTCTTTCACGGTCGGATGGAGTCTGATGTGGTTGTCGTATTGGGGAATCTGATTTGCCATGTAACTACAAGAGAGGCGGGTGCCAAAATCCGTGCGTAGCCAATCCATTAGCGCATCGCCGTACAATTCCTTCGATCCTTGGAACCCCTGCCAGAGCGAATCGAGATCCGTGCTGCCATGCGTTCTCGCCAGGGAAATGGGCAGCGCCTGGTCTGAAGTATTGTTGTAAATCGCCGCGCCCGCCCAGAGCTGATTCCTCATGATCCAATCTGCATTCGAGGGGAAGTCCGTCGCATAGTCACTGTCCAGTGACTTCGTCTTGTCAAAACGCCGACCGGGAATTTCTTTCCACTCTCGGGTCAGATTACCTTGATTATCCGGCTGATAATACCCCGCCTTCAACCGCACCTCAGCTCCGCCGAAACAATGGGTGAGAAACATGCGACCGAGCAACCCTTCGCTCGTCCCTACTTTGAGCCGCTTCCCAAGGTTCACTATATCGTTTTCAGCAGAAAGGAGAAGCAGGCGCGACGACTCGATGGCGGAACAAGCCACAACAACCACCTTTCCCTTCACCCTTTTTTCTCGGCCCGATGGATCCCGATACACCACAGTTTCAATCCTGCTGCCGTTTGCTTCAAGATGCGTGACATTGCAATTGCATCGTAGCGTCAACCCGTCGGGGTATTTCTCAATCGTCGGCCGGAGCAAGGCGACATAGGTATTGGACTTTAGCCCCAACGCTTCTCCATACCGATTAATGTACGAATTTTTTGGGTCGTAGGCCTTGCGTTTCGAAGGATTATGGTCTTGGGTGATAACAGCGACCGGCGTGCGGTAGGGCACAGGTGCGGCAGCACCCAACTCCCGTTGCGCGACACGCGTCATCCCATTCAAGGCAAAATCACTGATGGGATTCGGAGGGAGTGGGGTCTGATAGGGATCCCCTGGCAGGGTCGTCAAATCGATAGGCTTCAGCTGCCCTTGGCGGGTTCCATTAATACCCACCAATTCCTCGGCTTTCGTATAGTAGGGTTCCAGATCATCATAACTGATCGGCCAATCCCGCACTTGGCTGAGGGCATCGCCCTTCGGGTCATTCGGCAGGGTCCGTCCCGCATTGAAAGACTTCAACCGGAAGTCATTCGGGGCGAACCGCAGGGAGACAGCACCATACAATTGCGTTCCGCCTCCCACCACCTGCGCTGTGTATCCCTCAATCGTGACCACCGGCTTCTGCTCGACAGTCTGGCTGTGTAAATGCGGCTCATCGTTGAGGTCCGGCTCTACAATACTCGGGTAGAAGGAAGCACCCGTGTTCGCCATGTCCGGAATCGTGACGATGTGTTCTGTGCCAAAACCGAAAAGTTCATCACGCTTAAAATCACTCAGCGTATTTCCGGCCAGATCATCCTGGGTGCGCAGCGCTGGCCCCTTTTCCAAGATCAGCACTCGCTTCCCCTTCGCCACCAGGGTGTGCGCGATCGGAGCTCCTCCCGCACCGCTTCCGATGATAACAACGTCAAATTCTTCCATAGCAGTTCCTGATTTATCCGCGATATGCCGAATTATTTCCGTAGGGAGCCTCGAGCGCCGCAGCGTAGTCGAAAGGAAATTGATCACTTAGCCACAGCCATCCCGTCCCGTTGGCATTCCCTCCGTACTTGGGATGTGAAAACGCTCCGGTCCAAACATGCCGCCTCAGAAGAAAGAGAAAATAGCCGGGATTGTCATACAATTTGTAGTCCCAATCAGCCACGGTATTCCCGCTCGACATCTGATGATAGAGATCAACATAGCGGTGCTCCGGAATGTCGCGCGGCTCCAGGAAAGGTTCGCGACTGCGCAGGATCCGGTTGATTTGCGCCAGACACGTCTTATACGAAGAAAGGTGATGCCGCTCCTCTCGCGCCAAAAGCTTGTCGATATAATTCGACACGCCAATGCTGTGATCGAATTTATGGAGTTGGGCGCTTAATGGCTGGGCTGCTCCGCTTCCCGGGCGAAGTTGAAAAAGTTCCCCCTCACGAGAATTGAACGGCAGGATATGACTCGTGAGACGGCGTAAAATGGTTCTCTCCCAAGGCTCGAAAAGCACAGGCCTGCTGCAGTTCAATGTGAAGAAAACCGAGACCTCCTCCCCATTCGGGAGTTGCTGTCGTTGAGGGTTTATTGTATCGGGCTGCACCTGCCCGTTCACTACGAAGCAGTAGTTGTAGAGCCGGCCGGCCGGCAGCAGCACCGTCACCGCGAGATAACAGGAATCCTCGATCTGCGGTAACTCCAACGAACGCAAATTCGGATAAGGAAGGCCCGTTAGCTTAACTGTTGGAACAGAAGACGTTCCATTATGTCGATAGATAAATGTGACCTTATTCCAGCGAACATTTTCGTCGGCAGATTCCAAAATGCTGAAAAATGGTTCCACAACGGGAAAACGCCAAGCCTCGGCGTGACGTCCTGACTCCCCAGGCGCTGTTCCTCCCAAATAGTCGTGTCGGCGACTGGTGTTCCCGGACTCTGTCCACTCTCCAGAATCACGAGCCAAAAACTTAGTGGATAGGCTATAGATACCTTCCGCGTAGCTTCGTCGCTCCGCCTCCGTCGAACTCAAAATGACATCTGCCTTTAGCATAGACGCACAATCCCCCTGAACTACGCGGCGCATACTGCTTTCCCACTAGAATAAGTCAAGAAACCTGCCCAAAAAAGACGAAAACGTTTCAAAGTTTCCACCACGAGTTTTGAGAAGAACTGGAGCCCAAATTCCATAAATCACTCATCATTAGGAAAATAACCCGTGTTCTACGGTTTTGCAGTCTGCAAAAATTCTTTCGCAGGAAGGTGCTGTTTTTGGTTTGATGTCGTGCCTAAAAGGCGCGGTATCGAAGCTGAGCGCGCCGGGAATATCCGCACATGTTTTGGCGGACAAAGCGCAGCCGGGTTGGAGGGGAAGCGGACAAACGGGGCGAATATCAGCGAAGAGACGTCAGGCGCATGGTGGGCAGATTTATAGGCCATTTCACCTGTCCGATCACCGAGATCTCCAATGCCGCGATTAATGACTGGCTGCGCGGTTTGGATGTGGCCGGACGCACTCGCGACAATTACCGCGACGCCGGGGCGGACAATGAGGTGTTTTCGGTTGAAGAGGCGGAGAAACTTTTGCGGGGCGCCCCGGAGCGTCTGATTCCTTCCCTTGCCTTGAAGCTTTTCTCGGGTCTCCGAACCGAGGAAATGTTGCTGATCCGATGGGAGGACATCAAATTCGACCAGGACGTGATTTTCTTGACGAAGGATATCACCAAAACGAAGAAGCGCCGACTTCCCCCGCTCCTGCCGAATCTAAAGCAGTGGCTGCTCCCTTACGCGCAATCCACGGGGACGATTGCGGAACGATGGAGTTCCGCCCAGACGCTCTCACGAAGTTGGACTCGCCGGGCTGACGAGGTGGGCGTGGAATACAAAAAGAACGCCATGCGGAATTCCTACGTTTCGTATCGCTTGGCAATCGTCAAAGACATTGCGCAAGTCGCTCTGGAATCCGGGAACAGTCCGGGCGTCCTCCAGGAGAACTACTTGGAGTTGGTGACGGAGCCGGAAGCGAAAAGATGGTTCTCAATCACGCCGGATTGATCAGTCCAGTCATCGCCTGGGCGTTGATTTGAGATTGAAACGTTGACGGAGCAATGCCAGTTCGATGCCGCGATCATCAATCGGTGAATTGGCTGAAACGCGGGTGGAAGGTGGGAGAAAATACTTTTGGCGCGCAACGGTCCATTTCCTGACCGTGCTCGGGGAAGCATCGCAATCGCCCGAGTGACCGTCTGTGGTTGAGTGGGCCTTCTCTTGGCTTTCACTTGGCGTTCAATCTGAGTCAGTTCCTCGGCGAATTGGTCGTCGAATCGTTTCTCAGCATCGGAAATGCTGGATCGGTTCCACGCTTTTGGCACGGGAAGAGTCCGCGGAAACCCTGCGCGGAGGAGCGCATAGAGAAGGTGGCATACCGTTGTAATGTAATTCTCGGGTCGGTCCGGATTGTGCCTGCGAGCGAGAGATAAAATCTGGAATGCCGCACAGGCCGCCGCACGAATCGCCCATTCCTCGTTCCTTGTTCTGACGGGAAGCGCGGTCTGGGTGACACTACTTTGGGCTGGTTTTCGGCGTTTGGTCGATTTTGTCACGCATTCAGCTTACCTCAACTTTGCCGAAATGAGTAGAGGGCAACGGGTGGACAAAGCCATGGAGGGGGTTGCGGCAATGGGAGTTACCGTCGATTCCATTGCTTGTGAAAGGTGGTGGACAGAACATAAGTGCAAGCGGAGAGGCGAAGATACCGCTCCCAGCGACTCCTGTGGCGCTTCGTGCTTCTGCTCCAATGGACGAGCTTTGGACGATTGACGACATCGTGCGATACACCAAACTTTCACTGCGGAAGATCCAGTACGATGTGACCGCTGGTGCGATTTCCTGCTGTAAATTCGGCAGGTCGCTTCGGTTCAAACCCGAAGACGTTTCTGCCTACGTGGAGTCGCGGCGCATCAGTCGTCGCAACCACACTATTGGCCGCAAGTAATCCCCGAAACGCAGCATTGAAGAAGGCGACGCGCGAATGAAACCTCCTGCCGCGCATGAGGAGGAGGCCAGTGAAAGCCTATCTGGCAGCACCATCGACCCGCTAGAACCGAGTGAAGTGCCTTTATTGTAAAAATCGCATCCGTGCCCGACTGCGAACATCATGGACGATCTTTTCGAGCTCGCTTCGCGAGCATCCCATCGCGCGCCCAATTGCGCTCGTCGTAGGATTTTCGTCCGTAGAAATCAATCCTTCGAGAGCCTCAAGGAGGCGTGCTCCGTCTTCATGCTGTTTCATCCAGTTGGTGACAATCGCACACTCGTCGCGCAGGCAAAGATCGGCCGCAGGGCTGGAGAATGGCAGAGCGTCGAGTTCCTGCGGTTCAAAATCGTGCAGGCCGCGCCGGGTTCGCAATTCGTGTTTGCGGGCCGACGAACGAATCCAGTTCGTGGTGCAATCCGCGTCGGAAATCTGCTCGACATCGCCGAGCATTTTCCAAACGGCATCTGGAATATCCGCCCCCTTCGCGCTCACCGACCTCGCCCGCGCGTTCCCGTTAGTGCTTCCCAGCAATGTCGTCGAGGGCGTTCTGCGCGCTGCATCGGCCAAAGAGAAGCGAGTTCCGATCAACAAATTGATCGAAAGCATCTGCAAGTCTCTACTCGCTTTGGACCAGGCAGGGAACGAATCGAAGAGTTTTTGAAACAAGCGCGCGTCATATTGACGCACTTTCGTGCTTGTTTATATGTTTTTCAGCAGAGGCATCACGGCGCTTCAAACAAAGTGATCTTTCCGGTGGCTCAGTGCCGCGCCGGGTCGTGCTGCTCCTGGAAGCATCGAGGTGGGGCCGCCCGGCGATATGCGTGACCCTCCACTCTTGGCGCATCCATGGGGTTGTCACCAATGGAGCGCCGCCAAAGCTCATACAGCGGATGCTGAAGGGCCACGCAGTGCGGGAAATACAGGCTGATCAAATCAACGTCCCGTTCCAACAGATGCCGAGATTGCTTCGCAAAGCGGGAAAACATCCGCGGAATCGGGGATTGCCGAGGGTCGGCCCCGGCGGAATCTTCTGGGGAGATGGTTTTATCTTCCCCCCCTGAACTGCGATGAGGAAACCTGCTGCATCTTGGGCGAGAAGCTCGTCCGTCGGGCTCGGAGGAGCTAAAAATCTTTCGGCGACCTTCCGCGTTCTGCTTCTGGCATTCGCCCTGCCAATTTTGTGCGCGCCATTTTCCGTCAATGCTGAACTCGCGCCTCGCGAAGTGCCGGGGTTGCAGGGTGCGACAAAGATTCCCTTCACCATGCCGCTCGACGGCACCGCCTCGATTGCCATCTATAGCAAAGACGGCCGCCAGCTCCGGACGCTGGCGCAGAATGTTCCGCTCAACAAGGGTGAATACGTGGCCCGCTGGGACGGAATGGATCTTTGGGGCAATGTCCTGCCCGCGGGGACGGACGTGGTGGTCAAAGTGTTCTCCGGTCCCGGGTTGCGCGCGAAGTGGGAGTTCGGAATTGCCTCCCCCAACCCGATTCCGTGGCCGACGAAATCCTTCGGCGAAGGAGAGGCGATGCGGGCGGGCGGATGGCTGGGCGACCACGGGGTTTCGTCTGCCGCCGTCGCAGTGGGAGATCGCATTTTCTTCGGATCCACCATGGCGGAGAACGGGCACACCGTAATTTTCACCAATTTGGAAGGGCAAAAAATGTGGGGCCGCGGCGGACTGGAGGGCTGGGTCGGGCCCCGCCTTCTCACCTCCGACGGAAAGGCGGTGTATGGAGTAGTGAAAGACAATCATCTGCACAGGATCGAACTCGATGGCTCCAAATCGGCGCAGATTGCCGACACGAAGGCGGACAAGATTGTCGGCGTTGCGGCCCATGACGGGAAGGTCGTTCTCACCTTAAAGAATCACGAGGCAACGGCTTCGCTGGTGGAGCCGGTGATCAATGGGCCGCGCGATTTTGACTTTGCCAACTGCCTGCCGAAACCGGATGGATCCAAGGCTTACAACCGCAACCTCACGGGGGAGGAGCAGTTTGCGAGTACGTTTTACGATGGAGGCCATCCCCAGACCGGCATCATTCCGGCTGGTTCGGGTCCGGCGGCGGGCATCGTGGCGAAGTTCAAAAAGCCCGTGGAGATCGGCACCCTTCTGGTCGAACGCCTGGACGTCCCCGCCAGTGCGGAATTTTATGCGCTTTCCCCGGGCGCGAATTTTGTCGCTCCGGTGCCCGGTGCCGTCCCGGGACCGGACTGGCAGTTGGTGGGAAAGAGTGATCTGGCCCGGCGGCTTAGTGTCGTGGCGGCCTCCAAGGAAGGCGTGAGCACGGAGGCGCTTTATATCCGCCTCCTGGCCCGTGACGGAAAGGGTCCGGAAAAGTGGCCGCGCTTCGGCATGTGTCGGATTCTTCCGCGCCGATTGGACCGCACCGACGCCGGGGCGACTGTCGTGGTTCCTCCTGGAGTCAAAGAGGGTGAAAAAAGCACGAGGGTGGCGCCGGGAGATCTGGCCTGGTCGTTCCGGCCGCCGGAACCGATGACTGAGGCCACGCCTTCCATTGTGGTGCTGGACTTGAAGCAGGACACCACCTTTGACGCCATGGTTTTGTTGAATTGCGTGAACAATTCGTATGCCATTGATGCGTGGACCGGCGGCCCCGGCACACCCGAGGCCAACGCGGAAAAGGGCTGGACCGAACTCACGGTTTTCACCAGCGCGCGCGACAGTCTGGGCGGTTCGGCCGCGGCACCGCCGAACAGTAATGATCAGCGTACCAGCTTTGACCGCACGGTCACCACACGGGCCCTCCGCCTGCGGCTGCTCGAGGGGATGGGACCGAGCCGGTGGGGTGTGCCGATGAACACGTCCGACGCTTCCCGCACCGAGGCGGCTGATATCGCCCTGCTGAAGTTGGCAGCAAAACGGCCTCAGCTCCCCCCGATGATTCTCCAGGTCCGTGATGGCACGTCCGGCGAGGTGACTCTGGAGTCCCGTGACCCCTCGGTGGCCATGGATGCGATGGCCTATGATTCCTCCGGGACGCTGTATTCGGTCTCTGACGGCAAGCTGTTTCGAACCACTCTGCCTGCAACGGCCAACGGTCCAGCCCGCCATACCCTGCTCCACGAGGGGGAACTCAAGAGTCCGACCTGCCTCGGGGTCTCTCCCGATGGCAACCGCATCGCGGTGGGCGACCCGGGCGCCCAGACCGTTTTTGTTTTCGACAAAAGCGGCAAGATCGTCACGCGGATCGGGGGTATTGGTCCGCGCAAGAAGGGGCCTTGGAATCCGCTGACGGTGGAGCGCCCATGCGCCGTTACGATCGATGCCGCCGGCAAAATCTGGGTTTGCGAGGCGACCTACTCCCCGAAGCGCATCACGCGATATTCAGCCGACGGAAAATTCGAGAAGGAGATGCTCGGGCCGCCGCACTACGGAGGCGGTGGCGCGCTGGATCCGAACCTGAAAAGCTTTTGGTATGAGGCCGGTGAATACGAAATCGATTTTGCCAAGGGCACGTCGAGGCTGAAAAATCTCAACGACGTCCAGTCCGATCCCGACACCCCCACTTTCGACGGAAGCAGCTACAGCTATACCAAGATTGGCAGGCCTGTTTACTTCAACGGCCACCGCTACATCGTGGGGGATACCGGCGGACAGTATAACCCGGGTTTTGCAGTTTGCCTTTATGACGAGGGTCAGACGACATGGAAGCCGGCGGCCGTGATGGGCAGTGCGCAGGGTTCGGTTTTTCTCACGCGGGCCGACAAACCGTGGCGGCTGCACTGGCTCCGCCAGGATTTGAGCGATTCGTCGTTCATCTGGTGCGACCTCAATGACGACGGCAAATACCAGATTGAGGAGGTGCAACTCTTCAAAAACTCCGAAGTCGCTCCCAACGTGAAACCCTTCGCCGGTTCCTACTGGGGATCGATGTGCGGCCCGGATCTGACATTTTGGGGAAACACCCGTCTGGCCCCCTCGCGCTTCACCGCCCAGGGCGTGCCGATTTATGAGAAGGCAAAGATCCAGCCTTTCGACTACAAAGCACTCGCCCCTGTGACCATGGCGAATTACATCGCGAACCAGTCGGCGACGAGCGGTTTTAATGCTGCCTCCATGGTGGCACGCGATGGCTCTCTGGTGATGATGGGACAACCCTATCTGGTGAAGCCGGACCTCACTATCAAGGGCGGCCCGGTCACGGAAAAGCCCAGCGACTTTGTCCCGAAAATCGCCGGCACGATCATCGACAACCCGCTCTCGTTTGTCGGAGCCGCTGAAACAAAGTCCCCAGTGGGAGAGGTGGCAATGATCAACGGCAACAACGGTCGATGGTTCCTTTGGTCAGTGCAGGACAGCGTGGTTCTTGGCGAAATTTTCACGGGAAAAAACGGCGGGTTTGGCGGTATCACCGACGCACCCCGCGGGCTCGACATCACGGACAACAAGCAGGACTGGGAAACCTTTTTTGGGTATTTCACGCGAGCGAATGACGGCAACTACTACGCGGTCGCCGGTCGCGGTTCCTTCGGCCTCACACGGGTCGAAGGCATTGACGAGATCCAGGTTTCGTCGCAGCCCTTGCAAATCACCTCCGACGTTTTTGCGCAGAACACCGCGCTCCGCCCCCAGATTGTGGCGCTGGCCGCTAAGGGGGGGAAACGCGAAAAGCGGGAGTTCAAGCTTGAGCCCGCCACGGCCCGTATTCCCGCTTTCAAGCTTGATGGGGATCTGGCGGATTGGGGGGATCCCGCGAAGTTTCGCAAGATTTCCGAGGACGGTGCCCTCGCTTTCGACGCCGCGTGGGATGCGACGAATCTGACTCTGGCCTATCGGGGAATGAGCGGCACAGGAAATTCCGGACAGGACTGGCGCTACATCTTTAAGACGGGCTTCAGCTTTGACGTGATGATCCGCGCGGATGGTGCGCAGCGCGACGGAGGGGCGTCACCCGGCGACAAGCGGGTGGTTTTTGCCCCGCACAAAGGCAAGTGGATTGCGGTGCTTTACGACTATGTGGCTCCAGGAGCCAGGCCGGAGGAGGGCGTGGACTACACCTCGCCGGTGACCAGCACACGGGTCGATCGCGTCGTGTTGCTGCCGGAAAGCGCGGTCAAAATCGCCTTCCGGCGGGCGGCGGGTGCTGTGGATGCGGCGGGTGCATGGTCCGCCGAAGTTCAGGTGCCGTGGAAAGTGCTAGGGGTGAATCCGGCGGCTGGACAGAAGATCACCATGGACTTTGGCATTCTCTCGCCGGACAGCGGTGGACTCCAGGCCGACAAGCGGAGTTATTGGAGCGATCCGGATACCGGGCACGTCGCTGATCTGGCCGTGGAGGCGCAGATTCGCCCGGGCAACTGGGGGACGGTTACGGTCTCGCCGTAAGTCCACCTGTCGACGTCTTTGCCATCGATGCTCTAAGTTATTCATGAAGTTGGAATTTGACATCGCCCAGACCGCTTTCAGCTATTTCGGTTCTTACCTTTCGATCATGATTCCCGGCGCGTCCCCGATGATCGGCAGTCCCGCACCCCTTGGCCCCGGGATCTACCTGCGCATCCATCGGTGTGCCACGGCGCAGCGCAATGTCTTTCTCCTGGGACTGCTTGATGATCATGGACAGCCCGGCAAGACGGTGGCTTCGGCCACTCCCGAGGCCCTGACGCTCACCGGGCCCTGTGGCTTGGTGTCCCTTTGTTTTTCCGGCACGGAAACACTGCGAGTCCGGGGGAAGGGGCCCCGGCTCCGACTTCAAATTCCAGCCCGCCCGGGAGTCATTGCTCATCCGGCCGGAGAAAATCGCTGGGTAGTGAACGCGCGCCCTTCCCTGGCACGTTTTCTTTTCGAGCCGATGCACGGAGGCGTGCACGTCGGGGAGACCATAAATCCGGCCGGCACAAAGGTGATCAACGTGGAGCTTGTGCCCGATGCCCATGGCCATTTTGACGCCGCAATCGACGTTTTTCAAAGCACGTGGATTCCGCGGGTCCGGTCGCCGTTTGAGGAATGCGTGGCCGGGGTGGAGGGGGAATTTCACCGGTGGCTGGATACGATGCCCCCGGCTCCCGCTTCCCTGGCAATGGCCCGGGTCGCCGCCGCCTATACGAATTGGGCTGCCGTCGTGGAGCCGGATGGATTTTTTCGCCGGCCAGCCATGCTCATGTCCAAGGGCTGGATGGATCAGGTCTGGAGCTGGGACAACTGTTTTAATGCCATGGCCCTTTGCGGCGGAAACCCACAGCTGGCCTGGGATCAGCTCTGGCTCATGATCGACCACCAGGATGATTTCGGGGCTTTTCCCGATGCCCTGAATCCACTCTTTCGTCACTACAACTTTTCCAAACCTCCCGTTCTTGGGTGGGCCCTTGGATGGATGATGGCAGAGACCCCCGGGTTTTTCTGCGAGAACAGGCTGCAGGAAATATACGAACCGCTTGGTCGCTGGACCCGCTGGTGGCTGGAACACCGCACCGCTCCGGGGGAAACGCTCCCGCATTATCTCCATGGGAATGACAGTGGCTGGGACAACAGCACCATGTTCGATGCTGGCGCACCTCTTATTGCCCCGGACCTCGCAGCACTGCTGATCCTCCAACTCGAGACACTGGGCGATCTGGCGGATGCACTCGGCAAGCCTCGGGAAGCCGCTTGGTGGCGAGAGCGGGCGGCCGCGATGCTTGAGGCGCTCTTGCAGGAACTGTGGCGCGCTGATCATTTCATCGCCCGCCGCCAGCACGATGGATTTGAGGTTCACTGCGAGAGCCTCATTCCAATTGTGCCGATCGTCCTTGGCCAGCGTTTGCCGGCGGATGTTCTCGCCGCCTTGATCCGCCAGATTCCCGAATTTCTGACTGAGCACGGCCTCGCCACGGAGAAACCCTCCAGTCCGCATTACGCCACCTCCGGGTACTGGCGCGGTCCGATCTGGGCTCCCTCAACCCTCCTCATCGTGGACGGGCTGCGCTGCTGCGGAGAGCAGGCCCTGGCCGAGGACATTGCGAGTCGCTTTTGCGCGATGTGCGCCGGCAGTGGCTTTGCGGAAAACTTTGACGCGCTATCGGGCCGGGGACTTTGCGACACCGGCTACACCTGGACATCGAGTGTATTCCTGCTGCTGGCTGGGATCCGGAAAAACTGAACACGCTTACCATGAAAAAAGAACCTTTTGGAAAAACGGGATTGTTGGTCGCCCCACTGGGAATTGGTTGCACCGACAGTCGTGAGGTCATGACACATCTGCTCGATGCCGGGGCAAACCTCGTGGACACCGCGCAATGCTACGGTGAGCATGAGGTCTTTCTCGGAGACTCCATCGCCCATCGGCGGGAGGAGTTCATCCTCCAGACGAAATGCGGTCACCACGATGTGCTTCCCGATGGCACCATGCGTTCGAGGGCGATCAGCATGGCAGATATCGACCGGGCGCTGGTCCGCCTTCGCACCGACCACCTCGATGTCATGCTGCTTCATTCTTATGACCGGGACCTCCTCGAACAGGGCGAAGCGGTTGCGGTGCTAAGTGCGGCTAAAAAAGCCGGAAAAATCCGTCTTGCCGGGTACTCGGGCGACAACGAGTCAGCATCCGTCGCCGCCGCTATGGAAGATCTGGACGTGATCGAAACCTCCATCAGCATTGCCGATCAGCACAATATCGGAACTCTTCTCCCGGTCACTGTTAGTTTGGGGAAAGGAGTGGTGGCCAAGCGCCCCGTGGCCAACGCGGCCTGGCGGTTTCTTGGCGCGCACTCTGAGCAGCCCGCAAATTCTGGGACCGCAACCTACGTGGCTCGGCTGAAAGCCATGAGGCTCGACCTGCCAGCCCTCGGTTTCCCGGAAACGCCCGCCGGCTGGTCGGAGCTCGCTTTTCGCTTTAATCTCGGGATACCCGGGCTGGACGTCTCAATCATCAGCACCAAGAGCGTTGCCCATGCGCAGGCCAACGTGGAGGCGGTTGCCAGGGGACCACTGGATCCCGGCGTGTTCACAGCCATCCGAGACGCGTTTCTCACGGCGGGCCAAGCCGAACCAGCAGCGTGGCGAGGTGAGAACTGAGCCTCAGAGGATTCCCTACAACTCATCCGCGATCGCGGGTCGGAATAATTTCAATCCGCCGTGAGAAGGGCCACGTCTGATGCTGCCCAAATTTTCCTTGCCTAAAATGAATTAATGTTCATTTTGGAAGAGTGCGGCCCAAAAATAAACTTAAGCTCGCAAAAATTCGCGATGCGGTCGTGGTCTTGGCCGGCAGAGGTGGGTTGGTCGGACTTAGTATGAACGAAATTGCCCGGAAGGCTGGGATCGCGACAGGCACACTCTACGTGTACTTCGCGGGCAAGGAGGAGTTGCTGCGCAGTGTCTATTGGGAAATCAAGCAAGCCACGGCAGCGGCGTACTTCCATCGTCTGGACCCCACCTTGCCGCTCAAAACCCGGCTACGCACCATCTGGATGAATGCGCTCTCCCACCGGCGTGAGCACTACGATGAGGCGGTGTTTACCACGCAGTATTACCAATCCGGCCTAATCGGGGAGGAGGGGCGTCAGGAGACGCATCGCCTTTTTGCCGCCCTGTTTGACGTGCTCGAGGAGGGGCGGCGGCATCTCATTCTCAAAGAAATTGACCCGATCCTCACAGCCTGCTTTCTGATCGCGCCGGCGGTGGAAATGGCGGCATTGGAGCGCTCCGGAGCGTTGACCCTCACTCCCCAAATCTGCGAAACCGCCTGGCAACTGGCGTGGGATGCGATCAAGAGCTGATTTTTACCTATAAAATGAACATAAATTCGTTTAAAAATTCGTCGGGTCGGTCATGGATTCTTGTGACTGGCGCATCTTCGGGCATCGGTCGGGCGACCGTATGCGCTTTTGCTGAGAAAGGGTATCGGGTGCTGGCCGGGGTACGCAGCGAGACCGATGCGAACAGCCTGCGTGCCGAGCATGCGAAGATTGTGCCTCTCATTCTGGATGTCGCGAAGGATGAACATATCGTGCGATTATCGGACGAGGTGGAGGGGCATACAGGGGCGGACGGACTTGCCGCGCTGGTCAACAATTCGGGCATCAATTATGTCAGTCCGTTTGCCCACACCAAGGAGGGCCGCGCGCGCGAGTTGATGGAAGTGAACCTGATGGGACTGGCGCGTGTGAGCCAAGCCCTGGTTTCCCACTTACGCCGACATGTGCTTGTGTCGGGACAGACGGCGAAATTGATCAACGTGAGTTCCATCGGCGGCGCGGTGGGAATTCCCTGGGAATCGTTTTACCATGCGTCGAAGTTTGCCGTGCTGGGGCTGAGCGAGGCGTTGCGCTTGGAGTTGTGGGGAGAGCGGATCGTGGTGAGTTGCGTCATGCCTGGGGGGATTCGCACGCCTTTCGTTGCCAAAAGCGCGGCGGACATGCGCGCCTCGCTATCGGCATTGTCGGTTGATGATCCCGCGCATTACGCGTTTGCCATGCGGAAAATGGCGGACGGGTCAAGGTTGGTCGAAAAATTCGGCTCGAAACCCGAAAAGGTTGCGCGTCGCATCCTGAGTATTGTCCGTCGGGAACACCCGGGCTTCAAGCATCTGGTCGGACTGGATGCACAGATGATCTACCTTCTGACGAAGTTCGTGCCTTCATCGCTGCGCCACGCGATTCTGCGCCCTGCATTTGCGGCCTGAGTTCCCCTTCCTTTATGGGAAAAGACAGGATTGTTGGCCAAGGCGGCCTAGCGGCATGTTGATCCCCCCTCAGTAGCTCGGCCACTCCGAAACGGCGAAGGGAAAGCCGGGATCAGCAACTGAGTTGGGATGTTGCCCGGCGCCGACGTAGAAAGACCAGGAACCCGAATCCCCCAAGCATCAAGGTGAAGGCGGAGGGCTCCGGAACAATCCCAACGACCAAGCCATTCAGATAGACGCCCGCCGCGCCGGACGGATTCGCTCCTGCGGCCATTCCTGCTTGGAAGGTCAGTTCATACAGTCCTGTTGATCCATTAAAAACGGATTGGAAAGTCGTCCCAAGCTGGCCGACCTCGTATTTGACGGACCCGGGGGATGTTTCACCCGAATCCAAGATGGAGTCGCTGGACGATTGGGCTAGGGACCCATTGAGGGCCAGCGTCGTTCCTCCGGTAAAGACATTTGAGGCGTAGGTGCCGCCAATGTTAAAGAGCCCTGGCGCGTTGATGGGATTGTTATGGTCAAAAGAGGACAAAACCCAAAATTCATAAGTCAACTGCGTTGCCGAGGAAAAGGTGAATGACATCAGCCCGTCTCTGCCTGAGGTGTTGTCGGCGGAGTACGTTCCCACCACTGCCCATGGGAAAACGATGGAGTCAGCCGTGTAGGTCACTCCACTATTGGGTTCTCGGGTGACCGATGCTGGCGTCCAGGTGGACAAGCCGTCCGAGGCGGTGGCGGTTGTTCCTGTGCCGCCCTCGCCACGTGTGGCATTTTGGAAACCCGAAGCGTTTGTCAAAGCAATGCTGACGCCCGTGCTGATATTCGTGCTATCGACAAGGTTGGCGACATTCGTTTTAGCAGCGTTTTCCGCATCGAGGGTGTACCAAGTGCCAGCACTGCCGATCGTTCCGACAGTTTGCGAGGCGACATCGGAGAAGTTCAGTTGGATGAGGGTTGCCGCGTGAGCTGCGCCTGTGAGGGAGACAGCAACGATCGCAAAGGGCAGGAGTGATATTTTCATAGGGGTGGTTTTTCTCGTTCGTCGAGGTGTGAGGTTCGATGAAAACTGCCGGAACCCCCGACAACCGAAAAGTCCATCTGGGACATAAATATTTATCCTGCGGGACATTCGGGGCTTGTGATTCAGCCGCCGGTGTGGGAGGAGGATTTCCGAGTCCGACGAGTCTCAACCATCTTCGGGAGCCGGAAGGATCTATCTCATCCTTGAAGCGGGTGCACTCCGCAATGGTGTGGTGGAGGGGGCGATGAAGGCGGCGTATGCATTGAGTTGTCCCCACAAAATCAAATCCATTTCGTGGTGGTGAGGCGAGTTGACCGACCCAGGTTGCGTCGGTGCGGTTTCCAGATCTTGGAATGCGCGAACAATCACCGAGTTGTCACAGAAACCTTTCCCGGTAATTAATGTCAGCAACTTGAGTGGCCCGATGAAGGAGGCCGGCAATTTTCTGAGTGACGACCACGCCGTTGGTCGAATGCCGGCGAAGCACCTTTTGGGTCAGGGTTACCCGCAATTTTTTGCCGTGGGTTCGGCCCCTGCCTACAGCTTGGAGCGGGTGGAAGGATTCGAGGCTGCGCTCCGTGAGGAGGGGTCTTCCATGAAGAATTTGGTTTTTTCCCCCGGTTCGGGCACGGCGGAGAACACCGAGGCGCTTCGCTCGTTCATTGAGACAATGCCTCCGGACGGTGCGATTTTCGCCACCAACGACTACGACGGTTGGCAGGTCCTTGAAACGCTGGAACAGATTTTTCCCAACCACCTAGATACCATGGGCGTGCTGGGGGTGGATAACTCGCAAGAGGCAGGCTATTGGTATCCAGGTCCACTACCTGGGCTCTCATCTAACGTGCCAGGATTTGAAAGCATCGGGAGGGCGGCTATCGAGTGGTTGGTCAACCACAGCGGCCCGGGTGCGAAGGAGGAAACGGCGAAACAATCGAAGCGGTTCCCGCCGGCAGGTGTGGTGGCGCGGGGGTCCACCGCCTGCGGCGGCTGCGCCCATCCGGTCACGGCCAGGATGGCCAGATGGGTTTGGAACCGGGTGCAAAACGGCGAGGTGGTCTCCGTTGAGACAATTGCCGAGCGGCACCGGATGTCGCGGAAGACAGTGTATCGTCTGTTCGCCGAGCACACCGGAAAATCGCCGATCGATTTCATTGCCAACCTGCGCATGGATCTCGCGAGACACCTGCTCAAAACCACCGATCTGCCGATTGCGGAAATCTCCGAGCACTGCGGGTTTTCCAAGAACTCGGTGCTTTCCAGCGCGCTAGGCCGGATCGAAGGCTGCACACCGAGGGATTACCGAAAGAATTTGAGAATGAAGATGGGGATTCACGACTCGTCCGGGACGAACATCTGAAGTGGGGTGAGAACCATCCGCGCGCAAACCCCGACAACTAATCCGCGATCCGGGATTGGCACTGTTTTGATCGATTCACTAACGTCAGCCATGGTTCCTCACCCTCTCAGATGCTGTTTTTTCGGGGCGCTGCTTCTGCTCCCAGCGTCCGTCCTCTTCGCCCAGGAAATCCAGCGCGGACCCGACAAGATGGTCACCGGGATCCGCTATCTTCCCATCGATCAAAAGTTCCTTAACCCCATCGATCCGTCGGAAGAAGCGGCTTTTTGGGATCGTGTCCGAGCCGTCCTCATGGAGAGAACCAAGAAACCGGACGGAAGCTACAAGGGCGTGGACAGCCGGACGTTCTTTGAGTCCGAGAAATGGTCCTATCCCTCCTCGTTGTGGCATATCCTCGCGGGCAACGTGGACGGCGGAATGAAAGTCATCCAGTCCGAGGATGACGCGGCAAAGTCCTGGCATCAACACACCGAGGGAATTGACCTCTTCCCCGGGTTTACGGTCCAGGGTCAGGTGGCAAAATATTTCTTCTCGGGCAATCTCATGACCCCGGAATACAAGTCACGCATGGACCGCGCAATCAAGCAATGGACCGCGACCAATCCACGCACCACTCCGCATCCTGTTTTCAAAAAATACAACCCGGAAATCAAGGATGGCTGGGGGCCGGACCGCTTCGGCAACAAACAGGTGGACACGCGCCGGACAGATGCGATGTGGGGATTTACCGGCACTGCAATCTACCTTTTTGCGGAAGCTTCGGGGAACGAGGCGGTCCGGCAGCAGGCCAAGGATGAAATCCTTCGATATGTCTGGTCACTCTACAACGTCGGCATGGGAGAATGGGATTCCTCGACCTATCTTCCGTTTTCGGTCGCCCCATATTTGAACTTGCATGCCTATGCCAAAGATCCCGAGGTGCGCATGGCGGCCAAGTTGGCGTTGGATTATTATCACGTGGCCGCCGCGTTGAAATACCGCAAAGGTCTCTTCAGTGGCACCTCGAAGCGGGACTACGGGAACGCTTACCGAATGAACAGTGGCGGGTTCAATACCTACTTCCCGCTCATCTTTGGCGGTGGGAAGGATTTTGCCAAGTCGGCCGACATGTATGCCGCCTACGCCATGATCTCGCCCTATCGCCCGCCCGCCGCGACGCTGGCCCTGGCCCGGAGGAAGCTCTCGAAGTCCATGGAAGTTCTCGCCAGCAAACCGGCCTACCAGTCGTGGGAGATGACCGGGGAAGCCGGGCCGAGTTTTTTCGAGACCCTGTTTCTGGCGAAAAGCTACGACTTAAGTTCAGTCGTTGGAAAGGGAGGCGCCGATGACATTGCCCCCTTCCGTCTGACCTTTGATCGAGGTAATGATTCCGCCGCGGTGTTTCTTGCCAGCAGCCGATCGCGTTTCTGTGAGAAGTTTGAGGGTGATGGAATTGGCCAGTATCGCAATCTGCTGGTTTGGTTGAGTCCACCGGCTGACGGCCAGTCTTTTCGTTTTGCCCTGCCGACGGGAATCGCGGTTTCCGGCGACGGGAACTGGCAGTTTGCGGATACTGGCACGGCGTGGATTGCCGTGCAGACTTTCGGGCTGGAAGGATTTTCCTCCGTGTCCCCGGACGAAAAGGAAAAGAAGGATTTTCCCGATACGGCGTTCTTTTCCGCGAAACGGACGGGATCCAGCGCGGGGGGATTTGCGCTGCTCGTGGCGGAGAAAGGTGACTATCCTTCGTTCGGAGCGTTTAAAGACGCAGTGAAGACCAAGGCTCGTGTGGATAGTAAACGCCTTGCCGAAAAATCCGTCAGGCTCACCGCCCCAGACGACACCTTTGTGGAGGTCCGTCTCGTCGAGGGCTCCCTCCCGGAAATCAACCGCAACGGTGAGGTTCGGGACTGGAGCGATTCTCAAAACTGGAAACTCTGGCAGACCGTTAACGGCGACCTGGTTTCACTGGGATGGAAAGAAGGAACCCTTCGCCTGGCGTGCGATAGCAGGACATACACCGGATCGTTCACCATCGAGGGGTGGCAGAAACCTGATGCCTCACCTAAGGATTTGGAGGTCACTAAGAACCTGAAAGCAGAAGCTGCGTTCAGCGACTGAATCGGCTGACTTTCCGAAAGGTCCTGTTCCTCACCCACACTCCTCCCCACATCAGCCTTTGCAATGGTTCCTTCCCCTCGCCGATTTCCTGCCGTCCTCTTCCTGATGCTGATGGGGACCGCCCTTTGGTCTTCATGGGGCGCGCCCCCTGCGGGTTACACCCTGGAATGGGAGGAAAACTTCGACGGACTTGCCCTCGATACCACAAAATGGAGCCATCGACAGCTCGGACCGCGCAGGGATGGAGTCAATGTCGCCGAAGCCGTTACCCTGACCGGAGCGGGCACATTGAAAATCACCACCAGCAAGGTGGGAACCGAGTATCACACCGGCATGATCGGCACCCAGGGGAAGTTCGAGCGGGCCTTTGGCTATTGGGAAGCCCGGATTAAACTCCAGGATCAGCAGGGCCATTGGTCTGCGTTCTGGTTGCAGTCGCCGACCATCGGAAGGCCGCTCGGCAACACGCAGGTCGCCGGAACCGAGGTGGATGTCGTGGAATACCACAGCAACTGGGGCGATGGACTGCAGAACACTCTCCATTGGGACGGTTATGGATCCGACCACAAATATGTCGCCGGATCCGCAAACATCCCGGGATTACACGATGGATTCCATACCTTCGCAGTGTTGTGGACACCCGATGAGTATATTTTCTACACCGATGGGATCGAAACATGGCGGACCTCCACCGCACTTTCCCACAGGACCCAGTATGCCATTCTGAGCCTGGAAGTTGGAACATGGTCGGGGAACATCGCCAACGCGACGCTACCTGATTCCATGGAAGTGGATTATGTCCGCTGGTACGCCCCGCCTGTCGAGCCAGCCCCCCCTCCTCCCGGTGTGATTGAAGATCCAGCCACGGCTGCCGGAACAGGTGATGTCATCGACCCGGTGGGCAGCGAAAGCGTCGATCAGTTTTTCGGTACTCCGCCCGAAACGCTTGAGGCACGGAGCGATCTGCGGGTGTTGCAGGATTTCACTTTCTTCACCGCCTCCACTGCTGGTGACAACTTGGTCAGGTTCACCGACACCACCATGCCCGACATTCAGTTCCAGTTCAGCGGCGACTTTAGCACGACCCAGGCAGGAGCGGGCGCAACCAGCGCCCTTTTTTCCACCTCGGGAAGTTCCTATCTCACGCAGAGAAACACGACGGCGGGCACCTCCACCCTTACCCTTACATTCGGCACCTGGAGCGGAACCGCGTTTACCGGTAATCAATCCGTTCGAGCCGCTGGCTTTACCATGTCTCAAGTGTATGCGACCAAGTCCGGGGTGGTGATTTTCCGGGACTCCTCTGGAACAGCGATCCCGGGGGCTACCTTCTCTTACTCCGGTTTGAGTGATGGGGATGGCTCGGGCAATCACCGGGATATCTCGTTCGGCTGGGACTCCTTCGCTCAATCCACCGTCTCGATAGGATCCATCACCGTCACCTTCACGGACAGCGCCGCCCCATTCAGCATCGGACTCGATGATTTCGCATTCACTACGGTTACCCCCGCGACATCTTCGCGTTACGCCATCTGGGCTTCCACCAATGCGTCCACCGGAGGCACGGACGGTGACTTCGACAACGACGGCGTCGCCAATGCCGTCGAATTTGTGCTCGGCGGCGACAAGGACACCAACGACAGCGAAAAACTCCCCGCCCTGACAACTTCCGGCACCGATATCATCTTCACCTTCGTTCGCGACCGGGCTTCGATCGATCCTAGCGTCAGCGTTGCGATAGAGGTCGGCACTGACCTGGACAACTGGCCGCTTGTTCACTCCGTGGGTGCGGATACCGCAAGCTCAAGTGCTGGTGTCACTGTCATCGACAACGGCGACAATACCGACACCATCACCCTCGCCATCCCACGGGAGTTTAATCCCAGGAAATTCGCCCGCCTTAAGGTTGGCATCTCCCCATGATGATGGCACGGAAGAGGGGAAATCACGGATGGCGGGGATGACCTGGCCCCATGGCCGAACGACTTACTCCAGACAGGTCGGCTGTCGCGGGGGGATGCATGGTCAAGCCAGATTCTGATACGGATGCGGCTGCTCCAAATGGTGGGGATGTTTACTGGCACCTTGAAGCGGGACTACGGGGATGTTTATCGAATGAACAGTGGGGGTTCAACACCTACTTCCAGTTTGTATTTGGCGTTGGGAGGGATTTCGCCAAGTCGGCCGACATGTCCACCGCCTATGCAATGCTCTCACCCTACCGGCCGACGGCCAGTTTTTCCGCCTCGCCTTCTTGGCGGGAATAGCTATTTCTGGCGATCGGAAGTAGCAATTTGCAGATACCGGTGCGGCGTGGACCGCTGTGCAGACCGTCGGGCTGGAAGGATTTTCCTCCGTGACCGCTGACGAAAAGAAAAAAAAGGATTTTCCAGACACCGCGTTCTTCTCGGCAACGCGGACGGGAACTAGCGCGGGGGGATTTGCGCTGCTCGTGGCGGAGAAAGGTGACTAGCCTTCGTTTTGAACGTGTAAAGACGCGGTGAAGACCAAGGCCCGCGTGGATAGAAAACGCCTCGCCGAAAAATCCGTCAGGCTCACCGCCCAAGACGACACGTTTGTGGAGGTCCGTCTCGTCGAGGGCTCCCTCCCGGAAATCAACCGCAACGGTGAGGTTCGGGACTGGAGCGATCCTCAAAACTGGAAACTCTGGCAGACCGTTAACGGCGACCTGGTTTCACTGGGATGGAAAGAAGGAACTCTTCGCCTGGCTTGCGAGGGCAAGACCTACACCGGATCATTTGCGATCGAAGGATGGGAGAAATCGGATGTCTCACCCAAAGATCTCGAGACGAGCAAGAACTTGAAATCGAAGGCCGGGTTCAGCAACTGAATTGACGTGCAGTTCACGGATCGCAATTTCGGACAATCTCCGCGTGATCCGGCATTGTGCGATCGGCTGGATGCGGATCTGATGGTTGTCCCATGCCTGCCAAAAAAATCACATTCATCGGCGCCGGAAGTATCGGCTTCACTCGGCGGCTTCTGGCGGATCTGCTGACGGTTCCCGAGTTGCGCGGATTCGAGTTCGCGTTCACCGACATTAACTCTCGGAATCTCAGCATGGTCGAGCAACTCTGCCAGCGGGACATCCGGGAAAGCGGGCTTTCTATTAGGCTCACCGCGACCACGGACCGGCGGAAAGCATTGCGCGATGCGAGCTATGTTTTTTGTGTCGTCCGCATCGGCGGCCTTGAAGTGTTCCAGACCGACATCGACATCCCCCTGAAATACGGCGTTGATCAATGCGTGGGTGACACACTTTGCGCAGGCGGGATCATGTATGCCCAGCGCGGCATTGCGGCCCTCCTCGATTTTTGCAGGGATATTCGCGAAGTAGCGGCGCCGGGGTGCAGGCTTTTCAACTACGCCAATCCGATGGCGATGATGACATGGGCGTGCAACAAGTATGGCGGCGTCCCCACCGTGGGTCTGTGCCACGGCGTCGAGGGCGGGCACTGGCAGATCAGCCAGGCATTTGGATTCAAGGACAAAACAGAGGTGGACATTATCTGCGCCGGCATCAACCACCAGACGTGGTACATCTCGGTCAAACACAAAGGCCGCGATCTGACGGGCAAGGTGCTTGAGGCGTTCGAAAAGCACCCAGAATACCCCCGGACGGAAAAGGTGAGGATCGATATGATGCGACGGTTCGGGCACTATTCCACGGAGTCGAACGGCCATCTCAGCGAATATGTCCCGTGGTATCGGAAAAACCCGGAGGAGATCAGGAAATGGATCGATCTCGACCATTGGATTTGCGGGGAGACTGGCGGTTATCTCCGGGTCTGCACGGAGGGACGGTCTTGGTTCGAAACCGATTTCCCGAATTGGATGAAGGCTCCGGCGCTGGAGTTCAAACCGGAGACGCGCAGCGGAGAACACGGCTCCTACATCATCGAAGGTCTAGAAACCGGTCGTACTTATCGCGGGCATTTCAATGTGGTGAACCGCGGTTGCATCACCAACCTACCCGAGGACGCAATCATTGAGGCGCCTGGTTACGTTGACGCCAATGGAATCAACATGCCGATCGTGGGTGACCTGCCGCTCGGGTGTGCGGCAGTCTGCAACGCTAGCATCAGCGTCCAGCGGCTAGCGGTTGAAGCGGCGGTCCATGGCGACGACACGCTCCTGCGGCAGGCGATGCTCATGGATCCGCTCACTGGGGCGCTCTGCACGCCTCCGCAGATCTGGCAGATGGTGGACGAGATGCTCGTTGCCCAGGCGGCATGGCTTCCGCAATACAAGGCGGCCATCCGCGCGGCCAAACGCCGACTCGACCGGGGCCCGCTGCTTCCGACGCTCAAAAACAACCGGGGTGCCGCCCGCCTGAAAACCAAGTCTGTCGCGCAGATGCGCAAAGACAAGGTGGCTGCGTCGGCGAATGCCGCGGCTGCGGCCAAGTAAGATTCACCCGCCTTCCACCAGCAACAATGCCCAATACGTCCGAGTCTCTTTTTTTCAATGCGCAACATTCCCCGGTGGGAGCCTTTGCGTCATTCACGCTGGGTTTTCCCGGTCAGAAAGGCGGGCTGGGAATGGAACTGGGCGGACCCTCGGATGAGAACGTTTACGTTGGGATGGAAACGCGGGCGGGAGGCACCTTCGAGGCCCTGCCCTTCTTTGCCGGTGGGGAGGACGAGAGCCGCCGCTACGATGTCTCGGCGGCAGACGGCGTCGCAAAACAGGTGCTTCGCTCATTTTCCAGGAAGGGCGTTGTCCGGAAATTCGCGGCCTGCACGGACACCTGGCAGGTCGGGGATCTTTCGTTCTCCATCTACTCCCCGGCGAAGCCCGTTCCTGATCCAGATGGCGGATCGAAGTCTGCGATGATGGCGGCGCTTGTGCCCGCAATCTTCGCCGAGATTACGGCAGACAACACCCTAGGGAAAAAGCCGCGTAAGGTTTTTTTCGGATACCAAGGCAATGACAGGCGCTCGGCGATGCGACGCCTCGATGACGTCTCTCGCGGCTCCTTTACGGGTATCGGGCAGGGATTGACCACGGCGATTGTTTCCGACACGCCCGGCGTCTATTCCGGGTTGGGGTTTACGGCCGAGAAATGCCTGGTGCCCGATCATGCCGAAAATCTCGTTTTCGGACTCGGCGGGGTGGGACTTTTGATGGCCGTTGTCCCGGCGGGGAAAAAGCAGACCTTCCGGTTTGCCATTTGCTTTCATCATGCGGGCATCGTCACCAGCGGGATGCCAGCTTCGTATTTCTACACACGGTTTTTTCCCGACATCGAAAGTGTCGCACGATTTGCCCTTAAAAACCTGCCGGAGCAGAAACGACTTGCCATGGATTTCGACAGACGGATGGCCAAGTCCAAGCTCTCCGCCGACCGCCATTTCCAGCTCAGCCACGCCATTCGTAGTTACTACGGGAGCACCGAATTCCTGGAGAGTGAAGGCACGCCGTTTTGGGTGGTGAATGAAGGTGAATATCGGATGATGAACACCTTCGATCTCACTGTGGATCATCTCTTTTTCGAGATGGCACAGAACCCGTGGGCCGTCCGCAATCAACTCGACTGGTTCGTCGATCGCTTTTCTTATCAGGACAAGGTCCGTCTTCCAGGCGACGCGCGGGAGTATCCGGGTGGCCTGAGCTTTTCTCACGACATGGGGATCGCCAACCATGTGTCGCGGCCGGGATTTTCCACTTACGAACTTTTTGCTCTTGGTGGCTGTTTCTCGCACATGACGCATGAGCAGCTGGTAAACTGGGTCCTCTGCGGGGTGACTTACACGCTCACAACCAGCGACGAAAAGTGGCTCAGGGCGAAGCTGCCGGTCTTTCGGGCTTGTCTGAAGAGTCTTGTTGCCCGCGACCATCCTGACCCGAAAAAGCGCGATGGGGTCATGAGCGCGGATTCCTCCCGATGTCTCGGCGGAGCCGAGATCACCACCTATGACAGTCTTGATATCTCGCTAGGCCAAGCCCGCAACAACCTTTACCTCGCCGTAAAGACATGGGCTGCCTACGTCGGATTGCGGGCGGTCTTCGCACTGACAGAAAGCGCTGCTTTCGCGCGGAACGCCGGTGCCCAGGCTGCCCTCTGCGCAGGGACAATCGTTTCCCACATGCGATCGGACGGATTTATTCCGGCCGTGATGGGTGAGGACAACGAGTCGCGCATCATTCCCGCCATCGAAGGATTGGTTTTTCCCAGGATCTGGGGGATGGACCATTCCGTTAGCGTAGAGGGAGAATTTGGTGCGCTGATCGGTGCCTTGACCCGGCACCTCCGGACCGTGCTCGTGCTGGGCACATGTCTCTTTGCGGACGGGACATGGAAGCTCAGTTCCACCAATGACAATTCCTGGCTGAGCAAGATCTACCTTTGTCAGTTCGTGGCGGAAAAAATTCTCGGTTTCGACCCATCCGCCGCGGCAGACGCTGGCCACAGTCGGTGGTTGTTGGATTCAGAAAACGCGTATTTCGCCTGGAGCGATCAGATGGTGAAAGGCAAAGCGTGTGGCAGCAAATACTATCCGAGGGGCGTCACCGCATGGCTGTGGCTCTGATCGTAGGATTGCTTTCCGGTGATGTGCCGCAAAGCTTGGCAAAGAAAATCCCTCCTCTGATGATCTAATCCGGCTGCTCTGTCAGAAGAAGTCGCAGGAAGAGTGGCGAGTCTCCGCTTGTGGGAACTGCGACGCGATATTCGATGCGATCTCCCAGATCTCGCCACGGGGAGACTTGCGACGGATCGACTCTTTGCCACGATCCGGTGGCGAGAGTCGTGCTGGCTTGCACGGCTGGCGGTGGACCTCCGAAAGTTTTTGGAACGGAGTAGTGAAATACGAGGTGTCCAACTTCCATCATCGGTAGGATGCTTAGGGACCCCTCTGCCACGTCGGGTCTGCGCGAGGAGATCCATTCGATCGCAGTGGGAACGCCATCATAGTCCGGGTCGCCTCCCCACAGGGGATCTACTGAAGGATAAGCCGCCATCCATTGAGAGAACGTCTTTGTGCCTGGCTGGGAAGCGAGCCCGGCAATCTCGACCGGAGCGAGCACTCGTTCCCAAATGCGGAGATCGTCGATCGCCCCATCCCAAGGGCGCAGCCCGTCGGTGTTCCTGTTCCCAATGGCAGAAAAGCCGGACGTCCCGTAGGTCCCTGCGGAAGCCGATAGGGAGGCAATGGTCTGGGCCACGCCATTCAGGTAGAGGAGCGGGGCGGAGGACGACTCGGAATCGTAGGTCACAGCCAAATGAATCCAGGTGCCGAACGCGGAAAAGATGCCCGAGGTTGAACGCCAATCCCCTTTCCCTTTGACATTGAACCCGATGGCCGGGGACGCTCCCGAACAATCGATAAAGAACTGCACGTTGTCCGCACCAAGCGAGACGATGCGGGGGTAGGCCGACGTTCCGGAGGTATCCAATCGCACCCAGGCCGATATGGTGAATTGGGCGAGGACAGGGGCGAGAAACGAGGCATTGCTTCCCGGTGTGCCGGAAACGTCCATCGCTTTAACAAGGTGTCCCGGGGCAATCGTCGTCCGATCCAAGGTGGCGCTACGGTTGTTTCCGGAAAGATCCGGTGAAACTCCGCTGGTGGCGGAATCGAACGGCCAATGCGCGGCGAGCCCCGACCGGTAACTCACCGGAAAAGCCGTGCTGCCTGTGAGGACCTCGCCGCCGGTGTCAGTGAGCGACGAAGAAATGTTCAGAGTGTACTCCAAGCCCTCGTGCAATGGCTCAATATCCAAGAGCGCGGTTGTCGGAGATTCCTGTGTTACGGCATGGATCCTGATCGCAGGGCTAAGCTCATACGAAGCCGGCAGGAAGGCCTCGGCTGCCAGCGGCCTGCTGAAGGTCACCCGGATGCGGTAGGGACCGTCAGCGGATACGTCGCTCACGGAGAGCGGAACATTCGCGGCGTGGAAGATGAGGAAAAACCGTCCGCTGTAATTGCCCGCCGCCGAGTTGAGCTGGCCGCTGGGACCGGTGCTTGCCGCAGTGTCGAACTTACTTCCGTGGGCCGAGACCCCGTGCAAGAGCGAGAGCTCGCCGGCTGGCGGGGAGAAAGTGGCAAAACGCGGGTCCGCTCCCGGCGCGGGCGTCAACAATCGGAAGAACAACCCAGTCGTATCAGTCAGCATGCTGACCGTTGCACCTGTCGTCTTGACCGTTCCCCAGTAAAAATTGGAGTGGAATCCTCGAAAAATCGGGTCGGTCGTCCACGATTGTCCGGGGATGGCATTGTTCGTAGCCTTCTCCCACACCGCCAACTCGACCCCAGCGGCCCGGTTGCGCCAGACTGGCTGCGGCCCGTCGCCCAGCCAGCGAAACCCGGTGACAGTGGCGGCCGGATAGTCAAAAGTGAGACCGATGTTGGCAAAGATGCCGGTCAGTCGGAAGGCATACGAGATTTCCAAGGCCCCGGATGGGCGCATCCGATAAAGCACGCTGCTGAGATTGCCGACGTGCACCGTCTCGACCACGGCGTCGGCACCCTCTTGCCGGGCGGAAATCGTAGAAAGGGCACTGGTGCCCGCGACGATCCTCGGGCCGTTTGTCAGCCCGGTGGAGATCCCGTCGACCGTGGCGGACTCTAAGCGTCCGGTGGATTTGTTGACCGCAACGTTCACGCCTGAGGCGTTAAGGCTCCATGACGCTCCGGCATCTGTCAACGTGGCTTGGCCCGAAGCGACCGGGAGATTGTCATTTAGCAAAGCGGTGGGAGTTCGAATTGTCCAGGTCCAGGACCTCAGTTTCTCTCCCCCGGGACCGGTTGCGACGAGACGAAGGGCATCGCGTTGCCGCCAGTTAGCCGGAAGAGGTAAGGTGATCGTGCCGCCCGTCTGTGGTCCCATCGACGGTCCGGCGAGCGTTCCCGTGTGAACCACGTCCACGCCGTTGACACCAGTGTCGGCGAGGAGTGGAAAATCGAGAAACTCCCAACGAAAGGTGCACTGATTGAGGTTGATAAAATAATAGTCGTTGAACACGCTAATCTCGCCGTTGAACTCTTCGTTCAGAACGGGAGCCGTCGTTACCTGCACCGGTGACCAAATGTCCCGGATGGCGTCGTAGCTCGGTTCTTTCTCGTGATACGGTCCCAGGATGCCGTCTGGTGCCTGGTTGCCCGCCGTGTCGAGGATGCCGCTTTGGTCTGCGCGCACGACCCCTTCATCGGCAAACGCCCAGAGAAACCCTCCCACCCCTCTGGGAGATGCCCGCATGGCATTCCAATAATCCTGCAAGCCGGCTCCATGGCCGCCGTCATAAAGACCGTGTAAAAATTCCGTAGGCAGAAAAAGGTTAGCACCGGAGAGTTTCGCGGTGAGCTGCGCGTACGTGGGGTAGTGGGTGGTGTCGATGCCTCCCTGAACGAGATTTCCGCCCCAGTTTGAACCCGGGTGGAGGACCGTTCGGGCCTGAGGATCATCCAGCGCGAAGTTTTCATCTACAGTTGTGTTCCAACCGCCCTCGTTGCCATTCGCCCATAGGATGACCGAGGGGTGGTTCACGTCCCGCCGAACCATCTCCTGAACAAGGCGCGCGGCGGTGGCATTATCATATGTGACATAGGACCAGCCAGGGAGTTCGTCGAGCACCAGCAGGCCCTGCGCGTCACACGTGTCGAGGAAATGAGAGTCCGGGGGGTAGTGCGACATACGCACGGCGTTCATGTTCATTCCTTTGATAAGTCTCACGTCGGCCGCGCTGAGTGCCGGGCTGGATGTGCGGCCCGAGTCGGGCCAGAAGGTGTGGCGGTTAACACCCTTCAGCCGGATCTTCACACCGTTCAAGTAGAGCCCATCACCGGCGATCACCTGCACGGTGCGAAACCCGATCCGCTGGTTGACCGTATGGATGAGGGAGCCCGAGCGGACGAGATCGAGAGTGAGATCGTAGAGCACGGGATTTTCCATCGACCAAGGCACCACGCCGGAAAAGCTGCCCGAGAAGGCGGCAGTGGTTTGGCCCGCTGACACGAAAATGGGGTCAAGCGTTCCGACCAAAGCGCCCCCGGGCGTTCGCAATGATCCGAGCACTTGGGCCGACGAGGCCAAGCCGTTGAGGATAATCGTCCCGGATAGGACGCCATTGTCCTGCGGGTTGAGCGCCGTTCGTTGGATCGATTCCGCCGGTCGCGCTTCCAGATAGACCGGGCGAAAAATGCCGCCGAAAATCCAATAGTCGGCCGTCCGTTCGGCCTCGTTCACCGACGCGTTGGCACTCTTTTTCGATACGGTGACCTCGATCGTGTTTGATCCGCCGTAGTGGAGCAGAGGGGAGATCGTATAGCGGAACGGGGTGAACGCCCCCTGGTGAACCAACCCGGCGGAGGTGCCGTTGATTTTCACTGCGGCATCGGTCATCACGCCGTCAAACACGAGATCGATTCGTCGCCCGGACCACACGGCCGGCACGGTAAATGTCCGGCTATAGATTCCCTGCTCGGAGGATTGCGCGGCGAGCGATTCGTTGCCGTAGTTGTAAGACCCAAACCCTTTGATTTCCCAACACGAAGGAACCGAAATTGTGGTCCAAAAGCCGCTGTTCCGGCCCGCGGTGCAGTTGAAGTTCCATGGCACTCCATCGTCCTTCCCCACGCCGGAAAGGAACAGGGTCTCGGTCGCAGGCTGCCCTTGCCCTAAGGTCATTGCTAGCAAGAGAGTGACCAGACCGACCAAGGGTATGGTCACGCGCAGTGATTTCATAAATGGGGGAATTCTGGAGATTTTCAGAAAGACAAAACCCCCGGGTCGGGCGGAGCCGAACCGGGGGCTTAGATCATTACGTCGATGCTGCCCGAATCAGGCACGACGCCGGGCGACCAGCAGGGTAAGACCGCCCATTGCAAGCAAGACAAAGGCACCAGGTTCAGGCACGGCATTGACTTCGAAGGTGTCGAACCGACCATTACTTCCGCCGCTGACCGAGCCTAGTTGGTTGTCAAAATACAATCCCCAACCATCAACACTCCCGCTGCTTAGAGTGGTCGCCGTCCCCAAGCTGAAGGTTTGTCCCACTCCTGTAGTGAAAGTCAACGGAATCCAAAGAGTGGTGTTGTCCGTGGTCAAGGTCTTGAACTCGGCGCTGCTTGTGAATGAGCCTCCCGTCATGGCGGCGGTGGTAAAAGTCGTGTTGGAAACATACCAGGTCCCTGCAACTTGGAGCGCAACCTGCCCAGTGACGGCAACGTTGCCGTTGCCCAGGTAGAAGTTGATGTTCGTGAGATTGCTGTAGTTATAGCCCAAAGTTCCCTCAGCGGTATAGATGAGAGCGTCCAAAACTTGGGCGGAATTGGCAAAAGCAAAGCCCAGATTGGTCCCGGCGTAGGTGCCCGCGTTGACGGCTGGGACGTTGGTGAGCCTGCCCTCCTGGTTGCTGAGCGCGGTGGAGTCTACGGTGGGGAGACCGGAGTTGGCAAAGAGGCCGGTGCCGGTTGTTGCAAAACTGTCCCACCCCGCTTCGGATCCTAGGTTGGCGTTATTGGTGGTGGTGTAAAAAGTTTCGCGATAAATCACCGCGGAGTGGCCGGTGATCGCCGGTGTTATCGTTAGTGCGGCAAGGCAAAGCTTCAAGATGGTTTTCATGATGGGATAATTCTATCTGGTTTGTAGGGGGCTTGTGGTCTCTGGGAAACCCGGGTTTCCGAGCAGAATTGTGTCAGATTTTTTTCAGCATGATTGACTCCTCGTGCGAAGGTTTTGACAATGCGTCCTGGAAACCGCAAAGTTCTTCGAGTGTCTGCTTCGCGCAAGTCGGGTCGGCCGGTCATCGGCATTTGCATCAACGGAGACAACCCTTATATGCACGGGGTTCATGCGGGGATCGTCCGCTTCGTGCAGGAGAAACCCTGCAATTGGGATCTCGTTCTTTGCCTCCCCGAAGCAAAATTGACTGTCATGGGCGAACTTAGGCGGCATTTTGACGGAATGATCTCGGCCTACACGGAGATCGATGCCGCGGAGACCCTGCGAAAACGCCTGCCGACCGTGTTGGTTGGCTATCGCGGGGACGACCGGTTTCGCTACGTGTTGCCCAACCACAGGGCCAACGGTGAACTGGCCGCCCGCCATCTGATGGAACGAAGTCTGGTCCAATTTGGCTCATTCATGAACGCGGACCCGCGGCATGTTACGCTGGCTTGGATGCACGAAGGATTTGAAGAGGCCGTGCGCTCGGCAGGGCACGACGTGGAGCGTTTCCACAATGGGACGCGCGCCCGACGGCCTTGGACGCTGCCGGACCAGATCCGGGACTTGGAAGAGTGGCTGTCATCACTGGCCAAGCCGGTCGGCGTTTTTGCCAGTGATGATGATCACGCGTGGAGGGTGATTGAGGCAGCCAACCGGGCCGGGATCAAGGTTCCTGAGGAGGTCTCCGTGGTCGGCTCGATGAACGCCGAATGGATTTGCGAGTTCAGCCGTCCCCGCATCACGAGCGTGAGCTACAATCAGGTCGGGGTTGGCTATGAGGCAGCGCGCGCCCTGCATCGGATCTTGCAAACCGGGAAGTTGGAAAAAGGAATCACCTTTGCTCCAGTGGGCAGAGTGGTGGCCCGCGAGTCTTCTTTGGCCTTTGCGGTCGATGACCCGGTGGTGAACCGGGCGTTGCAAAGCATTTGGACCAAACATGAGCATGGATACCGGCTTTCCGGTTTACTCGAAGATTTGCCTGTGTCGAGGAGCGTGCTCTTCCAGCGATTTCGTGCGGCAAATCGGCCCCCTCCCGCAGAGGAACTCCGTCTTGCGAGGGTGGAGCGCGCAAAGCAACTTTTGGTCACAACCCGCAAGCCGCTCGCAGAAATCGCGGACGAATGCGGTTTCGACCACCTCTCGCAGCTCAGCCGGGAAATCCGGGCCCAAACCGGCCTCCCTCCCAGCGAGTTCCGCCTGCAACGGGAAATCTGATTTTGAGGACTGGTCCCCCTCCAAGTCGCTGACCAGGTGCGGCACTTGGGCTCTGCGGCATTGGGGAGAAAAATAACGCCATCGGGGATTGAGCGAGCCTGATAGGCCGGTCTACCGTCTCGGCGCCATGGCCCCAGACGAGCGTTTTCCGCTAAAGAGCGTCCCCGCCAAACCCCGACTATGCGAAATCACCTAAAGGCAATGCCCCTAGCTCTCACCATCTTCGCCGAGGCCGCGCTTGCTACTGGTGTTGGCTCTGTTCGTGTCACCGGACAATTCCGGATCGTCAATGGGGCCGAAACGGTGCCGGCTGGATTGTTCGGCGTCCATGCCACAGCGCTGACGCCCGAAACCGCTGCCGATTGGGGCGTTGAGATGGTACGCACGATGGACCAGAAGCCGAACGGCAAGCCTGTGATTCCCGGTGAAAACGCCAAGGTGCCGGAGGGAATCGGAATGGTGGTTGAGTGTTTTTACGACCGCTACCAACCAGCCTTGATGCTGACAGACCGTTCCTGGCAGGAGAATCTGAAAAAACTCGCGAGGAATTATGCGACAAACGCCCGTGGTACTGGCCGCACTCACACCGTCGAATTTTGGAATGAACCTTACCTGAACTGGGCGAAGAAACCCGGGGTCAATTACGACGGAGAGTTGTATGAACCCGGGAAGGAGGGGCAGGCGATGACGATCAAGGGGGAGAAGAAACCTCTCAATTCCCTGGTCTGGTCGGAGCAACTCGTCGCGGTGGATGCAGCTACGGGGAAAGTCGACTACCTTGCCTCCTCTTACGCACTTCCACTGGTCTGGAAAGGCGAACTCAAAGAGGGTGATGAGTACATTTTTCGAGAGACAAAAATCTGCCGTATGGAGACCCGCCCGTGGGGCCGAGACCCCGGACAAAAATCCTGGTTTTCCGGCCCGCAGAACTCCGAATTTTACCGCCAGATGTTTGTTCCCTTCGCGAAGACGTTGAAAGAATCAAACTCCGATGTTCAGCTCGTTGGAGGGTGGGGCTTCCACATTAATCAGGACAATTGGGTGGCATGGCCGGTATTATTCAAGCCTCTCATCGATGAATCGATCCAGTGGCTCGACGGGATTAACGAGCACCATTATGGGGGCGATACGCGGATGGTGGCGGGCACCTACGAGGTGGTGAGCGCCTATGCACAGACCGAGCATGGAAAACGACTGAAATTCTACAACACGGAGGCGGGTGGAGCACTCGATCCCGAGCGGCCGGATGTTCCAGCCGCGCCAAATTTCCAAGCTAATGCGGGCAGCGCCCTCTTCGGTGCTTTCACTTATATGGTGCGCGATGTCCTCCACCTCATCGATATCTGTCCGGACAAGGCCGTGGCGCGGGCCTCGCACATGGCGGATAAAAACGGCGACCGCTTTGCCCTGAAATTTCTGAAAGATTTGCGCGGGCGCCTGCTGGCCGTGGACTCTGGCGTACCAAAGGTCTGGACGGTGGCCTCCATGCGTGACCATGAGCTGTGTGTGATTGCCTTTAACGACAACGCGCAGGCCAAAACCTTCCCGCTCCGCGTGGAGGCGCCGGCTGGCTGGAGGATCACCAGCGGGTTCGTGGAAGAGCCGGAGCGTGCCGACGATCAGATCAAGTTTCAATCGGAGTCCGTCCCGGTTTCCGATGGGGTTTTCGAAGGCACGATCGATCTGGCGGGCAAATCGGCGAAAAAGTGGATTTTTGAATGCGTCAAGGTGCCGGGGGCTGGACGACCCCGGCAGCGGGTCGAAACTCAGTTTTTTGCGCCCGGCATCATCAATCGACTGTCGCCCTCCAGCCCGGTGGAGCTGGAAATAAAAATCCCTCCGGACGCGCTGAAAACGGGAGCATCCGCGCAATTGAAGATCGTGCAAGAAGGTTGGAATCCAGACTGCGTCTTCTTACTGAATGGGCAGGAGATAAAACTCGAAATCATCAATTCCTGGACTCATCTCCAATCGGTGGACCTTGCCCTCCTGCAACCCGTGAACTCTCTGGTGTTCAGAACCCGTTCCGAAAAACCCACGACCATCGGCGCTGCGAGCATAGTGGTCACCAGCCAATTTCCATGAACGAGCTCCCCGTCCGCCTCCGCGCTTATGAAGATCTTGCCTATGGATTGTTTCTCCACTGGGGCCTGTACTCGCAAATCGAAAGCGGTGAGTGGGTGCGCAAATACCGGGAGATTCCCAAGGAAGAATATGCGGCATTAGCCTCGAGCTTCACGGCAAAGCATTTTGACGCCCGCAGGCTGGTGCAGTGGGCGAAGCAGGTGGGATTTCGGTACATTTGTCTCACCACCCGGCATCACGATGGGTTCTCCCTCTACGACACACGGGGGCTGAACGATTTCGACGCGCCGCACAGTGCGGCGCGGCGCGACCTTGTTGCCGAGTTTGCCGCGGCCTGCCATGACGAAGGCTTGGCGATGTTTTTTTACCACACCACGCTCGATTGGCTGGTGGAATCGTTTCGTAAGGACTTCCCCGCCTATCTGGAATACTTGCGAAACTCCGTGGAAATTCTTTGCACCCAATATGGCAAGGTAGCGGGCCTCTGGTTTGACGGGAACTGGGCGTGCCCGGAAGCGGACTGGGAGGAGGATCGGCTCTACGGGCTGATCCGGAAGCACCAACCGGATTGCGTGATCATCAATAATTCAAGTGTGAAGGCTCGTGGTGCCCGAGGGCATCCTGAAGTCGATGTCCTCACGTTTGAGCAGGGAGTGCCGACGCAGGTCGCCTCCCCGGGACGGTGCCTTGCCCGCGAAATGTGCGAGACAATCAACAGCCACTGGGGCACGGCTTCGCTCGATCTCTCCCACAAAAGCCCTGCGGGGCTCATCACCACCCTGGCCGCCTGCCGGGGAGCCGGGGCCAACCTGCTCCTCAACATCGGACCTCATGCCGACGGTTCGCTGCCGGATTACGAAAAAAGCGCACTCGATCTGGTCGGGCGTTGGATCACCCATTGCGGCAGCAGCATCTACCGCGGACGTCCAACCTCGCTAGTCTGCCGGGGACAGGATTTTGTTCTTCAAGAGGACATGGACTATTTTTGCTTCGTTCACCACATTCCGATTTCTGGAAACCTGCACCTGCAATCAAACGAACCGGGCAGCGGATTAAAGACGATCCAGGGCAAGCTTCCACGGATCGCGAGGGTTTGCTGGACGGATAACGGAGAATCACTGGGCTTTTGTCAGGATCATGAGAAACAAATGTTCACGTTTGATGCGACCCCTTTCCCATATGGACGAGAGACCATCGTGCGGGTCGCAAGGCTGGAAGTGGCTTCATGATCACGATGACGTCTGCCGGTTGTTGCTAGTGCCGCGGCCCTCCCGCACCCATGAGATTAGCCATTTCCCTCTTCGCCCTGGCCATGCTTTCCCCGCTTCACGGTGAAGAGAAGCCCGATGAGGTCGTAGTCGATGTTCTTCCGAACAAGCGAGTAAAATTTGATCCCGCAGCCATCTACCGGCAGGATCAGGAAGTATTGCAGGGCGTTTTCGGGACCAGCCAGGCCGACTCCATTGCGGGTATGGACCTTCTTTCCTCGAATCAGATTCTCATCGCGGGAAAAGTCGGCGCACCGACGCAAATCCCCGCCGCAATTCCCCGTGAAACGCTGAAAGGTTTGTCGGGAGGAGGGCCGGCGTTTCTGGCGGTGTTTGATCCCACTTTTCGAACGTTGGAGCGGCTGATTTATTTGCCTCCTGATAAGCCGAATCTCGGCACGCTCTGCATCGGGAAGGATGGGTCGGTATATTTGGGCGGAGGCTTTGCGGGCAGCGGGTCTTTTGTTTTGAAGCTCAACCCGACCCTGACGGAGGTGATCTGGACCGCAAAACTTCCCGGCACGGGTGTGAGCAGCTTGGTGGTGATGGCGGACAACTCTGTGGTGGTCATGACAGAGGGGGACGGTCCTTTCCTTTCCCGCATCAAACCGGATGGCGTGGGACTGATCCCCTTCGGCTCGCAGGAACGCTTTCGCTATGATCGCGCCAACCCTGATGTGAACCAGAAATACTGGATCGATCTCGGATATCAGGAAAAGGGGCTTCTGGATCAGGGCTTCATGCGGGGCGGTATTTCGGATCTGGGATTGACGCCCGATGGCAATTTGGTGCTGCTGGCTTGCCACTCCATCCGAATTCCCGGGGTCGGGCCGGACTTCGACGCGATGCTCCTGAAGTTCACGCCCGCCGGGGAAGTGCTCTGGGCGAAGAATCTGGCCGAAGGAATTCCCAACGAACCAGACAACAAATACCCCCGGCTTTACGTGGATCCTTATTCCGGCGATCTTATTCTTAGCCTGACTCAGCACGGAGCCTTTCAAAAAGGTCACAATCTCGCCGTCACACCGGGCTGCTATCTGACGACCGACGAATGGTTCACCGGCGATCTGTTCCTGGGATGGATCGGGCGGGTCGATTCGGAGACGGGTGAAATCAAGGCGGCGACCATGTACTTTCCCGACTTGCGCAAACCAAAGCGGGCTGGAAAGAGCTTCGCGGGGTCCCTTTTTCCCGAAGCCCTTCGTACTGATAAAGCAGGCCGGATCTATGTGATCGGCACCACCGCTTACAAGCTGGCGACCACCAAACACGCCTTTCAACCGGAATCGCTGGGAGGTTCCGGATTCCTGAGTGTCTTCGATTCGGGGCTGACGCAGCTCCTTTACGCGAACCTCATCACGGCGAAGGGCTTGGCCACTTCGCCGAAACATTTGCTAATTTCGGAACTGGGCCCGATCGTTTCAACCGAGGTCACCCCGCAACAAGAACCCCTCCGGCAGCTTGTCACTACTAACACCGACAAGACCAATTTCCTCAAGCCCGTTGCCACCGGGGAAGTTGATGTTCTTTTTTCCCTGCTGCCTTCAAAGGCGTGGTTTATGGAAAGGGAGGATTAGACCCCGAATACTCACGGCGAGTCAGGCGCTGCATTGGTGGTCGAAAAAGCCACGTCCCGAATGCTAACATTGCCCCGCCCGGTGAGCCAGAGATCGACCTCTCCAAGGTCCCGTGGGTGTTTGCCTTTCGGAACGACCGACTCGTAGTGAAACCACCGGCCGATCGGTGGCGGGGTGATTGTTTTGAAAATGCATTTTCCGCCTTCGGGCCGGTCGCCGCCGTTGCGATATCCGGCATGGCCAACGGCGGTCAATCGGTCAAACTTGCCCTCCAACTTCATGAAAAACGAAAGGCGCACGTTGGCGTCAACCGTGTCCTCGTTCTCCAGACCCATGAAGGCAATGGTCACGCCCTGTCCGAATTTCGTCGGGGCATCCCGCCGCTGCCGAAAGACGCTGTTCTCCGCGGGATCGTGCCAGGTCTGGGTGAATGTATTGCCGACACCGTTGCCGTCAGCGGCTTCCTCGATGACATGGAAGACTTCATACGGAACAGGGGCCACGCCCCAGGAGGCGGACATTTTCGGGATTTGATAAAGGGTACGCCCCTTTTTGTCCTTGGCAAAAAATACGTCGGGATTCCAACTGGGCATCAGTCCATAGAACACACTCATGCGCGAAGGCCAGCCGTTGGCATCCTCCGTATTGCCCGCCTGGCTGAGGAAGCGCTGCGCATCGCCCGTCCCGCCAGTGTGTCCCTGGTGACGACTGGCAGGAACCGCGCAGAAGCTGGCCATTTGGGGAAGCGAGAGATACTTCACCCGGTCGGGCGTGCTGGTTTTCACCGGCGTGGGGCTTCCGAAGTCCAATCCTCCTTTTTGTTTTCCGAGCGCGAAGAAGATCCGCCCGAATTGTTCCGACCAGATGAGGTCCATGATGCCATCCTCGTTCCAATCGCACGGCTGGGGGCAGCTGAAACGCAGAAATTTCGCGCTCTCCTGCCCTTGAAAAGTGACGTTCTGGCATTCGGTCATTTCCGCCCCGCCGCTGGCATATTTGCCTCCCGGGTTGGGGAACACCGTCAGTCGTCCGTCCGCGTCATTGACAAACAAATCGAGCCACCCGTCGCCATCCCAGTCCCAGGCAAAGGGTGAAAGGAAGGTGCGTTCCTCCCCGACCATGAGTCCGAACTCGTTGCGACCGTTTTCCGTCGCGAGATTGGCCCGGGTGAAATTGAGAAACAACCGTACCGTATTGACCGAATACGTTCCCTCGCCGAGCAGAACATCGGGAACCCCGTTGCGATCCCAATCGCAAACGAAGGGGGTCGTGTAGTTCATAAAATTCGCCGGGGTCAGAGTGGTCTGGCGGGTCACAATGTTGTAGCTAGGAACCAGTTTCAAAATCACGCCGTCCTGGGATTTGGTGTAGGTACGATAGTTCGGTTGGCCGGGCCGACCGGAGTTTTTCGCCAGATAGAGCGTGCCTTGCGCATCACCCACCAGAAAGTCGATCAGGCCGTCGCCCTGGAGATCGCAGGGGGCGGCGACAGCGCGCAGCTGACGGAAGCCATTCAGCGTGCAGAGGGTGGAGCCAGGCGGTGAGGCACCCGCACTCTCCCAAGGGTAGGGGAACTCAGTTTTCACGTGGGCGGCGATTTGTTCGGGAGTCAATTGCTGGCCCTTCGGGTTCCTTTTCATTTCCCGCAGGATTCGCTCGGCGGCCTTTTCCCGCTTGGCGTCAATCGTGCCTTTTTCCCTTTCCTGGGTCTTGGAAAGGCCTTTGTTTTCCGGGGCCTGATCGATTGGGGCGAAGCGCGACCGTTCGTTGTCCACCAACAAGGGCATCACTTCACCCAGTCCGAACTTCGGATTACCCGGGGCTCCGATGTTTTTCCAGAACCAGAAAATCCCCGCCCCGTCCGGGGCCACAATGTCGGGGAGTTTGTCGCCATCGAGATCGACGAACGAGGCCGAATTTGCCAGGTAGCCGTAGGAGAATTGGTTGCTCTTATCCACATGGATGTTGACGCCCCGCATCTGCACCGACTTGCGGAGGAAGCCGAACTCATCCACGCCCGTCCACGGGTAAACCACTTCTTCGGTTTTCTCAAAACGCCCGTCGCGGAGATAATTTGGGCCGGTCATGCCACTCATGCTGTCCCCGGCCTGCAGGGAGGTGAGGGCGACCAAAAGTCCGGTGACGAGAAAATTAGCGGTTTTCAAGGCGGTTAAGGACGGACGGCCAGCGGCCGAGCATGTACACGAGGATGTTGCTGCCAAGGCTGTAGGAACTCATCACGGAGTCGTCGCTCAGCCCGCGGAAAAATTCGTCGCGATACTCCCACATGCGGTTCACCCACCGTCCGCGTCCGATCTCGCCGCCCATTTGGAACCGATTGTTTACCATGGTCAGGTCGTAACGGAGAAAGTTTCCGTAGGCATTTTTGGTCAGCACGACGGAGATGACCCCGGGGGTAATCTCAATGATCTGAACCGGAGCCTGGTAATACTGCATTCCCGTGGGAAGCTCCGGCAGGTCGAAGTAGGCGTCGTCCCCCCGCACAAAGAGCGTGTTATTGCGCGGTAATGCCTTGAAGGGTTTGTCCTCATCGGGGATGACCCGTTTGATTTCCCGGCGAAAAGCCACGTCGAACTTCGACCGGTTTCCCGCAAATCCGCAGTCGCCCCAGATGGCACCCCCGCGGCGGACATATTCATTGAGGGTTTCGACTTCTGCGTCGTTCAGGATGAAATCATCGTTGCCGGTGAAATACACGAAAGGTGGCATTGGTTTCACATCCAGCAGGAACTCGATTAAAAAGTCATCCTGCTGTTTGTCTGCGGGCTTAGGGTTCCAGAGATAGCCATGAGTGTCACCAAACCGGTCACCGGGCGGCAGGGCCTTGCGCAGGGTTTCGCGGAGATTCTCGCGGGTCTCGGGATTCCAGGTCAGTTGGTTTGTGCCCTTATCGTAGGAATAGGGGACGAGTTTCCGGTCGAGCACGACCGCCTTTGGTTTTGCTCCCCCCTTGATATCATTATTGGAGGCCACGCGAATGAAACGCAGGAGGTTCGACATCGCTCCCGGGGTAAACTCCACACAGCCCCCCCGGTTGTCATCAATTTCGCCTTCACGGTTCGGGCGTGGCATGAATCCGTAGCACCAAGGATAGGTGATGAACGGCCCGATCCCCGGCATGGGGGTGGTCTTATACCAGCTGATGTTGGCCGCGTCCGGAAGGCCCGCTGGCGAAATCTCCGTCTGTCTGGCCTGGGGAGCCGCCCGCCAGTCCAGAGCGGCATACCAGTCGCCGGAATGAATGACAAAGTAGCAGAAAAACTCGTTCACGGTTTTCAGGGTTTTGCCACGGCCCGAGATGCCGATGCCGCCGCTTCCGATCCAGTCCCCTAGTCCTTTGCCGAGTCCCGACCCCTGTCCGAAGCCTTTTCCCAAACCGCGGCCCGGGCCCCCGGCCCCTCGAACGGCGTTTGGCAGTGAGGAGGCCGATGGCGCAGTCGATGGCAGACCCACACTGATTTGAAATGACGGCGCGGCGGACAGTGTCGTGATCGTTTGCACCAACGAGCTCATGTCCAGCGCGGGGACGGCGGGTTGAGCCAGGGGATTGAACTCGGGAACCCCACTGGCCATCGCGCTCTCCTCCCCGCGATTCCCGGGTTTGTTCGCTTTATCCGGTACCAAAAACCCGTTTTCGTCCGTCGAAAAATCCCCCGGAGCGGCTTCCGTCGGAAAAAGAATCGCCCGCCCAATCAACAACGCCAAGCCGACGTGAATCACCAGGGAAACCGCCAGCGGCCGTCCGGTGGGAAGCCTCTGTCCCGCGGCGAGAATGGTCGCAAAGATGCGCCCCATCAGCGATACATCCGAAGACCGGAAGACCGCACGAACAGCTCCAAACTCCAACACGTCGCCATCCCGTAGGCTGACCTCCCCTACAGGTATACCGTTTACCCTTGTTCCATTGGAGGAATTGGTATCGATGAGCCGGAACTCGCCGTTCAAGATATCCAGTCGGGCATGGTGGCCCGACACGGAAGGGTGGCTGATTTCAATCGCATTCCCAGGCTCGCGCCCAATGGTGATGGCCGATGCCACCAGGGGAAAATTTTTCGGTCGCACTCCAGGCACGCGGATGATGAGTCTCGCGCCCGGACGGCGGGGCACAGGGTCAGGTGTTCCGGAGATCATGAAAAATCGTCTGTGAGACTAAGCGAAGAATTCGCCGGGAGTCTTTCGGTCGGAACTAAGATTCACCGGAAGAACGACGCGGAACTGGGGAGGTCATGCCATGGTTTCCAGCATGGAACTGGAAACAGTGTAGCGCTGCGGATCGTTGTTTTCGGCGGCGATAAAGTCGTCGATGCAATAATCTGCCATCCGGACAATCTCATCACCGATCGAGCCGGCTATATGGGAGGTCAGGTGAACATTGGAGAGTGTATAGAGGGGGGAGCCGTCCGGGGGAGGCTCCGGGAAAGTCACGTCCAGCAGGGCCGTGATGTCCGGACGGCTCTGCAAAACGGAGATCATCCCCGGCTCATCGACCGTGGCACCCCTTCCAGTATTGATGAAGGTGGCATCGGTTCGCATTTTGGAAAAATGGGCTCCCTGAAGCATGCACTGCGTTTCGGGACGGTTCGCCAGGTGGTTGCTGACTACGTATCCGCGCTGAAAAGCCTCCTCGAGGGAAACTTTTTCGACCCCTAGTTCCCCGGCGTTCCGATCGCTCAGGAACGGATCAAAGACGATCACAGAAAGCTGGAAAGCCCGAAGCAGTTGGATCACCCGACCGCCTATCGCGCCGGCGCCGAGGATGGCGATGCACTCACCAAAATTTCCCCTTCCCCGGAAGCCCTTGTAACAGGCCGAGGAGGTTGTGTACTCCGTGCTGTTGCGGAAGTAACCCTTGGTGGCCAGGAGAATTTGCCCGAGAGTAAACTCCGCGACGGGCACTGCGTTCGCCTGCCAGGCGCTGACGACCGTAATGTTCCGCTCAAGCAACGGCCTTGCAAAGTGGTGAACGGAGCCCCCGGCATAATAGACCGCCCGTAGGGAAGGAAGTTTGTCCAAACGTTCGGGAGTCATCCTCGGAATACTCCAGGTGGTGAAGACCACTTCTATATCCTCCAGATGCGGGGCTTGCTCTTCAAAGTCTTCGTGGCTTACAACGCGGGGATACAAGGAAACAAGCTCGGACAGTCTTTCCCGGCGACCTTTGCCATACACCTCGCTAATGGATTGCTCGTTGCCAAAGAATGCCGCGCGTTTCCGAATACTGTGCCGGGGTTGTTTCGCCAGGGACCGCAAGACGTTGGTGTGGTGACCATTCGGTTGATTGATTAGGATACTCATTTCATTCACGCTGTGCCGTGAGCAAGAAACCTGCAGGGTGGACTTCAAGGTTGCTCCCGCTCGAGGTCATTGATCGACCACCGTGCCCCTTCAAAATAAATAGAGCGTCAGGTAGGAACTATCCACGATTGCGTTTATATTCTCTGCTTTCACGCTCCCTCGCCTCCCAAGCTTCGGGGCGGTTGATGTTTTTGTGAGGCCGCCCATTGTTTCTGTCCCGCCTTATTGGGGCGCACGCAGTGGATTGGTGTGACGACCGTTCCATAGCCCATGACTTATTCTTCGATATCTAATCTGGCCGTTCCTGGTCGGCCTTTTTGAACCTCAGCCACCGTCCGCTGTAGGGAGGAATGTCGATCAATTCGCCAAGGGGCATAGACTCGCCGCTCATCGCATCTGTCAGAGAGCTGTAATTTGGGAATTTCGTTTTTAGGGCAACGGATTTGCGGGGACCATCATTGATCAGGAAGTAGTGATCCGCCTGAGGGGCAGCCAAGCGGTAGGCCAGGGCGTCCGCGCAGGCATAGGGCGATTCATGTTTGCCCAAGGTGTGCCGGAGGATAAGTCTCTCCAAGTCATTGTGGCCGGGTTTCCAACAGGTGAGACCTGCCTGCGCTCCCAGGATCACAGCCGAGCCATTCCCGACTGCCGCCTCGGTGATGGCGGGCCTTCCATTGTCATAGCGGGCGACGACCTGCGCCGTGGTCGGGGTGATTTCGGCGGCGAAACCCTCCAAGACGATTCCCTCCAAAGTGAGCGGAGTATTGATGTTCCGCGCATAAGCAAAATCGTTGAGAATCGCGCCAAAGGTCTGCTCGAAGAGCGACCCTTCCACGGTTGGAATCACTCTCCCATACTCGTCCAGGTAGGCCCCGGGCATATCGAGCACCAACCGTCCGCCAAGTTGAACGTAGTCGAGCAACTGCCTCTGGAGCTCTCCGCTTAGGGAAATAAATGCCGGGAGATAGAGAACTTTGTATCGTGGACCTAGGCCCGCGCGTAGGTCGGCCGGGGTCACGTATTCCCACGGTACGTTTCCATTGATCAGCGCCCTGGATACCCCGACCCTCGCGCGGACTGGCTCGAATCTGAATTTGTCCCTCCCGGCCTGGCTGATGGCAGCCCACATAGCCTCGTTCTCCCAATCCACCAGCACGCCCACCAGTGGTTCCTTGCGCGCTTCCCAAAGCTCCCGCCGCCAACGGCGGGCGGCCTGCCCGATGGCACCCGCGCGAATGGCTCGCGGAGTGGGCTGATTGTTGCGGTCGAGCAGGGCAAACTCGCCGGCCTCCCAACCGGCTGTGCGGGCGTTCCAGCACCAGAGTCCAAACCCGCGGAATCCGCCGGCCAGCCAGCTCAACATAAACTGGGTGATCACCCCTTCATCGACCGTGAATCCGGGGGTCTCGTTTTCCGCACCGTCCAGTCCCCAGGATTTCCCGCCGGAAAAATACTGTGGCCCGCCCGTCGATTCCCAGGTGGCCGTCCAAATTCCTTTCGCCCAGTCGGTGGTGATCTGGGCTTGCATAAAAATCGGGCGAGTTACTTCAAATCCGACTTCCTCGAAATGCCAGGCTGGATGAATTGAGGGATAAAACGACCCCCCTTCTGCCATCTCCTTTGCGATCCCCTCCATGTCGGTGCCACGCGAAGCGAAGGGAAGGAACAGCCCCATTTCGCCGCCGGCCCGGACGGGTTCCTGCGGGTCTTCGGCCTGCTTTTTCTCGACCATTGCGCGGATTTCCTGGCGGTTGAAGGTGTCCGCGCGGAATCTCAGCAGGTCCCGCAGGTGTCGGTATTCCCGGTCCGGAAGATCGATGTTGTATCCTCGCTGAACATCCGCCCACGTGCTCCAACGCGCGGCAAGATCGGAGATTCCCACGTGATGCACATTCCACGCGGTCTGCAATTCCTCCACCGTCCCATATTGCTCTTTTAGCCAGTCGACGAAGCTCGGCACTGCTTCAGGGTGGAGCTCCGTGCCATTGATTTCTCCCGCCACTCCGGGAACCATTTTGGCATCTTCTCTGGTTGATGCCACGGTCGGGGCCGCCTTTTCCTTTGCCATGCGATCGAGACGACGACGGATCACCCCAGTCTGGTGCTTGATCATCCTCGGGTCCTCCATCGCCTCATCGATCTTCATCTCCGCCGGAAGACCAAGCTGCTCCAGGAGCGCGGGAGTGATGTCCTCCCAGCCGCCCTCCGCGTACCAAAACGGAATGATTCCCTCGTCGAGCGCGAGTCGTAAGATGCTCTCGATACTGCGGTCGGGCAAGGACATGGTCTGCTTCAAGCAGGTGAACCCGAGGTTTTTCATCAGCCGGAAATGCGCCCTCGCATCGTCGTCTGTCATCCCGGGCCAGGGAAGAAACACACAACCCACCGGCAGAGGAGCCAACTTGCGGAGCTTCCGCTGCATGGGAGTTTCATGCAGCCGGTCGTAAAGATCGGAGAGAAACTCGTCGGGAGGACTCACATTGAGAAAGAATGCACCGTCGCTGAACACTAGGTGATATTGCGCGTCGTTTTTATCTTCCCAGTCTCAGCTTCCGCTGCGCCTGATAGAGGTTGGGTGGAGTGGGAACCTTTCCTTCGTCCGCGATGATGGTTCCCTTTTCCCCTTTGGGCATTCCAGGAGCGGCAGCGGTGGAGATCCCGGCCCCGCGGATTCCGACGAGCAGGCCCATCGGCAGGGCTTCGGGCATGTTGACGAATTCGCCGGGGTCTTTGCGCGGTGAGTTTTTGATATCGATGTTCCAGTGGACCACCCTCGCTCCCAGGAAGGGCCCGGCCTGACCCGCACCGCCCGGACCGTCAGCATCATTAGCCAGCGTGATTTCTGTGCGGATGAGATCAAAGGAGAGGCCCCTGTGCGAGTCGAAGACGCCCTTCGTCATCCGCCCCCTGCTGTACACGTTTCCGCTGGAGAGCCACTCGATGTTAATCCCGTGTTTCACCCGCTGCGGGCCGTCAATGACAAAGTTTTCCACGAGGTTGTCGTGAGAATTGACACGGATGGCGATGGAGTGGTGGTTTTGGCTCGGCCCGCTAATGGTCAGATTATCCACGGTGACGTTTTTTGCCGCCGCGAGGATCACGGGATTTTCAGCGTTCACAATTTCCACATTCCTGACCCAACAGTTAAGCGCGCGATTGGCGCACACTCCATTCCAGCCGACGCACGCCAGGTGCTCGTGGGTGGCCGGTGCCTGCAGAACAAGCTTCAAGTTTTCGACGCCTACTTCCTCCACGCTGGAGCCAAGCTCCCGGAAAGCGACTTTCCACTCGGGACGGATGTCAACCCGCAAAGGTTGGGCAAGCGTCACAGTGTTCCCCTGCACAGCTTTGATCTCCACCGGCCACTGCCATTGAGAATATCCCGGAGGCAGGATCCAGGTGGCGCTTTTCCAGTCGTAGGTATCCATCAAGGGATGGCCGGCAATCGTTTTCAATAAGGAGAAATCGGACGGATTTTCCCAGGTCATGAGCACCGTCGCTCCGGCCTTGAGCCCCGCCGCGGACACGACTTTCACCGTCATATCCCCGCGTTTGGCGTCTCCGTTCACGGTCGCGAGTTCCTTGCCCGGGTGCCAATACTCCCAGCCCTGCACGGGCCCCTCGCCGTTCACGACCTTACCATTGGAATCAAAGGTGTCGGGTGATCCGATCCAGATCAGTCCTCCGCACCAGGACCACTGCGATTTTCCCTGGTTCTTAAGGGGGCTGACTGCGGCATCGAGAGGTTGTTGAAAGGCAATCGTCGTCTTGTCCGGGCCTTCGCCCCGCAACACCACTCCGCTGTCTTTAAGGTGCAGCATGCCTGAAACCTTGTAGGTTCCGGCGGGAACAAGAACCGCGCCCCGCTTCTCTCCAGCCGTTTTGATTGCGGCTTGAAAAGCGGCGGTGTCATCGGCGGAACCATCGCCCTTCGCACCAAGCTGTCGGACGTTGGCGACCACGGCCGGTGTGGGTATCGGTGACTCGCCACGGCGATATCCCGCGAACGAATTGTTCGGCATGTTGGGCTGAATGTTGGGCGCCTTTGCATAGGCCTGCCACAGCGCCTCGCTGGTGAATTGGGCGGGCGCCCAAGAAGTGGCTAGCGCGGTTGCCAAAACAAATTCAGGGAGAAAATTTGCGCGGGGTTTCCGCGGAAGATGCCGCGGGCTGGGAGTCGGATTTGCCATAGGGGATTGCTGGATTCAAAGTTTGCCTCAGGGCTGAGCAAGATGTTGCCCAGGAGCGAGGAGGAATGTTTTTCGACGGCAGGATGACGGCTTTGAGCAGACAGAGTAAATCCGCTTTTGCGGGTGTCTTTTCCTGCATCGCGCATGTCCAAAGTAAATGGGGTGTCACTGCGTTAAGTTAGGTGCCCCCGTGCAGGGGCGGGCTCCAAGCATGCTCCGTTGGTACGGATCACCTCCGCGTACCAGCGTGAAGAATCTTTTGGCGTTCGCTTCCCGGTCGCGTAGTCCACATGCACGAGGCCGAACCGTTCTCGGTATCCGTGGTCCCACTCAAAGTTGTCGAGGAGCGACCAGTGGAGGTAGCCGAGGACCTCAACGCCGTCGGTGATGGCTTTTTTTAATTCGATCAAATGCCGATGAGTAAAATCGATCCTCTGCGGATCGTGAACCCCGCCGTCGAGTGATACCCAATCGGTATTTGACATGCCGTTTTCCGTGATCAACACCGGTATTTGATAGCGATCGAAAAAGAAGCGCGGTCCCCAACGGAGGATGGTCGGAGTGATTGGCCAGCGGAATGCTGTGTGCGGGTGCCCCGGGGGTTCGATGACGCGTTCCACTTGTCCATCCGCTCCGCGCCGGACCGTCGTCGCGCTGTAAAGATTTAATCCGCAGAAATCCAAGGGCTGCCCGATCGTCTCCATGTCGCCGGACCGGATCTCCGGGACATCGTTCCCGAACCATTTCAATCCCTCTTCCGGATATTCTCCCCAGAGCATGGGGTCGCTCCACCATGTGTTGTTCCAGAAATGATTCCACGGTCCACTTTGTGGAAAGGAGAACGTTGCTTCTCGAGCGGCGGCAATGTCGTCGGGAGAATCCGTTTCGGGAATGCTAATCACCCCCACCGGGGCGCAACCGATCCTGCATGGCTGTTTTGATCGGGCGCGGATCACCTGCACGGCCTTGCCGTGCGCCAGTAAGGCATTGTGTCCGGCGCTCAGCATGGCGGCGTTGCTGAGTTGTAGTCCTGGCGGTTGTGACCCGGTCGAGTGCCCGAATCCGACAAAACATTGTGGCTCGTTGAGGGTCAGCCAGTCGGTCACCCGGTCGGAAAAGCGGTCGACGACGACCGCCGCGTAATCGGCGAACCAATCGGAACTGTCGCGGTTGAGCCAGCCGCCTCGGCAGAACAACTCCTGCGGGTAGTCCCAGTGGAACAGGGTGCCAAGTGGACGGATGCCGGCTTCCAGTAGTCCGTCCACCAATCGGTCGTAAAATGCGAGTCCCTTGTCATTGGCCGAACCGGTGCCCCGGGGCAATATCCGCGGCCAGGCAAAGGAAAATCTATAGATCTGGAGACCAATCTCCCTCATTAGTTCCAGATCTTCCGCCCAGCGATGAAAATGATCCGCCGCAACCTCGCCGGTATGTCCCTGCCATACGGCACCAGGTTTCCGACAGAATATATCGATCACCGAAGCGCCCCGGCCATCTTCTTTCGTCGCCCCTTCAATTTGATACGCTGATGTTGAGGCTCCCCAAGTAAAGACTTTTGGAAAATGCATGAAAATCAAGACGAGCTACAGTGGCCCGAACTCTTCCGAGAGATTTTCCGCGAGGGCGCGGTTGGCTTCCCGGGTGCGTCCGGCGTTGTGCGGGGTGTGAATGACATGCGCGCATTGCAGAAGTGGATCTTCGGCGGGAAGGGGCTCCACATCAAAAACATCCGACGCCAATGCCAGTTCCCCCGCGATTACCCGGCGACGAAGCGCGGTCATGTCGCAGATCTCGGCTCTCGTCACCATGACGACTAAACTGCCCCGCGGAAGGCGGTCGATGTGCTCGGCGGTAATCAAACCTCTCGTGGCCGACACCAGTGGCATCATGGGGGCGAAGATTTCGGCATCCGGCAAAAGTTGCTCCAGCGCTTTCACGCGCTTCGTTCCGGCCCGATGGAAACAGGGATCCGGAGCCAGGGGATCCCAGGCCGCGACTTCCGCACCCAGCATATTTGCATAACTGGAAAAGCGGCTGCCGATATTTCCCATGCCGACTACTCTCACCCGTTTGCCGGAGATCGTCCCGTTGACAAATCGCGGGTCGTCGCCGAATTGCTGGCCTCGGCCGCCGGGTCGGCCTGTCCCATCCGGGGGCGCATAATCCCAGGCTCGAAAATCGGCCCGGCGCACTGCCTCGTGCGTCTGCGGGATACGACGAAGCGCGCAAAGCACTAGCCCGAGGGCAAACTCGGAAACGGATTGCCCCCAGAAGCCTTGCCCGCGGGCCTCCACGACCGCAACGCCTCTGGCCCGGACATTTTCGATCCAGGCTTCATCCGCATTGGGCGGGCGACTGACGGTCGTCAAGTCCGGGAAATCTTTCAGTTCATCGGGAGCTACAGGAACTCCCAGCAACGCTAACCGGGCAATTCCGGACGTGTTGCCTAAACGGCCTCCAAACGGACCGCTCGATCGGATAAATTCGACCCTCCCTTGCTGTGTCCAGATTGCCTGCAAGTCATCGGCCACAAATGGCCATTCGGCATCAAAATCAGGGTGGACAAGAATAGCGCTGCGTCGGTTCATAAAGCATAATTTCGCCAAAGAGTTTCCGCTCCCGCATTATCCAAAAAATTGTCGCAGGATACCAGGCGGTAGCGCTGCAGGCATTCCTCCCCGGGCGCGAGTTTCCATTCACCGGCAATGCAACGTCCAGGCCCTACCCCTAACTGATAGTCGACCCGCCAGGGCACCGGATGGCCCGGATTCAAAGGATGATCCATCAAGATAAAACCATGAGGGACGTTGTCGGGAGCCAGCGGCATCCGCACCCGCACCCAACGGGCCGGAGCGCCCTCGCAGTTCTCACCGGTTGCTCCCTCGCTGTTTTCGACCTCTCCCCCGTGCTCGGAACGGTAGGGCATCCGGAGAAAAAGTCCGCCATAGTCATAGCGTCCGAAATGGACGGCGATCTCGGCATGCAAAGTCCATGAGAGATCGAGCACCAGCCGGTTGTCGGCAAGAGCAACCCTCCAGGACTGACTTTCCTTGAGGATGCAATCGCCGGTAGGAGTCAAATAATCGACACACAGCGTCACGTCCGTGGTGTCATGGTCTGACACCACCAGCGAAGCGGGAGAAGACCGAAAACGGCCTGTCACCTCCGGGGACAATCCTGCTTTTCCTTCGCACCAGAAATCCAGGCCGTTGACGGCGTTCAGCCCGATATAAAGACCGTGCTGCCAAGGGTGATGTGGAGGTGCATCTTCGGTCAAAACGGAGCCGGTCCCGGGGACCGTAATCGGATGGAGATACGGCCGGTTTTCGGGGTTGAAAGGAAAGCCGACGAGCGTATGCCCGTTGCCATCCCGAACGTCGAGCCCAAGAGAGGAATGAACCGCTTGCAACATAAAGTAGAACTATTTGCTAACTGCCTGCCTGGCTAAGCGGAGGGCAGAGGTGCTGATAGAAATGGACATAAACAATGAAGGCTACGGTCGAAAGAGTCGCAACGACCCATTCAGCGGATCGATTTGGACCGTGGCAAAGTTTGCGGGAGGGCTGCTGCCTGTCCCGGGCTTGTTCGCACTGCGCACGGTGACGTACCATTTTCCGGTGGGGCTGAGGTCGGTGGAGGCATCGGAATTCAAAATAAAGGACCGATAGGTGTAATTGATTCCGGCGACAGGAATAGGAGTGGTGGAACTCCGTTCCGGGCCCGTAAGGAGGGAAGAGAGCGTGGGATTGGTTTCGATGACGGCCATCTTGGGCAAAGCGACCACTTTCGTCAGTGGCCGAGCCACACTTTGGGAATCCATCTGGAAAATCTGGATCCCGCGATATTCCCCTCCGGCGGTGCCCCCGGGTAAGCTGGGATCTTCATACCGCAAAAAGCGGACCTCGGTTTTCCGACTGTTGGCCACAGCCTTTTGCCGCGCAAAACTGATCTGGGCGGCAATCGTTTCCGCCGCATCGGAAATGCTCCTCCCCGTCAGGACCGAGTTGAGGGCTGGAACTGCCAGAACGGTGAGAATGCCGATCAAAGAAATGACGACCAAAAGCTCAACCAGACTGAAAGCTTGTTGTTTCATGGGTCAAATCGCTTCGTGCCGACCACACGGAACCTGTAGTAGGTGTCCAAATTGTAGCGCTCACCTGCGTCGGGATATTTTGTGGAATTTCCACCCGTGGCGGTGATGAAATCCGGCAGATCCGGATCGCTGGCGTCCACGTAGCGTTCAAGTTGGGTGGATCCGCGATACTCGGAAACCACAGATTCCTTGGCCTCGTTCCAGCCATCAACAGGAGTGGAGGCAGACGCGGGACTCTTTTTCAAGGCCTGGACTTTGTAATGTATGGTGAACGAGTTCGATTTTGTCGTCATACGCGGATAGATCTGGTTGTAAGGCGACTCGCGCACGTTATCCCCTGTCAGCTTGTAGTTGTCCCACCATGAAGAGATGTTGGCGTACGATGGGTCGGTTCCTCCCGTGTCTTTGGGCACGAGAAAAATACCGCAGATTTCCGCGGCGGAGCGGAAAATGTCGCCTGTGGCAAAGCGGTTCTCAAATCCTTTGAGGGTGCCCGTGGCTTCGTCGAGATTGAGGCTAAATCGCGTCTTGACGTCGGGAATCCCAGCAGAGGCATTGGGATCCGTCTTTTTATATTGGGTTGCGCCATCGGCGGTTGTCAAAATGGTGGCAATGGCGCCAAGCTGAACAGACTTGAGAACTCCCCGCACGGCCGTGCTTCTGGAGATGTTTGTAAACGGCATGATCTGATAGTTGAGATTGACTTTCCCAGCCGTGGAGAGCGGCTCACTAATGGCGTAGGGCTCCACAATCGGCATGGTGAATAAATCAAGCATTAAATAGTCCTTCGGATCCTTGAAGCCGTAATGATCCGCCGCCGTTGAACCTTTCGAGGCTGGATTGGCGCAGAACAATAGGGTTTGCCAAGGCTGGAGGTCACCGGTGGCGTTGGGGGTGGGAAGGGAGCCAAACATTAAGGCGGAAGCGACCTGACGATTGGGGGAAAAGCTCGTGAGTGCGTTGTTATTGCTGGTCGTTTGCGTCCAATACCCCCCGGTTCCATCTCCGGCATTAAGATTTCCGGGATCCGGTTTGTTGATATACGGGCCGTCCTGGATGAAGCCTGAACCGCTGTCCCAATCCCCGGGCTTTCCATTGGACATCAAAGCCGCAAGCGTGCCGTGCGCCGCGACGGGCGTGTCGCCTTGAGAGTAGGTCACGCCCGCCACCAGTCCTCCCGGAACCGGAATGCCACCGTTTGAGCCAGCCAGGGTGGAAGCGTTGGACTGGCGATCTTCCACCCCCCACTCGTTCATGACCTGAAGTCCGCCCAGACCATTGTTTTTGTTATCCCGGTTTTCAAAATTTCCAGCGCCGCGGGCGCCGCTTCCTATGCCGTATTGGTAGTCGCGGTGACTACTGCTGCGCAGACTGGTCGCATAGCGATTTCGCCGCCCGGCCGCCCATGCTGCATTCTGCGGGGGGTTGGACCCGTTCAGCGCGGTTCGCGCATCCGTGTAGCGCGCTGGGATAAGCGTGTAGTTTGGATGCGGTCTGAAATAGCTGTCCGGGACTTCGACGTTTCCGGCAATGAGACGTAAATCCCCATTTATGGGTGCATTCGGGCTCGCTTCAATGCTGCGCACGATATCACCTTCCCGAATCAAATTGTCGCGGCCGGGTCCTGCCGTGATGCGGTCGTTGTAGTTGTGAGAAATCTCCGTGCCATCGGCGGGGGGGCAGAAAAGGGAGCCGGAAACAAGAGCACCGTTTGTCATGGCCTGCGGCACCGGCAGGTTATTGATCGGAGGAAAGTCCATCGTGATGGTCTGAAACACTTCTCCGCTTGTCGCCGTGGCGGGAGATCCCACGCCAGAGCGGATCTTCAATGTCAGGGTCCCGCCGCTAAAATTAAAAGTCGCATTCTCATCGGGAGGCACCGGCACTTTTGCGCTGTAAAAGGGATACCCTGTGTGCTCGTTGGGATCGAGAATCTTGAATTTATTGTTGTCAGCGCCATTCCCGCCGAACGTCGTAGACTTCCTCATCGAGCGAAGCACGCCTCCGAAGGCCAGGATTTCGCCCACATCAGAGCTGGCTCCCGCGTCCGCACTCAAGCGATTAACCGCATTGGAAAACGACCCGCTGCCAAAGGCACCCCCACTTCCTGAAAATGTGGTGATGCTAAACCCGCCGTTGAAGTTCATTTCGTATCGGCAGATGGGAGCCCAGTTGTACATACCGGGTGTGGGTTGGAAAGGTTGAGTCACCAGTATGGCCTGCATTTCCGTGGTGAGCGGTGGCTTGAAAGGAGCCACGTTTGGGGGACCGAGAGGGTTTGCCTTGGTCTTGGTAGCAAAAAATATGATCGCAGCCTGGGTGACGGTGCTGAAGCGCCCATACCCTTTTGTGTCGCCATTGCCGGCATTAACTTTGAGGGGAACGATAAACCGTTCGCCGTTCAGTCGAGAGCTATCACGCAGGGTCGTAAAATGATAACCACCGGGTAACCCGGACGGCATTGTGTTGAGTCCACTTCGCATGAGGTCGATCATCGAGGTCAGAACCCGGTCGCGTCCCAGGGCCGTCCACTTTGCCTCGAAGTTGCCCCCGAAACCCGGGATGTTTTCCGCCGTTTTCTGTTGCAGGTATTGGTAGAGTTGCTGATTGCGGGGGATATTATTGAAGTCTAGGGTATTGCTTAGCGCACTGGGAATCTTGGTCAGGTCGGATCCGCTCCATGCGTCCAGAGTGTTCCAGTCCCCAGGGCCTTCACTGAAACGTTGAAAATAGTAAGGTTTTCCTCCGATCTTCGTGCAGAACTCCAGCAGTTTGTCCTTTGGATCGCGGGGAGGGGTTCTGGCCGGATTGACGTCCGTGCCGGCCTGGAGGGGCCAAAGTCCGATGCGGGGCTGATTGTAAAGGTTCACTTCCGGTGCCCGACTCAAGGCCGTCAGGAAAAATTTGCTCAGTTCCAGAGACTGCTTCGTCAAGGCCGGCTTGTTGAGTGTCCGGGCCGGGTTGAAAACCAGTTCATCCAGCGAGGTGTATAAACGGTCGCCATCCAGAGCCAGATTGATGGAAGTGTCACTGCTCATCGTGACCCGGGTTCCGCCTTGTGAACTGTAGTCGTTTAAGCCCGTGCTATCAAGATAGGCGACCCGGGGTGTCAGGTCATAATACGCATTAAGTTTGGGAGCGTCGCCGGCAACGAGAGGATCCGGCCGCGGCAACACCCATCCCAAAGCGGGACTCAGCGAAGTCATGGCCGGATGACCGGGAGCTCTTTGAAATTCGTCCTTGATCGGCATGGAGCGGGCGAGGGCAATTTCCGATTTGATGGTGGCGCGGGGAACGTCGTAGCTGGTTCCCTCCGAGGCCGTGTTTATGTTCAGTTTGCAGGTTTCATCATCGGTCCAGAATGCGATGCGTCCGACAATCGGGTTGGTCGTGCTAATGGCGGCCGAAGAGTCGAAGGTAACGATGTCCCCATTCAGTCCGGTTGGGGCAACGACCTTTCCGTCCTGCAACAGATAGAGCCAGGCCGTGGGCATGGGGACCGGATTGGGTTGCGCCAGAGGATTATAGTTGGCTGCGGGAGGGTACGAGCCTGTGTACCCGGATGGACCGCCCGCTGCGATGGCAAAGCCCTCGACTTTGCCGATGGCGGAGGGATCGACGATCGGGTAGTTTGCCACATAGGTTTTGCCACTGGCCGCGTCGGGGACGATCCCGCCGCTTGGATCGCTCACCAACGCCGGTTGGTTGATGTCTGTGTAGAGGCCCGGGGCATTTTTCCAGTTGGCGTAGGCGGGCAAGTCGGCGGTGGGAGCGAAGGTGGCTCCGTCCTCGACCATGTTCGCCGCGGAGTAGAGCTTAAAAACGTTACCCTTCAGTCCCTGATCGTTGTAGGTGCGGATCATGCCCGGCTGCGACGCCCAGGCGAGCTTGGGCGAGGTCGGGTCGCCAGGGTTTGCGGACCCCTTGGTGGCATCCGTGATTTGCGCCATAACAAGTTGAACGGCGGACTCCGCCAACTGCTTGCTCTGTATGCCTGCGGCGTAGGAATTTGTCGAGGTGAGCTCATTCTTCACCGAGTTCATGAAAACGATGACCATGGTGGAGACGAAGACCAGAATGATCAGAACCAGCACGAGCGCCATCGCCCGGTGATTGGAAGAATGTCCGCGAGGCTTCATGTTTATTGGGTTTGAGCCCGGCTCCATTTGGCTGCTTTTACGATGACGTTGCTCGTGAAGATTCGATAGTTCAGTTTCTGCGATTGGAGGGTGGCCTCGAGTGTTTTGAGATCCTTGGCATAGCCATTTTGCGCCGGATCAGTGAGACTGCCTGCCACCTTGAACAAGCTGTCTAGTCCTAGGGCTGGGGCCGCTGTTCCTGATTGAAGTCGCTTGAACGACGTTTCATCCACGGCGACCATGGTGACTTGAAGCACCGGGGGAAGTTGGTTTTTCCAGTTGGTGTCCGCGTTTACCACCGCGGAATCGTTCTTGTCCGTTTTCGAGGAGTCGTAGCTGTAATCAGGCGAGAGCTTGGTTCCTGTGCTATCTTCCTGGCCGGAGAGTTTCGGGAGAATGACGAGGGCAATGATGTTTTCCGCCAGCACATGGCTGTTGCTACGGTTGGCCAGAGGGTTCGTGAACCACTCCCGCGTCTTGTAAAGAGAGCACTTGAGCAGGCCCAAGCTGTTTCTCCCTGAGGTGTATTGATAGAGGGTCATTTGATCCGAAGGCTCCATCAATTCCATGAGCCGATAGCGATACCGTAGGGGCGAGATGGAGGGGGTGAGAAAATCCGGCCGTGAAGCCGTGTCCCCGTCGAATTCAATGTAGTATCCCCAAGTATTCAAAAGACTCTCGAGTCCTCCGAAAGCCGGAGAGTCGGAAACAAATCCCAAGGGAGCCTGGAAAAAGACGCTGTGGGTTGGTCTTGGTGGGGAGGAGGAGGCATCTCCAGCTACCCCGGGGCCGCTGATAAACCGGAGTTCAGATTGACGCAAGTAGCGGGTCGGCGCAGAAGCATCGTCATAATCCCAATAGGTGTTGAGGGTGGCCTGGCTGAGACGTCTTGTGATAGTTTCAAACGCGGTGCGGGCCGCTCTGAACTGCTCGATTTTTGCCCCGGCTCGCTGAGTGATGCCAGCAGTCTCATTGGTGATTCCAAGGAGAAGGACGACCAACATCGACAAGAGGGCCATGCCCACCAAAAGCTCGACCAGCGTAAATGCACTTTTGACAGATCGTGCCATTTGCTCTCCCTGCTTTAATTCGCCGATCGTGCCACCAGAGCGGATACTTTACGAGCGGCCTGGGTTCCAGCCTGACTAATGGTGATCGACAAGGTCGCCAGATTTTCGGAACTGGTTCCAAGACTTCCCGGAATCGTCGTGCCCTTGGTGATTTGGAGCCGGACGTCGTAGATTTTGAGCGGATCGGAACCGCTCTTCAGCAGGTTGCCCTGGTCGTCGAAATAGTATAACTGCGTCGCGGGGAGGGACTTGTAATCGGCCTGTTGCACTTCGTTGATTACAACTTGGGTAATTTGTGTGCTAACGCTGGTTTCTACGGTTTGCCGCAGTGTGGTTAACCCAATAGGCATCAGTCCCACCACGGAGATTAACCCAAAAGCCACAATTCCGAGGGCCATGGTAATCTCAACAAGGGAGAATGCGGAATTTTCTCCTCTGCACAAAAGCGGACTCCACCAGGTCATCCCGGCGGGTTCCACCTTGCGGCTGGAGAACTCGATTTCTTCAACAGAGGTCCGTTCGGCTTCATGAGACGATCTATAGCATCGCTTCTCGGCGGAACTTGCCTCTGAGCGGGCAGGAGAGGGAACAACTGGGGGAATGTTCATGAGGTAGGAAGTCGATCTACGATGGGTTTCGTATCTACGATGTATTTACGTGAAGTTAGTGTTTGATGCCACATGAGTCCATCCGTGAAAGCGGAATTGTTCTCCGGTATCGCGACACCTCTCGATGTCCTTTTCAAGAGGGTCTCGAGGAGTGGGTTTGCATTGGACAATAGCATTGGGGCCGGACTGCTCAAGGAATGCTGACGATCCGTGCGAAGGAATTGCAGGATGGCGCGTCGTCTTGCTTTCGCGGACTTCCTTTGGGTAGAGAGGAGGCTAGCCGTTACAACCTGCCCAATGATACCTCACCCTGGCCAACTACACTGGCACTTTCCACTTCCACGAACGCACACTGGCATTCTGCTCGGCAACGGAAAACAGGGGCTCATGGTTTGGGGAGGGGAGCGGTTGCATATCACTGTCGGCCGGGCGGGTTTTTGGGATCATCGCGGCGGCAGGGAGTTTGCCTCGCGAACGAGCTTTTCGCAACTACGCGGACTATTGGAGGCCGATGACGAGGAGGGGATTGGCAAGGCGTTTTCCCCGACGGTGAATTCCGGTGGTCCGGAACGCCCGATGCAGTTGGGATGCGGGCGGCTGGAACTGACATTTTCCGATGACTTCCGGCCGGTGAGCGCGGAGCTTGATATTCGAACGGCGACGCTCGTGGTAATACTTGCTAATGGCCGGGGGGAAGCCTCGCGTGTCGTCATCCGCCAAGCGATGGACGACGAGATTGCGTGGATCGACAGTGAGTGTTTGCACGCTGTGCATGCGGTGCCGACGTGGGACTTTGTTGCTGAAAGGCTTTCCGCTGTCGGTTGCTTACCCCCGGAACGTTGGGACAACGGGACGAGCGGCGGATTTTGTCAGACTTTGCCCTCAGATGATCCGCTCGCACTCGCTTGGGAGTGGAAGGGATCGCGGGCGATCCTTGCCACTGCGCTCGGTCCGGGCGCGGCCGGGCTGGCAAGGAATCGGGTGGGCGGGGCCGACATTGCTTCGCTAGCGAAGAGTGCCGTGGCATGGTGGAGCAGGTATTGGGAGGATGTTCCCGACGTACGACTGCCGGATCCGGCACTCCAGCACACTTGGCTTTACGGCGTCTACAAGCAGGCGGGGTTGACAACACCCGGTGCCGTTCCTGCGACTCTACAGGGGCCATGGATGGAGGAGTATCAGATCCCGCCCTGGAGCAACGATTACCACTTTAATATCAATCTCCAGATGATCTACTGGCCGGCGCTCGGCACCAACCGACTCGGCCATTTCGGACCGCTCTGGGACATGGTGCGGTCATGGCTTCCGAATTTGCGCGACAATGCCGGCAAGTTTTTCGGAGTGCCCGACGCGCTCATGCTGCCGCACGCGGTGGATGATCGCTGCCAGGTTGTTGGTTCCTTTTGGACAGGCACGATTGATCATGCCTGTACAGCGTGGGTCGCCCAGATGGCCTGGCTACACTATCGATACAGCATGGACGAGAGCCTGCTGCGGGAGCTGGCCTGGCCGATGTTGTGTGGTGCGTTCAACGGATACTGGGCGATGCTTGAGGAACGCACCACCGGGGGAGAGAAGCATCTGTCTTTGCCCGTTTCGGTGAGCCCGGAGTTCGGTGGCGCAGGGATGAACGCCTGGGGGCGAGACGCAAGCTTTCAGCTTGCTGCCTGCCATTTTCTAGCCCGCACCCTGCGGGAGGCCGCAAGGATTCTCGGCGAAGCGCAGGATGAACGCTGGGAACAGGTCACGCGCTTGCTGCCGCCTTACTGTGTGGAAACGCCTGAGCGCGGAATCGCGCTCTGGCAAGGACGGGACTTTGATGAAAGTCACCGACATCACTCGCATCTGGCGTCGATCTACCCCTTCGGCACGATCGATCCGCTGGATTCAGTGCATCGCGAAACTATCGCCTGTAGCATGAGGAATTGGACATCTCTAGGGGCAGGCGCTTGGACGGGCTGGTGTGTGCCATGGGCATCGATCCTCTGCTCGCGCTGTGGTTTGCCGGATGCCGCCGTGGTTTGGCTGGACTGGTGGAAGCGGGTGTTCACCAACATCGGGCACGGGACATTGCACGATGCGGATTTTTCGGGGGCGGGCGGGCTGACTGGCGACATGAACGAAAGCCTTTCCGAAGGTTTGCTGTCGAGCGAGCCGAAGCCCGAAGCGTATCGCGAAATCATGCAGATCGATGCGGGAATGGGTGCGGTTACCGCGATAATCGAACTGCTGGTGCAATGCCACGGTGACTCGATTGCTGTCCTGCCGGCCATCCCGTCTCGTTGGCGCGATTTTCAGTTTGACGGGATTCGGACGGAAGGTGCCTTTCTTGTCGGAGCGACTGTGAAGGGCGGCAGAAGTGTCGAGGTGCGCGTGAAGAGTCTTGCCGGTTCGCCGCTTCGTCTTGCCCACGGGATGGGGGGCGTAGTGCTGTGCGATGGCAGGCGGGTGGAAGGCCATGAGTTTGTCACGGAAACGGTCCCCGGGCGGGAAATTATCCTCCGTGCCGGGGGCTAAACCGCGGGAAGCACGTTTTCGCATCTCCAGCCACCGCTGGGCGGAGGGGGCCGTGCCCGGATTCCTGAACTCGCGACATCACCTGGACGGAGGACAATGCCTTGTCCCGATACCGTCAACTTTCAACACGGATCGGAGTTCCGCGTTCAATCGAATCCTCCGCCGCAAACGCCAGACGCATTGTCTCGACTGCTTCGTTGGCCGGGTCGATAGCGCCGCCCCCTGTTGCCACGCTGTGGAGAAAGCGGATCACTAGTCCATGCATGTCGTGGTGGGATTTGTCGGGATGATGTGGCCCGAAGAGCTCGGTCCGCTCGAACACGGTATCTCTGCCCTGCTGATCAAAGCGGAATAAATGGAGCTTCTCGTCGTAAATCTGCATTTCGCATGAGCCCCGAGTGCCCACTAGGCTGATCGAAAACTCGTGGCCGGGAACTTTGCGCCAGTCGGGATGAAACGGCGGCACTTCGCGGTAATAGGTTGGTGCCCTGTTGTGGAAAACTTGGAAATTGCAGACCGCGCCGCTTTTGGCCCGGAGCATCAGGGTGACATTATCCGGGACCGAGGGGGGATAGAAGGAAAGCCCGTTGCGCGGAGGACGGAAGGCCGAGACTTCCTCAATCGGGCCGAGGAGGGTGCGGATGATGTCCAGTTGGTGAATGCCGCAATGAAAAATGATGCCGCCGCCCCGCGAGCGGTCGAGCTTCCAAATCGAGGCTGGTTCCGCTTTTGGCGAGTCACTCCACCAGTGCCCACGGGAATCGATCACACTCGCCCAGAGCAACTCGCCGAACCAACCCTCCTGGACGAGCTGACGCAAACGGGAGGTCATTGTGCCGTGCATGTATTCGAAACCGATCTGGAGGTGCCGGGCGCTCCGTTTTTCGGCGTGAAGCATGGCCTCGCAGTCGGCCATGTTCAGCGCCATCGGCTTTTCGCAATAGACATGGGCCCCTCCCTCAAGTGCCGCTATGGTGGAGGAGGCATGCTGCTCCGTGGCGTTCACCACGCAAACCACTTCTGGCTTGCGCGGTGAAGCCATCATCGCAGCCACTTCCCCGTAGGCAGCGACTCCGAACTTGGTCGCCAGTTCCCGCTGCCGGCCGGCGCTGGCCGTGACAATTCCGACGGTCTCAACGTCTTGCTCAGCCCCTAGGTCGCGCAGAAACGCCTCGCCAACTCGACCGCCACCCACAATTCCAACCCGAATTTTTTTGTTCATTATGTGTTCAAGGACGTACGTGAAACTTCCGATCCGCCTTAATAAGCCGGAAAACTTTTGGTCGAGAAGCAAAGAAGCCTCCACCTCGAGGAGGGGGTCATCTCCTTCGCGGGTGGAGGGCGTGATTAAGGGTAAAATAGACTGCATTCGGGATCGCTTCGGTGAACATTCAGTGGGGCGTGAGGAACTTCCCTGCCCCGTCCAGATCGCCAAGAAAATGGTTAGCCGTTCCGCAATGCACGGGAAGCGAGTGCGCGATGCCGGAATAATTAGACTTTATCGCGGATTGGAAGCACGGATTGCGACTGCTAACTTTCTGTTCGAAACGCAGCCCCCCCTCCTACATGTCTTCCCGGTTTTTGGTTCTGAAATGCCTCGTTTGCGTGGCTATTTTTGCGTTGGCCGCAGGTGCTGGCCGGCTTTTTCTTTCCGCGCAGTCCGGGATTCTCTCTCCTGCCGCTTCGCCGACAGAGCCTGTGCCCCAGAAGGTTGTCGGGAAAGTCCGACATACGGTTTCCTCCATGCCGACCAACTCGGGAGGGACTCAGAATCGCCCGGACGCCTTTTTTTCAGTGCCCGTCGTTGTGCAACCGCCGCCGGCCATGGCGAAGTTTGACGAATGGACGGATCGCTACCTGGCGGCTTCTGTCGGACCTAAACGGGATGGTCTCGTGGCTGAGGGGGTGGCACTGGCGCAGTCGAGGCGCCCCGAAATGAAGCAGTTGATCGAAGCGGACCCCGGTCAGGCCCTTCTGCTGGCCGTTCCTCCGAAAGTGCGTGCGGCGCTTCCCGCCGCAATCCTTCCTGAAATCGAGCGTGAAATCTCCGGGGAAGGCTTTTTGGGGGTTCTGGCCATTTGCGGGCCGGATACGGACGCCGGGGCTCAGGCCGCAGTAGACTCCGCGGCTCCGCTTGACCGCATCGAGCGGGAAGTCTGGATAGGGGGTGAGCAATTCCGCGCGCATGTATCCAGACCCGAGTTAGCTATGCTCACCCAAGAAGATGCTTCCATCAACGGTGTGGCAATTGATAACGAGCTGGCGCTTCGCCAGGAAAAAATCGTGCTGGTTCCTCCGGAGGATGTCCCGAACATCGATTCCACCACGCCAGGCGTCGCCGGAATTTACAAAGGGGCCTGGTATTGGTTCGAGGACATGGACCAGCTTGCCGCTTTTGAGAAAAGTCTTGAGGTACAGCCTTCCGAATTCCCGACGGCAGCCTCCGGGCCGACGTTGGATCCCGCCTCACCTCCGCCGCAGCCGAGTCCCCCGACGATTGCTTACAACGCCTATGACGGGCCATACTCCTGGCAGCGCGGTCCGAAAACCGTGATGGTTTATCTTGTCCGCCCTTCCGATGCGCCGGCTTGGACAAACCCGCCGGATTACAACACGCTGAACAGCCAGCTCGATGAATCGTCCAGAGCCTATTTCCAAGCCTCCTATGGGAAAACCTGGTTCGGTCCCAAATATGTCTATCCTGGTCAAGCGAATGAGTTGCTGATACCGCGATTAGTCGTCACCCAGGTGTTGAACTTGCCAAAAACTGCCGCGGAATATACGGCAAATTTTGGACAGTTATATTTCGACTGCGTGGCCGCGGCGCAAGCCCAGGGAGGGACCTTTGCCACCGATCAGATACATGACCCGAGCAAGTACGACAGACAAGTGGTGATGTCGAACGTTAAGATGATCGGCTCGACAGGTCTGGCTTTCCTGGGTGGGAGATTTGCCTGGCTGGGCAATTCGCTCAACGGCTCGGTGGCGCTCCACGAGTGGGGGCATAATTGGGGCGTTCACCACGCCAACTACTGGGTGGGGAACAATGGCCTCCCGCGCAATCCGCAGGGCACCACGACGGAGTATGGTGATGGCGCTGATATCATGGGTGGAGGCGGCACCATGTTCAACGCGCTGTTTAAGCAAAACTTGGGTTTTCTGGATGAGAATCAAGGAGACCTCGTCCAGGTGACGGCGTCCGGAACCTACCGGCTCTTTAACCACACCGACCCCTACGGCGACACCGAGACCAGCCGGGTGCGGGGCTTGATTATTCCCGGCAGCAATTGGACCTCGAACCGGATCGTGCTCGGGTACCGTCACGAGGCAGGGGTCGAAGGGGGGCCCTCGCGCAACGATTGGGATCGGGGGGCAGTGCAACTCCACACTTTGATGCCGTCCGGGCCACAGAGCCAATACCTAGACATAACCCCGGGCTCCAACGCCGACGACGACCGGACGGACGGATCACTCAAGGTCGGGCGAACTTACTCGGAAGTTGCCAGCCTTAATCCCACCCAGATCTTTGGCGGAGTGCATATCACGCCGGTTGGGAGTGGAACAACCTCGGCAGGCGGACGATCCCATAGTTGGATCGACGTGGCCGTCAATTATGGAGGGGCCTCGCCCAATGCACCCACCGGCTCCATCGCCACTTCCAACGGTATGCCTTCCGTGGGCCAGCCGGTGACCCTGACCGTCTCGGCTAGCGACGCCGATGGCAATCCGCTCGCTTACGACTGGGATTTCGGCGATGGCAAGCTGTCAATCACCAACAGCAACGTGCAGACAAAATCGTGGAGCACGCCGGGATTTTACCGCGTGAACTGCACTGTCAGCGACATGACCGGACGTTCCACGGTCGTCAGCGCGTGGATCAATGTCGGCAATCTTCCTTACCGCACCCCGGAGGATCCCGCAGCGACGATGCCCGGCCTGGCCTACCGCTATTACGAGGGAAGCTTCCCGACCATGCCGGACTTTAGCAAACTTTTCCCGCTGCAAAGTGGCACTGTCACGACCTTCAGCATCAGCAACCGTCTGGTGAATGACGGATTTTCTTATCTTTACGAGGGATATCTCGATGTCCCTGTCTCTGATGTCTATACTTTCCATCTCGACTCGGACGACGGATCCCGCCTTTACATCGGAAATTCTCTAGTCGTGGATGGAAACGCGTTGCGTTCCTCCTCCGAGGAGGCAAAAGGGAACATCGCCCTCTCCGCCGGACGCCATGCGATTCGAGTCGAATTTTTCCACCAGGGTGGCGCGGAAGACCTTCTCGTTAGTTGGAGCACGATCAGCAGCGGAAAACAGCCTATTCCTTCGTCTGCCCTTAGCCAAATCGATTGGGGCGGGAATGTGGTGCCGATAGCGGCCGTCTCCGCGCCGATCGACGGTTCGATCTATCCCTCAGGGGCAAGCGTGACGCTCCTGACCAACGCCTCCGACACGAATGGCATCGCCGCTGTGCGCTACTTCGAGGGACAAAACTTCATCGGCGAATCCTCTACCGGACCGAACTTCGGTTTCACTTGGCAGAACGTTTCGAGTGGAGTCCACACGGTCAGGGCCGTTGCTTACGACGCCACCGGACGTTGGACCATTTCCAACACGATTTCATTTGAACTGCGAGCCCCAGAAGCGGCAAATGTGATTAGCGTTAACTTTACCGGTAATAGCTCCGACGTCGTAACCTCGGGCGAAAAGGCGGGAGCCGTCCAATTTGTCAAAGGATGGAACAATCTTGTCGGGTCCATCGGAAGCCTCAGTAATTTGAAAGATCAAACAGACACGGCCACCTCCGCAGTTATCTCGACCGATCTCTCTCAGTCTTTTACCACCACCGGAGGAACGCCGGACGGCAACGGTCGCTTGATGCGCAACGGCTTCTGGGACCGGGATGGAGGCAACGGCCGGGTTTCGGTAAATGCGATCCCGTATCCCGAGTACGATGTCTATGTCTATCTCGACGCTCCTCTCAATCCCTTTGACAGTGTCGAAGACATCACCCTTGGCTCTTACACGTTAAATGGGATCACCCGCTATGCGCGTAATTCCCTGGTGCATGGTGACGCTCTGGGGGATTACCCGACCTACGACACTTGGACGGGAATGAAGGAAGCCGCCGCGACCACCACGTCTGCACCTGCGGGTGAGAGTCTGGGCAACTATATCGTTTTTCGTGGCGTCACGGATCCCACCCTCACTCTTGATGTGCAGCAAAAGCGGGCCGTGAACGGTATCCAGATCGTCCAGGTGCCGGTCTCTTCTCCTAGGGTTATCCTCCGCCAGTCGGTTGGCTCGACCGTCGTCACGGAAGGCGGCGAAGTGGACAGCTACACAGTGGAACTCAGTGTGGCCCCGACCGCAAATGTAACGGTGACGATAATTCCGGATGGGCAAGTAACTGCGAGTGCGGGAACACTGACCTTTACCCCGTCCAATTGGAATTTACCCCAGACGGTAACGCTCACCGCGGTGGACGATGCGCTCAACGAAAGTTCCCCCCATGCCGCCACTATTAATCATGCGGTTGGCGGCTCTGGAATTTACGGGGCGATTTCTGATCGGCAGATTGCGGTTTCAGTCACCGACAACGACCGCCCCACCGTTTCCGTCTATCCCATTGGGCGGGCTACTGAAGGAGGGGCGAACGGAACGCTTCGTTTTGTCCGTGCGGCAACTCTAGCGGCGGGCGGCTCCCAGACGGTCAGTTTCGCCGCCTTGGGGGGCAGCGGACTCAGTTTGACGAGTGACATCACTCTCTCGGGCGGGAGTGCGACCATAAACACCGGAGCTGGCACGGGAACAGTCACCTTTCCGTCGAATGCCACGACCGTCGATGTCACGGTCATGGCAAACGATGATGCTGTGGTCGAGAGTTTCGAGAGCCTTACCGTCACCGTCACGGCATCGCCCGGCTACAATCTCGGCAGCTCGACGGTGGCGGTCTTGAAAGTCCACGATAACGATTCCATCAATCGCTGGACCCAGTATTTCGTCAACTCAGGCTCGGAGCCGACAAGCTTTGAGGCTAACTTTGACTGCAATAACAAGAAGATCACGTTCACGCCGGACGGGTCTTCATCCATCTATTCGGCCTCGATGATTTCCGCCAGTTCATTTTCCTCCAGCACCACTGGTCACCAGCAGTTGGTCACAGCGACCAGCTATTACTACTCTGCACCTTATCAGGTTTCCTATCCTTCCAAATTTTTTGGAACTACATACAGTACTCTCTGGATTAGCCCCAATGGATCAATCTGCATGGAGAACCCGGGCTCCCTTAGTGTAGCGCCGAATAAATATTATCCCAGCCTGAGTACTCATTTCACTGTCAAACGCATCTCCGCCCTGTTCTCGACCGGTTTCAGCGCTGTGAACGGCACCACGACAATCTACGTCGGCCGCATCGCTTCGGTGACCGGCCAGGAGCGCACTGTGGTCACCTACAACAATCTCGTCTATAACGGAAATATCAACAACAAGTGCAGCGCGCAGGTTGAACTTTTTGACTCCGGCGTAATTACCATTTCATGGCTGAATGGCACCACTCCCACGGGCGTTCTGGTGGGCCTGTCCGATGGCTCGGGTCTCCCCTCTCCGTTTGCCCAAACCAACCTAAGCGACATCTCATTCGGCAGCGGCAATACCGCTCCGGTGTTCGCCAGTCTGCCCCTGATTCTCGCCACGCAGGGCCAGACTTGGACCTATGAGATCCGAACCTCGGAGCCGGACGGCACACCTTCGACGATCACCGCACCCAACAAACCGGCCTGGCTGACCTTGACCGATGTGGGCGACGGCACAGCGATCCTGACGGGTATTCCGCCCGCCTCAGGTTCCTTCCCGGTGGTTGTCCAAGTCGCGGACGCGGCCCTCTCCACCTCCCAGTCGTTTACCCTCACCGTGGTGCCCCCCGGCGGCAATACGCTCCCGGTTTTCACGAGCAGTCCGCCACTTGCGGGAACTTCCGGCGACGAACTGAGTTACACCCTGGGGGCGACTGACGCCGACGGCCACACCCTTACCTTCACCCGTGCCAACCTCCCTGGCTGGCTGACCCTCACGCCCACGGGCGGGGGGACCGCCTTGCTCACGGGAACAATCCCTGCCGGACTTCCCATCTCTTTCGACCTCGCGGTTTCGGTAGGCGACGGAGTCAGTGTCACCACGCAAAGCTGGCGGATGACTCTGAATAGTCGTCCGCAGATTCAGATGCTGCGACCAACGGCGGCCCGTCCTTGGCTGAGTTCCACGGATGCCAGACTCGTTCTCGACGCCCGCGTCACCGACGACGGGCTTCCCACCAACACCTTCACGACCACCTGGAGCACTGTTTCCGGCCCTGGCGAGGTGGTCTTTGACGATTCCGCCGCCGCCTCGACCCTCGCGAGCTTCCCGATGCCTGGAGTCTATCTGATCCGACTCTCAGCAGATGACGGGTCAGGTCCCACCACGCACGACTTTCCAGTGTACATCGGTACCAGCCCGATCGCTCCGCTTGGGGTGAACGGAGAGTATTACAACGGCACCGCGTTTGCGGGAGTGCCCGCTGTGAAGCGGATTGACTCGACGATTGACTTTGGATTCGGCAGCGGCACGGGACCTGCTCCTGCCGTTGGGAGCAATATTTCCGTGCGTTGGACGGGTTGGATCATCCCGCAGTATAGCGAAGACTACCTGATTATTCCGAACGTGGACGACGGTGCCCGCGTATGGGTTAATGGTGTCAAGGTGGTCGATGAATGGAGCGGTGGTCCTCCGCGTGATCTGACGGCCACACCCATCGCCTTGCAAGCTAACGTGCCCGCAAAAGTTGTGATGGAGTATTACAATGGGGGAAATGGTTCGGCCAAACTTCAATGGCAAAGCCCTTCGCGGAGCAAGCAGACCATTCCCGCCGCTTCCTGGCGATCGGAAGACCCGAATTACAATCGGGCTCCGATTCTCGAGAGTCTGTCGGACCAGGATGGTGTCGCGGGCGCTGCGGTGACTTTGACCCCCTCAGCCAGCGACGATGGTCTGCCCCTCGTTCCGGGCCTTGTTGGCTACGCGTGGAGCCAAATCTCGGGGTCCGCGTTGGGATCTTTCAGTGATTCGACGTCCCCCATCACGACGTTCACTTCGCCGAGCGTCGGCAGCTATCTGCTACGTCTGCAGGCTGATGACGGCGAGATCAGGGTTGCGCGAGAATTTACCCTTAACCTGATCGCACCCTCCTTGAGCTTTGGCTCCTGGATGGCAGGCTACTCAGGCCTCTCGGGAGACGATGCACTTACCTCGGCCGATCCCGATGGCGATGGCCTGAGCAACTTCCTTGAGTATGCCTTTTCCCTAGATCCTACTCTCGCCAACGCCGCAAATGCACCCGCCGTGACAATGGTTGAGGGCTCGGGTGACGAGACTGGGAACCAATATCTGACCATCACCTACCGACAGCGCTCCGGCGGAACAGGCACGATCGGGGTCGATTATACCGCAGCCGGAGTGATTTATGGGGTGGAAGTCTCGGATACCCTATCCCCTCTCTCCTGGAATGCCGGCACCGCATGGGTCGAAGCCGTCGGCCTTCCGGCGGACAATGGCGATGGAACCCAGACCGTCATTGTGCGCAGAAAGTTGCCCCTCGGGGACACACCCAAATCTTTCATCCGGTTGCGGGCTATTAGTTCGCAGTAAGAAAGCTTTCTAGACCACAGTCAGAATATGAACATTCAACATTACGTCGTTCTCAGACGCTCGCCATCTTGCAAGGCGCCCGCGCAAAAATCCGCAACAACTGTGCAGTCCTGGTCCCTTGGCCCAAAATTTAAAATGGCGCGGAACTTGAAGCCATTTCAAACGATTTAACAACAAAAAGACCCCACTCCTATCAATTAAGTGCAGATTATGTTTATGAATCCCCTATGGCCGTTGGAACGATCTTCGGAGGACATCTCTCAAGGGGGGATGCAGCAAAAGTCGATGAATGCCTGTCCCCAGTGAATTCGCAGGATGTTGCCGCATTTAAAGGGCCGGCCATGTCAAACGGCCCGGGCGTTAATAATGAAGGACTCTATCGTTCGGATCGGAATTCTGCTGGGTGCGATCCTGTCGCCAGATCATTTCGGGATCGTAACATCCGTAACGTTTTTAAGCCAATGGGGGAAGAAATTCGGTGCTTAGGCGGTAGAGAGCATCTGGGAGATTTCAGCAAACGCCAAGTGGGCGCGTTGGAGCTTGAGATGCGGACCGAACATCGCCATGGCAAACGCTACCATTCGTGCTTTTGTGGGGATTTTGTGGATAGTAACTTCAAACGTCGATTCAAATTTGGACCGCGTTGGCCGGGATGGAGGACATCACCTTGATTGCGCAAATGTGGAAAAATAAAACGGTCGTTTGGCTTCTCATTAAATTGTCCCCACACCATATTGGTTTTGTGAACCCCTTGGATCTCCCGACAGCCAGCGGACCTATAGTCCCTTAAAGCCCGCGACGCCTGTAATTGCTCACTACCCGTGCATAATGCCAATCAACAGATGCGCGTCCTCCGTCTTATCCTGTCCAGACGTTTGGCCATTTCGAGCCTCGGTGTCTTGATAAACGGCTGGATCGCCTTGGTTTGCTTCAGCGGCATTTTTGGTGGGCTCTTGCTGAGCAGCCAGCCCGTTCTCGCCCAATCCCCATTGCCGCCGGCCCAGGCCCTGGACAAGACCTTTCAGGATGGCATGGCTGCGTTCCAAGCGGGAGATTTTCCCGCGGCGATTGCGGCACTGAGCATTGTCGCTGAACAGGCTGAAGCTTCACCGGCTCAGATGGAGCCCGTCATTTTCACGCTTGGCGCTGCCTACTTCAATGCCAAGGATTACAAGAATGCGATCCTGACTTTACAAGCATTCTTATCGAAATACCCCCAGTCGTTGCGTGCACCGGAAGCCACCTTTGCCCTGGCCCAATCGCAATTCCAAAGCGGCGACACGGCATCTGCTTCCCAACTCCTGAAGTCGTTGGAAGCTAACCCGCAGTTTTCCGAGCAGGCCTTGCTTTTTCGCGCTGGGGTCTCAAAAACGGCCGGCCAGATTGACGATGCGATTTCAGCCCTGGAGAAGCTCGTCGGCGGTGAGATCAAAACGAAATTTGCAGCCAAAGGCGCCATGCAACTGGCGGCGATTTTGATCGAAAAAGGGATGTATGACAAAGCCCTCAGCGTGCTGGCTCAGTTGGAACGACAAATCGCCCTGGTGGAAAACATAGTTGGTCTCAATGCCTTGGCAGGGCAATTGGGCGACAAGCTTTTGGCTGAAAAAGCCTATGACCAAGCTCTGGCCTGCTATCGCAAAGTCCGGTCCAAGGAGGCGGTTGTTAAGGTCCAGCGGGAGCGAATCGCGGAGATGGGGAGGCAGATAGACGCGAATCTGGTAGCGATGCGGGCGAACCCCCAGCTCGCGCCCCGCAATCTGGCGGCCAACGAAGAAATCCGGGCCAACTTGGAAGAGGCGAAACAGCTCCTGGAAGAATTTGAAAAGCTACCCTCGATCCAGGCGGCGGTCTTTTTGCGGATGGCTCGCTGCTTTTATGAGGATCAGAAACAGTGGGAGGCGATCCTGGTTTACGAAGAACTTTTGAAATCCAGTTCGGATGCGATGGAACGCGAACCCGCGCTCTACGCCTTGGTGACGAGTTATGCCGAGGTCGGTCAGCGCGATCTGGCTCTCGGGAAGGCGGATGAATACCTAAAAGAATTCCCCGCCGGAACGAATGTGGGAGCCGTCACATACCTGCAAGCCATGATGGCCCTCCAAAATCAAAACTACGCGCAGGCTGAAACGCTGTTTGGCTACATCCTCGAGAATCAGCCGCAGAACGAAATGCGCGAGCAGATACGCCTCCTTCTGGGCAATGTGCAGTTTGGCCAGGGCAAATACGAAGAAGCGGTGGCTCAATACCAAAAATATCTCACGGAGTATCCTAGTGGAATTAATGCGGAAGAAGCTGAATATCGCATCGCCATGGCCCGACTCTTCGCGGGCAAATACGAGGACGCCTTCGGGGCGCTCACCAAGTATACCGAAAAATTTCCCTCGGGGGCCTTTGTCGAAGATGCAAAATATCGCCTCGCCGTTTGTAAATATGCGGCGCAGGATTACGATCAAGTCGTCGCCGCCTGCGAAGCCTGGGCGAACGAGTACCCCGGCAGCGAGCAGTTGGGGGAGGTCGATGCGCTGCTGGGCGATGCCTTTGCCGCCAAGGGGCAAACCGATGAGGCGCTCGCCGCCTATACCAAGGCTTATAAGGCGGCCACCACTGATGAAGTGCTGAACTACGCACTCTTTGAAGCCAGCAAGATTCTCCAGAAAAAAGGGGACTGGGAAAATGTGTCCGCGATGTTCGAGGAGTTCGTGAAGGAAAACCCGGAGCATCCGACCGTTGTGGCGGCTTTGTTTTGGATCGGTAAGGCCAAGGCGCGAATGGGCCGGGCGGATGAAGCTAAGCAGTTCTTTGCCGACACCATTAAGAAATACATCGACGATCCCTCCCGCGAGGCGGTCGAACAAATGCTCACCCAACTCGTTCAACTATGCGTGAAGAAACCGCGGACGGCGTCCTCCGACGCCACAGCCACCCCGTCTCCCGCGCCGGTTTTCGATCCTTCTGCCGAACTCGACAAACTGCTGGGATTTTCCGCCGAGACTGCCACGGCCAAAGCCCGGGTGCTGTTTGCCAAATCCGAGTTGGCCAGGCTGCGCAAGCAATCTCCCGAACAGGAAAGGAACCTTCAGCAGATTGTGGATTCGACGAAGCCCGAAGCCTTGAGCCCGGGCATTCTCGGGCCGGTCGGGGATTTCCTCTTGAGCAAGGGCAAACTGGACCAGGCGCAAACGTTTTACGTGGCGCTGATGGATTCTTATCCCAAGAGCGAGGTGGTGGATTTTGCCTATTCCGGTCTGGGCGAGATTGCCTACCGCAGAGGGGATTTTCCGCTCGCTTACAAGTTTTTTAATGATGGGACAGTCAAAATCGCGGCCGCCCAGAAATTGCGGGATGTGACGCTCGGTCGAGGCAAGGCTCTGCTCGCGCTGGGGCGGGACGAAGAAGCCAAAAAGCTTTTTGAGCAGGTGGCGTCTGTCCGGGAATGGCGGGGAGAAGCCACTGCCGAAAGTGTGTATTCACTTGGAGAAATTGAGGCGAAACGGGGACGTTGGGCTGAGGCGAACGCCTATTTTCAACGCGTTTTTGTTGCCTACCGCAAGTTTCTCCCCTGGGTGGCTAAAGCCTATGTCAAGAGCGCGGAGTGTTTGGAGAAGCTCGGCAAATCCCAGGAGGCTCTCAACACGTACAACGAGCTGCTTCGCCAGGAAAATCTCGCAACGATGCCCGAAGCGGAAATCGCCCGACAACGCGTCAAGGAGATGGCAAAAGGATGAAAAACCGGGGATGGAGAGCCTTTTGCCGCCTTGTTTGTTTCGTGCTGATCACGGGTGTTTCGGCTCACGCGCAGAATGTGATCCTCAAAGATGGTCGGACCGTTGAGGGGATAAATCTGCGGCGTAGCGGGGCGACGATTATGACCGCCGTCAAGGCCGGAACCGGTCAGGGCGAATTGGGCATTCCGGCTAACACCATCGCGCGGATTGAGTTTCAGGAACCCCCACAAATCGCCGCCGTCGCCAATCTGCTCGCACAAGGCAAAGTCGCGGAAGGACTGCCACTCATCGAGCAAGTCATGGCACAGCAGGCTCCCTTTAAGGATATCCCGGGGAATAGGTGGGCCCAAGCGGCTATATTGAAGATCACGCTCCTGATGTCGCTTGGCCGGGAGCGAGAGGCCGAACCCGTCATCAATGATTTGATCCGCTATGAGGCCGATCCGGAAGCTGTCCTTATTGCCAAGTTGAAGCAGGCCGAAATTCTCTCGAAAAAGGATCCTGCCAAGGCACTGCCCGTCTTCACTGGTCTCTTGCAGGAAACGATTCGTCCGGAAATTCTCGCAGAGCTCTGGTTGAATATTGGGAACGCCCGCCTGGCGGGGCAGGAGTATCAGCCTGCCCTCCTGGCCTATTTGCATCTTCCGGTCTTTTTTCCGCAACAGACCCTCTTGGTTCCTGCGGCCCTGCTGGGCAGTTCGCGTGCCTACGTGGGTCTGGACGACCTTCCTCGCGCCAAGAGGGCCCTCGACGAATTGCTGAGGGATTATCCCAACGCCCCACAGGCAGCCAGCGCCCGAACCGAGCTTCCCCAGATCGAACGAAAATTAAAGGCCAGGGAATCCGCCAAGCCCGCCGGGGAACCGTCGGCCAACTAGGAGTCATGCCGTGCTCATGATCGAAAGCCGCTATATTGTTCAGGACGCCATTGGGGAGGGTGGCAGCGGAAGTATTTTTCGCGCCTGGGATACCCAGTTGGGCCGTTACGTCGCCATCAAGCGGATTCGTGAGGACGCGAAAATTGCGGCGAAGCTCGAGAGGGAAGCCGCCATCCTGGCCAGTCTCAATCATCCTAATATCGTCACCATCCATGATTTTGACCTCGATGAACACGGCCCGTTCGTCGTGATGGAGCTGGTAAACGGTCGCACCCTCGAGGAGATTGTCGAGGCCAGACCCCTCCGCCTCCCGGGATTCATCGAACTTGTCAATCAAGTCTGCCGCGGGCTTTTTGCGGCGCACAACCAAAAGTTATTCCACCAGGATATCAAACCGGGGAATCTCATGGTGCATCTGCACGACGATAAATCATTTACTGTCAAGATTCTCGATTTTGGTCTCGCTGCCTTGGAGGAAACGAATCAGGACGGAGTCGTTCTCGCCTCGCCCTTAACGGTTTCGCCGGAACAACTGACACATCGACCGGTCGACGCCCGTTCCGACATCTACTCGCTCGGCTGCGTGTTCTATTTTGCTCTGACCGGAAAGTATCCCCATGACGGCAGCGTGGACGCCATCGTTCAGGCTCATCTTCATCAAACTGCGGTCGCGCCGCATTTGCTGCGTCCCGATATTCCTGAGGCGCTCTCCGCGCAGATCCTCAGGATGCTTGCCAGGGATCCTGCGGACCGCCCCCAAACTGCGGAGCACGTTCGGAAGGAAATTGTCGATTCCGTCCGACCGCCTACTTCGCCGCTTCCGGTCCCGAAAAGAAGGCCGTCTCTGCTTGCCCTGGTCGTTGCTTTAGCTGTCTTCGCGGTTCTCGGCGTGGTCGGCTGGTTGCTGACCCGGAAGGCGGTGCCGCCCATCGTGTCGCCCGCAGCCACTTTGGCCGATGTCTCGAATTTCCCGGCTCCCACCCGGGTGGATCCTCTGGACGCGCCCTCCTTTCCGGCAGCACACGGCCTCCCGGTGATTACCGAGGGAACCCCCGTTTCAATGAGTGAAAGTCGGCTTTTGGGAACTCTCAATCTCGCCTTCGCGGAGGACGAGAAGGACACTTTAACGCTGGCCTTTCCCTCTACAAAATTTACCGCCGAGCAAGTTGGAGGCTACATCGGAAAGCGCGTTCGAGCCACCGGTGTGGTGAGCGAACGCCTCGGTAGTTATCGCGTAACCGTTGAAGAACCCTCTGCCATCGAAATTCAATAATCATCCCATGCAACCAAAAAACCTGTACCTCCTGATTCTTAGTCTAACCGGCTTAATGCTCTTTTCTTCCACTCTCCCACTCGAGGCTTCGACCGCCGCTGCAGCTCCGGGCGTCGTGCATAAGTCACTTTGGGAGCAAATCAAAGAAGGCGGCTGGGTCATGTTCCCTATTGCGGCCTGCTCAATTCTCACCGTCTATCTGATTGGAGACGGAGTGCTGCGCACCATGCGCAAAAAAACGGCACCGCCCGAGCAGGAAGCGGCGGTCAAACAGCTCTTTTTGGCCGGGGATTACGTCGGTGCCTACAATTACTGCAAAGCCAACCCATCGCCCCTAGCCAATGTGCTCCGTGTCGGGGTGAGTCTTCTGGGTGACGGAAAGACTGTCGTCGAGGCGGGAATGCTGGGTGAACTGGCGAAAGAGAATGCAAAAATGAACACCTACATTAGCTATCTCTCGGTTATTGGTGTTTGTACTCCGATGATCGGACTGCTCGGCACAGTCACAGGAATGGTCCGGGCCTTCGCCACCCTGGGAAGCAGCGGAATCGGCGATCCCAGTGCTCTGTCCGGTGCCATTGGCGAGGTATTGGTGGCCACGGCCAGTGGCCTCTTCATCGCCATTCCCGCCTTCGGGGCCTTCTATTTCCTGCGCAACCGCGCTTCGGATGCCATGCATCACATCCAGGACATTATCAACTCGCTCTTCCGCAAAATGCCCTACGAGCTCTTGGCCGGGGTTCATATTGGAGACGAGCAACTTTATGCCTCCCAGCCAAACTGGATTGCCAACCGCGAAGAGCCCGGGAATGAACCCGAGGCTGCGCTTTAATTGATCCCTCGAACGACCCGTGAGGAGGATTTTCTAAAATGGCCGGCGGAGGTGGAGGGGGAGAGGGCGAACCGGAGTTTCAAATCGCCCCGATGGTCGATGTGCTTCTGGTGATCTTGATTTTCTTCATGACAATCACCTCCGCGCAGGTGCTGAAGGTGGACAAATCGATTAATCTGCCACTCGCTCCCAACGCGCAAAAAAAAGATAATAGCCGTGCGGAAACCGTCATCAATGTCCGATGGAAACCCGACACCAAAAAAGCGGAATTTGTTTTCGATGACAAAGTGTATGCCAAAGCGGAGGACCTTGTCGCTTTGTTGAAGGTAGCCAAAACCGCAGGCGAAAAGCAAATCTCCCAGGGTTCAAATCCAAACTTCCGTGCGATCATCCGTGGCGACCGTGAGGTTCCCGCTCTGCACGTTTCGCTCGCGATGAATGCCTGCGCGGAAGCCGGCATTTCCGACATTTCTTTTTCCGCTGTGAACAAAAACTAACCATGATGCGCCGCCTTGATACCAGTGCCTCCGATGGCAATGTCGGATTTCAAATCGCGCCGATGATCGATGTCGTTTTTGTCATCATGCTTTTTTTTATGGTCATGGCCGGTGCGGTGAAAATCGAGAATGAACTGAATACCACCCTGCCCGGGACCGCGGAAACATCTAACGCGACTGATTTTGTGGACGAACAGATCATTGCCATCAGCGAGATCGGCGAGGTAAGCCTCAATGACGAGCCCTACGATTCGCCGCAGAGCACCGATCTTCCCCAGCTCAAAGCGACGTTGCTCCGGCTCAAGCAAAACGCCGATGCCGCAAAGACCCCGGCCGTTGTCACCATAATCAGCGATGTCGCCGCCAAATACAGCCGCACCGTCGACGTGCTGGATGCCCTGGCCGTCGCAAAGATCGACAACGTAACTTTTACCGTGAGCGAAGAAGAATGAGCAGCCCCGACAATCCTGACGCTCCGACCGTGGATGGCTTGCTGGAAAGCCTCGGCCTGTCCCAATACACGCAAGCCTTTCGGGAAAACAACATCAGTCCCGAGCTTTTTGCGCGGCTCAATGACAAGGATCTTGGTGAACTTGGGGTCACCTCTCTGGGCCACCGTAAAACCATTCTCTTGGCCATCTCCAAACTGCAAAGAACCGGGCGCACGGCATACATTCCGCCCCCTGGTTCTTCCGTGCCGCCCATTGTTCCCGAGCGGCCCGACGATCGGCCCCCCCTTGCGGCTCCGGTTGATTCGGTCATGGGAACCGGATTGCCTCTGCCTGTTCCCGATTCACTTCGGCGGAATGCCCCCCGGCCGCCAACCTCGCCGATTGTCGTGGAAACGTTTGCTGAGCCGAAAGCTCGGCCCTGGTGGCGTCCGCGCCTGGGTGGGAGATTTCTTTATGTGAGCATTATTGTGCACCTCCTTTTTGCCCTCGGTGCCACCTACCTCATTGTGGAGACCATCGAGACGAAGCGTAAATTGACCTTCCAGGCTGGCCCGAAGACCCCCAACCCGAGCCAACGTTCCATCGAGCATAAGGTCTCCATGGCCAAAAAACAAACGACGATGAGCGCCCCCGCCCAACCTAAGCGAATCACCACAACTGGCGCAGCCAAGGTCGCCCTGCCCGATATGCCGTCGATGCCCAGCATGGAGACGTTTACTCCGGGAAAGATGGCGGGGATGGGTGGGGTTGGGCTCGCGGGCTTTGGCGGGAGCGGCACGATTGGTGGTGGGGTCGGCGGAACAGGCTTGACCATGTTCGGATTCCGGGAAGCAAAACCGGGGGGAATTAAAGGCGATTTTTATGATCTCAAACAAACAAGGGCCGGCCAGCCTGCGCCGGAAGCTGATTTTTTTGACGTGCTATCAAAATTTATTGCCAGCAAATATAATCCCGAGACTCTGAAAGAATTCTACAAGGCAAAAAATTCGCTCTATGCCACGAAGTTCTTCATCCCGACAATGCAAGCCGAAGAAGGACCCAAGGCATTTGGCCTGGAGAAAGAGGTTCAGCCCAAAGCTTGGTTTGTTCACTATTCCGGCAGCATATCCCCGCCCCAATCGGGCAAGTACCGTTTCTGGGGCACGGGTGACGATGTTATGGTTGTGGCCATCAACGGGACGACTGTGCTGGACTACACTCTGGATAGGCAACCTAGTAACTGGATGCCAAAGGATCCCGCCGCTTCAAGGCGGAGAGACGATGGACGGCCCTCTGCCGGGGACTGGATTGAACTTTCCGACCGCGAAACTTATCGCCTGGATGTGATTATTGGAGAGCGCCCGGGCGGGCAGTTCCGGGCCGTTCTTCTACTAGAGCAGGACGGCAAAAAATATGACAAAGATACCGACGGATCAATCATTCCCGCTGTCTTTTCCACCATTCCTCTAAACGTCAAAGACCTCGCGGAGCGGGAGAAGGGTCCGAAAGTTGACGCGCAAGCCATCATCATGGCTCCCAAGCGTCCGATCGCCATCGGTCGTCCCTGACGAATGCCGAACGGCTTGTGATCGTTCCGAAGAATCAAGTATGAGCGAGATTCAAACACAACGACCGTGGACGGTTCACATCATCCACCACACGCACACCGATATTGGGTACACGGAGTCGCAAGGCCGGATCGCCCGCTTCCATGCGGGGTTTCTCGATCAAGTCCTTGAGATAGCGCGGAGAATCCGTGCCGGAGAAAGCGATTTGGTCGGCTTCAAATGGACGAACGAGTGTTTTTGGTCTGTTGAAGAATGGCTGAGGCGGGGTGGACGGGTCGATGAATTGGTAGAGTGCATCCGGGATGGGGTCCTCGAACTCAGCGGGACTTACCTGCATTTCACGGAGTTGATCGACGAGTCGTTGACCCACGCTGCTTTGGATAGGATCCGATCTTTTGCTCACGCCTTTGAAGTCCCGATTGACACGGCCATTTCGGCGGACATCAATGGATTTAGTTGGGGTTATGCCCAAGCCCTCCATGACGCAGGGATCAAGAACCTGGTGACGTGCATCCACTCTCACCACGGACTTGCTCCCCTCGGTCGGAGGCAAACGCCCTTTTTCTGGGAGACGCCCGGTGGACAAGAGATTTTCGTCTGGAACGGCGAGCAATATCATTTGGGCAATTCCCTTGGTCTCGTTCCGGGTGCCCTGCAGACGTATTTGTTGGAGGATGAAATGAATCCTACCAGCCGACAGGGCGACAATTATTCCGTCGCCGCGATCCGCCTTCCTCGTTATCTCCATCAACTGGAGCTGGACCAGTATCCTTATAACTTTGTGCCCGTGCATGTCTCGGGCGCCATGACCGACAATGCGCCACCCTCGGAGGCAATCATTCGCTTTGTGCACGAGTGGAATCAACGCCATGGTCAGGCGATCCTCTTGAAAATGAGCTCGCTGTCGGCCTTTTGCCAGGAGGTCAGGCAGCATCCATTTCCCATTCCTCGGTACCGGGGGGATTGGCCTGATTGGTGGTCCGATGGGTTTTGTTCCACTCCCGACGAAACTCGCCTCGCCCGCGAAGCCATGCGAAGTTCCCTCTGGGTGAAAGCCCTGGCGAAGAAGAACGGGATCGTCCTCCCCACATCCGAATTGTCTCGGATGGAACAAAATCTTCTCCTTTATACCGAGCATACCTTTAATCATTCCGACTCGGTATCCGCGCCATGGGACCTGACAACGAAAGCGGTCGGAAGTAATAAAAAGGCAACTGCCTATGCCGCCTATGAGGCAGCAGGAGAGGTCCAAGATGCCCTCTTCGCGGCCCTTGGAGAAATCCCCAACCGTGCTCCCGATACCAGCCAAGATGCATTCTTTTACAAAGTCATCAATCCTTCCAGCCAGCCGGTAACCGACCTGGCCAGGCTTTACCTGGAGCAGAAGGATTTCGCGAGGCTTCCCCACGACCCCATCGTCACCGACCTGCGTTCGGGAACGAATCTGCCTTGCGTAAGTAGTCCGGCCCCGCGGGGACGCAGTTTTGACTTTCTCTTGAGACTCGATGCAGGCGAGCAAGTGGAGTTTGCCTTGACCCCCGGAACCAGCACGGTTCGCTCTTCTCAACGGCATTTCACGGACCGAATGGCCGGATCCGACGTCGAGGGAAGCGAAGCGGCGTCGCGAAATGTTCGAGCGGACGTCACCGGTGTGGAAACGCCCTGGCTGCGGCTGAGCTTTGGCACGTGCGGGGAGATTACCTCCCTCATTGCGAAAAAAAGTGGAATCGAGTTGCTCCATCCGAATCGCGACCATGCGCCCTTCACCCCGGTCTATGAGGTTACGCCCGCCGGGGGCTTGTCGATGGTCGGGATTCGCCGCGGGTTTGGGCGCAATCGCAAAGGCGAAAATGTCCAACGCTTCGCTGGGCGACCCAGCCTTCCTCGTTTTCCGAAAAACGAAGGGATTCGAATCCCTGTGGAGATTGAATACAACGTGGAGGGAACACGCTGGTTCAAACTCTTGCTCTATGTTTGGCGCGACCTTCCGCGAATCGATGCCACGATCCGCCTGCATAAAACTTCGGTCTGGGAGCCGGAGAATCTTTACCTGGCGCTGCCGTTTGGCGTGCCCGAAGCCGAACTCTGGCTGGACAAACCCGGTGGACCTTTGCGGCCGTGGCAAGATCAACTCCCGGATACTTTGACGGATTGGTTTTGCATTCAAGAGGGATTCTCCTTTTGTGGACCATTGATGGGGTTGTCATTGGCGACTCCGGATTCGCCGTTGCTTCAACTCGGTCCGCTTGCTTTTGGTCGGCGTCTTCTCATGGGCAACCCCGGCCTCCAACCGCCCAATATTCGCCCGTACAGTTGGCTGATGACGAACTATTGGGAAACTAATTTTGAAGCCGATCTTGGCGGTTTCCATGAGTTCAGTTACCGCATCGAGTTCGGCGAACACCTCGTGGATCCCGTCACAGCTATCCGCCAATGTCAGGCCTTGAATCGGGGTCTGCAATCCTTTCGCATCGCGCCCAGAAATTCCTGACCAGCGTGGCAAAAGAATGTATGGTGGAGTGTCGCTTAGTTATCCCAATTTTTGTCCGAGTTCCGCTTTACCGTATTTGTTCTCCCGAATCGCGCTATCCCCTTGCGCTTTCGGGCCGGGACGCTTAGCTGACTATGATATTTCCGCCAAACCATCTCCATCACATACTCTTTGCCCACTCTTCTCCCTTTCGGATCAATGGCCACTCTTTCCCCTGTTTTCGATTATTTTCCACGTGCTTCCGCAATTCGGGCCGGATGCGCCGGGTTTGTCTTTTGGCTGGCCATCCCCGTCGGCGCGGACACGAGGATCGTTAAAGACATGACCCCTGTGAACCCCGGAATCATCAGTTACACCGTAACCTCCGATTACCAGCAGGGACCGAATAAATTGGAGGTGCTCATTCCGGACAAGCTTGAGCCCGGTCGGAAGTATCCGGTGCTTTATACATTGCCGGTGAATGTCGGCACGTCGGGCAACTGGGGCTCGGCAATCGTCGAATTGCAGAAGTTGGATGTGTCGAACCCAACGGTGTTGAAGGTAGCTGCTAAGTGACAACGCTTATTCATAACGTTAAGGGGCCAGCAGCCCCGCCACGACCCTGGTTTTTCGGATATCGAAAAACCATTCCTTTGATGGGAAGGCAAAAAAGAACGGCATTTCTGC
>JBGSVZ010000069.1:0-28610 GCA_041752695.1 Terrimicrobiaceae bacterium
TCCAGCGCCACTCGGGCTTTGAACTCCGGCTCGTGTCTTCTGCGTTTTCCTTTCATCGGCTTTTTCCTTGTATCCCTCCCTCCCGATTCCCGCAAAATCTATAGCTTAACCACTGGTCCGATTTTTGGGGTCCACCTCAAAACTTGCCGGTCTTATCCCAAGAGAGTCATTCGAACTCTATCAGCTAACAGGGCAATTCGTCGAAAAAAGCAATCGAAGCAGAGTGACGTACTTGCTTCGTAAAGGCCGACCGACAATAGCAATGCGCGAGGAAGAAGAATCTGCCTATTGGCTTTGCGCCCTTTGCCTCCATCCAATTGGCTATTACGCTGACACTTGGGCAGGAGTGATGAGCCCGACCGACGAGGTAATCGCGCATCTGTTGATGATGCGTGGTTCGGAGGAAAAGTTCTGGGCCAACGCAAATCAGCATCCACTTTACCATCCAGCTGCTGGGCTTTAGGTGATAGTTCTGGATGCCGGGTTCGGCGCCACCCCTCACCATTGAACCGAGGCAAGCCCGTCGCGAAACTCGCATCTCGGGACAGGCTCCCACGATTCAAAACGTGTTCACGAGTCTACGTTGAAACGGAGAGTTGGGAGAGTTTCGGATCTGTTCCGCCCGAGAATCGCGTGAAAATTGCGGCTTCCAGGATTCTCCCCGCAATGGGATATCTACGCCTCTTACGCATCATGTTGACAGCCGCGTCGCCCGTATCCTGTGCCTGTGGCTATTTCGGATATCCGGCACGGGAAGGTCGCACTCCCAGATCAAACCCACACTGCAAACTCGACAGCACAGGACAGGATCTCCAACGGGTTTGATTGGGACACACGTTTCAGAATCGCCCGGGCTCTTCAAGGCGGTGTCCGGAGATTTCTCGGTCCGTTTATAGAGCTTCGCCACGTCGTCCCTTCTGGAGAATCGACTGCCAAGGACCAGACCAATTGTCGCCGAAGATGATTCGCAGCCTTGGTTATGCACGATGCCATTAGTTTCTGGATAGAGAGAAGAGATCATCTGCCAAGGTTTCTATCCGTGTGAGGTGGGCAAGGCGGTCGAGCCATTGGGAGGGAATTCCGCTTTTTCCGTAGTAGGCGCCGGCCAATTGGCCGTAGATCGCCGCCGTAGTATCTGCGTCATCGCCAAGGTTGGCGGCCAGGAGGCATCCCGAGCGGAAGTCGTCGCTTGACGAAAAAGCCCATAGCGCCGCTTCGAGACTATGCACCGCATAGCCGGTGCCACGAATTTCCGGGGGCATCTTCCTTTTGAAGGAGCCATGAGCGATTTCGGCAATTTCCGGAGAAAGTGATTTATCGGTCCATGGTGTTCCAGCCGGAGAATATCCGGGCGAAAGGAGGGTCTCCTTGTTGGCACCGTGAATCGCCCCGAAGAGCAGTCCGCCGAAATACCGGCATGCGTCGATGCAGGCTGTTGTGCCGTGGGTAGTTCTGGAGCTTTCGCCAGAGTGGTTGATCGCTGCAACGGCGTCGTGAGCGTAAAACATGGGAACGGGTGCCAGTCTCATGAGGGAGCCGTTGCCAGCGGCGTAGGTATCGGAGGACCCGGAGTCGGGTTTCCCGGTCATGCGGAAGGTTCGCAGGGCGGCGCGTACGGTGTTCCCGATGTCAAAGCAGAATCCGTTGCTGCTCATATAGCCTTCCGAGGACCAACGACAGTAGCGTTCGAGTTGATCGATGGGATCGAATGTTTGTTTTTCCACGAGGCTGGCAGCGAGGCATAGGGCCATGGAGGTATCGTCGGTCCACTCTCCGGGCTTCAGATTGAAAGGACCTCCTCCCACCATGTCGGTGATGGGCTGAAAGGATCCCGGAGCCTTGAATTCCAGAGTGGTGCCCAAGGCATCGCCAACGGCGAGCCCGAGCAGGCATCCAGAGAAGCGGTCATCAAAACTACTCATGCCCTGGTCTCCAGTTGGTGACAAACGCGCTCTGTTCCTCTGTTTGCGGGGTGGGCCAGAAGAATTCGGAGGCGTGGGAGGTCAGTTGGCGCAATTTTTCGATAACGGATTGGGGTGTTTCCAGACGGTGACGGATCATTAAACATCCGACGACGGTGGCGGTTCGCCCCTTTCCACCCCAGCAATGCACATAGACGGTGCCGCCGGCAGAGATCTCCCGCTCGATCGTATCGAGGATCGTCTCCATCTGGCCGGGGGTGGGAATGGACTGATCGCGAATCGGAAATCTTTGGACCACAATGGATCGCCCGATTTCTTTGGCGGATTGATGGAGTTGTGGCGCGTAGTCGAAAAATGGCTTTCCGGCGTGGTCGCATTCGCTTTCTTCCATGAGGCTGACGACGACCGTGACGCCAGCGTGGACGAGGCTTTTCAGCTTCTGATCCATTCTGGCGGGGTCGAGGTCCCCGGGATAACATCCGGCCAGAAGTTTTCCGGGGATGGCCCAGTAAGAGCGGTGAAAGGGGCGTTGGGCATGCATAAATTTCAGAAGGGCGCGAGTCGGCGAAAGCCGTGGAGGAGGACGACTGCAAGGAAGAAGGCGTTGCGAACGGGAACGAGAAGCCAGCAGAAGAGCGGGGGGAGGGTATTGGCTTCGAGGGTCTGTCCGAGGCGACGAAGATAGTTCTTGGAAACAGGGTAATCACGAATCGGCTCGATCCATTCGAGAGGAATGGGACTGCTGATCGCGGCGAGTGCACCCGTGATCGCTCCGACCGTGTCGGTGTCGCCTCCGCAATTTAAGACCGCCTCGATGCTCGCGCGAAAATCTCCGAAATGGCGCAGCCAGGCGTAGAGGGCGACTGGGACAGAATGATAGGCGTATCCGGTGACTCCGCGTTCCAAGCCCAACTGGCTGGCAAATTCGGCTACCGATCCACCGGTTTCCAATGTGAGGAAAATGGTTTCAAGGATTTTCTCCCATTCGGGATCCTCTGATCCGGTGTCGCTCCAGAGGCTGCGAATGGCGGAGAGGTCTTTCGCGGGCGAATGATCTGACGTGGTGGCCCAGGCGGCTGTGGCTGCCACGGCCATTGCCGCGACCTCGGCCTTCGGGTCGGTATGGGTCAGGCGGGAGGAGGCACGGACATAGTCCTTCAGTTTTTTGGGATCCTCGGCGAAATAGGCCCCGATGATGGCACTGCGCATCGCGGGGCCGTTTCCTGCAGAAAAAACACCACTGCGCGAAGGAGGAAAGCCCAGCCAGAGTTTGATGATGGCACGCAGGGTTGCAAAGCCGATGCCTGCGGGCAGGCCGAGCAACCAAAGCCGAAGTTTCCAAGCCAGCTTGCGTTGAAAAATTTCCGAGTCGTCCGGAGATTCTGCCAGACACTGCGCGACGAAAACGGTGTGTTCGGTGTCGTCGCTCACCATCCCGTGCCCGAAAACGAACCGATGCCGCCATGGCCCTGGCCAGCGCCTTTTGATTCTCTGCGCGGAAAGCCCCTCGGCCGGAAGTCCCAGGCTGTCGCCGACGGCCGTGCCGAGGAGAACATCTTCCAGCGGAGTTTTCATCGCGGATTTGCCAATCCTTCGAAATAGAGAGCCGTATAAACCTTGTAGTCCACGGCGCATCCTTCCCGGCGTTTTTCCTCCAGCCAGCTATGCACTGCATCGAGCGGCACATCATGAACGATGATCTCCTCCGAGATGTCACCGCCCCCTGCGGCGACTTTGCGGAGACCGCGCGCCTGGAAGAAGGTGATCACCTCCGTGGAAAGCCCTGCGGAAGCAGGCCCTTCCGTGAGATATACCATCTCCCGGGCTTCGTAGCCGGTTTCCTCAAGGAGTTCCCGCCGTGCTGCCTCAGCCAAAGCCTCGTTTTCGGCGCCTTCCAAGTCTCCGGCAAGGCCCGCCGGTATTTCGATGACCCGTTTGTCCAGAGCCGGGCGATACTGCTCGACCAACAGGAGTTTTCGGTCCTCGGTGACGGCAAGGATTCCGACAATTCCGGAAACCTTCCTGCGCTCGACGTATTCCCATCCGTTCCTCTGTTTCAAAAGGAGATGCTTGCCCTCCGCGATCACTTCGTCCGTCTTCGCCTGTTCACCAATGGCGGCGAGCATCCTGCGAGCCCAGACACGGTCCAGTTCCTTTTCCCCCTCGGTTAATTCGAGGTAGGATGTCTCCATTTGCCGGCGCCAACGGATTGTGTTGTCTGGTGTTTGCTGTTCCAAAAAATGCCGCGCCCAAGCGGCCCATTGCTCATGTTCGATACTGGCCAGACGTTCGAGTAAGTCGGTGTTCATGGATGATCCCCCCAGGCTGCGGGCATTTTCCGATTCTCATCGATCTCGATGTCGCAAGCTTCACCCCGGAAGAATTCCAGAACCCGAATACCGCCCACGATCTGACGGTTGAAATCTGTAAGGTCGTCCGCGGGCACCCAGATTTCGGCGTGTTCCTTTCCACCGACGATCTGCGTTTCGAATTTATCCAGATATTGGCTGCTGACCGCGAATTCTAAAACGAACCCAATGTTTCCCGAGAAAGCATCCCTAGCGTTCCAGTCCCGGGCGATTTGCCGGGCATAGTCGCGATTCAAGACCGGATAGAAAATGGGCTGGTCGGGCAATCGTGGATAAAATGCGGTCATGCCGGATTCATGGATCAATCTGAGTTCGTTGAACCCGACCGGGCGATAGAGAGTTCTTGTTGCGGTCGTATCGCGCGCGTTGCTCATGGATTTGCTTTGGTGATGAATTCGGGCGGGACTTGATCAACGAGCCACACTCCATTCTCCGAGACGAAAAATTGGTGGCCTTTGGCCCGCATTGCGGCTGCCGCAATCTCAAGAATCACAGGTTGGCCGCGGCGCTGTCCTACCTTGGTGGCAGTTTCAAGATCAGGCGAGAGATGCACATGGTGCCGCTGACCTTTGAGAAGGCCGTTTTCGAAAATCGACGCGAGGAATTTATCCACCGTTCCATGAAAAAGTTTTTCTGGAGGAATCTGCGGTTGCAGCGCGAGATCCACTTCTACCGAATGCCCCTGGTTGGCCCGGATGCGCAGTCCATCCTCGCTAAGGGCAAATCGCTGCTTGTCGCTTTCTCGCACCAAGCGTTCGAGAGTAGTGCGGTCCAACGGTCTTCCGTGCTCGGCCATGGCTTCGAGCAGAACCTCGATATCTATCCAGCCATTGGCGTCGAGCACGACGCCTATGTTCTCGGGTTTGTGTCGGAGAACCAGACTCAGGAATTTGCTTTCGCTGACGTCTGTCTTGCTCATCTCAAACTTCCTTCAAAAGCGTTTCCTTCGGCCTTTGAAACTCCAAGATGTTTGGCGACTGCGGCGTTGCCGACAGGATACACTTCCTCATAGGGAGTCAGTAGGTCGCCGATTCTATTTTCGGCCAGAAGGTCTCTTCCCTCTCTGACAAAGGCCGAGACATCCTCAATCGCGAGGATCCAATCCCGGCTGTATGAATTCAATACCTCTCCTGCAAGGCCCAGTTGAATGGCTCGGCGCGTCTGTTTTCTCCCGTAGGGATCATGATCCGGATCCCATTGCAATCGCACTGGGGACTCTACCAACCGCCGCTTCCAGTTCTCGTGAGAACCGTAGCTGTCCGTGTTGAAGCTGGAATGAACCGCCGCTTCAAGGATCGTGTCGAAGGCGGCACGCCGGATTGTGATGGCCAGCACGACTTCTTGATCCGCTTTTTCGCCCCAGCCGCAACGGTACATTATCCAAAGGAAGTTGGTTTTGATCCAACTCATGCGCGACAACTTGAACTCGCCGCCGAAGAATTGGTTCTTCGCGGCAAAATGTCCGATGGTCGGACGATATGCCTGATAAACGACAACGCCCTCGTCGTCGTATTGGGCCAGAATGTGCTGGCCGTCACTCGGCCAGCGTGCGAGCTGGTCTCGATAGTTTTCTTTTCTTAACATAAAAAATTTTAATTTTCGTGGAGGTGCAGTTGCGGGCTTTTGCCGCTGTCGATCCGGATCACCTTGTCGGGATTCTGATACTGGGCCACGAGGTAGCGGGTGAGATCGACCTGCAGTTCCCGCATGCGGCCGAAGAATTGAGTCTGTTCCTCGTGGACCGCTGTTTCGTGGTGGATCGTCAGTTCGTTTTGGCGGCGCTGGACCTCCATGGCGAACTCCTCGGCGTGACGCCGGGTTTCAAGTTCTTGCTTTTGGGTGGCTTCGGCTTGTTGAAGCTGCGCTTCGTGTTTGAGCTGCTTGAGGTGGTTGTCATGCCGGGTTTCGGCTTCCTCCATTTGCTGGCGTTTGGCAGTGCGTTCCATCTCGCAGGCCAGTTTCATGTCCGCGAGATCTTGGGCCTGCCTTTCGGTCTCGGTTTCGAGGTGAAGTTTGGTGCGGCATTCAATGGCGCCGTCATGCATCGCTTGCAGTTTGTCGCTCGCATAGTAGCCGCGATAAACCACTTTGTTGATCGTGTAGCCGATCCTGTCGGCGCGCTGGACGAGTTGCGGATACGTTTCCAATCGGTTGAGCGCATCGGTCTTGCCTTTGAAAGCGTCGAAATCATGGGCTCCGACAAAATCCACAGCATCCGCGCTGAGCGCATTGATGAAATCCGCAACGGGGTCATGGGTTTGATCAAGCATCCTTTCGATGTCACTCAGTTCGAAAAACACCATGATCTTGATGACCAGTAGCGCGTCGTCAGCTGTCCGGACATTTTCGACGTCGAAATACATCTGATCCGGAATGACTCGCAGCTTGGTGAAGCGCAGGGCGCTGGGGATTTTGCGGTTTCCGTGTTTCGGGTCGCTTCCATGCCAGCAAAATTCGTGGACCCATTCCTGCGGGGTGGGGACAAAGAGTGCCGGCCCGCGAAGGATGCGCCGAACCACGTGGGCTTCCTGTTGGCGATACACGACGAGGGCCTCATTGGCGTCGATCTTGGTGGCGCTCGCGATCTCGATGGCGAGGTGGGTCACGGGATCAAACCAGATCGCCGTCGGCCCTGGGAGATGTTCGGTGGTGCCGTCTTTTTTACGGACAATGAGAAACTGATCGGGCTCCGCGGCGAAACGGCGCATCTTTTGCGCTCGTTCCAGGAGGAGGAACAGGCGTTTGGGCCCATCTACGTAGCGGACGCCTCCATCGGCGCCCCAGAGCATGAAACGCTCACCCTGCGGAATAACTGTAAAGTTGAACATGGTCTTGATTCCTTGGCTATGCGGTTGGGGTGGGCGCCTTGGCGCGGTTCTGCTTGTCGCGCAAAACGTCCAGCGCGGTGAGGATCGTCACGCCGGCTTGGCGCATTTCTTCAATGGCACGCTGCTCGTCTCCGGGTTGGAGATTTACCGCGCGGCAGGCGTCGAGGATCAGATGTGTCCGAAAGCCGAGTCTCTCGGCATCCAGCGCGGTGAACTTCACACAGTAGTCGGTGGCGAGACCGAGAACGTAAACGTCAGTCACGTCCCGGGCCTTGAGGTAGTCACCCAGTCCGGTGGCATGTTCCCTGCCATTGTCAAAAAAGCCGCTGTAGCTGTCGATGTGCCTAACAGCCCCTTTCTGAAAGACGGCGGCCCATCGGTTGCGCTGGAGGCCCGGGACAAAATCCGCACCGAAGGTTTCCTGCACGCAATGTGCGGGCCAGAGAATTTGCGGTCGACCGGCGAGTTCTACGACATCCCCCGGAATGGCGTCCGGATGGTTGTTGGCATGGCTTCCGTGATTTTCGGGATGCCAATCCTGGGTGGCCAGAATGATATCGAAATGTTTCTGGATCTCGTTCACGAGGGGGACGATTTCTTCGCCGCCAGGAACCGCGAGCGCTCCGCCAGCCACAAAGTCGTTCTGAAGATCCACGATGATCAGCGCGTTCATAATTCGAAATTAAATCCCTTTTTTTTGAGTTGTTTGTATTTGCTCTCGTCGAAGCGATAGAGTCGGGCGGCCCGGTGGGCGACGTCCTGCTCGATCTCGTCGGTTTCGAGCAGCACGTCCATGGCGAGGATGCGTTTGCGGAAGTTCCTTTTGTCGAGCGGGGTTTCCAGGATGGTTTCGTAGAGGTGTTGGAGCTGGGTGAGGGTGAATTTCGGCGGGAGCAGTTCGAAGCCGAGCGGTTCGTACTGCACTTTGCTTTTCAGGCGTTGGAGAGCCACTTCGACGATCTTCTCGTGATCGAAAGCGAGTCGGGGCAGGTCGCACACGTCGAACCACGCAGCGTTCCGCGCATCGGTCGCTGCTTTCACGCTATAGCTGCTGAGTTTAACAAGGGCGTAATAGGCGACCGTTACCACCCGCTCCCTCGGATCGCGGTTGGGCTCGCCGAAGGTGAAGAGCTGTTCGAGATACACCCGGCTCACTCCGGTTTCTTCCTGAAGCTCGCGGCGGGCGGCCTCCTCTAACGATTCGTCCACTTGAACGAATCCGCCGGGCAGCGCCCACTTGCCGGCAAAAGGCTCCAGGTCGCGCTGAATCAGGAGGATCTTCAAATCGCCTTCGTCGAAGCCGAAAACCACACAGTCAACAGTGAGTGCGGCCCGGGGATATTCGTAAGTGTGCGCCATAGGATTTTTGAGTTGGCCGAACGATAGTGTCAAAACAACACTATGTCAAGCGGCGAGATTTGCTTCCTCTAAAAATACCTCAGTCCCTGGTAGGTTTTTCCGCCACCAAAACCATGTTGGTGGGCGGGAAATCAACTGCTGCGCCCGAATGATCCGGCCGCGAGAGGCGCACTTTGCCTTCGAACCGATTCTCCGCGATCCAAGGATTGCAATAGGCGCGGGAAAGTCGCTGTCCGGAGACCTCGTGTTCGATCAATTCAAAGCCGGTCTCGTTGAGGGCCTGCCGCCACTGGCTGAGACTCCAGAAACAGAACTCCTCATTCATCTCCGAGGCCCAATTGTCCACGTAGTCTTTCTTGGAGAGGAATTCAGCGGCGAGGCGAAGTGGCACCCGGTGCGTATCGCTTCCGTTGGAGGCGGTTGGCAGCGACGGCACAAGAACAGCTCTTCGGCGCCGGCCTTTGAGAAAATCCTGCAAAAACACATGGAATCTCCCGAGGGTGGAAAGCGAGTTTAGAAATCCCTGACTGCGATCTGTCGTCTTTGCCGCTTCATCGGGGGAAAGCACTTTCCCATCGGCTCCATTGCACCACAGATCAATTTCCTCATCGGCGTTTTCGGGGCCGACAACGTCGCGAATGATCAGCCGTCCGCCTGGACGCAGTTGGCGGAATTTTTCCTGAAGGTAGGATCGGACGGTTTTCTCACCGTCGGCATAACTCCAGAGTTCGTGAAGCGTGCTGTTGCAAAGGGTCGTGTCGATCGACTCGGGATCGAACAGGGGATCGAGCAGATTTCTGAGATAAAAATGAGCGTAGCTTCCCCCGAAGTCGCCGGAGCGCCGCCTTTCTTCAAAGCGGTGGGCAAATTCCGCGGAGAGATCGATGCCGTAGAGGTCCGAGTCGGGAAAATCCCGGGAAATCTCCGCGAGAAGTCCGCCGTCCGCGCAGCCTTCGTCGGCAATTCTGCCGGAGCGGATGGCTGGTGCTATGTCGAGATACTTGAGTCGCATGATCTCGTTCATGCCGCGGGCGTAACTGTTGTAGTTGCGGTTTTCAGTGAGACTGCCTTCCTGGTTGGTCAGGGGGTCCCGGTAAAGACGGATGATGCGGTGGGGGATTTCGGGAAAATCGGCAAAGAGCGAAGAACTGCTTGGCGCAAGTTGGTTTTGGAGAGACGCGGATTGCGGCCAGTTTTCCCCTTCCTCGGCCAGTGTCCGAATCAAGTCGATGGGAACGGGCGCGCCGGGGGTTGTTTGTTCGGCGGTGAGGATGGAAAAGCCGAGGTCTTGATAGAGGGCGATGACTTCGGGCGTCGAACAAAGCACGACACAGTTGGAGGGATCGAGGTCGATGAGCCCCTCGCTTTGATCCCTGATTTCCTTCACGGTGAATTCCGCAAACGAGGTGATGTGGCCGTAGTGCGGAATGCCAAAAATCCGATGACGGACCGATGTCTGCAAATCCCGCGCAAAACGATCTACCGAGATGGCCCGGGCATGGAAGGGGATGGGATTGTAGCGCGAGTTGGCCTGGTTTGAGGATGTGATCGCGAAAACGATTTGATCGATTTTGTTGTTCGGAAGGGTGGCCGAACGCACCAGCCCCGGAAGGGAGGCTGGCCCAACTGCGAGAACAGCCTTGAGATACTGCGCTTGAAAGCGGGTATTGACGAGATGGCGGCCTGGAAAAAGGAGGGTGCTCATGTCCGATGATAGCGCGGGGTGAGAACTCCCTGGCCATGCCAGTGGAGTTTGTGGGTGAGGGCATCAAAGAAATCAACTTCCGGCAAGAAGGCGATCGGCACTGTGACTTTGGAGGCCTGAACGATGATCTTCTGATTGGGGCGAACGCTCCCGAGCGTCGTGCCATCTGCCTGTACTTCACCATCGCCGGAGTTTTCAGTGAGATGCATCTCGATGATCCGGTCCCGGCCGACCACGACCGAACGACTGGTCAGCGCCTGCGGGCATATTGGGGTGACGGCGAGAACTTCACATTCGGGGCTCACGATGGGACCGCCCGCCGCCAAGGCGTAAGCGGTGCTGCCCGTGGGTGTGGCCACGAGAAGCCCGTCGCAGCGATATTGGGTGAGAGGTTTGCCGCCGACTGTGCCGGCAACACTGATGAGATGGGGATTGGACCCGCGTGAAATCAAGACGTCATTGAGCGCCCAGCCCACTTTTGCTTTCCGGCCGGCCAGGACCTTCACATCCAGCGCAAGGCGTTCGCTCACCTCATACTCCCCCTTCAGCACCCGACTGACGGACGATTTGAGATGGCGGCGTTCGAAGGAGGTAATGAAACCCAAATAGCCGATATTGATACCCAGAAGCGGAATACTGGTTCCCTTGAGTCGGTGAGCGGTTTGCAGCATGGTGCCGTCACCGCCGCATACCAGGGCCAGATCAGCCCGTTGTTTTCCCAGATCATTCAGCCGCGTTTTCCGCCCTTGCCGGGGATTAAGCGTCTCCACCCATTCCTGCTCGATCTTTTCGCCATCAAGAATCACCTTGAGTTGAGCCGCCACAGTTTCCGAGTGCTCCTTGGCGGGATTGATGACGACGAGGACTTTTTTGATTTTCATGGCGATGGAGAGATTTCGGGCGTGTCGCGTTCGAAAATTCTTCGATCCACCTCCCGGATCGCCGCGTTCAACCTAGCCTCTCCTGTGCCTTGTATCAGCGCGTAGGGACGGTGGAGACGGTCCAGTCCCGACTGCAACTTTTGGAAAAGGAGGTGGCGCTCTTCTTTGTCCGGCATGTAGCGCTGACCGTCGTTTTCCCATTCGAGGTCGCAATCGAGCAGCAGCGTGAGATCGAAGTGCTGTGCGGTTGCCATTTCGTGGATCCACGTCGGGCAACTTTTAAAAAGAATTTCGCTCCAGACCGTTGTGGTAAGGAGATCGGTGTCCGTAAACAAAACCCGGCTAGCTTGTCGGGCGAGCGCAGCCTCCGAGGCGCTGTGCCCACGTGCGATCTGGGGAATATGGTGCTCATCACACCACCCATTGGTGAAGTCCAGCAATCCGCGGGCGTATTCTTCCACGCAGACCGTTTTGTAGTGCTCCGCCAACTGCCGGGTCAGTGTCGTCTTGCCGGCCGACTCCGGCCCCACAATGGCGACGCGTTGCAAGAAATAGGGCCGGGCAGTGGGCAAGATGTAATCCCAATATTGAAAGGGATTATTGCGAATCTTGGTGGCTGAAATCGGGACGAGCGAGCGGGCATGATCAACTGGCACGTATTGGGCTCCGAGCACTTCGGCCAGCTTCCAGCCGTAGTCCTCAGAGGCAAAAACATAGTCAATGGTCTGGCCGGCATACTGCCATACCGCTTTCTGCCAGATCGGCCAGAAGTCCGGGTGCTCGGCAGGTTCTTGCGGGATTTCCTCGGCATGATGGATCACCTTTGCCTTTGGGAAAAAATCGCGCACCCACTCAAACCTCAAGTCGCCGGGAATCGGTTCGCTCAGAATCGAGCAAACCATTACCACCAACTCGTCCACGTAGCTCGTCCCGAAATCGATCAGGTACTGATGCCCTCGGTGAGGCGGGAGAAATTTACCGATGATGAGACCTCGAGTTTTCACGCTTGGTGAAGCTGTTTTTTCCAGGCGAGCAAACCGCTGATGGCGAGCCCCAGGAAGACGACATAAAGCCCCATGGTGAGATAGAGTTCTTTGACTCCGTAGATTCCGATCGAAAGCACGTCCACGGTGATCCAGACAATCCAGCTTTCGAGGACCTTGCGAGCCAGAAACCACTGTGCGATCAGGCTGAGCACTGCCGCCGCGGCATCCCAATAGGGGAGGGCAGCTCCGGCCCAGCGGTTCATGCTGTAACCCAGAACCACTGTCCCAATTATGGCGGCGAGCGCCCATCCCGCTCTGGCCTTCGACGTAAGCAGACTCACGGGGAGGGGATTGTCCCTCGATCCTCCCCGGGCCCAATGCCACCACCCGTAAACTTGAAGAAAGATGTACACGACCTGAAGCGCCATATCGGAGAAGAGCCGCGCTTCGTAGAAGATCCTGATGTAGAGCACGACCATGACGAGGCCCGTGGGCCAGCAGGCCATGTGCTGGCGGATCGTCAGGATGACGCAGGCGATGCCGAAGACGACGGCAATGGCCTCAAGCAGGGTCATTTAAATACTTCCGAAGTTCCTCCAATTCCCGTTCAAAGCCGCCCGAGAGGATGGGGAATCGGCACCAGGTTTTTGGATCGAGGTTCTCGTCGTCGAGGTGAAACGACGGGGCGTACCGTTCCCGCTTCCATTGATTTCGGCACCAAAGTTTGAAAAACCGTTCGATCCACGTTCCGAATTGTTCGTCGGTGTAGTCGGGAAACTCGAGACGAACGCGATGGAAAACATCGATCGGGCTCAGCTTGTCGCGAATGGCGGCCTTCTCGATTGCATCAAGAACCGGGTAGGGCATGAGGTCGTCCTCATCTGTCTGCTTGCACTCGCTGGGACGCAATTCGGCCGTTGGCGCCTGGATGTTGATCGCCTTGAGCGCGGGAATGCCTCCGAGTTCGCGCGGGCCTTCTTTTTCCATCCAGATCAACCACTGCCGGAGAAACGCCTTGTCGATACCGGCAATCGGGCTCAATCCGCCGCTCGTGTCGCCGTCCATTGTGGCATAACCGACCGCTGCCTCCGAACGATTGCTGGTCGCAAGCAAAAGCGCATTTTGCAGATTGGCCACCATCCAGACACCCGGCGAACGCACTCGGGCCTGAATGTTTTGCAAAGCGAGATCGTCGGTTTGCCAACTTAGTGTGCGGCCCTTTCCGGCTTCGACCATGGCAGTGTAGCCGTCGGTCAAAGCGCTGATGTCAAATGTGTAGAATGTGGCGTCAATGGCGCGGGCAATTTCCTGAGCGGCATCGTGTGTTGTCGTCGAGCTGTTCCGGCTCGCCTGATACACACAGGTCAGCAGTTGTCTGGTCAATGCGCCGTCGTTTTCCGCATTCGCGTCGCTTCGGCCGAGTTTCTCTTGAGTGGCCTCCAGTCCCAGTTCCTGGGCGGCAAATTTCAACATGAGCGCGACCAGCACACTCACGGCGGCCGAGTCCGCGCCGCCACTCAGCGAGACCACAAACCCGCGGGAATGGCTTTTGCGCACATAGTCAAAGAGCGCGAGCGCCACCGCTCTGGTGAATTCTTCCTCCTTGAACGTCGGGCTGGTTTCCCAATCTGGAGGAGCCGGCTGAGCTGCGGCGGGCCGTTCTATTCTCGGCCAGTCGAATTCCGCATCCACAGGTTCCGCCGTTTCGTTGCCGATGTTCGGCCGATAGCTGGCCGACCGCGCCTGGTTCATCCGGGTGGCGTCCACGTCGATCAAGGCTGTCGTCACTACCACATCGCGATAGGAAAACCGCGGCCCCCGTGCGACCAGTCGGTCGCCACTGGCAATCAAGGCGCCGCCGTCGTAGATGGCGCGCCCTGCCTCGTTGCCGAGCAAATTGCTGTAAATATAGGTGGTATGGAAGGCGCGGGCCCCTTCGAGAACGAAACGTTCCCGCACGCGGATTTTCCCGAAGGCAAAATGGCTGGCGCTCGGATTGAGCAGGATGTCGATCCCCTGGAGAGCCAGCAGCGCGCCAGGGCGAAGAGCCACCCACGCGTCTTCGCAAATCTCGAAACCCAGGCGAACGCCGCCGCAGGAAAAGAAAAGATCTCCGATGGGATATTCCCCGCCCAGCACTTCGATGGTTTGGCGGACCCCGCCGGGCCAGGGTTTGAACCACCGCGGTTCATAGTGGATGCCGTCGCCGGCGAGAAACTGCTTGGCGACAAACCCCAGAATGCGCCCATCCGCCACGAGACAGACCGTGTTAAACAGCGCATTCTGGAACATGAGGGGAAGGCCGAACGAAACAATCATGCCCTGGGTTTCGGGCACAAGGCGCTCCAGCATCGCAAGAGCCTGTTGCTGCGTGCCGTGCGCGTGAAAGGCGTCCTCACAGCCATAGCCGGTCACACACAACTCCGGCAGGCAGAGGATGCTGGCGTTCATCGAGCGCGCATCCGCTATGGACTCACGGATGCGGCGTTCATTGCCAATCCAATCCAGTGGCGTCTGATTCAGAACCGCTGCGGCGACTTGGAGGAGTTTCATGGCGCAGCGAGGATTTCTTCGTAAACGCGGAGATCAGCCAGGTTGAAGCAGCAAAAGATAACTTCCTGAATAGGAGGTTTTTTACGGCAGAAATTTTGCACGGTTCGGACCGCGACCTCGGCCGCCTGTCGAAGGGGATAGCCAAAAATGCCCGTGCTGATGGCGGGGAATGCGATGGAGGCGAGTTGCTTGGTTTCCGCAATTAACAGGGAGTTGTGATAGCAGGCTTCAAGAAGTGCCGGTTCCCCCTGGCTTCCTCCGCGCCAGACCGGGCCGACTGTGTGAATAACGTATTTTGCGGGAAGGTTGTAGCCGCGCGTCAGCTTGGCGTCACCGGTCTTGCAGCCTCCCAGTAGTCGGCATTCGTGCAGCATTTCCGATCCAGCGGCGCGATGAATTGCCCCATCGACTCCCCCGCCGCCTAGCAGCGAAGAATTTGCTGCGTTCACGATGGCGTCCACGGCCAATTTCGTGATGTCTCCTTGAATTGCGCGAATCGAGGTCATCTCGTTCTAGGGTTCAAGACCGCGGGCCTTCAGGATCAATTCCGTTTTCAATTGATGGAGGCCAGTTTCCAGGCCAACCGGATATTCGTGGGGGTTGAGGAAGCGTTTTACGCCGTCATGGAAACCAGCCAGTTGGTCTTTCGTCTTTTGACGGACCATATCGATCTTCGGGCTTTCATAGACCAGGTCGCCGCGCCGAAAAACCGGCACGAGCAAATCCTCCATGGTCGCTCCGGCTGGGATCTTCTTGCTGCGAGTTATATCGCGAGGATCCACGATGGTATGATCATCCTTCATGGGAGCGCCTTCGTTGTAGATCATGTCGCCGATAAACTCGCCATCCAGCCGAAAACGGCGGATCTGCTGAATCCCGGGGTTCGAAATTTTGATCGTCTGCTCCGAGAGTTTGAGGGTGTAACGCCAGGCTCCGGCCCCGTCGCGAATGGCCGCGAGTTTGTAAACCCCGCCCATGGCCGGCTGGTCGTAGGCGGTGACGAGTTTCGTGCCCACACCCCAAATACTCACCCGGGCGCCCTGTTGTTTCAGGCTGGTGATGATGTGTTCATCAAGGTCGTTGCTCGCCACGATCGATGCTTTTGGAAAACCACCCTCATCCAGAATCTTGCGGGCCTCGATGCTCAGATAGGCGAGGTCGCCGGAATCCAGCCGAATTCCCACCATTTCGTTTCCCTTCTCCCGGAGTCGCTTGCCCACCCGAACGGCGGCCTGGACGCCCTCCAGAGTGTTGTAGGTGTCCACCAGGAAGACGCAGTTGTTTGGCATCGCCCCGGCATAGGCATCGAAAGCCTCTTCCTCCGCGTCGAACGACATCACCCAGCTGTGCGCGTGGGTTCCCCTCACCGGAATTCCGTACTGCATCCCGGCTCGGACATTCGAAGTGGCGGTGCAACCTCCGATGTGCGCGGCGCGGCTTGCCGCCATCGCACCGTCGATGCCCTGAGCCCGGCGCAGGCCAAATTCCAAAACCGGCTCGCCCTCGGTCGCCTGACAGACCCGGGCGGCTTTCGTCGCAATGAGGGTTTGGAAATTGACGATGTTCAGCAGGGCGGTTTCCAACAACTGACCTTGCAGGATCGGCCCGCGCACCCGCACGAGGGGTTCGTGGGGGAAAACAAGAGTTCCCTCCGGAATCGCATCGATGTCGCAGGTGAAGCGAAGGTCCCGGAGATAATCGAGAAAACCTTCCTCGAAGAGGGCCATCCCGTCATTGCCTGTCAATGTCCGCAGGTAAGTCAGTTCCTCTTCCTCGAAGCGGAACTCCCGCAAGTAGTCGATCGCATCCGCCAGTCCACAGGCAACGCTGTAACCGCTCTGAAAGGGATTCTTGCGGAAAAAGAGATGGAAGACCGCTTGACGCTCGTGGCCTCCATTTTTCCAATACCCGTAGGCCATGGTGAGCTGATACAGGTCCGTGAGGAGAACCGAGTATTTTTTTCCTGCAGTCGTCATATGGTGTAAAAATGACACTAAGTCTGCGCGGAGGCAAGCCTTTTGCTCGCTGAATCTGCAGTCTCCCTGATGAAGCGGACCGGTCCATTGAAGACCAAAGCCTGCCCTTCTCTCCTCATGGCCATATTTCCGTCAGTCCACCCAGCGACTATCCTCGACCGTGCTCACCTTGCCCCCCTCAAAAGTCACTCGGACGCCGCCTCCGTTCCAGTCGATGAACCGCCATCCGGGTTTCTTGGTTTCGTAGGCCCAGACCATCCCATCCGAACGATCTGGCGTGCCAAGGAGGTTGTTCACCTCGTCGGCACTCATCCCGGGTTTGACGCGGTTTGAGATGACTTCCTCCACCACCGAATAGCGGTATTTCAGGTCCGTCCTCCACCGGGATGGAATCCAGGCTGAGGTTTGCGGATAGCGCCACTCGTCGATATTCCCCAGCGTCATCGCCCCGCCGAAAAATACAGCCCCGAGAATCCAAGGTGAGAGAATCCCCAGGATGAGAACCAGGAACACCAGCATCACCTTGCGCGTCGTTTTCATGCGCTCGGGATTTTCATTGATGGCTGGAATTCTTGAACCTTGGGTGCTCGGTGCCCAGCCCAAAGTGCCAGATTCGTGCTTTGTCCTTTGAATACCGTCGGTCCAGGACGCCTGCAATAACGCGGGTTTTGCGGACCGAGGGTCTGCGGATGTCTCTGCCGCCCTTCACGGTGAGATCGTGAGAAGACTCGAAATCGATTCAAAGGGGCAAAAATATTCAACGGCGCCCGCCTCGCAAAAAGTCGTTCATCATCAACGGATTGCCTGCGCGGTCGAGTTGCGATTACTGTGCCTGTCCCTGAAAAGCGCAACCCCGCGCTTCCCATTTGCAACCGGTCGGCTACAACCGCAGGACATGCCGCGTCTCCGGTCCCCCAAGCGCACTGTGCCTCTCACTCGGCGAGAGCTTCACACTCGTCCGCCCCTTGATCGCATGCAGCAAATATTCCAAGCAATCAAATCCGGGGAATTCCCGAATCGTCATCGTTTGGCCGCCGACATCGAGGTCACGATTAAGACCATCCAGCGCGACATTGATTTCATGCGGGAGCGCCTGCGCCTGCCGATTGCCTACGATCAGGAGGGAGGCGGATACCGGTTCACTCAGCCCATTTCAAGCTTCCCCATGGTCGAGTTGACTGAGGCGGAATTGGTCTCGGTCTTCATCGGCCAGAAAGCCCTCGCTCAATACAAGGGCACGCCGTTCGAGGCTCCGCTGCGTAGCGCCTTTGAAAAACTCACTTCCAACCTTTCCGGCCGACTCACCATGGCTTGGAGCGACCTCGATACTCTGGTTTCCTTCAAGAGTTTCGAGATTTCCCCGGTAGATCTCACGACGTTTCAGATCACAAGTGAAGCGGTTCGCAAAAGCATGGAGCTTCATTTTGACTACAAGAAATTGGACTCGTCGAAATACGAGAAGCGTATTCTCCAGCCCTACCACCTCGCCTGCATCTTGGATCAATGGTATGTCATCGGGCTCTGCCTCAAACGCAAAGCCCTCCGCACTTTTGTCCTGGCCCGGATGAAGAATGCGAAGCTTGGCACCACCGCCTTCGAGCGCCCCGCAAATTTTTCCATCGAGAATCACCTCAAGGACAGCTTCGGCGTCTTCACGGCGAAGGGCAGCCATACCGTCCGCCTGAAGTTCGACTCCTTTGCCGGGCAACTCGTCCGCGAACGCATCTGGCACCCCAGCCAGCAAATTCAGGAGATTTCCGACGGGGGCTTGGAACTTACTCTCCAGCTTTCCTCTCTCCACGAGATCGAACCCTGGGTATTGAGTTGGGGCGAGCACGTCCGTGTCTCGGGACCGTCTGAGCTCAAAAAACGCGTGTCGGCCCGCCTGAAGGCCGCGCTCGGGGGGGCGCTCACATGAGCGCCGTTTCTCATAAAAAGTCGGCGAGTCAAGACCCGGCCGTCCTTGCGACTCCAGAATACCACCAGTTCATTGAGGGTCTAAAATCCCGCGTCGTAGCTGCTCGAATTTCCGCGGCTCGTGCGGTCAACTCCGAACTCATTCTGCTCTATTGGGAGATCGGAAAGGGGATTGTCGAGAAGCAGGAGGCATTCGGCTGGGGAGAATCTGTTCTTGAGATGGTGGCTGCGGATTTGCGGCGAGCATTTCCCGATGTGAAAGGCTTCTCGCCTCAAAACGTTTGGCGAATGCGGCAGTTCTATCTCATTCATATTCACGAGCAATTTCTCTCACAGGTTGTGCGAGAATTGAAAAAGGCTGGTCGAGCAGCCCCCGCAGATCTCTCACAGGTTGTGAGAGAACTCGTTTCGGCCGTGCCGTGGGGGCATCACGCAAACATCCTCGCGAAAATCTCCGAGCCCGCCACCCGGCTCTACTATCTCAATGCCACAGCCCGCTTCGGCTGGTCCCGTAACGTCCTACTAAACCAGATCAAGGCCCGAGCCTACGAACGGTCCGTCACCAACAAAAAGTCTCACAACTTCGGCCTCGCCATGCCGGAGCACCTCGCGGAGCAAGCCGATGAAATCCTCAAAAGTTCCTACAGTCTGGAATTTCTGGGCATCCGCGGCGCAGTGCGGGAAAAGGAACTGGAGGACCGCCTTATCAGCCGCCTGCAGGCCTTTCTTTTGGAGCTTGGCTACGGCTTCTGCTTTGTCGGCCGCCAATACCGTATCGCGGCCGGAAAGAAGGAATACTTCATCGACCTCCTTTTCTACCATCGCTTCCTCAAGGCTCTCGTCGCTTTCGATCTGAAGGTCGGTGCCTTCGAACCGGAGTTTGCCGGCAAGATGGATTTCTATCTCAATATTCTCAACGACAAGGAGCGCGGCCCGGAGGACCTGCCCTCCATCGGTATCATCCTGTGTGCGGAAAAAGACGACATCGAGGTCGAATACGCTCTCCGCAGCAAGTCCAACCCCATTGGCGTCGCCACCTATCAACTGCAGTCGAAGCTCCCGGGCGAACTGAAGGGAAAACTCCCCACCGCAAAGCAACTCTCGGACATCGTCAAGGCCGAATTGGCCGCCGAGCCGAAACGCGAAACCCGCATGCTCCGGCAACCATGATGATCAACCTTTCTCCTCGCATCCGGCATCCCAGCCAAAAAAATCGAATTATAGCCCGTTTAGGAGTGCCACTATTATGAGTGAAACATCAATAATCCAGCAGGCATGGGTTCATCGGACCTCGCCCAGCGGTGTCGACCAACTTCAGAATATCTGCCTGCCTAACGACATTATAGTCACAGGGTGGTCAGGTGCTGAGGGCCTTGAAAAAATTTCTGATTGGTATGAGATGCGGGAAATCCTTAAGGACTATTGCTATACGGACGATGAAACTTACCATCGTGCCGGCGGAGCCACTGCATCCATGTGGAAATTTTTGCAAGATATGGCGATTGGCGACTACGTGGTCGTGCCACATTGGGGAGGCGTCTTTTACATTGCCGAGATCACCGGCGATGCCTATGTCGATGGATCCGCCGAGGCCTACGATGCAGATTCCATTTATCGCAGGTCCGTCAGATGGCTAAACAACAAGCAACCGATCCCTCGGAATTTTGCTAAATCGGGCCTTCGTTCACGAATGAAGATCCGGCAAACTACCGCGTATGCAGGTGAGCTTGTTTCGGAAATCGCGCGAGTGCTAAGCCTGGTTGCATCTGGGGGAGACGCGCAGGAGAAAACACTTTTCTTCGACGAATTGCGTCAAAAGCTCGTAGCTGCAACTCTCGCTGAGATACAATCTGGGTACATGGACGAGAGAAAGTTTGAGCTCCTTGTTGCAGAGGTTTTTCAAGGGATGGGCGCGAAAGGCTGTGAAGTAATACCTCGTCAGAATGACGCTGGAGTTGACGTAAGGGCTGAGTTTCTGATCGGCCCTACGGAAATTGTCATCGGCGCCCAAGCTAAGTGGCACAAAGGCAAGACTGAAGCGCATTGGCTTGATCATTTTGTGGACGGGCTTAAGGCTGATGGGATCGATACGGGATGGTTTATTACTTCTGCGGAATTCTCGGAAGACTTCGAGACCCGCGCCGAGGAGCTTTCCAAAGCAACCGGTAAACAGATCCATGCCATTTCAGGCAGTGAGTTTGCTGCAATGGTGGTGGACTACAGCATGTCTGAGAAAAATATTCGGCGATGAGTGCGTTCCGAACAGAATATACTCGCGTGCCAAGACCTGTGGAACCCGAGGGTTGCCCCGCAACCTGACTAAAAACGATCCGATGAGTTTCGCAATAAATGAAAAAAACCGTATTATTTGAAAAGGAACGGGACACGAAAAATACCGTTGTTTTCACGGAAAAACCGGAGCCTGGAAATCCTCCAATTATTGGAACGATCTATTTTCAGAAATGGTTCGTTGCCGATCGTGCAAAAGTCATGATCACTCTTGAATTTAGCGAAACCAATAGCGGGTCCATGCAGATCTGAGTAAGCTCATGGGATTGCGTGACAACAGCCCGGCCTTGGCAATCTGCTACCGAACCGGTCGAGGAGACATGGTGAAAGATCTTTTCGTGCCTTGTCTGGAGCAATCTGTCCTCTACCGGAGGGCTGCCGGGTATTTCACCAGCTTCGGGTTGAGCCTGGCTGCGCGGGGTGTGGCGAGTCTGGCGTCGCGCAAGGGAATGATGAGGCTCGTTGCCTCACCTCATCTGGAACCGGGGGATGTCGAGGCTTTACAGGCCGCCTCGGAACGGCCACACGATGTTCTCAGGAGCATCGTTGCCAGGAACATGGGCGAGATCGAAGACGCAATTCTCAAGGATCGGCTCAATGCTCTCGCTTGGCTTGCGGCCTCAGGTTGTCTTGAGATCCGGCTTGCTTTGAGACTTGATGAAGATGGGCGTTTTGGCCGGGGCCTCTTTCACGAGAAGACCGGGATTTTTACCGATGAGGATAACGATCACGTAGCCTTCTCCGGCTCGTCGAATGAGACGGCCGGTGGTTTGGTGGAGAACTTCGAAAGTGTCGATGTCTTTCGCTCGTGGAATGACCCGGATGGACGGGTCATCCAGAAAATCGCCGATTTCGATGCGCTCTGGGAAAACAACACCCCCGGTCTTCATGTGATTCACTTCACGGAGGCAGGCAGCGAGCTGCTGGAATACTTCCGCGACCCCAATCGTCCACCCCCGGGGTTCCTACAGAGCGGCGTGCGTGAAGGAGGGCCTAAAAGAAAATTTGAGCCTCCCGCTGGCTTTGATCTCAGACCGTATCAGGGCGATGCCATCCGGGAATGGAGCCGCGCTGGCGGCAAGGGCATCCTTGCCATGGCCACCGGATCGGGAAAAACCCTCACCGCCCTCTACCTGGCCAGCAAGGTCGCGGCGAAAAACAGCCCACTCGTTCTGGTCGTTGTCTGTCCCTACATCAACCTCTGCAAACAATGGCTTCGGGAAATGGCTCCTTTCGGTTTGCGCCCCGTCGCCTGCTACGAAGGTCGCCAGCGCTGGGAGACGCAGCTTGAGGAAGGCTACCAACTGCTCACCACAGGACTTTCCAAGGTTCATGCCATCGTGACCACAAACGCCACTTTCCAGAGCGATGTCTTCCAGTCCCGGATTCGGACGCGGGTCGGTTCATTCCACCATTTGCTGATCGCTGACGAATGTCATAACCTCGGAGCCGAGAGCATTCAGAAATCCCTGCCGGAGGAGATCCAGCTTCGTCTTGGACTCTCCGCTACCCCGGAACGCCATCACGATCCGGTCGGCACAGCGGCCATCGTCGACTATTTTGGCGGCGTGGTTTACGAGTTCCCTTTGGCTCGCGCCATCGCCGACGGTCGGCTTTGTTCCTATCGCTATCACCCGCACATTGTCTCACTCACCGAAGACGAGACCGAGGAATACGCGGAAATCACCGCCAAGCTCGGGCGCATGATGGGGGGAAGGGAAAAGGATAGCGAGATCGGCCAGGCCGCCATGCGTCTGTTGATCCGGCGCTCTCGCCTGGTGGCCAGTGCCCAGAACAAACTCGATGTTCTTGATCAGGTGATTTCTTCCCTCCCGGAACGCCCAAAGAAAGCTCTCTTCTACTGCGGCGACGGCCGGACCACCGACACCATTGCCGACGAGGAAGTCCGGCAGATTCAGGCGGTCTCCCGGCTGCTGGGAGAAAAGCACGGCCTCAAGGTCCGGAACTTCACCTTCCGGGAAAGCACCGAGGAGCGGGAGGAAATCCTCCGGGATCTCGCCAGTGGTTTCTTGGATGGCGTGGTCGCCATCCGCTGTCTCGACGAAGGCATCGACGTGCCCGACCTCCGCATGGGCTTTCTGCTCGCCAGCTCGACCAATCCGCGGCAATTTGTGCAGCGTCGTGGTCGTCTGCTGCGGCATTCACCCGGCAAGAAACGCGCCATCATCCATGACTTCATCATCCAACCTCCCGACTTCGGCGGCACTCTCGATGACGAGGCCTTTAACTTGGAACGGAGCTTCTTTCAGCGCGAACTCAAGCGCATTACGGAGTTCTGCCAGACCGGGGAAAACGGGCCGGAGGCGATGAGTTTACTCCGCGAGCTTCGTTTAAGCTACAACCTGATTGCTCAATAGCATACGGAATGGAACATGACCGCCCTTACTGAAAAAACTGATAGAGTATTCACTTAAAATGAGCAGCGAGCCAGCAACGCCCCAAACCCGCGCCAAGCAGATCTTTAGCAAGGCGAGTCCCGAGCACCAGGCGCTCATCCGCGACATCCTGCGCGAGGAACGCGAGGTGCTCAACATGAAGCGCCGTGCCGACATTCACACCCGTCTTTACGAACACGTCCGCCGCCTTATCAAATGATTCTGGAACGCATCGCCCTCGACAATTTCCGCCAGTTCAAAGGTCGGCAGGAGATCATCTTTTCCGAAATTCGAGATCGGAATGTCACTCTGATACACGCCGAGAACGGTTTCGGCAAGACCACCTTGCTGAATGCCCTCCTCTGGGCATTGTACGGCGCGGATGGTTTCACGGAGGACTTTGAAAAGCCAGACAGCCTGATTCACGAGGGTCTGGCACATCATGCCAAGGACCGGACCCGGTTGTCGGCCAGCGTGGAGCTAACCTTCAATCACGACAGCGACCGCTACATTCTCACCCGCGAGCTGACTCTGGCCGAGCAACTGAACGATCCGAAGCGGGCGCGCCTGAGTCTTCAGGTGATGCGGGATGGTCAGACCATTCCCTTGGACAATCCGCAACGCCGCATCCAGGCGATTGTGCCGGATGGTATTTCGAAATTCTTATTCTTCAACGGTGAGAGGATCGACCATTTGGCAATGGAGAAGAACAGCTCGGAAGTCACCGCCGCGATCCACCAGATGCTTGGTCTAAAATTGCTGCGCACCACGATCGAGGATCTCCAGCACAACAATGTGCGAGGCAAGTTTCTCAGGGAGTTGAAGGAGAACACTAGCGACGAAAAGCGGGATCTGCTCGCCGCCTTGGAAAGCAGCGAGGGAAAGGTTAGGGATATTGAGGAAGCTCGGAAACAGGCCGACGCAAATATTGAAGCAATCAAGAAGGAAATTGCTGGCATCGATGCCAAGCTCGACGCCAACCGTGAGGCTCATGAATTGCAGGCAAAGCGGGTCCGGCTGTTGGATGAGCTGAAGGAATTCGGAGCCAAGCGCGACGATGTGGTTCGGCGGCTTTCGAAGCTTGTGGCCGAGGATGGCTACACCTTGTTCACCGGGGATCTGGTGAGACGCGGAACCGAAATCATGCGTGACCTGCGGGATCGCAACATGATTCCGGCTCCGGTGATCGATAGTTATCTCCAAGAGTTGCTGGATTCCGGGCTGTGCATTTGCGACCGACATTTGCCGCCCGGAAGCGAGGAGTATGAGGCGGTCAAAAAGCGGTTGTCTGCTGCGCCCAACCAGGACTTCAACAATGCGGTGAGCGCGATTGATCATGCCATCGGATTGTTGCAGGGCGTTTCCCAGCAGACCCGTGACCAGCTCCGGCAACTCAACACCGAGCGTCTGGAACTCCAGAATGAAATCCGCAACCGCGAAGAGGAGGAGGCCGAGATCCATCAGATTCTGGGCGGAAAAGCGGATGAAGAGGTCCAGAGCCTGGAAGCCGCTCGCAAGCGGCACCTGCTCGAAAAGGAGGCCCAACACGCAAAGCTTGGCGGACTCGACAGGGATTTGGAATCCGAGAAAGAAACCATCGAGCGCCTGACCACCCAGATCAAGGCGATCTCCGACCAAGAGGAGAACGCCGCCCGGGCTCAGCGCCGGGTGGATGCGGTGGAGGAATGCACCCGCGTGATGCAGGCCATCCTGGAAGCGGAAACCGAGGAATTGCGGCCGATCCTCAACGATGAGATCGATACCCATTTCCGCAAGATCATCGACCGCGAATATTGGGCCGAACTGAGTCCGTCCTACGCCCTTCGCATCCGGAAGCGTGTTCCCGGCCTTGAGGAGGGCGAGGTGGTAGCGGAGATCGACGTAGCACTCAGCACCGGCCAGCGGCAGGTGACCTCACTCGTCTTCATCGCCAGCCTGCTTTCATTGGCCCGCCGCCGATCCGAGATTCCGACGATTCTCAAAGGTCTCTCCGGCAGCGAATATCCACTGGTGACCGACTCTCCCTTCGGACAACTCAGCATCTTCCGCTGGGGCGTCGCAAAGTGGGTGCCCGATCTTGCGCCGCAAGTGGTTCTCCTTGTTAGCCCTAAACAGTTCGATGGGGATGTGGCCGACGCCCTCCGCGAAACTGGAAGGATCGGCAGGCGATACTATCTTGCCTATCACGGCCCCTCGATGCCGGACCGGGCACAGCCCCAACTGGTCGTCGATGGGCAAACCGTTCAACAGTATTTCCAAAGCAACGAGGAATTCACCCAAATCAGGGAGTTTGAGTCATGAGAAGAATCCAACGCGACGTTAAGCACGAAGACTTTATCAAGTCATTGACGACGGGCGATAACGCGATTTTTCGCGACATCTGGCGAGTCCTGCTTTTTGCTGCAGCTTTCGGTGTTTACCTAGGCGGCAGAAAGCCAATTCAAAAGGCTGAAAGCAATAAAGCAATGCCTGAAACCTATTTCAGCACGCCGGGTTGGAGGGGATTTCTCTACTTGATCGGTTTTAACGAAAGTGACTCAAGCGACCATCTTAGAAAGGAAGAGGATCAAGAAAACAAATTGGTAACGGCGTTCGAGGAGTATGCAAATTTTGGCCTCGAAGAAATGCAATTAAAAGTCTCATCTCCTTCCTTGGCTCTTCCCGACCTAGTAGGGATTCTGCTTGATATCACGTCGAAGCGAGAATCTGCAGCTGACGTGAGCGACCTTATCTAAAATGTGTCAAAATCATAGTCGCCAAATACCTATCTTCTAATTAAGCAAGTCTCACAATCAGCTTACCATTTTATCAGTCGCATAAAAATTCCTAAACCATACCATACTACTATGAACACAGCACAAATACGAGAGGTCAAAGAAATCCCACTGGCATCACTTGTCATCGGGAAAAACAATGTTCGCCTATCCGATGTAGGAAAAGACATTGATGAATTAGCAAACAGCATAAAAAAACTAGGGCTGCTTGAGCCGATTGTCGTTTGTCCGGCGGAGACACCCGGAAAGTATGAAATTCTTACCGGGCAACGTCGCTTTCTTGCTCATCAAAGACTTGGAAGAGAATCGATACTCGCTGCCGTTATTCCCGATCGAGTGGATGAAACGACCGCGAAAGTAATTTCTCTTACCGAGAATCTTATGCGCCGCGACATGAATCGCAAAGATTTGATCACTGTTTGCACAGCGCTATACAAACAATATACAACAATCAAAGACGTTGCTGACGAAACAGGACTGCCCGCGAGCACGGTTTCTCTGTATGTCAAATATGACCGTCTCAAGCCCGAGTTGAAAGAACTCGTCGATTCCGGAGAAGTTGGTATGAAAGAGGCACTTCGGGCTCAAGATGCAGCAATGACGACTGGAACTTACTTGCCGGAAGTAGCAACAAAATTAGCTAAAGAGCTTGGCGGCATGTCTGGAGCGCAACAAGAACGAGTAAAAAAGGAAATTAGGGAAAAAGGTCATGAATCGATAGACGACGTTATTGAAGCTGCAAAGACCGGTGACAAAGTCATTCAAATTATTGTAACGATTGGTGCTAGAGAGAACAAGCTTCTTTCTGCTTTCGCCAATGACGAAGGAACGACTAAGGATGACGCCGCGCGCGCACTCATCGAGGAGGGCCTTTCACTCAAGGGATACGACCAAAGCATTTAACGTGAAACTTTTTGGGTTAGAGCCTGAGTCGTTCTCTCGGTTGATATTGTCTATAGGTAGTCACCGAGGAGTTCGGCCATTTACACCAGTTGAGGTTGCTGAGCACTTCAAGACAATGATCGACAATGGAGCAAGTCTCGACGCGTGTGCGGAAGCAGTTCATCTTGATGGCACTGCCATGATTTCGCGGTTTCTCCGATTAAATCAATTACATGACAGTGTTAAATATCTGGTTGACTGGGGAGCATCCAAGGCGTCACTTGGATTTACTGCCGCACATGAAATTGCCAGGATACCCCAGTCTACTCATGAAGAGATAGTTAAGAAGATATTGAGGTTTGGATTAAAGAGCAATGAAGTGAGGCAAATTGCTCAGCTGCACATCAGGTCCGGGCGCGCCGTCTCGGAATGCACAGATGAGGTAATTGGGATGCGCCCCCAGATTGAAGTTCGGCACGTAGTTATTGGATCGATAACTCAAGAGGCTATTATACAAAGGCTCAAAGGACTGAGTCAGACTCAACGTAATTTATTATTCGCAAAAGCTTTGAGAGTTCTATTTGGTAAAACGATTGAGGTAACCGGAGGTCTTTCACCTAATCGTTTTACAATAGCCGGTGATCAAGGCTTCTCAAAGGCCTTCCAGCGACTTGGAGGAGATTTTGAGGAAATAATTACAGAAAAACTTGCAGCAATTCCATATGAATAGAAGCATTGATTATGTGGATATTTCGCCGTCGGGTGCCGTAGTTTTGTCAAGGGAGTTGACATGTGATGGTTTCGTCCACAGTGCCGAGTATAGGGTACAAACTCATATTCATGACGATCACATGACAGGATTTACCAACAGTAAGGGTTACCAAACCCTCTTGATGAGTCAGGCTACAAAGACACTGCTGGAATTTGAATTCAACGCAGATATTGCATATAGAGAAAACATAAAAGCCGTGCCCATGGACGAGAAATACGCGCTCTCAACAGGCTCTGTCACCCTAAGAGAGAGCGGACACATGCTGGGCGCAGTTCAAGTTGAACACGAGCTTGAAAATGGAGTCAAGGTGGGCTATTCCGGTGATTTTGCCTGGCCCATGGAGAATCCAATGCAGGTTGATGTGCTAGTGGTAGACAGCACGTATGGAACCCCAAGGAAAGTAAGGGAATATTCACAAGCGTTTGCAGAGCAGGCCTTGATTAATCTTATATTTGAACTCCACAAAAAGGGGCCAATTCATATTAAGGCCCATCGAGGAACCATATCAAGAGCTCTTCAACTTATTTCCATAGAGACAGAGATTCCTGTTTTGGGATCACCAACCAGATGTAAAGAAGCTAGAGTATATGCAGATCTGGGGTATTCTATTCGCCCATTGATCGACATCTATTCTCCTGAGGGATTGTCGGCATCGAAAGAGTCGCACATTCAAGTCTATTCGAAGGGAGATCAGATGCCTGTAGATTATGTGGGATCTTCGATTATATTAAGTGCCTTTCTTGCGCGCCCAGATAACCCTATTACGGAATATTCGAAATGCTCGTGGGCAGTTGCGTTAACTAATCATGCGGACTTTGAAGGAACCCTTAGTTATATACAAGCTACTGGCGCAAAGCAGGTTCTTGTTGATAATCATCGTGGAGGGCATGAAGTGCCCCCGGATTTTGATCCAGTTGCTATGAGAGATTTGGTTGTTGGTTTGGGTTGGTTGCGATGTTTTGCGTAGTGGAGGGCGTAGCCCGTAACGAAGCAAAACATCG